>CAVRDB010000026.1:0-574989 GCA_963719625.1 uncultured Acidobacteriota bacterium
GTTAACCGAAGGGTTGTAGGTTCGAGTCCTACCTGAGGAGCCAATCCTTTTCAAGTATTTAGCATCCTTCCACGCCCGCGTTGTTTCCGGTGCTTTGGGGACCCTACTAGAATTCCCCAGGCAAGAAACGCCCGATAGCATTTTGGGCGTTAGATTCGCTGAGACACTTACTTTGAGCGCGCAGAATGGAAGGACATAAGCGAATAACACCGGTGAGCTCCATTGCGCTGTTCCAATCGAGGCGGGCCGGCATTTTCTTTCCAACCCAGTTGCGGATTCGATTCCCCAACTGGGTTGGAATTTCTTTATGGCTGACGGTTCAGCAACTCGGATTTGTCAGCAGTATGGCTGCGCAATATCCTCCTGAAACATTGGTGTCGTAGCAGGAATTACCTCCATATGATCCTGTTCCACCTGCAGTGAGATCGACACTGGTCACGGCCGTGCATGACAGCGTACCAGGAGCAGTCCCATTTGAAGGTACGGCGCCACCGCCCGAATCGCCGGTAACCATGTAGTACGTCCCACCCAGGCTGATCGTGCCAGTGTCGTTGCCGGTGGGATTTACCAGAACCATGCCATTAACAAAGTCGCGCTGATAATAGGTGGTGCCATTCCCGGATGTCTGCGCGAACCCGGAGATGGTGGTAGCGGTGCTGGGCAGCGCTTGAGTGGGCGCTCCGAGTTGGCTGGAAATCAAATACTCCGGCCACCAGTTCAGAACGCCTGACCCGGTTTGGATATTCAGGTACGTGTACTCTCCCTGCATCAGCAGAGCGTTCGCGGTGAGGAAAAGACGTTCGTAGGTGGCGCTCGACCCCGAGTTGGGATACGACTGAAAAAGCAGTATCTTGTTGAGGTTGTCGAGCGTTAGAACGCGATTCATCTGGGTCACCCAGTCGGCTGGTGCCAGGAAGTTCTCGTTGCCGTATTCCGCGAAATCCTCAATCATCGCGCCGTCAACGGTGGTGTAGTTAGAGGGGTCTCGCGTCGTGACGTATGGTCCCAGATTGGGTATCCACAGCCAATTGCCATTGAGCTGGGCGCGCATGTAGGTGGTAAAGCTGTACATGTTCGTCGCCCACGTGTCCTCGGCGGACATATCGAGCGCCGCCAGGTTCGGGGTCCAGATCGTGCTGCCCAGGTAATTGGGAACGCTGAAACTATCTGCGAAGACGCCATCATCATCGTTATCGTAAAGTGCCTTGATGACCTGCTGGCTGTAATAATTCTCCCAGCCTACGTTGGTAATGTTCATGAGCCAATGCTGATCGCCGCAGTCGTAGACGACCGATCCGGAAGGAGTACAGTACGTCCCGTCACACTGGTAAAACCACGAGGTATCTGCTGCCGGTGCTGGATTTCCAGGCCAAGCCCACTCCTCGACCCAGTTGTTCCCGTCGATAATGGTCAGGTAGTTGGTTTCTGTCGGGACCGGGGGCGTCGCGTTCGTACACTGTCCGTAGCCCAGGTGCTCTGACAAGCGGTAGTGCAGGACCAGGTAGTTTGAGTTGTATGCTCGTAAGCTGGCTGCTTCCGAGGCTAATTGCTTCTGGCTGCCCGCGTACTTTGTGGCTAGAAATTGAATCTGGGCCGCGCTTAGGCTGCCCAGTGGGACTTGGTCGTTGAATTCCAACAAGGTGCTCGATGTGCTGGGGAAAGACCGTGCAGGAGTGCCTGCCGGAATGGTATACGCCGCCGATTTCACCGCGCTGTTGGTATATCCGCTGGCTACAGCGATGGCCTCCAATGTCTCTGTATTTGTGATATAGACCGGGTCGAGATACGGCGCCGAGCTGGTCGTCGGAGCAGTTCCATTGAGGGTGTAGTAGATGCTCGCCCCGGGAGTCGTGTCCGAGATGGTCACCGTCTGCACCGAGCCATACGAGCCGGCCCCCGGGCTGAAGGTCGGCGTGGCCGCCACGGAGCTGATGGTGTAGGTCCCCGATTTCACCGCGCTGTTGGTATCGCCGCTGTGTGTGGCGATGGCCTTCAACGTCTCCGTGACAGAGATATTGATGGGGCTGGAATACTGTGTCGAGCTGGTCGTCGGCGTGGTTCCATTGGTGGTGTAGTAGATGGTCGCGCCGCTCGTCGTGTCCTTGATGGTCACCGTCTGTGGCGAGGTATACGTCCCCGCCGCCGGACTGAAGGTCGGCGTGGCCACAGTTTTGGCCGAAGCCACCGTGCTGCTCGCACAGAATGCGAGGAAAAGGAAAACATTCAGTGCATTCGAGTGAAGGCGAAAATTCATCCGAGAGGAGAAGAGTTTGTGAATTTTCATGAGATGGCTCCTTGATTCTGGCGTCTTGGGGGGATTGAATTCCGGAGTGTCTAGGACTTTGCGATTGAGAAGGCACGTCTGTCAAGTGTTTTTGTTTTTTTTGTTTTATTGACGCCAGCTTTTTATTTGATGGGTAGCAGCGGTTCTCGGAGATTGCTTCAGAATGATTGGAGGAATATACCTTCATGGCTTGACGCAGGAGCGGTGAAGTTCAATCACTGGAAGGTCATCATCTGCTTGTCTTTGACCTGAGCCGCAAATCTGCTGGAAACCATACCGGGGACTGTGGACAGCAAGCCTCCGCTGATTGCGTTTTGACAACGCCTTTGCTCTTATCGAGGGCGATCCGCTAAACGATACATCAAGTATGTTCAGTGCCTCTCGGAAGGACTTGGCGGTAGTCCCGCAGTAGGAAGTGGATTCCGGCTTGGGACCGTTGTTACCTCAATCCGTGTATTTTTCACAAAGGCAACGTTCTGACCATGGACCAGCCAACGTTCGTAGAAGGAAAGGCCAGCCGCGTAGAAACCGATGATGATAACTGTTTTCTCGACGCGCAAAATAAAGGGGCTCAGGTGTTTCAGTCACTTTGGGGAAAACTTTGGGGACATCACCATTCTGTACAACTTTTGAGTTTGCCTGGGGCCTTTGCTCGCAAGGTTGCGTTTTCTGTAGACATTCATAGTCGTGGCGATATTACCGTGCCTCATGAGCTTCTGCTGCACACCGACCGGAGCGCCTGTCTCGTCCAGGAATGAACAGTACGTACGCTTGAAGATGTGCCACCCGATACCTTCAAATGCCAATCTTTCGTCTGTTGGCATTTAGATTTGTTTCTGAATCGTATAAGTTTGTTTCTGGATCATTATGAGAATGTCATAAGGATTGAGAGATTCTGTAACATTTCGCTTGCTTATCGTTCATTCCGTGTGTTAAACGGTTATCCATTGGGAAAATTGGGGGCGATAAGTCGTGAATTTAAAAAAAATCAAATTCTTATTGGTGGCAATTCTTCTTGTATGTTTCGGAGCCAGCACGCCAGTGCTTTTTGCCCAGGGTACAGATCTTGGCACAATTCAAGGCACAGTGACGGATGCAGGCGGTGCCGTCGTTCCAAATGCTCAGGTGACGATCACCAATACGCAAACCACGGTGGCTTTTCCATTCAAGACGAACAGCCGCGGCTTCTTCACTGCGCCCGCCTTGCAGCCTGGGCACTATGACGTAACCGTCACCGCATCCGGGTTCGGCGTCACCACGCTCAGTGGGGTTGTCCTGCTCGAGACCGCTACCATGAACCTGAATCCTGTGATGCATGTTTCGAAGACAGCCACAACCGTGAATGTGTCGGTGAGTGCGGCGCTGATCAATACTCAGAATCAGACCCTTAACCAGACCCTCGGGTCGACGGAGATCAACCAGCTTCCTCGCGATAGCCGCGATATTTATCAGTTTCTCTATATCAATCCCAATATTCAGTCGAGCGATGAGCCCGGGGATTTCAAATTCATTGGCGGTCAAAGCTACGGCGCCACCTTCTCGGTCGATGGTCAGGCTGCGAACGGCGGCATCTTTGGGCAGAACACGCAAAGCCAGCCTTCGCTTCTGGCTGTAGGTTCGTTGAACGTACTTTCAAGCGGGTATAGCGCCCAATATGCCGGCGTCGCTAACATCCGCGTCACCACTAAGGCCGGCACCGACCAGTATCACGGGGCCGCCGAATACGACAACGTGAATTCGGCGCTGGCTGCCTGGGCGGATGCCGATAAACTGAGCCAGCAGAGCTTCGAGCCTACGCCGTTTATACCCACGTTTCGCAGGCCGCAATCGAACAGCAACGTGGCGGCTTTTTCCTTTGGGGGCCCCGTACCGAAAGTGAAGAAGACATTTTTCTTTGCGGCCTATGAGGCGCAGTGGAACATCTCTCCATCGGAGGTAAGCGGAAACACGCCGCATCCAACGATGTTGGCTGGCGACTTTTCCCTCATCACTGATGCGGACAAGCCGGGCGTTCCGGCGGGCGTAGTCCTTACACCGTCGGAGATCGCGACTGACACAGTTGGCGGTCTAGGATTGCAATTCATTACGATTCCGCAACGACTCATCAATCCCGTCACCTCAAAGCTGTTCAGCTTGTACTTTCCGGACATCAGCACCAGTGCTCCGATCAATCCCTCCACTGGCGCGGTGAGCGGGTACGCGACTTCGGTTCCCGGGACGAGCAACCAGAAGATGGGAGATCTGAGAATCGATCACATATTCAACGACTCGAACCGTCTCACCGCGACCTACCACGTTTCGACGCAAGCTACGTCGACGTCTCCGGTGTCCGGTGTCTACTCAGGCCTGGGGCTACTTCACACGAACCGTTTCAACAACATGGTTGCAGTTTCCTATACGCACGTCTTCAACGCGAACCTGGTCAATGAGGTTCGCGGTGGCTTCAACCTGCAGCATGAGCTTACCGAGGCCAACGGCACGGTCCAGGGCTTCCTCTCGAGCATTGGGTTCTCGGCTGCGGATATCGCAGCGTACGGCAGCGTGGCTGGGGCTCAGAACCTGTCGCTCATCGGCAACCCGGTGATCGCGCTGGGTTCCAATTTTTCATCGTTTGGAACAGGCGGTCGCAGTTCGTACCGGCCCATAAGTCAGAATCTGGCGACCTTCGGGGATACGCTTACCTGGAACGTGGGCAGGCACACCGTCCTGTTCGGCGGCGATTTCGTTCGCAACCAGGCTGACGACGGATTTGCCTCCACCCGCGGCACACCGCAGGGGACCCTTACTTACAAGGGAACTGGGCCGAATGTGATCTCCGATATTCTCCTGGGGGAGGCGCCGAGTTCCGTACACTTTGTTCCCTTGAGCCGTCCTCCCATGGATGTTTACGACTGGGAAGACGGGTTTTATGCCCAGGACTCTTTCAAGGTGACCCCGAAGCTCACCCTCGATCTGGGGCTGCGTTACGACATCTACACTCCCTTCATCGACGTAAATGATCTTGAGGCCAACTTCGATCCAAACTATTTCAACGCGTCCACCGGTCAGAAAGGTCGCTATATCATTCCATCCGACAAGACGTTGCAGTACGTCAGTGACGGGTTCAAGTCAGTTGGCTATGTGACGGCGGCCCAATCGGGTCTGGGAATCGGTCGCGGTTTGATGAAGACGGATAAGAATGACTGGGGCCCTCGCGTCGGTTTCGCTTACAGGATCACGGACAAAAGCGTCATTCGCGGCGGTTACGGCGTGTACTATCCCACCCCCGCTGCTCAAATCGTTCGCGATGCGATCGCAACCAACCCGTTTAACCAGGCATTCTCTGCTACACCCGCTCCCACCGCGCCGTTCGATCCCTGGCCGGTTGGCGGAGAAGGCGCGCCCGGCGTCTCTCCGAATGTGGGAGGCGTCGTGACCGGTGGAAACAACCTGCCCTCCGCAAACTGGATCCCGACAAACCTGAGGAACCCGCGGCAGCAGCAGTGGAACCTCACCTATGAACAGCAGCTTCCTCACGCATCTTCCGTAAGAGTGTCCTACATCGGCGCGCATCAGTCGGGTCAAATCCTGGGACTCGACGCCGCGTTTCTTGCTCCCAACGATATACCTTTTGGCACATCGACGGACCCGACCGGACTCACGGGCATCGGCGACGGACACACTCCGTGCGATCCCAGTGGAAACCAGGCCAACGGCGACCCTTGCGAATACTCCCTGGCTGACAAGGCCCGGGAACATTTCCCTCTTCTCGGCGATTACATAACCGGCTTTCAGAACGCTGGTCACAGCAATACAAACAGCTTCCAGACCCAGTTCCAGCACCAGGCGCCCCACTTCATGTTCAGCGTCGCGTGGACCTACCAGAGCCAGAACTCGTCGGGCCTGGATATCGGGAACAGCAGCCTTGCTGGGGACGCATATAATATGCTTGAGCCGAATAGCGATTACGGCGTGGACAGCTGGGTGTCCCACAGCCGGTTGGTTTCCTACGGTGTCTATGATCTGCCAGTTGGCCGAGGCGAACGCTTTGCCTCCAATTCCTCCAAGTTGGCGGACCTCTTGATTGGCGGATGGCAGCTCACCTACAACATGTTCGCAAAATCGGGCGTGTGGTTCACACCGTTCCTGGACTGCACCGACTGCGATCCGGTGAATCCAGGCAACGTCGGTACCGGAGCAATGGACGCCGTTGGGGATTTCAACGCCACGAGCATCCGTCCGCTCATCATCAGCAATCCACGAAAGAACGTACCAAAGGGGTATCAGTGGAACCCTGCCGCCTTTGCCCTGCCAAGTATCGGCGCGGACTTGTTCTCGCAAGCGAATGTAGCCAAGCGCAACAGCATAGTTGGTCCGGGGGCCTATGGTGTGAACCTGGGTGCCCATAAGAACTTCCAACTCACGAACCGTTTCAATGTTGAGATCGGTGCAGACATTGACAACCTCTTCAACCATGCAATGCGTTCGCCCGATTCCAGCTACGCATATTCGGGCCCGGAGGGTGGCCCTTCCTATGCCGGCTTGGGAGCGTTTAACTTGTATGTGGATCAAACTCCGTTACCTCCCAACTCGCCGACGCAGCCGGCAATTCTGCCGCTAAACAGCAATTACACTCCCAACAGCGGGCAGCCGTTTGGGAACTTCGGACAGAACTATCAAACGTTTGAGAATGAGGGAATCAGCGGCAATCGGGTTATTCGACTGAGAGGCCGCATTACCTTCTAAATGGACTGTTTTGCTACAGCCTTTGGGGCGGATGGTGTGACACATCCGCCGCCGGGGGGAGTCTTCGTGCTCGGAGGTTCAACCTTCCGTGGCGAGAATGGAAATCAATCCTCCAATGGTTGAGAAGCTTGTAGATAAATAAGGAAACAGCAATGCGTCGCACAATTTTTCACGTAGTAATGGTTTTGGCGCTTTCCTGTTGTGTTGCGAGTGCGGCATTGCGACCCGGAGGTTTTCGCATCATCGGCCCTGGCGGCGGCGGTGCGATGTTCAACCCGACCATCAGCCCGCACGATCCGAATACAGTCCTCCTCTCCTGCGACATGACAGGCTCCTACATCACGCACGATGGGGGGCGGTCGTGGAGAATGTTCAACCTGCGAGGGACTACGCGATTCTTTGTCTTCGATCCGCAGGCCCCACACACAATGTATGCAGAAACGATCGGGTTATGGCGAAGCACCGATGACGGAGAGAGTTGGAAGTTGGTTTATCCCAAGCCTGCGGCGGTTGAGGGCGTCGAAATGTCCTCCGATCACGCGGATGAAAAGATTCTTGCCAGGACAAATCAAGTCGGCACGATTACCGCATTGGCGATCGATCCCGCCGATTCACGAACTTTGTACGCGGCGATGGATGAGAAAGATGCACCGGGTCTATTCGTCTCCCATAACTACGGCGACAGCTGGCAAAAGGAAGCTGCTCTGCCGGAAGTGCCGCGACATCTCTGGATCGATCCCTACTCTTCGCGCACATCGAGAACACTGGTTGCTGTTGGAGCACACTTTGTCGTTACAAAAAGTACAACCGGAATGCGCAAATCCGAGCTACCCGGTTCAGAGAGCATAACGGATTCCACGATGGGTTTCGCCGCCCGTGGGAGATCCGTCCTCTATGCCACGTCGAGCAAGGGCGGATTCGTTTCAAGTGACAGCGGCGACTCCTGGCACGCTATAGCTTTGCCGGGGACAGGCGCAAGGGTGCGCGCAATCGCAACCAGCCTGCATCATCCAGACACAGCCTACATCTCCTACAGTCACCTGAATCTCGACGGTAAGATTT
Organism: uncultured Acidobacteriota bacterium; assembly: GCA_963719625.1. GTDB lineage: Bacteria > Acidobacteriota > Terriglobia > Terriglobales > Acidobacteriaceae > JAKAAZ01. The sequence goes on from CAVRDB010000026.1 coordinate 8,072, forward strand.
GGCACGGCGTTGCGAAGACCATCGATGCCGGACGAACTTGGGAACTGGTATGGAAAGAAAGCACGGCCGCCGCGTCGAACGTGCACGACGCCTGGATCACACAGACCTTCGGAACGGGCTGGGGTGAAAATCCGTTAATGCTTGGTGTGGCGGATCAGGACCCGAATCTGTGCTACGGCACGGACTTCGGACGCACATTGGCGACAACGGATGGCGGCGTGACCTGGTACGCAAAATATTCGCGACGAGTGCCCGGTGCGGAGTGGACTACGACTGGCCTCGACGTGACTACAAATTACGGTATCCATTTCGATCCATTTGATAGTGCGCGGCAGTTCATCACGTATACCGACATCGGCCTCTTCCGCAGCGAAGACGCGGGCAAGTCATGGACGAGCAGCACCGCCGGGGTTCCAGATAAGTGGAGGAACACGACGTACTGGGTGGTATTCGATCCCAAGGTGCGCGGACGGATGTGGAGTGTCAACAGTGGCCCTCACGATCTGCCGCGGCCAAAGATGTGGCGTCATACTTCCGTCGAGACGTTTAAGGGTGGAGTGTGTCGCAGCGACGATGGCGGTCGAACATGGAAAAAATCCAACGCGGGAATGAAAGAGACTGCCGCTACCCACATCCTGCTCGATCCCACTAGTCCTTCGGAGGCTAGGGTTCTTTATGTGGCAGCTTTTGGCCAGGGCGTATACAAGAGCAGCGACGGTGGCGCGACGTGGAGCCTGAAGAACACCGGCATCACACAACGGAATCCATTCGCATGGCGACTCGCTCGAGCGAGCGACGGAGTCCTTTACCTTGTGGTGGCGCGGCGATCGGAAGATGGAAGCATCGGCAATGACGGCGACGGCGCGCTCTACAAGTCGAGTGACGGAGCGGCGACGTGGACGCGGGTTGCGCTTCCAGCCGGGGTCAATGGGCCGAACGGACTCGCCATCGATCCACGAAATCCGCAGCGGCTCTATCTTGCCGCCTGGGCCCGTGCCGTGGGAACCCATGGAATGGGCGGCGGTATCTATGTTTCAAACGATGGCGGCCAGACCTGGAAGCAGGTATTCGATCGCGATCAACATGTGTATGACGTGACGATCGATCCGCGCAACCCTGATGTCTTATATGCCGCTGGTTTTGAATCGTCCGCATGGAGGTCCTCCGATCGCGGCGAGCATTGGGCACGCATTGCCGGGCCGAATTTCAAATGGATGCATCGCGTGATTGCCGACCCGGTGATTTCAGGAAATATCTATGTGACAACATACGGAGGAGGCGTCTGGCAGGGGCAGGCGGATAGCAAACCAGGGCCGCAGGACATCGCTACGCCTGAGCTTAAACCTGGCCGCCGGCCGGACCAAATGTTGCCCTAAGAAACGCAGGCCTGACAGGCGAAGAGGAACTGGAGTTCGCTCCGGCACGAATACGTCAATGCCGCTGACCTAAGCGCTTGCATCGCGGCCGGAAATCCACGATACTGGAGATTCAGGATTCAGGGACGAATTTCGTCTGCGCAGAGTGACTCTGCCTTCTCTCCTGCTACCAGAAAGGACTATATAACCTGTGTTGATGATTCGTCTCTCGCGCGTAGGCGCCCGTAAGAAACCGTATTACCGAATCGTTGTGATCGAGAAAGACCGTGCCCGTGACGGACGTTCGCTTGAAGTGGTCGGCACGTACAATCCCCGCACGAACCCCGCAACTGTCGATCTGAAAAAGGATCGCGTCGATTATTGGACCGGCAAGGGTGCTCAGCTCTCTGATAGAGTCAGCAAACTTGTTGTCAAAGCGGGCACTCCCGTACCGCAAGCGATATAACGGTAATTCCAGAAACGTTTGTTGATGGCGCCAACAAATGCGCCACGATCTTTAGGAGCGCGGTCTTCGGGCCGCGCTTTTCAATTGGTCCGTCAAATTGATTTCCTGACATTCGAAGCCAGTTTTCTGCCCAAAAATAGCAATAGTCAAAAAGCAGATCCGTGATTTCACCTTGATAGTAACCTTTCTAGTGACTAAAGGGTAAACCACAAAATAGAAGACAAATCGTTTCTAATTCGGTATAAACGCAATCAGATTTTCAAATGTTAAACTTCCAGGGGTTGAGGGCATGTCAGAAAGTTCCGCGGAGCCGTCAGCAGTTGAGTTGATATCGGCAATCGCCCGTTCGTTAGTGGATAAACCAGAAGCAGTTTCAGTCAACGAAGCTTCGAATGAAGCTGGCACAGTCTTGCGCCTGAGGGTAGACCCCTCCGATGTCGGGAAGGTGATCGGCAAGCAGGGACGGACGGCTAGATCGTTGCGAACGATTCTGGGTGCAGTCAGCGTCAAGCTGCATCATCGCTACAGCCTAGAGATTGTTGAAGAAGCCAAGCTGGAAACCGTTTCAGGTTAATGCTGCGTATTTCCAGTTGAGCCCTTGGGGCATGCGTTCCCCACGCATGCAACAATAGCGGTGTGATGGACTCAGAAATATTGGCTGGACAATCATGGGTGCATTTGGCCCGCTTGATTCGGCCACAGGGACGCCGCGGCGAAGTTCTGGCTGAAATCCTGACCGATTTTCCTGAGCGATTTGTGGAGATGCGCAATGCATTTCTGTGGCGCGGCACGAACCTGCCCGCAACACCGGCCACCCTTGAACAATCCTGGTTGCACAAAGGCAAAGTGGTGTTGAAGTTTGCCCAGGTGGACACCATTTCTGCAGCCGAGGCGCTGCGCGGAGCGGAGCTCGTAGTTCCCGCAGAAGAACGCGTGCCCCTGGATCCGGATGCGGTGTACATCAGCGATCTAATCGGCTGCCGGTTGGTCGATCTCCAGCCAGCCGGACCTGCCGATCAATCAGTTGTTGGGACGATTCGGGACGTAATCCAGCAAGAGAAGACTGCAGACCTGCTGATCGTAGCGGGCGAAGACGGAAACGAATACGCAATTCCATTTGCGAAGGCGTATCTGGTGCGGGTCGATCTAGCCGGACGGCGTGTGGAAATGAATCTACCGTCGGGACTGCTCGAAGTGAATGCGCCGTTAAATGAAGAAGAACGCCGCGCTCGTCAGGATGAATCCGAATCGCTGACATAGGGTCTATCGATCTGTCCCCTTACTTACTCTGTATGCAAAGCGGTCGAATTGTGAGGCTTGAATGAGAAGAAAGTTTCTGGTTTGCTGTCTGCTGGCAGTTCTTCCTTCTCTTTTCTTCGCGGAGAAAGCCCCACCTTCGGCTCTCGGGCACTCCACCCAGCTAATCGTGGTAACAACGTCGGACTGGAATGCTGTCGAGGGTAAACTGCAGCGCTATCAGCGTTCAGCTCCGGGCAATCCCTGGCGCGCAGTTGGAGATCCAATTCTCATAGTCGTCGGAAAAAAGGGGATGGGATGGGGGCTTGGAGCGGTGCCAATTACGGCAGTGCGCAGTGTGGATGATCCCGTGAAGCGTGAGGGCGATCTCAAGTCACCTGCCGGAATCTTCCGTCTTGGCACTGCCTTTGGATACGCGCAGCACGACCCAGCCGATTGGAAAATGCCATATCTGTCTCTCACGCCAACCATCGATTGCGTTGATGATTCAAATTCACGCTTCTACAACCGTGTGATCGATCGCTCTACGGTGCTCCCGGATTGGAAGAGCGCCGAGCATATGCGCGACGCCGGAGAAGCCTACGGTTGGGGCGTTGTTATCGACCACAATACCAGCGATCCGCGACCCCAAGGCGGTTCCTGCGTCTTCATGCATATCTGGGCTGGTCCGGATGTTGGCACTACCGGCTGTACCGCTATGCCGGAACAGCAGATTCTAGGAATACTCGGCTGGCTCGATCCGGCAGCGAATCCGCTGCTAGTGGAGATGCCGTTGGGCCCATACCGGCGTATCGAGAAGCTTTACCGTCTACCGTCCCCGCCTATGGCGCTACCACGCTAAATTATTCCGTGGCAGATGCCGAATCGAGTTCGGTTGCCAGATGTTCGACGTAGGTAGCTTCGTCCTCGATGGCGTGGCCTACAAGGACGATCTGAGCGTCGGCCTCTGCGTAGCGCCGCTGCTCGATTGCCTCGCGAACCCCTGGCAGCGTCTTTGCGTCATAGCCCGTGTACCAGCCGGGAGCATAGATCAGGTTCTGCATCCAGGGACGACGTGGCAGACCCTGTTCGCTCGTCAATTTTCTTGCTGCCTGGGTCAGCTCCTCATTTAGATGGTTCAAGCGATCTGCTGAAAGTGTCCCGCTCAGAGCACGCATGCGAGCATCGTTGTAGTGGGCGGCGGATTTGTCCAGTACTGCCAGCGCATTGTCCAGCGGCGCAAAGTTGAGGAAGGGCGGCATTGTCAACGCTGACGGAGCTATCATCGGATTCCGTGGATCGCTGGTCAGTGCATAAGCGTTCATGTCCAGCGCGGCAACGCGCTCCTTTGCCTCCGTTTGCTGAGCTGCAAGCAATGACTTCACCTCGCGGGTGTACACATGCAGCGTGTCGGACAACGCAGCAAAATCGTATGGTAAGAGGTCGGCTTGAGCCATGCGCAGGACCAGTTTGCCATCGGTCTGGGACATCGCACGTCCGTAGACAAATGTCGAATCGGAAAAATGCGTGTACCAGTAGAAATCGTCGTAAATCGAGTGATAGACACCGTCGGCGTCGTCTTCGCCGCGATAGCTGGCATCGAGCGAAGCGATGCCTAGGTGATCCAGAAATGCAGTGAAATCAGAACCGGTGCCGAGTGCTCCGATACGCAGATCGCCTCCGCTCGCGGCTTCCTTCTGTTGATCTGGAGTCCCGTGCAACAGTTCCCATGCCTGCATGCGATGCCATACGGGAACGTTCGTCTCCGGATCATTGACGGACCGGGCCACCTCGTTGACCAGCGGCTGCAGCGAGTGCGAACCCGCGGCAGACAGATAGCCGCGATCGTTGCTGTCGCTGTTGATATAAATAGCGGCGTGTTTGCGAAGCTCCGCCGCGTGCTCCTCTGCCCATTCCGTCGAGCCCAGCACCATCGGTTCCTCGCCGTCCCAGGAGAGATAGATGATGGTCCGTTTCGGTTTCCATCCGTTAGCGGCCAACTGACCAATCGCGCGGGCCTCTTCCAACAGCGCTACCTGCCCGGACACTGGGTCTTCGGCGCCATTCACCCAGGCATCGTGATGGTTGCCGCGCAACACCCAGACGTCCGGTTCCTCGGACCCGCGCATGGTGGCGACTACGTCGTAGACGGGCTTCAGGTCCCAGTTGAATGCGAGTTTCAGGTGAACCTTGCTGCTCGACGGTCCAATGCGATAAGTCAAGGGAAGGCCGCCGCGCCAGTTTTCCGGAACTGGCGGCCCTTGAAGGGCAGCCAGCAGCGGTTGGGCATCGCCATACGAGATGGGCAGCACGGGAATCTTCGGCATCGAGGCCGCATCTTTCAACGGGAGTCGTTTTGCATTGGCTGTCGCACCGATCCCAGGAGTCAATGGATCGCCGGGATACAACGGCGCATCTAGTGCGCTTCCACGCTGCACTCCCTGTTCGGGGCGCATCGGTCCGTTGGGGAATGTTGTATTCACGGAATACCCATCGGCGGAGGGATCGGAGTAAATGATGCAGCCGATCGCTCCATGTTCTGCAGCCAGCTTCGGCTTGATGCCGCGCCATACTTTGCCGTACCGCGCAATGACGATCATGCCTTTTACCGAAATGCCATAGCGGGCCAGTTGCTCATAATCCTCGACCGTCCCATAGTTCACATAAATCAGCGGCGCGGTGACATCGCCATCCGGCGAGTAGGCGGTATACGTTGGCAGCTGTTCGTCTTTTTGATTGCTTGTCGGATCGCCGGCAACCGCCGGTTCTTCCAGCGTGGCGCGAAAGTTGTCCATCTCCAGCAGTCTGGTTTTTGGTGTGGGAAAGAGCACCTGAAAGGTCTCGATATGCGCATCCCAGCCCCACTGCTTATACTGTGTCAGAATCCATTCGGCGTCCTGCTTGTCATAAGGTGACCCGACATGATGAGGCCGCGCACTGAGCAGCTTCATATTGGCGCGCATCCGCTCGGGGTCTGGAATAGCGTCAAAGCGCTTCTCCAGGTCCAGTTCGGTCTTTGCATTTGCGGTAGAAAATCCCAGCAATGCCGAATCGTTCTGCCGCTGTGCGTAGACGACAGGCATCGAGACGGCAGGCAAAAGAAAAAGCGCAGACAAAAACAGGGTGGCGTGGCGCAACGTTCCTCCTCGATTACACGAAGTTTTTCGATGAGACTTTCAGGGCTCTTCTCTGTGCCGTAATCCTACTACTCTGGCCGTCGCAGAGACTGCGGTTCGTATGGCTGCCTGGAAAATTCACCTTTTCCTTACTGGTCCGTGAACTGCTTCCAGGCGGTTCCGGCGTAGGATAAAAAGATCAACCCTGAGTATCAGGCAGCATCTTAATCCTACGATTTTGAAGGAGAATGAGATGGCTCGCACGACTTCTACCATGCTTGCGTTGGGAACGACGGCCCCGGATTTCTCGCTGCCGGACGTAATTTCCGACAAGACGATTACGCGCGACCAGGCCAAGGGTGATCGAGGCTTGCTGGTCATGTTCCTATGCGCGCACTGCCCATTTGTGCAACACGTCAATCGTGAGTTGGCACGGCTAGGGCGGGATTATCAGGGCCGCGGCCTTGGAATTGTTGCGATCAGCAGCAACGATGCGGGTACCTATTCTGACGATGCTCCGCCGGGGCTCCGTGCGCAGGCCATCGAGCACGGTTTCACGTTTCCTTATCTTTACGACGAAACACAAAATGTTGCACGGGCCTATCACGCGGTCTGCACGCCAGATTTTTTCTTGTTTGACGCGGACAAGAAACTTGCTTATCGCGGCCAACTCGATAGCAGCCGCCCCGGAAATGGAATCCCTGTCGATGGTCGCGATCTGCGCGCCGCAATTGAAAGCGTCCTGGCGGGCAAGCCGGTCGCGATGGAGCAGCAGCCCAGCATTGGATGCGGGATCAAGTGGAAGAAAGACAGCTAGCGCAGGCAACAACACAGACGGGAAAGATGACGGCGAAGTCGATCCAATTCGACATCATTACAGTGTTTCCGCAGTTCTTCGAAAGCCCGTTCGGTTTCGGTGTGCTCGGTCGCGCGATTGACGAGGGACGGGTGCAAGTTAGCATCCGCAATCTGCGCGACTTTACCTCGGACCGGCACAAGACTGTCGATGACAGGCCGTTTGGTGGCGGCGAAGGGATGGTGCTGAAGCCGGAGCCGCTTTTCCGCGCCGTCGAGTCTCTGAAGATCGCGGAAAAGAGTGCACGTGACACAACGCGCGAACGGGTGGTGCTATTGTCCGCGCAGGGCAAACCCTTTACACAGTCGATGGCCCGGGAACTAGCTCAGTTAGAGCGAATCGTGTTCTTGTGCGGACGCTATGAGGGTGTGGATGAACGTGTCAACGACCTGCTGGCTGACACCGAGCTTTCGATTGGCGACTATGTAATCTCTGGCGGTGAACTGGCCGCTGCGGTAATTGTGGATGCGGTCAGCCGCCTGTTGCCTGGTGTACTGGGCAATGAGGATTCCACCCGCTATGAAAGCTTTGCCGCCGAACCGCCTGCCGAGGGAACTGTAACCAGCGGGACGCCACAATCTACCTCCGATTCTGGAGGGCTGCTCGATTACCCGCATTACACCCGGCCGCCGGAATTTCGTGGAGCGGAAGTGCCTGCGGTGCTGTGTTCCGGCAACCATGAGGACATTCGCCGATGGCGCCGTCGGCAATCTCTCTCGAAGACGCTGCGGAATCGTCCGGACTTATTGGCTGACGCCACGTTGACGGAAGAAGACCGAACGCTGCTGGAAAAGATGCGTCATGAGACGTGAGAATCGAGGGATAAACCCAGAAGAACATTCGCTTGTGGAGCATGACTTTCTCGCCGGCGGTGGTGAGCTGGGTGCGTGTGTACGGGCCCTGAATTGGTCTAAGACCCCGCTCGGTCCCGTCGCGCAGTGGCCGCAAAGTCTGAAGACTTCCGTCAGTATCTGTTTGAACTCGCGGTTTCCGGTGCTGATCTGGTGGGGTCCGGAACTGGTCAAAATCTACAACGACGCCTATCGTCCGCTGATCGGTACCAAGCATCCATGGGCGTTGGGTAGTCCTGGGCGCGAAGTCTGGCCGGAGATATGGGACATCATCGGTCCCATGTTGAGCCAGGTGATGGAGCGTGGGGAAGCGACCGCATCGAATGACTTGTTGCTGTTGCTGGAGCGCAATGGGTACGGGGAAGAATGCTATTTCAGTTTTTCCTATAGTCCGATACGGGATGAGTCCGGCCGGGTCGGAGGAGTCTTCACCCCTGTGGCGGAGACGACGGAACGAGTGATTGGTGAGCGGCGTCTGCGCACTTTGCGCGATCTTGCTGCGGTTTCTGGAACCCAATCCAAAAATGCCAACGAGGCCTGCGTCGCCGCCGCCAGGGTGTTTTCCGAAAACCCCTACGATTTGCCCTTTGCAGCCATCTATATGTTCGGCGCGAAACGGACCCATGCAACGTTGGCGGCGAATGCGGGCCCTGAAGCGGGCGATCCAAACTTTCCCGAGAAAATCAACATGCAGTCAAAAGGTTGGCAGGCATTAAAGGAGGTAGTGGATGGGGAGATCCGTGCGTTGGAATTAACTACAGTCGATCTGAAACCACTGTCGCAAGAGCCGTGGGCACAACGCCCGGAGCAGGCCATCGCGATTCCGATACTGCCAGCCAATGCAGCCCAGCCAGCAGGATTTCTGTTGGCTGGCGTCAGCCTTCGGAAACGTTTGGATGAAAAGTATCACTCGTTCTATGCCCAGGTCGCGGACCAGCTTTCCAGCAACATCTGGGAAGCGGAAGCCTTGGAGCGGGAAAGGGAGTTGCGGGCGGTGGCGGAAACGGAGCGAAGCCAGATTCGCGAACTGTTTTTGAATGCTCCCGCCGGCATTATGATGACGACCGGCCCGGAGCATCTCATCACGCTGGCGAATCGGCAATATGTCGAACTGGTAGGCCGGTCCTCGGCGACGGAGATTGTCGGGAAATCGATTCGCGAGGCCATTCCAGAGCTAGAAGGTCAAGGTTTTTTTGAATGGCTGGATGGTGTCTATCGCACTGGGGTCCCATTCATCGGAAAAGAGGTAATGGCACGGCTGAGACGCGGTCCATCTGGCACAGAAGAACAAGCATATTTCAATTTTGTCTATCAGCCGCATCGCAGCGCGGATGGGCGCACGGATGGAATCCTGATCCATGCGTTCGAGATCACGGACCAGGTACGTGCCCGTCAGGAGATCGAAACCCGTGAGCAGCAGTTTCGTGTGCTGGCGGACTCGATTCCGCAATTGGCGTGGATGGCCAATGCCGACGGCAGCATCTTCTGGTACAACCGCCGCTGGTATGAGTACACAGGCACGACTCTTGAGCAGATGAAAGGCTGGGGCTGGCAGTCGCTGCATGATTCGGAAATGCTGCCAAAAGTGATGTCTCGCTATCTGCATTCGTTGGAAACTGGCGAAGCGTTCGATATGGTGTTCCCGCTGCGCGGCGGCGATGGAGAGTTTCGTTTGTTTTTGACTCGTGCGTTGCCGGTGCGCGATCAAGCGGGGACGATCGTTCGTTGGTTCGGCACGAATACCGATGTCGATGCGCAACGCAAGTCTGAGGCGGGTTTGCGGCAGGCAGAGAAGCTGGCCGTGGTTGGCAGGCTTGCCGCTTCGATCGCACATGAGATCAACAATCCGTTGGAAGCAGTGATGAATCTGATTTTTCTCGCGCGGCTGACGGCGATAAATCAGGAGACACTGGGATATCTGGCCTCTGCTGAGGAGGAACTTGGGCGTGTTTCGCAGATCGCCAGCCAGGCATTACGTTTCCACAAGCAGCAGTCCTCTGCGGTAGCCACCGATATGGTGGAGTTGCTGGATTCGGTTTTGACACTCTATCGGGGAAAGTTTTCCAGAAACAAGATTCAACCGAACGTGGAGACAGAGGATTGTCCGCATCTGATCTGCTACGCCGGGGAGATTCGTCAGGTACTGGCAAATCTCGTGGGCAATGCGGCGGATTCCATGCCGACTGGAGGTACGCTGCGGCTGCGTATTCGCCCGGTGACGGACTGGCGGCATCATGAAGCGGGTTTGAGAATCACAATTTCCGATACTGGGCATGGCATGTCCGTCGATACCCGGCGGCATATTTACGAGCCATTTTTTACTACCAAAGGTGAACTCGGGACCGGTCTTGGTTTGTGGGTGTCAGCCAACATTGTGGAGAAGCATCGAGGCAGCCTGCATGTCCGCAGCAGCGAACATCCAGGGAAAAAAGGGACGACATTCACGGTGATCCTTCCGTATCCCGGGCCCCAGATTCGAGACGCAGACGAGGCATCAGTGGAGTGAATCGATTCGTCAAAACAAGACGAAATCGCTGATTCCATGTAAACTGGTGTTTTGCGTTACGATCTTATTTTCTTACTAGAGCAGGAACTATTTTATGTCCATTCATCCCGTCATGCAGCGGCTTGCCGCCAAGCTTCAACGCACCGATCTTCCTGATTTTGGCCCGGGCGATACAGTCCGTGTCCAGGTAAAGATCAAAGAAGGCGACAAAGAGCGTGTGCAGGCCTTTGAAGGCATTGTAATTGCGCGCAAGAATGGCGCCGAAGGCAGTTTCACCGTCCGCAAAATGAGCTTTGGTCAGGGCGTCGAGCGCATTTTCCCCTTGCATTGCAAAGTGGTGGAAAAGGTGGAGAAGGTTCGGTCTGCGCGTGTGCGGCGTTCGAAACTTTTCTATCTGCGCGCGTTGCGTGGCAAAGCTGCTCGGCTTCGCGAAGCCGATTCATCTCGCGCCAGCTAGAAGCTCTATCGATCCTGAAAGTTTCAAAGGCCGCATTCCAATTAGGGACGCGGCCTTTGTTTATCTGGAGGGGATTCACTCCGAAGGCCTGCAATTCGATCTTATTCCGACGCCATATACGGCTTCGTCATGGTATCTTGCGCTCTTTGAAATGCATAGGTGCTGACATGCACAGAACCCTGGAATGGGCGATCAATATCTCCGATGGCAACCAGAGCAAGCGAGACCAGGAGACTAAGAGCGAGGATCAGGACGAAATGCAGAGCGACATTTTCGCTGCCGATCAAGCACGCGGAAGCGATTGTGATCATTCCCCCCATAACCAGAACAGCCCATAGAATCGTCGGCATTGCAGTTCTGCTTTCCAGCAGACGAACGCGGCGATGCTCGGTCATACTGCTGAGCTCCACCATCACCTGACGCAGGGAGGCTTGCTGCGCAAGGTTATCGGCGGAAGCATGCGTTGTCGTCGTCCACAGTTTCATCACGTATTGCTGGCCGGCGTATCGTCCTCCGGCTGCACCCAAGGGGGCAGCATTCATCTCAGGCCATTCCTGAGAAACCACCGCATGGACATAACTTTGCGCGTACTGCTGAATCTGATCCCGCTGCGTTTGGGGTAACCCATCGGCGGCCCGGTATAGATTCACCAGATCGTTTGCTTCGTTAGTGGCATTGGTTTCCGCAGTCTGGTAGTTGTTCCAAACGGCATAGAGCATGAAGCCAATCATCACCGCGTAAATCGTGCCGAGGATGGCGAGCTGCCACCCAATGACATCGTTGTGAACGCTGCGGCGGCTCGGTTCCCAAAATGTGTTGAGCAACACCAGGCAGGTAATCGATAGCGTGATCCACAGCACGACGATATAGATATTTTGACCGAGGTTTAACAACCTGAACTCCTTCGGAATAGCGCGACTTAGAGGAAATCGTATCGTGAAGCGAGTGATTTAACCATCGTATTTTTTGTGTTGAATTGCGCGCATCCAATGCGGACTCCTCGGAGTTACACTACCCATCACAGATGGCGGGGCAGAGGTAGCTCCCGTACTCTTCAGGTGCTCATGGATCGCAGAAAATTTCTAATAACTGCCGGAGCTTCTTTGGCCGCACCTGGCCTGGGCGCGGTTCCCAGCAACCAGGCCGACGCCGCAATGCAATTGGCACCGACGACTCCATCGGACAAACCGGATCACCCCAACATAGTGGTCATCATTTGCGACGATCTTGGCTACGGCGATCTGGGATGCTACGGGTCGAAACTCACGACGCCCAACATTGACCGACTTGCTGCCCAGGGAGTGCGCTTTACAAATCACTGCACGCCGATCGCTTTGTGTTCAGCCTCGCGAGCAGCGCTGATGACCGGACTATACCCGACGCGTGTCGGCGCCACAGGTGCATTTGGACCGCTGAGTGAAACTGGAATGTCTCTGAACGCAACCACGATGGCGAACGTGATGCAGAAGGCCGGATATATTAGCATGGCCGTCGGCAAGTGGCACTTGGGCGATCTGCCAGAGTATGCGCCCACGCAACGCGGATTCGATGAATACTACGGCGTTCCTTATAGCGTAGATATGGACCCGCTGCCTTTGTTGCATAATTCGATAATTCTTGAGTCTGAAGCGAATCGAAACACTCTGACGCAGCAGTACACGAAAAAAGCGGTGGAGTTTCTGAGGAAACCAAAAGACAGGCTGTTCTTTCTGTACATGGCGCACTCCTATCCGCATATTCCTTTGCATGCATCGGACGCGTTTCGCGGCAAGTCGAACTTAGGGTTGTATGGGGATGTCGTCAGCGAGATCGATTGGAGTGTCGGCGAGGTGATGCACGCCTTGGAAGAAAATGGCTTAAGGAAAAAGACGCTTGTGTTCTTTACCAGCGATCATGGCCCCTGGTTTCAGGGAAGTACTGGCAATCTTCGTGGACGCAAAGGCGGTGTTTATGAAGGCGGACTGAGAATCCCGATGATTGTTAGTATGCCCGGCACGCTGCCTCAGGGCCGTGCTACAGATGCACTTGCATCCCACGTGGATATTCTGCCCACGATTGCGGGGTTATGCGATGGTAGGTTACCCCAATATCCGCTCGACGGACGCGATATCTGGACGTTGTTAAGTTGTCGCCAGCAGGCGGTCGAACGAGAGGCATTGTTATGCTTTGAGGGTTGGAATATCCAATGTGCGCGATGGAAACAATGGAAGCTGCATATTGCGCGCGGGAACACGCCTATGTTTATGCCGGCTCCGAGCCAGGGTCGAATCAATTACCTGCTTCGAAATCCTGAGCTCTATAATCTGGCCGACGATCCCAAAGAGAGTTATGACTGTGCCTCGAAATATCCAGAAGTTGTAGCCACTATTCAAAAGAGCATTGAGAAGCAGCTCGCTACGCTCCCGGATGAGGTGAAGCAAGCTTACAGAACGACGCAGCAGCATTTGTCGACTCCCACCATGCCTGCGGATAGCCTGCCTGAGTTTCGCAATTCCGAGGGCAATGCTGGGGCATGGCTGCAAGGAACCGAAGCAAAGCAAGTGCTGCAGCGGTTCAAATAAGGAGTCCACTGCCACGTAGGCGGCGGTCTGGCGCAGACTGCGTTTTAGAGAGTAGCCTGTACTGCGTACAAACAATCATCCAGGGCCAGCAGCGTTGCAGTCCATGCCGCCTCAATGGACACGCGGGAACCCTCATGTTGCAGGAGAAAAAGCATGTTTTCTTTGGAACCATCTGCCGATCGTCGCTCGAGAGGCATCACAAAAGTTCAGCGAAAGATTTTCCACTCGCTCCTCTGTTTCGCCGCGTGCTGCGCGGTCTGCGTCTTGACACTTTTCCCCTGTGATTTGTTTGCCGATACCACGCCTTTGTCGCAACAGATGGCGCGTTCCGTGATGCAAAACTGGCCGGATGGTCATTATTCGGCGGACAAGGGAGAGTGGAAATGGGACTATCGGCTGGGCACAGTGCTGAATGGCATGGATGCGGTTTGGTATGACTCTGCAGATCCGGCTTACTACGACTACGTAAAGCAGACGGTCGACCAGTATGTTCAGTCGGATGGGTCCATTCGGACCTACAGTCCTGACGCCCAGAGCCTGGACAGTGTTCTTATGGGCAAGCAGTTACTGCTGCTCTATGGAGTAACACAGGAGCCGAAGTATTACAAAGCGGCCACACTGCTGCGGAAGCAGCTTTCAACCCAGCCGCGAACCGCATCCGGAGGATTCTGGCATCAAGGGCAGCTTTCGAATCAAATGTGGCTGGACGGACTGTACATGGCAGAGCCGTTCTATGCGCAGTATGCGTCCATGTTTCAAGAACCAAATGATTTTGCGGATATCACACGCCAATTTGCTCTGATCGACCAGCACGCGCGCGCAAAGACTGGCTTGCTCTACCACGGCTGGGATGAATCAAAGCAGCAGGCGTGGGCCGACAAAACCACGGGAGATTCGCTTACCTTTTGGGCGCGCGGAACCGGCTGGTACATGATGGCCCTGGTCGATACTTTGCCGTATTACAAATGGAATGATCCTGGCCGTGCCACGCTGATTGCAATTCTGAATCGCACTGCGGAAGCGGTTGCGAAATATCAGGACCCCAACACCGGACTGTGGTATCAGGTGCTCGACAAGCCAGACGCACAAAGGAACTACCTGGAGTCGTCAGCCGCTTGCATGTTTACCTATGCGTTTGCCAAAGGCGTACGCCTCGGATATCTGCCGCCAAGTTACGCCAGAAATGCTGCCCGAGGCTATCGCGGCATTCTGCAAAACTTCGTCCAAAATAATAAGGATGGTTCGCTGACGATCAGCGATACGGTCGTTGGTATCGGATTGGGCGGAAATCCTTATAGCGACGGCAGCTACGCCTACTACGTCAAGACGCCAAGAATCAGCAATGATCCCAGAGGCGTGGGAGCTTTTCTGTTGGCGAGCAGCGAAATGGAGTTGGCACCCACCGCTCTGATGGGTGAGGGTGCAACAGTTTTGATGGATGCTTGGTTCAACAGCCAACAGCGGACCAATGCAGCTGGGCAACAGGAGTATTTCCACTATAAGTGGAACGATCTATCGAACAGCGGCTTCTCTTTCTTCGGTCACACGTTTCGCAGCTATGGAGTTGCTACGTCTACTTTGTATAGCGCACCGACCTTACAGAATCTAAAGCGGGCGCAGTTCTACATCATCGTTTCGCCGGACATTCCAGCGAAAAATCCGAACCCACACTACGTCCAACCGAAGGATGCCGCGCAGGTTGCGGAGTGGGTCAGGCAAGGCGGCGTGCTGGTCATGATGGAGAATGATCCGCCAAACGCTGACATTGATCACCTGGATCTGCTGGCAGATAAGTTTGGTATCCATTTCAACGATGTGTTGTATCACCATGTAATTGGCGACGATTTAAACATGGGTAGGTTGGCGGTCAGTGGGGACACACCCGTTTCTCCTGGATCACACATTTTCTATATGAAGGACACCTGCACAATTTCTGTTCATAGGCCCGCGTTTTCTTTGTTGACGGAAAAGGGAACCATCATGATGGCGGGAGCGAAGTATGGCAGGGGCACTGTGTTCGCGGTTGTCGACCCGTGGTTGTACAACGAATACGTAGACGGTCACAATCATAACCTTCCGTCAGAGTATGACAACTTCACCGGAGGCAAGGAACTGGTTGGCTGGCTGATTGAACAGCTACCAGTTGTTCAGCCAAGCCCGGTGAAGAAATAGTGGTCATTAATACTGAGGAATTGATCGGGAAACATGCATAGACTTAAACTTCTTCGATTCATCTCGCTGCCAGGGTTTCTCCCGAGGTTGCCTGTGACCCTGTTCGCGTGCTGCTTTGGCTGGCTCGTTTTTTCTGGCGCAATTCTTTCAGCTCAAACAAGTCCTACCAGTAAAATTGCGCATCTTGCTCAGCTGTCAGCGGAGGCTAAGCCAGCAGATCTGCGCGGCCAGAGAACGTCGCCGGATACTGTTGTCAGTTGTCCGGCAGGGACTGCGCAATTTCGGGACGAGACATTTGATTCTCAAATCTTCGGTGAGCGTCGGCACTATCGAATTTTTCTTCCCGCGGACTACGATTCGGCTTCGACTCGCTATCCCGTGATCTATTACTTTCACGGCCACAGTGACCGTTACACATTGGAAGATTACGACCAGGGGCAGGACACCGTGCCGAAGATCTGCCGGTTTGTCGCCGGCCACCCTGTCATCGTAGTTGCCGTGGATGGATACATTGCCCGCGATTACACGGGTTTCTACGACGGTGATCCCTACGATGTCCGTCTATCGGGTGGAGATATCGATTTTGGAAAGTATTTTCTGGAACAGGTCGCCACCATTGACGCAAACTATCGGACGCTGGCGACTCGCCGTTACCGGGCAACTTCAGGGCTGAGCATGGGAGCTTTTATGAGCCTCTACTTGAGCGCTCGCTATCCAGGTGTTATCGGCAGCTGCTCGGCATTCAATCCTGGCCCGGAATTTTATGTAGGGGAAAAAGGCAGGCGTTCCTTATGGCGGCCCAAAGATTATGTGCTGAGTTTCCAGCACACGCCGATCCGACTGGTGCGGGCCAGCGGCGACTATATCAGCCAGTACACCGAAGAGACTCGCGCTGCCTTTGCTGCCGCGCCCACCGTCGACTTTGAATTCCGCCAGGATGAATATCACCGGCACTGGGCGACTTCCATTGGTGAGACATTCGACTTTCATATGCGTGCTTTTGCCGATCCAGCGCTCGATACAGCGCCGACGCATTGGAACTATGCCAGTGCCTTCGACAGTTTTGATGTCTGGGGCTATCAAGTACATGCAGATATCTCTAGTCCCGCGCTGATCTACCTGCAACATGTCAGCAAAGGAGGATTGCTGGTCGCAACGCGACGCTGGGCTCCGGATGGACCGCCAGCTGCATGCGCGCGGCTAACAGTGACGACAGCGCCTCTCTATCAACGCGACGCAACTTACAATGTTTCCGATTTCAACCTGAAGGACAATCGGTCGACATCTCAAGAACTGATTGCGGATCAGCAGGGAAGATTGCATTTTTCTACAGATTGCAGCGGGCATGAATTTGGTATTTCAGGACCGGGAATTGACACACAGCAGCCGGTAGTCCTGTTGCCAATGACGACCAGCGATATGCTGCGCCTGTTGCCTGGCAAGCCGCTTACCCTTCCAGTTCGAATCTGGAACCCTGGCGCTATGCCGCGCAAGAATCTTCATCTTGAATTGACTTCGGAGTATCCGACAGTGCAGATTTTGCATGGGAGCGCCGAGGTGCCTGAGCTGAAACCTGGACAGATGCTCGATCTTAGCTCAGCATTTCGCGTGCAGTTTACGGCCGGGGACGGCGATTTCGCTAGAGCGAGGCTTTTGCTCGATGTCAACGCTCAGGCGGGTGATAAGGCGCAAGGGCCCGCGGAGACACATGCAGACATCGATGTTCTGGTAGCCCCCTCCAACTTGTCTCCGCCCCAGGGAATCGCTGTTCTGGATGGACGGACAAAGACTTTCCCGATTTTCTGGCAGGGTGTTCATGGTGGTGGCACAAGTGTACCCAGAACAGTTACAGAAGGAACCGGAAATGGAAATGGAGAGCTGGAGCCTGGGGAACAAGCCACAGTTTGGATTCAGGTGGCACAAGGACTAGATCCATTTGACAAAGGGAATTGGTGTCGAACGAAGGTTTACACGGATTCTCCGTGGATTAAAGAAACAGCTGATCTGCAGGAGAGCAAGGGGCGAGAGTGGACCTCAGCCGAGAATCGGACCAGTGTCATTGAATTGAATCCTGCGACGCCTGATGGGACCAAAGTGAACGCGATCCTGGATTGCGAGACCTACAGTTATTACTTCACGCCTGATGTGCGTTATGGGAAACAGCCGCTTTATCAGCCGTATCAGCTCCACCGGCACCAGTTATATTCCTGGAGTTGGCAGGTAAAGAAATAGCCTGTACAAGGGAAGACATTCGTCGGCAATGCCGCAGAAGATGCTCGGGAAACAGACTTATCTGACTGCAGAGTTAGTTCGCGGCTTGGTTGCGACTGCTCCAAACCAGCAGGTTCTTCGGGCTATGGAGAAGCGCTCCTACCTCAATGCCAGGACAATAGGTATCGCGATCCACTTGTTGATAGCTGTTAACGGGCTGAGTCAGGCGGATATCCTCATCTGTGTAAATGATGGTCATGACCTCGCGCGGTTTCGGAGTCCTATTTGGACTGGCGCGATGAAAGGTCCAACCGGAATGAAAGCTTACTTCTCCTAGATCGAACTGTCCTTCATCAATGCCATGGTCCTTGAGAGCAGCGCCGATTCTGTCCTCACTTTCCTGTCCAATTTCCAGATCGCGGCCGTACGTCACGCGATGGCTTTTGGGGCAGAAAGCCAGAGGCCCCATCTCAAGCGGTGTTTCTTGGAGAGGAATCCATGCGGTGATGGTCTTATCTGTATCTACAGGCCAGTAGTATTGGTCCGCATGCCATGGAGTGATGCCGCCGCCCGCCTCTTTATAGAGAGCTTGGTCGTGATAAATACGTACGCCCGTGGTGCCCATCAATTGCGATGCGATTCGTCCCAGCTTCGGGGAGGTGACAAATTCGCGTACGATGTCGCTGCTCTCCCATAAATTTTCTATCTGCAGAAAGGCGCGATGGTACAGGTCCCGCTCCTCAATGGGCAAATGCTGAGAGTTCAATTCTTTTACTTTGCGAGTGATCTCGCGCCCGTAATATGCCAGTGTTTCCGGTGATAGCACATGCTTCAGCTTGATGTACCCATTGGCCTGGTACTGTTCAATCTGTGCCGGCGAGATCGAATAGGTTTCAGTCAGATCCTTTTGTAGTTCCATTGCAATCGCCATAACAATCTCCAGAGTCGCGAGGCTCCCAGCACTACCGGTCTGCCGCTTGTGAATCCAGTGTAGCTTCCAGCGAATCCATTGCCAAACCTGCGGAGCGCCATGCGTTGGCATGAACGAGTTGTGGGATTCAGTATAAATTGTCGTAAGGAACTGTTTCGATAGGAGTGAAACCATGAAGTTGTCCCGCACTCTGCGGTCTGCGCTGTTTTCGTTGATTCTTTGCGGCTTTGGTTTGATTCTTCCCTTGCGGAGTTGGGCGGCGGCAAACCAATCGATCGCGTTGAACAAGGGATGGGAATTTCGGCAATCCACCAATCTGGAAGGGATTGCGCATGCGCAGTGGTTGCCGGCGAAAGTGCCCGGCGATGTTCATCTCGATCTGCTCCGCAATAAGTTGATCCCCGAACCTTTCTATCGCGACAATGAGACCAGGCTGCAATGGATCGAAAACGCCGACTGGGAGTATCGCACCACAATTCCAGTCAGCGAAAAGATTCTGGAGAAAAAGAACATTGAGCTGGTGTTTGATGGTTTGGATACCTGCGCACAAGTGTATCTGAATGGGACACTTCTGCTGACATCGGACAATATGTTTCGCACCTATCGCTTGAATGCGAAACCATATTTGAAATCTGGCGAGAACCATCTGCTGGTTGTTTTTACTTCGCCGATCCAGGGCGCGGAGAAAATTGCAGACCAGGACCAGTGGCGTCCGGAAACCCATACTCAGGCGCGATGGTATATCCGCAAGGCAGCGTATCAGTATGGATGGGATTGGGCGCCGCGGTTCGTTACGAGCGGGATTTGGAAATCAGCAAGGTTAGAAGTGTGGGACGAAGCGCGCATCTCAGATTTGAACGTTCGCCAGTTGGATGTGACGGCGCAGTCGGCCCACATACTTGCTCAGGTGGAAATGACGGCGTCTGTCGATACGCCCGCAACCGTCACGGTCCACTATGGAGTTGCCGGCAAGCAGCTGACGGCGACGCAGACGACCGAGCTACATAGCGGCGTAAATCATGTGGAACTTCCCATCACTATCGACCACCCTGAACTGTGGTATCCGGCAGGGTATGGCAGCCAGCCTTTGTATGCTTTCCATGCCAGCGTGGCAATTCGCGGAGTAATCCAGGATTCGTCGGATGTGCGGGCGGGACTTCGCTCCGTGCAGTTGCGGCGGGACCCCGATAAGTGGGGGCGGTCTTTTGAATTTGTGGTGAACGGAATTCCAATTTTCGCCAAAGGCGCCAACGTCGTTCCGTTCGATAGCTTTCCTAGTCGAATGCCCGTGGAACAAATCCGCGATATTTTGCAATCCGCCAAAGATGCCAACATGAACATGATACGGATATGGGGTGGCGGCTACTACGAAACACAGCAGTTCTATGAAATATGCGATGAGCTTGGAATTATGGTTTGGCAAGATTTCATGTTTGGAAATCCGTGGCAGCCAGGGACCTATTCCTTTAAGCAGAACGTTGCGCAGGAGGTGGAAGATCAGCTGAAACGTCTGCGAAATCATTCCAGCATCGTGCTGTGGTGCGGTAACAACGAGCAGGAAAATAACTTTTTGCAGGATAGCCTTCACGTTACGGAAATTGCGCGACTGCAAATGTGGCAGGATTATCTGACCGTGTTCAGCGGGATCATTCCAACACTGGTTGCCCGCTATGACCCGGGAGCAGCCTATTGGCCCAGCAGTCCCAGCGGCGACTATGAAGAAACCAAGGCCATGAACTATCGCGTTTTGGAAGAGGGAGACGATGTTGGCGGCAATGAAGAGTCGGGTGATACGCATGACTATTCGGTCGGGACCTCAAATGATGAGATGCCCCGGGTTCCGTTTAGCAGCGAAGAAGACCGTCATTACAGATTTGTCAGCGAGTATGGTTTTCAGTCTCTTCCCGATATGCAGACGATCGATGCATTTACGCTGCCCCAGGACCGGACGAGCACTGTCACGCCCGTGATGGCATCCCACGAAAAAGGCGCGAATGGATATGAGACCATCCACGACTACCTGCTGCAGTATTACGGCGAGCCGAAAAGCTTCGCTTCCCTCGTGTATGGTAGCCAGGTATTGCAGGCGGAATATATCAAGGTCGTTGCCGAGCATCTCCGTCGAGACCGGCCGCGCAGCATGGGGTCGTTGTATTGGCAACTGAACGATTGCTGGCCGGTGGTTTCGTCATCAAGCATCGATTATTACGGTCGCTGGAAAGCGCTGCAATACTACGCGCGACGTTTCTATGCTCCATTGCTGGTATCATCGCGGGTCAAAGATGGCGCCTTAGCTGTTTCCGTTGTTTCGGACGAAACTGCGCCCACAACAGCGAGCCTTCGTGTTCGCATTCTCAAGTTCGACGGAACTGTTTTGAGCACGCAGACACAGAACATTACGATTCCAGCGCTGTCCAGCAAGGTCTACATGGAGATTTCTACTCAACCGTATACAAGTGTGACAGCGGATTCTGCCGACACCGTAGCTGCGATGGACTTGACTGTCGGTGGGAAACAGGTTTCCAGTAACTTGATGTATCTTGTTCCGACGAAAGATGTGCACCTTCCCGTCGCGCAGATTGAAAGCCATTTGAGTCAGGCGAACGGGATGTATCAACTACGTCTTTCCTCGAACCAACTGGCGCGCAGCGTGTATGTCTCTTTCGGAGACAACGATGTGAAATTCTCCGATAACTACGTCGACCTGTTGCCGGGCGAGCCGGTCACGATTGCTATCCGTAGCACGTCGAGCTTGCGCAGAGCTACAAAACAGCATGAAGGTGATGTCCCTGGTGGATGCGTTTGTGCCGAATACGGTGTGGAAGAGTGCTGCTGGAAATTAGTCTGTGACGAAGTAATTTCGGCGATGAGATGCAGAATGTTTCCAGGTTCTCCACATGCGACTCTGGCGATACACTCGCTAATAGATGCCAGTGAAGAGCCAGACTCGCGCCGTGGAACCGGAGATGCTGCGATCGAAGCAGGCAGAAAAAATGCGCTTCCTGCGCACCCTGATTTGTGGCGATAAGCACGAACGAGCGGCGCGCCAACTGGGAGCAACTGCGATTGCCGGTGTGGATGAGGTAGGCCGGGGCGCATTGTTTGGCCCCGTGGTTGCGGCGGCTGTGATTCTTCCAGAGAAAACGCGCATCCGTGGCGTGCGCGATTCCAAGCAGTTGATGCCGGAGGAACGTGAGCGCCTGGATGGAATCATCCGCAGGCGAGCGATCGCGGTTGCGATTGGTTTTGCGGATGCGGCCACCGTCGACGCCATCAATATCCGCCGCGCTTCGCATCAGGCAATGCTGGCGGCCATCGCCCAACTATTTCCGCAGCCGGATTTTCTCTTGATCGATGCCGAACGGCTGGACACACCCTGTATGCAGCAGGCCATTATCTACGGCGACTCCATCAGCATTTCTATTGCAGCCGCTTCTATCGTCGCCAAGGTCTACCGCGATGCGTGGATGTGTCGTTATCACGAGGAGTATCCGCAGTACGGTTTGGCCTCGCACAAAGGTTATGGCACCGAGGAACATCTGCGCGCATTGGCCGAGCACGGGCCGTGCCCGCTGCATCGCACCACCTACGAACCTGTCCGAAGAGTCATCGAATTGCGCGGAAACATCTAAGCAGCGACAGCGACTTTTCGTTTGCGTGCAGCTTCCTTCGCCGACCAAACTGCTCGCGCCAGTAACAGCACTGCGAGCACGACTGTAACTTTCCACGGCGTTCGCACGCCAGTCTTCACAATCCACCAGTAATGGATGACACCGGCGATGGCGGCGACATAGGCCAGGCGATGCAGCATCATCCAGCGTTTGCCGCCCAGTTTGCGAATCGACCAGGTGGTGGAGGTGGCGGCCAGAGGGAACAAACATGCCCATCCCAACATGCCCATGGTGATGAAGGGCCTTTTTGCGATGTCGTGCAGCATGGCATGGACGTCAAAGTTGGAGAACAGCCAGACGTAGGTCGTCAGGTGCAGCGTGCCGTAAAAGAAAGCAAACAGCCCAAACATACGCCGAAAGCGAATGAGCCATACCAGACGGCTGCTCAATCGACGGACTGGCGTGACGGCGAGCGAGATCAGCAGAAAATAGAGCGTCCAATATCCGGTCGTGTGGGTAATGGTCGCCACCGGGTCCGGACCCAGCGAACTGGTGAACCCGTGGTAGACAAGCCATCCCAGCGGAATCAGGCATGCCGGAAACACGACGAATTTAAGCGCAACAATCGAGCGGTTGGACATAGGGGATGCGTTAGAAATTTTTCTTTAGATCCATTCCGGTATACATGGACGCAACCTGGTCGCCGTAGCCGTTGAACATCAGCGTAGGCTGGCGCGCTTTCCAGAAAGGCGCGCCAATGACGCGCTCATATTTCTGGCTCCAGCGCGGATGGTCGACGTTTGGATTGACGTTGGAGTAGAAGCCATACTCGTTCGGTGCAGATTCATTCCAGGTGGTGCGCGGCTGGTTTTTTACGAAGCGAATTTGCACCAAAGATTTGGCTGACTTGAAACCGTATTTCCACGGCAACACGATGCGAACCGGAGCGCCATCCTGGTTCGGCAGCGTTTGGCCGTACAGGCCAAATGTGAAGAGGGTCAGTGGGTTCATGGCTTCGTCCATGCGCAGGCCTTCGGAATAGGGCCAGTCCAGGCTGACGGTTCTCATCCAAGGTTCTTCTTGCGGATTGTCGAGTGAGAGAAATTGTACATAGCGCGCGGAGCTGAGCGGCTCGCATTGCTTGATGAACTCCGAAAACGAATAACCGACCCACGGAATCACCATGCTCCACGCCTCGACGCAGCGATGCCGATAGATGCGTTCTTCCAGCGGATGAACCTTCATCAATGCGTCAATATCAAATACCTTCTTACTCTTCACCTCTCCATCGACCTTTACGCTCCACGGGCTGGTCTTCAGGCGCCCGGCGTTATGAGAAGGATCTTCCTTGCCGGTGCCGAATTCATAAAAGTTGTTGTAGGTGGTGATGTCCTGGAAGGAGGTAAGCGTTACCCCGGTTGTCGAATACTTGCTGGGAATCGTCGGCAGCTTCGAGGTTGCATGAACAGCTTCGCGGGGCGATGCGATGTTCTTCACCCGGTCCGCACCAAGTGCGGCTACACCTAGAGCGACGGCGCCAGTCATGAACTTGCGGCGATTCATGTAGTCGGACTTCGACGTAATCTCCGAAGATGGGATGTCGGATGGTTTACGAATCAGCATGAGTTACTCCGATCCTACTGCTCACCGTTATTAGATAGACGTGGTCTGCTTTTAGTTACAGCTTTTCGAATGCTCTGTCGTTATTTTCAGGAGACGAACATTTCTAACGTGAATTTTGTGGTGTGGCCGGAGAAGCTGCGCGTTCGCTATCCGTCGAGAAAGGAAGCTGCTTATACCAGTTATGGAAGAAGCGCATCAAGGGCCGCTCCACAGCAAGATAGCAAAGGATGCCGACTGCAAGGCTCGCAAGCAAACAGAGCAACACGCCCGCATCGCCACCCCAATGGCCGAAAAAGCGCCAGAAGTGTTCCACCATACTGCGCGCTGGATTTGTACACAGATAGATGGAATAGGAAGCATCACCAATAAATACGAGTAATCTGGCCGGTATGGATTGCATGGCCGGACGCCACAGCACACCCCCCAGCACCAGCAGGGCAGACGGAACGCCCCAGACAGTCACGCGCAGCCAGCCATCCAGTGCCGGCCAAAATTGAACTAGCTTCACTGGCATTGCCATAGCCGGTAAAGATCGTCGCAGCCAGGGCGATCGCCCCAAGGGCAACCAGCCACGGCCCGACGGTGCGCGCCAGATGCGCCGTGGGCAGAATGGTACTGGGATGGATTCCTGCTGTATTGGCTGCGATGCGCGTAACCACTTGCGCGATGACACAGCCGAAGAGAAATTCCAATGCAACCGGATTCGACCAGATCACCAGCAGCGGGTGGTGGATGCCGACGATTGCGCCGAGAGCCACCATGCCTGTAAGAAATGCCATGGTGTTGCGGATCAGGTGGCGAGGCGACACGCGCATCCAGGCGGCCAGCACCAGGTAAAAATAAATCTCAAACAGAAGGCTCCATCCGAGCGACAGGACGAGCGGCGGAACAGGATACTGCCATCCCGGCAGAAGGAATAAGGTTGGGATCCACGGAACCTGATGCCACTGGATTGGATATCTACCAAACTGCGCCTCAAGGACGATCACAATCGTCAATATCCAATAGAGAGGAAAAATTCGTGTAAAGCGGCGCGAAAGAAATGTCCGTGCGGAGGATTGATCCCTGGCAATTGCCCGAGTGGCGACCAAAGAAACGATAAAGCCACTGATGACGAAAAAAATGTCGAGACCACAGGCGCCGAAGCTCCTGAGAAAAAAGAATGTGCCTTGTTTTGGGGTCGAATGGTATCCGGCCGCGACAATCGAGTGAGTCCAAACCACCAACAGGACGGCAACAGCACGCAGCCCCTGGACAGCGTCGATTTTGCCCACGGAAGCGGCAGTCAGTTCGCGCGGTGCGGATGCTGGATGGACGGCCATAGAAGTGTTACTTGTCGCGATTGTTCCGTCTTCCATTGCAAAAGCCGCCTCAGCTTGCGAACAGCTGCTCCTGCTCCGTCAAATCCAGCTTGCGCCGATTACTGGGATGGATGACGGCCACAATTTCGACAGACTGCAAGGCAGTGCGTGGAACGAAAATCCGTTGCGTATTCGACCGCATGTCAGGCGGAGTGAACTGTATGCCTTCCGGTTCCAGCAACGAAAGATCATTGCTCGCCAAGCCTTCCAGCTCGTCGCCATCCTTCATTCGCAGGCGAATCCACAGGCCGGGTGTTCGGGGGCGGGATGTAAAATTGCGTCGGGACAGCCGTTCCGGATCGGTCGTGTCGCCACTCGGAAATTCGCGCACAAAGCACATCATTTTTACATCCTGCAGCGTCATGGCGAGCACTTTGCCTGTCATATCCAGCAATTCCAGCTGGCCATCGTGGGCAAATCCCACGGGATCGACGTAGCCGGAATGCCAGTCGCGGCTGAATTTCCGCACGATCACTTTTTTTCGACTCGATCCTGAAACTGCCACGCCATACTCCCGATCTAACGTGCAAAACTGGATGATCTAAACTTAGCCAGGATTGTCGCATGAAGCGCAACTGGCGCAGCGGTTATTGTGCAATTGGCTGGAAAAACGGTCGCCGATATGGTATTGTAGAGCATTGTGTGCGCGACATCGTCGCCTACATCTAATTGAAAAGACTGGCCTTAGCGGCACGAGTAAGAGGCTGCTGGCCGAGGCGTAAAACTGGGCATGCCCGATTATATCCAACTGCTTGAATCCAAGCTTTCTCCTAACGAAAAACAAGCATTAAACGCCATGACCGACGTAGCTCGGGCCAGGAAAATTACTGTATTTCTTACTGGCGGTGCGGTTCGGGACATTGTGAGTGGCGCTTCGGTGCGCGATTTGGATATTACAGTCCAGGCGAACCCGCTGAAGTTCAAGAAAGACCTGGAACGCGCCGGCTTCACCATCACTGGGGAGCACGAGCCTTCACACACGTTGTATCTGCGATTTGGCAAGCAGGCGCGCATGGAGATCTCTGCCGCCAGAACAGAAAGATTTCCCAAGCCGGCTCGGCCGGAATACACCCCCGCAGGCATCCTCGATGATTTGCGTCGCCGCGACTTTACTGCGAATGCCATGGCGCTGTCGTTGAATGAAGGCTCCTGGGGGCTGCTGCTCGATCCTCTCAATGGGACGGCGGACATTTCCACGCGACATCTGCGGTTGGTCAGCAACTACGGCTTTCTGGAAGACCCTATTCGGCTGGTCCGTGCCATCCGCCTCATTTCCCGTACCGGATGGGAGATGGAAGAACGTACCAAGGCGCGATACGACAATGCCAAGGCAGAAGGCGTGATCAGCGCCGTTACGGCGGTGCAGCGCGGATATGAGTTGGAAGAGATTGGCTATGAAGAAGAGCCTTTGCAGGTGTTGAAGGCGCTGGAATCGGAGGGCTGGCTGGAACATTTGTCGCCCGCCTGGACCGGTCGTTCCGCCGATGTTCAGGGGCTCGAGCGCTTGCATGATCGTTTTGTGCAGTTGTTGATGGCGGGGCTGCATCCCGATCCCTCCGCAGCACAGTTTCGACTGTTGACTGCCAAGCTGTCTTCCAGCCAGTTGTCCTCGCTGAAAAAGACATTTGTGCGGAGCGATTTGATCGCGGAATCCAATGCGCTGGATGCCGAAGCCAAGCATGTACTTCAGAAAATGACGGCGAAGGACGCTGCCAAGCCTTCACAGTTGTGGAAATTGCTGCACAGCGTAAAGCCGGAGGCAGTCCTGTGGCTGTTCTTCACCAATAAGACGGCTGCGGTGCAAAACAAGTTCGAGAATTTCTTTACCAAGTGGCCGGAAGCGCGTCAGAAAATTCCAAATGCAATTCTGCAGGATATGCGGATCGTGCCGGATGTCGAAGGGTATGACGAGCTGCTGGATAAGTTGACGTTCGCATTTATGGATGGCGAACTCCCAACGGAAGAGACGATTCGTAAGTTTGCTGAGCCATATTCTCCGCCTGCTCCTCCTCCGCCGGTAATTGTGCGACGCAGTCGTACTGTGAAACGTGTCACGGAGCCGAAGGGTTCGAAGGCAAAAGGCAGAAAAGCTGCGAAGAAGGCTGTTGTGACCGAGGCTGGAGATTTGAGCCTGGCTGCAGCGGGTGATGCAGCTGCTCGTGTCGTCGCGACTTCGGAAAAAGCTGGAACCGCAGCTGGTGTGGCGAAGACTGTCACGGGCAAAGCTGTACCGGTGAAAGCGGCAACCGAGAAAGCGCCAGCGGCGAAGGCAGCAGGAAAGACGACGGCTCAGCCAACGAAATCAGTTGCGCAGGCAGGCGCGAAAAAATCCGAGAAGTCAGCCAAGGTTGCTCAGGCAGTGAAAACGCCGACGAAGCCACTTGTCAAAGGGAAGATTGAAAAGAAGAAAGCTACCGGAAAGGTCGCAGCGAAAACCAGTTCCAAGGCAAGCAGCAAGCCAGCACCGGTAAAGGGTAAAGCGCAGAAGGCGGCAGTTGTCTCCAAAGTCCATGGAAAAGCGGGCAAGGCTGCTCACGGGTCCTCGCGGACCGCTGCGAAAGAAACCAGTCAAACCTTCCGCAAGTGCTCGCGGCAAGACTAAGACGTCAGCTAAAACCGCGCACCAGCCCATCGCGAAGAAGGCATCCGTGAAGTCCAAAGCGTCGGGCAAAACGACCGCAAAGAAAGCCGGCGCTTCGGTTGCGAAGAAGAAGACTGGTGCTAAGCCAGCTAGCCGACCCGCGTCGAAGCCGAAGGCGGCTTCAGCAAAATCTGCGACGAAATCCAAACCGAAGCCAAAGAAAAAGTCCGGGAAATAGCGGCTCCACATTCTCAATCGACCGAAAGCGTTCGCACCACAGAAGAGGGAAATCTTCTGCGACGCTCTTTAATCGCCGCTTCCGTCTGCCATCGCCGTGATCACTTCTGCCGGCAGAATGCCCAGGTTCCGATAGATAGGTCGGATATGGATTCGGATATTCGGTAATTGAGTGGTAAACCATCCCGCTCCAAGAATGCAGAAGGCCCCCGTCATCATCAATGTCACCGGAGCGCCTACCAGGTGGGCTAAGCCACCGGCCAGCAAACTGCCAAACGGCGCCATACCGACAAACGCCATGGTGTAGTAGCTCATCACCCGGCCGCGCTTGTCTTCCGGCACAATGGTTTGAATGATGGTGTTGCTTGCAGCCATTCCCATCATCATCCCGTAGCCGGTAATGACCATCAGGGCCAGCGAAAGCCACAGCAGCCTCGACATTCCAAATGCAATCAACGCTGCGCCGAAGATGGCCGCGGACATGGCAATCACGCGCCCTAGTCCCAGCACGGATTTGCGGACAGCCAGAGAAATGGCGGCGACCAACGCACCGGTTCCGACCGCACCCATCAGGAAACCAAGTGTATGTGGACCGCCATGCAGAATTTTTGCTGCAAAGATCGGCATCAATACCGTGAAGGGCATTCCCATCAGGCTGACAATCGCAAATAGCAACAGAATGGTTCGCACTGGAGCGAACTGCGAGACATACTCCCAACCTTCCTTCAACTGCTCGATCAGCGGCACAATCTTCGACGCAGCCACAAATTTTGGCAGCTGCATCATCAGCAGCGACAGGATCACCGCAATGTAGCTGATGCCATCGATCAGGAAGCAATAGCCTTCGCCAAAGCCCGCAATCACCAGGCCTGCCAACGATGGGCCAACCAGCCGCGCCATATTTACCATGGAAGAATTGAGTGCAATGGCGTTGCCAAGGTCCTGGCGACCTTCAATCATCTGCACCATGAAGGCTTGTCGGCCCGGCATGTCGAACGCGTTGATCATTCCCTGAAAGATGCTGAGCCAAAGAATTTCCGCGATGGTGATTCTGTGGCTCAACGTAAGCGCGGCCAATGCCAGGGACTGCACCATCGCCAGGGTTTGCGTCACCACCAGAACATGGCGGCGATTGAGTCGATCCACCCACACACCGGCGAATGGCGCCAGCAGGAAGGTTGGAATTTGTCCGGCGAATCCAATAATCCCCAGCAGCCATGCTGAGCCAGTCAGCCTGTACACCAGCCACGCGGTCGCGATCCGCGTCATCCACGTCCCAATCAGGGAGATGCTCTGGCCGCCGAAGAACAAACGAAAATTACGATGGCGCAACGCCCGCCAGGCGAGCGAAACGCCTCCCTTCACAGGAGCGAGACTGTCGACGTCCGTTTCATTCGCATCCTTCGCGATCGGTTCTTCCATTGCGGCAGCGCTCCAGGTGAATGCAGGTTTTACTTTCCTTTAGAGAAGATGATCCGCTACCCCTTCACGATTCGATGCGTATCGGACTCCTGCCGTCAGCAGGGCATCAGCGGCGCACAATCTTCGACTGGTTCAGGCCAGGTTGTAGCAACGTGAGCCCTTGTTTCCAGTTTTGTCCTCGATTTCCTCATGCAATCGCTCATTCGCTCGGATCGGGACTACGCTCAAGCGGCTGCGCCGACTAGAATTGAAGATACGGGCATGGCTGAATTTACTCATCTACATCTGCATACGGACTATTCGCTCCTGGATGGTGCGTGCGACGTTGACAAGCTGCTGAAGCATGTCAAGGGTATGGGCCAGAAGGCCGTCGCCATGACGGACCATGGCAACATTTATGGCGCCATCCAGTTCTTTGATGCGGCAAAAAAATACGATATCAATCCTATTTTAGGCTGCGAACTTTACATCTGTCAGAAGGAAGATCATCGCGCCGATCCGCAGGGCGACCAATATCACCATTTACTGGTGATCGCGGAAAATGACGAGGGGTATCGCAACCTTGTCCGCATCACTTCGGAAGCCTCACTGCATGGCTTCTATCGCAAGCCGCGCATCAGCAAAAAATTTCTGGCAGAACACGCGAAAGGGTTGATTGGATTTTCCGGCTGCCTGGCTGGTGAACTCTGCGAACAGTTGACGAAGGACAACTACGACGCCGCGCGCACGACGGCCAAGCAGTATCAGGACATTTTTGGTCGTGGCAACTTCTTCCTGGAAATTCAGGATCAGGGTTTGGAGTTGGAGAAGAAGATCCACGCCGATCTGTTTCGCCTGGAAAAAGACCTCGATATCCCATTGATCGCCACCAACGACAGCCACTACATCGGTCACGACGATCACCACGCGCACGATGTACTGCTGTGCGTGCAGACTGGGAGCACCATTCACGACGAAAAGCGTTTTCGATTCGATGGCGACCAGTTCTATGTCAAGTCTGCTGAGGAAATGTTGAGTGTCTTCTCGCAAACGCCAGAAGTTGTGGCGCGCACCATGCAGTTTGCCGAGCGTTGCCACGTCAAGATCGACAAAATTTCTAATCCGTTTCCGCAGTTCGATGTCCCGCCTGGATTCACTATCGATAGCTATTTCGAAAAAATCTGCCGCGAGGGTTTTCGTCATCGGTTAGACACGACCATTCGGCTCCTGCGCGATCGCGGCTCTCTGCGCCACACCACCGAGGAATACGAACAGCGCCTGCAGCGCGAAATTGACTGCATCCAACAGATGAAGTTTTCCGGCTATTTCCTTATTGTGTGGGACTTTATCCGCTATGCGAAAGAGCAGGACATTCCCGTCGGTCCGGGTCGTGGTTCGGCAACGGGTTCGCTGGTTTCGTACGCTATGGGCATCACGGATGTCGATCCGTTGCAGGGCAGCCTGCTGTTTGAACGCTTTCTGAATCCGGAACGCGTGTCGATGCCGGACATCGATATCGACTTTTGCATGAACCGTCGCGGAGAAGTGATCGACTACGTAACGCGCAAGTATGGACGCGAACAAGTAGCGCAGATCATCACCTTCAACACCATGGCGGCGAAGGCCTCCATTAAAGATGTCGGTCGCGCACTGGCGATGCCGTATGGCGAGGTGGACAAGATCGCCAAGTTGATTCCCGCTACCATCGGTATAACGATTGACGAGGCATTGAAGGAATCCGAACCACTGCAGCAGGTCTATCAGAACGATCCGCAGATCCGCGAACTGATCGACATTGCACGCAAGTTGGAAGGTTTGGCGCGCGGTGCTGGCGTGCATGCCGCAGGCGTGGTGATTGCTCCCGAGCCGCTGACCAATCTGGTTCCGTTAAGTCGCAGCAAAAACGACGAAATCGTCACCGCGTATGACATGAAGGCCGTTGAGAAAATCGGTCTTCTGAAGATGGATTTTTTGGGCCTGACTGCGCTAACCGTAATTCACGAGGCGTTGCGGCTGGTCCGCGTCAATCTGGGCGTCAAGATCGACATGGATACGATTTCCCTCGATGATAAGCAAACCTACGAACAGGTCTTTCATCGGGCGTTGACCTCGGGTGTATTTCAATTTGAATCCCCAGGGATGCGTGATGTCCTGCGTCGCTACAAGCCGGAGACCGTCGCGGATCTGACAGCGCTCAACGCACTCTATCGCCCCGGGCCGATGCAGATGATCGATGATTTCATCGAGCGCAAATGGGGACGAAAACAAGTTGAATACGAATTGCCGGAGTTGGAAGAGCTTCTGAAAGAAACACTCGGCGTCATCGTGTACCAGGAACAGGTGATGCAGATTGCCAATGTGTTGGCCGGATATTCGTTGGGCGAGGCCGATCTGTTGCGCCGGGCCATGGGAAAAAAAGATCCTGTGGAGATGGCCAGACAGCGGAACCGTTTTGTGCAGGGAGCGCTCGATAATAAATTTCCACAGAAAAAGATCGATCATATCTTCGATCAGATGGAACGCTTCGCCGGATACGGCTTCAACAAGTCTCATTCTGCGGCGTACGCGTTGTTGGCGTATCACACAGCATATTTAAAAACTCATTACGCCAAAGAATTTATGGCTGCGCTGCTGACCTCTGAAGTTAGCAAGCCGGACAATGTGGTGAAGTACATCAAGGAATGCCGAGAGATGGCGATTTCTGTCGAGCCGCCGGACGTGCGTTTCAGCGATGCCGACTTCACTCCGCGTGGAGAGGCGATTCGCTTCGGTCTGGCTGGCGTCAAAAATGTTGGTCAGAATGCAATCGCCTCCATCCTGCAAGTCCGCAGCCAGTTGGTGCAGGAAGGCAAGACGTTCACTTCGTTCTGGGATTTTTGCGAGCGCATCGATCTCCGCGTGATGAACAAGCGCGTTCTGGAGTCGCTGATCAAGAGTGGAGCGCTCGACTGCTTCGGACCGCGCGCGGCACTGATGGCCGCCATCGATAAAGCCATTGAACGTGCTCAGAAATCGCAGCGCGATATGGCCGCAGGCCAGCACGGTCTGTTCGGGCTATTTAATGATGCGCCTGCCAGTGGTCATTCTGGACAGCAGGAAGAATTGCCGAGCGTGGCCGACTGGGACGAAGTGCAACGCCTGCAACATGAGAAAGATGTCCTTGGCTTTTATGTCTCCGGTCATCCGTTAGGAAAATATGCGGAGAAGCTGCGCAATTTGAAGGGTGTGGTCGACACGCAGACCGCGCTGGAAATGACCCCAGCGCCCAGCATGGGACGGCGGGATGCGCAGAACGAGAATGAAATTTCCATTGCCGGTATTTTGACCGGTGTGCGCGTTGCCAAGTCGCGCAAAGGTGACTTGTATGCGCAGGGATCGCTAGAAGACCTGACCGGCAAGATCGATCTCATCTGCTTTCCTGAGGCGTACAAACGTATGGCCGAGAATTTGAAGATCGATGTCCCGGTGTTGGTTCGCGGTGTACTGCGCGGAGAAGAAGATGCAGCCCCGAAACTGGCAATTTCCAGCATTACCGCGCTGGAAGATGTGAAGATCAAGCTGCCCAACAGCATGCGGATTCGCATTGCATTAGATCGAGTTGGCGAGCCTGCGCTAACTGAACTGCACGCCATGATGATCGCTACGCCAGGAACGGGAAAAATCCTACTGGATTTTGAGCAGAAGGATGATTACCTGGTGGTGTTGGAGCCAGAAGGCTTGGGGGTGGCCGCCGATAAGGCCTTCATCGAACGCGTCGAGGAATTGGTTGGTGTCGGCGCGGTACGGATTATCGAATAGCAAAATCTGCCTTCAAAGATTTCGTACCGCACACCAAATTCGGCTACTGTGCCTGCAATGTGTAATGTCCAGGACGATGGAGAATAACTGCTGCGCGCGTACCGTTTTCCACCATTTTTGAAAATTCAGCAACTTTCCCGTTGACCAGTACGTTCTGCCCAGAGTGTTCCACTGGGACCAGCACGACGGCTTCTTCGTCCGGGGGCAGGTCAATCACCGTCTGTAGAGTTGGATTTGCGTGCACATCCACTTTCAGCAATCCATGGGGAGTAGGTTCGGCACCCTTGGCCCAGGCTAGCCCGGCAAGGTCGGGCCGGATGGTGACCTGAGAAAAACCGGCAGCCGTAGGTTGAATTCCAAGAATCTGCTCCATTAGCCATGGAGTAGGGCCGGTCGACCATCCATGCGCAAGACTCACAAAATATCCCGAGCCGTCGTCAGCCTGCAACGAGGCATGAAAGTTACCTTTCGGCCAGCTCGGATAGTAGCCCTCCCAGAAACTGGTTGCGCCTTCAGCAATCATTCCGCCCCAGTATTGTCGAATCCAATCCAGAGCCTCAGTGCGATGTCCGGTCTCCGCCATCGCGGAAATGATGTAGTAGTTGTAATACGGTGTCATAAACAGGGCTGTATATTTTGTGTTCCCGACACTGGAAAGTACGTGGTTCCAGATGGACGCATATTGAGACGGATCTGCAACTCCAGAAAAAACAGCAGCTGCGTTCGTTTGCCACCGTGGTCCGAATGTGCCGGTAGATGGATCGAGTAGATACTTCTGCGAAGCTTCCTTGAGCAGTGCTGCACGTTGCTCAAAGTGCTCGGCATTTGCTGTATCGCCCAGTTGACGCAACAAAAAGGCCGCATCGCGATAGGCAAGATAATACTCAAACTGAGTGGCACGTCTGGATTCGGGTGTATCCCCGTTCAGATCGGCAGACCAATCCACATAGGCCCACTGGTGGGTCTGATTGGCATATAGATTCTTTGCATCCACCTCCGTATCCATGTAATTCAGCAGCTGCACCAGCCGTTCATGCAGGCTCTGCAAATAATCCTTGGAACCGGTGTGCAGGTAATACTGGGTCACAACATTGATCCACCACGCAGAATAGCCGGCAATGCCGTTGACGTGTCCTTTGATTGGAGCGTTCCCGAGCAGTCGCGTCATCGTATCCTGCATCAGGAAATGATCGTCGAAGACGTCTTCGATCCCGCGTCCGCTGACGTCGAGATCGCCAGCCCACCGTGCTCGGTCGCGCTTCGTCGCATCCCAAATGTCATCCTGCATGCAGAGATGTTCGGTATAAGCGCCCACCTCCCAAATCCGATTGAGTAGTGGATCGGAGGATTCAAATGAGCCCCGATACTGCACGGGATAGTAGATGTCGTCGAGCGCGATGGAGCGAAAACGCAATGTTGGGCCGCCGCCAACAAATCGAATTTTTGCATAGCGGAAAGCAGATTTGGGACCGTAGGCAGTGGCATGCGGCTGGATAGTGAGCGGATCGACTCCCAGGTACGGACCTTTGAGCGCTTCCTCCTTTGACTCGCCATATTGCACCGTAATCTGGATCGGGCGATCGGAATCGGAGACGAATGCAACCCGTCCACTGACTTCTTTGCCAAAGTCCAATAGCAGGCTGGGAGCTTGCTGCTCAGGAACGTCGGTGGACGCAAGTTGTACCGTAAATTCCTTCCCGCCGGCAGCGCTGGATGGATGAGTCAGGGCGTCAAGATTCTCATAGCTACTACGGCCAACAAATATTTGATCGACACTTTGTGCGGGCAATGTGGTGTGGGCCAGAAACGGCGACAGGCCAAGATAACCGGGCCAACGATAGAGGCCGGCATCGCTATTCGCTTGAAGAAAATCGATAGAACTTTCAATGGGGCCGAGGGCCTGTACCGGCGACCAGGACTTGTCGTTGAATCCTAAGTTTTGCCAGTTAGTATCGGCGGCCAGAGTGGACTTCCACGACGGTCCGCTGATTAATAGAGCGGGCGCATCGATGCCGGCTGCTGCGGGAACGATCTTTACGACCAGCTGATCGTCATCCCCACGAGGAGTGATTTCGAGCGCCAGAACATTTTCGCCTGCATGTAGCTTTCCGCTGACATCCGTCTCAAACACAGGCATCTGCAGCGGCGATGCAGGGTTGTCCTGAACTTTGTCCACGAGCTTGCCATTGATGTATGCGGTAGACGCTTCCGGCCCAGCGATATACAAAGTGGCTTGCCGCGGAGCCGTCTTCACGCGAAAAACCACGCGGAAATACACAGGAGCATTCTCTTGTATTTGAGCCTTCGAGCGTTGATCGGCACTCCAGATGTACTGCTCCGGCAGTGCCGTGTGTCCCTGGTTTGCAAGCTGCGGGGAAGCGATATTTCTGGTGGGGTCAAGCTGACCCAACGGAAAGGTTGTCTGGGCGGTTAGCGCAATGGAAAGGCTTAGCAGAAAAACGAAAGACAGGGAAGATCGAGCGGCATCGAAATTTCATGAACCATCCTTGGCAGAGTAGTCCGGCTCACAGAGTATATTTCATAGAGGAAATTATTCCAATTGGGAGTGATGCGGATTTGTCGACAGCTTTGCTCTCAAAACAGATGAGTTGATTTTCGCTTCCACAATGCTCAAGTGATAGGCAATTTGTAGGAGAAGGTACGAGGATGATGCACCGGACGAGGGACGACCATGAGTGATGGCAAAAAGATTTCGTGGCGGAAATTTCTCTCAGCGGTCCCATCGACCGGCTCGAAGTTCAATGCATGATCGTGCCGCGAAAATATTACGATCCTCCGGTCCCCATATGGGTCAGCGCTGATTTTGCCTGAAGGATCACTTTTCCGTAGCTCGGCGGGGCGTTGGCCACAAAAGCTTTAAAGGCTTTTCGAGCACAGGGAAAATCATGCGTTTGTGCGCATACGATGCCCAGATTCAATTGGCCTTCCACATAGGCCGGACTGAGTTGAACCGCCTGCTCAAAATTCTTGCGCGCATCGGTATAATCCTGTCTTTTGGCCGCGATGATGCCAAGCCCATTGTAAGCAGGCGCATACGGCTGAATCGCAAGTACCCACTTGTACACACGTTCGGCATCTGCAATCCGGCCAACTTGAACGTATGCCGTTGCCAGGTCGTTCTGACCTTCGACATCGAGAGGATTCAGCTGAGCTGCCTTCTCGTAGTAGAAGATGGCTTCTTTGATATTGCCTAATCGCAGGTATAGATTGGCCGTTTGCGAAAGGATCATTCCATCGTGGATGCCATGTTGCATGGTACTGAGGCACGTCTGGAGTGCTTGCTGGTATTGGCCGGCTTGTTGGTACGCCTGAATTAGGGAGTAGTTCAAAGTTGGATCGAGTGGATCGTCCCGCAATGCTTGCTCAAGTAATTCAATCTTGTGGGCGATGGGCATGGCATCGGCGTCAGGCCCGTGGCCCACGATTTGGAGGATCTTGAGCGTCTCCAGGTGGTCTTTGGCGTCGGGTCCTTTTCCGTCCACTTCGATATTTCGATCGGAAAAACCAGCCACGTATCCCAGGGATTTCAGCTGTGCTGTTGTGGTGGTGTCCATTTGGTTTACAACCACGGTCTCTGTACCGTTGCTGCCCAGCCGGCTCATTTTTTTCAGCTGAGCCTCCAGCTCGCGATATTCCTTCGGATGTGCATCAATCACAT
Source organism: uncultured Acidobacteriota bacterium (assembly GCA_963719625.1). Classification (GTDB taxonomy): domain Bacteria; phylum Acidobacteriota; class Terriglobia; order Terriglobales; family Acidobacteriaceae; genus JAKAAZ01. The sequence continues at coordinate 45,081 of CAVRDB010000026.1, forward strand.
TGTTCATCTCACCAGGATCCTTGTTTAGATCGTAGAGCTCTGGTCTTGGCGCACGCACATACATCCAATCTGCGGTGTGGATTCCGCGCAGTGCTGCCCATCCCATGTTGATTTGTGGGTAGAGAGTTTCCTCGTAAGAATATGTGGATGGCACCGTTTTGCCGGTAAAGGCCGGGGCGAGGCTGGTTCCTTGAACCGCAGAGGAGGCTCCCCCGCCCATTAAATCGAGGATGGTGGGCAGCATATCGATTTCTCGAGCTTGTTGCCGAACATGAACACTGGCGGGAACGCCGGGGCCTGCCATGATCCAGGCAATGCGCACAGTGGAGTCGTAGAGGAATACACCATGCTCAAATTCTCCGTGATCCCCGAGGCCTTCCCCATGATCGGAAAGCAACACAATAATGGTTTTGCCGGGAGGTAATTTTTGTTTTATCCCATCCAGAAAACGGCCTAATTGCTGATCCTCGAATGCAATCTCAGCGTCATACGGGCTCTGAGGATATTCCTTGCGAAATTGTGCCGGTGGATCATACGGCACATGAGCATCATAAAGATGGAGCCACAAAAAAATCGGCTTGCCCGATTGCGCGTTCAGCCAGGTCAATGCATGATCGACAGTAACATTGGCCGGCCGGGTGGCCACTTCTTGGCCTGTATTGGTCTGCTGCATCGTATCGTCATAGAAAGAAAAGCCCTGGCTGAATCCGAATAGTTTCTTCAAAACAGACGCGCTGATAAACGCGGCTGTATCCCACCCGCGTTTCTGCAGGATGGTAGCCAGCGTCACCGAAGAGGATTGCAGCGCAAAGCCGCCGGTGTCGCGAACATTGTGAACGTTTGGATTGGTGCCCGTAAACATGCTGGCGTGCGACGGTTGTGTGAGAGGAGTTTGCGCGACAGCTTTTTCAAACAGCACGCCGCTGGCAGCAAGGGCATCGATGTTTGGCGTTTTGATCTTGTCATAGCCGTAACAGTGCAGGTGATCCGCCCGTACCGTATCCAGAGTAATGAGCACCACATTCAACGGCTTCAGCGTGGCCGCGGCATCCGGTTGCTTCGGAGTGGACCTGCAGGAAACAAGCGCCGCGAAGGCGAGCGTACTGAAACCAAGGATGGACACTCGTCGGATGCCAAATTGCACGGGAAGCAGTCTCCACAACAATGAGTTGATATCGATAACCTGCTTCTATGATTACGTCAAAACGTCCGCAGTGCAAATGCTGGTAGCGGATTTACGAAACATCGTAGCCCGCGAATGTCGGCTAACGCAGCATGGTGGACTCTGCTTTTACTTCTGAGATGGCGCTGATGTCGCTCAGAGATCAATGCAAAGCAACCAGGTCCGCTCGCACCTGGGGCACTAAGTTCTGATAGGGCGGGGGAGTTTTTGTAAGAAAGCTGCGAAAGGCAGTCCGGGCACAGGGAACATCGTGAATCTGAGAGCAGGCAACTCCCAGGTTATATTCGGCCTGCGGCATCAGATTCTTATACGCCGGAGAAGCATCGGCAATAAATTTCTGAAAGTAAGTCCGCGCACAAGGAACATCATTCGACTGCGCACAGGCAAGGGCGAGATTAAATTCGGCTTCAGAGTAATCCGGCTGCAGCTGAATTGCATGCTGGAAATTCACACGCGCGGCGGCAAAATCATGGCGATTCAAGGCAGCAACGCCTAGGCCGTTATAGGCCTTTGGATAACTCTGAGTAGCGATGACAAAACGAAAGATCTGCTCGCCCTCGGCGAGTTGACCGTTGTGCAGGTAGGCATTCGCCAGATTGCACTGGTTCTCCGCATCGTGCGGGTCCAGTTTCACCGCCTGCTGAAAAAACAGGATGGCCTGTTGCGGCTGGCCGCTATGCAGGTACATGCTCCCGAGCCGCGAGAATAGCTCTTCATTCTGGATGCCATGATGGAACGCCGCCAGATACGTTTGCAGGGCCAGATCATTTTGGCCTGCCTGCCTGTATTGATCACCCAGCGATGTATATAAGTACGGATTGCTGGGGTCTTCTTTAAGAGCCTGCTGCAGCAGATCAATTTTCTGGGCGGAAGACAGCTTCTCAGAACCCGGCCCCATCGCGCTTTCAGAGAGATGAAGTACATGCAACATATCCTTAGGATCCGCGCCTTTGCCGTTTAACTCAATGTTGCTATCGGATGCACCCCCCACATATCCCAGAGAGCGCAACTGGTTCAGTGTCTGCTGATCCATGTGGTTCGTCATCAGCGTTTCCGTATTACTGTCACCCAAATGACTCAACTGTTTCAACTGGGCTTCCAGTTCCCGAAACTCCTTCGGATGCGTCGTGATCACGTTATTCAATTCACCGGGGTCTTGATCGAGATCGTACAATTCCGGTTTCGGCGCACGAATATACATCCAATGGTCAGTATGAACGCCGCGCAGTTCTGACCAGCCCATGTTGATCTTTGGATACAAAGTTTCTTCGTACGAATAGGTTGTGGGCACAGCCTTGCCAGAGAACGCCGGGACCATGCTTGTTCCTTGAAGGGCAGAAGAAGGCTTGCCTCCTAACAAATCCAGCACGGTTGGCAGCACATCAATTTCCCGGGCTTGCTGCTGAACTCGAATGCCTGCCGGAACTCCAGGTCCCGCCATAATCCAAGCAATGCGCACAGTGGAGTCATAGAGGAAAATCCCATGGCCAGCTTCTCCGTGTTGACCGAGACCTTCCCCATGATCGGAGAGCAGCAGAACAAGTGTTTTTCCTGCCGGCGATTTTTGCTTGACTACCTCCAGAAAGCGGCCCAGCTGTTGATCCTCGAAAGCAATTTCGGCGTCATATGGATCCTTTGGATATTGCCTGAGAAATTGCGCTGGTGGATGATATGGCACGTGTGCATCGTAGAGATGCAGCCACACAAAAAATGGCTTACCCGACTGGTCCTTCAGCCATGCAATTGCATGGTCCACCGTGACATTGGCTGGGCGAGTCGCATTGGTTTGCCCCGTGCTCTTATCGACTGCTTCTGGAATTTGATCGTCATAGGTCGCAAAGCCTTGATTGAAACCAAACTGCTTATTCAAAACAGGCGCGCTGATGAACCCTGCTGTGTCCCAACCATGCTGTTCCAGAACAGTCGCCAGGGTAACTGAAGAAGGTTGCAGCGCGAATCCGCCCGTGTCGCGAACATGATGAACATTTGGATTTTCGCCAGTAAAAATGCTGGCGTGGGAAGGTCCTGTCAGCGGCGTTTGCGCCACTGCTTTTTCAAACAGAACGCCATTCCTGGCTAGATTGTCGATGGTCGGCGTTTTGATCTTGTCGTTGCCATAGCAGTGCAAGTGGTCGGCCCGCACCGTATCCAACGTGATCAGCACGATATTCTCTGGCTGGGCTTCAACCGTCGAATTGGACACTGTCGCAGTGGGAATTTGTTTGTCAGCGGCAGAGGGTGGTGAGGACTTACAGGATGCCAGTATCAGCAGCGCAAGCGTACTGAAAGTCAGGATCGATATACGCCCAGCACTGGATCGCATCGGGGATTTTCTCCAGTTGTGCAAGGTTCACTAGCGAATCTAGATCACGACTCCAAAACGCTTTCTGAATGCAAATACTGTAATCCAGCTGACAACGATAAACCAGACAATCCACGGGATGCTGAAACTAAATAGCTGCACACCTGCATCCGGATATTGAATATCGATCCAACGGAACCGACCGTCGCGCGGCAATAGCCGTTCTCCCGGATACACAAGCCAATCCAAAAACGATGTGACCCGCCGCTCAGAAACGACTCGTAACCCCGGTCCCACATCCACAGATTTTGTGACAGCATTGCCGCCAGTGTCGTTTCCCGCCACACCGAGCCATAGTTTGTCCTGCCCGGTGCCAGTAGCCCGAACTCCCCATACCACCTGGTGTTCATCCGGAATTCGTACAGAAGGGGTCTCAATCGCAATATTCGTACCGCGTAGTTCTGGCGAAACGGTGTTCAAATCCACAGCGTCTGCCATGCGCGCCGTGACCATTGTAGATTCGCCAACATTCAGCGCGTGGTGGCCGTAGACACTATCCATCAACACCGTCAGAACGATGATAGGAACAATGACGACAGCGACCGGCTTAAGTACCAGCCCGATGTAGCGAGCGTTCCATAGCAGCAGTTGCCCCTGGGCTCGAAAAACAAGCCGGGGCTCATCTCCGAACAACCGGAATTCATACAGGGCGGCGCGTATCTTTCGTTTCGCCAGCGCAATTCCGGCGTTGTTGGAAAACCTGCCGAATACTGGGAGAACCGCGAGGCCTGTCAAAATACCCAGCACCGTCAAACTGATTGCATAGGTGGCGGGTCGCATTAGTCGAGGTATCCAAGACCTTTGAGCTTAAGAACAATTTCTTCATCGGACTGCGCATCATCCAGCTTCGCGATTTCTTTGTCGAGCACGTGCTCCACGAATTCCTCGGGAGAACTATATCCCCCCGCCTGAGACACACGCTTCACCTTTGCCCACAATTCCTTTTTCAACTTGATCGTTGTTCCCGCCATACTTGCCTCCGTATCAAAACATGGAACGCCCACGCATGTCTTTTGCTGGTGCAACGCCAAATTCATGCAGCAGCGTGACCGGTACGTCCCCCAGCCAGGGATGTTCGATTTTACATTTTCGATTGCTTAGAAAAGTTCCTGGGACAAGTTCCGGAGCTACGCAGTGATCTCCGCGCCACTCGTCTTTATTATCTTCGATAACGGCAACCGGAATTTCTCCAAGCGCCGTCTCCCACGACGATCGATAGCCTCTTTGCCACCCGACAATCAAGTCTGGCGCTAGACTGACCGCCGGCCCGTGATAAACCTGGTCGCTTTGATACACCTTATACACCGCCGAGGCGCCATTCAACGGGTCCTTCAATGCTTCCAGACGCGCTGCAATTTTTGCGGCTACCTGGTCGCGCATCGCCGGCGAGACAATCCCATTCCGTTCGCGGCCAGCCAGATTCAGATAGATCGAATTCAACCCGATGGAATAGGCCTGGGTGTGGGCCCAGTCCACGTGCGTCAGGGTTCCATCATCCTTGCCCAGGTTTGCCGGATTATCGACGGCGAGGAATCCTTCTTTATAGAGCCACGTGTTTAAATTAACGGCGCGATCGAAGCTGGTAAATCCGTGGTCGGAGATGACCATCAATGTTGCGTCAGGAGCGGCGCGCATCAGGTAGCCGACTTCTGCGTCGACTTCCTGATAGATCTTCAGCAAATCAGGCTCGTATTTACCCCACAACATATGCGAGCCCTGGTCGACCGGCCCGTAATGCAGAAACAGTACACCGTTGTGCAGATGGGGAAGCTCGTAATTGAACATGCGAAATTCATCATCGCTAACGAATCCAATTTGCTGCTCAAATTCCTGACGCGTAAACACTCCCGACCGCCACGCTGCAGTGTCCTCGGAAATTCCCTGGGTGTAATACGGCCCAATTGCTTTCGCCAGATCGGCGCTGAAAGATCTCGGCGTCGAGATGGGCAATTCCGGCGAGCTGGGATCGATGTTGACCGGCGAAATATATATCTCGAATTCCGGATTGATCTTCTTCGCGTACACGCGGAACATGCCAGCCGCGGTCTTGATGCCGGGAATGATCGGAAAATGTACATGAATCCATCCTGACCACTCGCCTTCGCGAAGGATGAACTTCTGCCCATCCACTTCAAACAATGCCGCCGGATGGTCCGGATCGCGATGCACCTGGATGGTGACTGTGGAACGCGCATGGTCCTTGCGCAGTGTATTTTCCGGACCTCCAACGACAAGCGAAGCCTGGTTGTTGTCCACGGTAATGGGGAGAATGATGCCACCGGGCACTTCATGCGCCACAGCAAGCGGATCATCTGTGAAGTAGGTGAATGTTCCGTACGTGCCTCGCAGATCGGGCGTGCCCATCCCGGAAAGAGTCAGGCTCTTTGAGGGAAGCGGTGGAAAATTGTTCGGCATGCGAAGAATGATGGAGCGCACGCCTGCCTTATCCAGAATCTGCCAGAATGCCGCACCCTGCAGGAAGCGCTGCTCGTGTCCTTTGGAAATAGGAAGGACATACGGCCCTATCGAGACAGTATGACTTGGCATATCGACATCCGCCATGGAGGAAAGCAACGTCATTGTTTTCGGGTCGCGCAGGATGAAATCGAACATGCCATCGCCGCCTGGATCCAGGCCCGTCATCACCGAAGACCATGCAACCGGGCTTTGCGGAGGGATCGTGGTTCCCAGACGTTGGAAGTCGCCAATTTGTCGCAGGTGATTCAGATTGGGCAGGGAATCCCAGTGTCGCTCGAGGAATGCCGGATCCATGCCATCGATTCCAAGCACCAGGATGCGTTTTCCATACGCCGGCTTTTGCCGGTGACAGCCCGCCAACAGAAGACAAATACTAAGGGCGACGATGCTAGTCGGTGCAATGTTGCCGCGCTTCCACAAGCTCCGCTTCATAGCGCCAGAGATTTTCCTTCCACCCACTGCGGAACATTGACGCCAAACAAACGCAATGCGGTAGGAGCGAGATCTTCAATGCCAGGGTTGTCGCCGTTGACTGGACGGTTCGCAAACAGGACTCCGGGAACAAGAACAGGATCGACGCAATGGTCGCCGCTCCAGGCCTTTGTATTGTCTTCAAGAACGTGTTCTGTGACTTTCCCTACCGCGCAATCCCATGAGACGCGATATCCCTTGTGATAGCCCACCAGCATGTCTGGGGCCGCCTGCAGATAGGGTCCTTGATACAAATCGGAAGTCGCGTACACAGTGCGGATCGGAGCCTCGCCAGTTTCTTCGCGCAACGCAGTCAACTTCTCAATGATCTCTCGTCGCAGGTGTTCTGATTCTGCCCCGGCGGCAACAATGCCTTGCGCCTCGCGACCTTTCACATTCATGTACATGCCGCCGAGGCCAAGCGCGTAGGCGCGAGTTTTGCTCCAATCCACGCCCTCAAAAAAAGACCCTGCTTCGGCATCGGGTTTCAACGCCAGATAGCCGTGCTGGTGCAGCCAGGAGTTCAAATTGACGCCGCGTCGAAACGAACAAAATCCATGGTCAGATAGCACGTAGAGAGCAGTGTCGGCATCGACAAACGGCAAAGTTTCGCCGACCAGCGTGTCCATGCGCTGATACATCTCTTCAATCGTCTGGTTGTATTTGTCTGAGCTTCCCATATGCCCATAGAACATGTGCTGCACACGATCGCTGGTGTCGAATACACAGGCAACGACGCCACGACTGGTGTTCTTCAGCGCACTGAGAAACATTCCTTTTCTTTCTTCGAAAATGCTGTAAGCCTGATCGAGAAAAGCTGGTTCGTCGATAACACCTTCATTCAGCGCCCAGGTATCTTCGGCCATGCCGCAGGTCGCATAAGAACCCAACAAATCGGCGAGGTACTTTGCATAATAGGACGGATGACTGATAGGCAAGGCAGGGCGTTCAGGATCAATTTGAATCGGCGACATGTAGAGACTGCATTCCGTGTCGAGTTCGGTCAGCATGAACCGCACAATGCCGCTGGCTTTCGCTCTTACTATTGTGCGAAATGAAAGTTGCAGCCAGCCTGTATATTCGCCGCGTTTCAGTTCCGCGCGATGTTCCTGAACACGCAACTCCAGAATATTTCCCTTGCGAATCAGTTGGAAGGGAATACGCAAGGTTGGCTCATCCGCGAGAAATGTATCCTGCGGCCCCTCAATAACGCCTTCAAATCCATTCACGGTTGGGCGCAAAGGATAGCGGCTGCCATTCTCGTAGGTTGTTTTTTCAATGCGAGTCGTGAACTGTGAAAAACTTCCCTGGGTCCCTTTTAGATCTGGTGTGGACATGGCAGAAAGCATTTTCCCGTCGAACTTCTCCGGCGGGAAGGTAATCGGGAGCCGCAAAATCGTGCAGGCAATGCCGTGTTCGCCAAGAATTTTCCAGAAGGGTTTGCTTTTGCGCAGCAGCTCGACCGTAGGGCTTGATCGCGGTATACGCAGCCGCCCCAGGCGCAGAACTTTTCTCGGCCTCTCGATGCGCGCGGAGGAAAGTTGCGGCAAGTAGGTTTTTAGGCTGCGATCTAGAAAGTCAAAGATATTATGTTTCGCCGGACTCACTCCCGTTGCGAATGTGGACCACGCAACCGGAGAAAGTGACGGAAATGTTGTTCGCAGACGATGGTAGCTGCCTGTCTCAGCAAGCCTCTTCAGATTCGGAAGCTTGCCTTCGGCAATGTAGCGTTCCGTTAAGCCGGGGTCGAGTCCATCCAGGCCGAGGAATATGATCTTCTTCACCTTGGCATCGCGGAAGCCTTTGTGGCGTCGCAATGTGCGCCATACAATCCGGAACGGCCAACTCAAAAAAGACAGCAGGCTGGCGAAAAATCCTACGATCAGCGTCAGAAAAGAGCTGATAAAAGCGAAGCCGGAGCCAGGTCCGATATAAGCAAGCTGGACTGTATGTGGGTTGTGATGCGCATAGCAGAGCCATGCGGCGGTCGCCAGCGTCATCGCCAGAACATCCGCGAAGGTGATGCTCGGAAACCGCAGTGGAGAGCGTGTCACCGCAATTTCCCTTCTACAAATGGAACTTCCAGCACTTTGGGATGCTGCACGGGACCATGGCCAAAATATCCATCTTCACCGAATAGCTCTCCATGGTCGGCTGTAATCGTGATGTAGGTATTCTTGGGAACCAGATCGAACAGCTCTTCCACGACAACGTCGAGATACTTCACCGCTGCAATTTGGCGATGCCGCAGGTCGTCCATCTTCGACTGATTGAAGAATCGCGCGCCTTTCAATTTTCCTCCGACGACCGGATCATGCAGGTGCTTGAAAACACCATGGACTCCATGGATCCTGGGCCAATCCGTTTCCGGTTCGCCAGGTAGTGCGTATGGATAGTGCGTTTCCCCCACATTCAGTACCCAGAAAGATGGACGTTCCTCGGAGAAGTGCATCTCTCGCACCATCGCCCGCATGTCGTTGTGCTTATCCATCAAACGAAAACTATCGAAGCCAAGGTTAATTGGAGTTTTTGGATTCAATACAGGCAAGGAGACTCTCGCATGGGTTGCGTACCCGAGCGTATTTTTCAGAAACGGCGGCAGGTAGAGCTGCGGTACCAGGGACTGAAACTTGAGATCGTCGCATCCGAGACGCTGGTTATATTTCAGGAATTCCGTCTTGTAATATTCCGAGGCAAAGATATGCTTTGGGCTACTGTGCGGCATCAGGCCCATCAAAAGATTGAAGTGAGAGGGCGCCGTCCACGACGCATAGGACCACTTGCGCTCGACCGGGCCCAGCTTGCGCATGGTGCGCGGCCGCGCACGCATAAAAGAGTCGTAGCGGCAGCTGTCGAACACGACCAGGACGTAATTATTGCGCGCAGCGTCTTTACTTTCGCGGCTTTTGCTCATTTCAGTGTGCACACTGTCTTACCTGCGATAATACGTTGTCGAGCTGGGGCCTGCCGAGCGATCTTTTTGGCCATGCTCGACCGATGGTCGCCAATATCATTTCACTGTGTCCAAGCGGCATAGAGTCGAAACGATGGTACGTTACCGAAGACGCCCCGCGCTCTTTGAGAACGTGGCGACAAAAATCGTTTCGAAGATGGAATTTTAGTTACGCTAAGTACAGATTTAGATTTATAGTGCATCAAAGCGATTCGATGCTTGTCAAGAATGGATATTTCCGTCCGGGCGGATCGCCACGATGCTCCCGGTCGGCGAAACAAACGCGATCATCCCGCTGTTTGAACCAGGAAAATTGAGAAAATCGAATGGCAGCAGTGGCATGTGTTTGCCCCAACCGCATGTGGACCACACAAATGGAAATGATTTTGGAAACCTACTCTATGGACAAAGAGAAACGTGCGGATAGGGAACATGCAGCCTCGCATGGAAGGTCGAAATCTGGCCTGACCGTTTGGTTTACTGGGCTCAGTGGTGCTGGGAAAACAACGATCTGTCGCTATGTGCAGATGGAATTGGCGACCCGCGACCTGTCAGTGGAAGTTCTCGATGGAGATGTTATTCGGACCCATCTTTGTAAAGACCTTGGATTTTCGGAAGCAGATAGGAAAGAAAATGTCAGACGGATTGCGCATGTCGCCCATCTTCTTACCCACCATGGAAAAATCGTTTTAGTTGCGGCGATTTCACCATACAGAAGCAGTCGCGAAGAAGCACGCTCCGTCATCGGTAATTTCATTGAAGTCTACGTGAATGCTCCACTATCGGTTTGCGAGCAGCGCGACCCCAAAGGGCTCTACCATAAGGCTCGTACAGGAATCATTCACGGTTTCACCGGTATCGATGATCCGTATGAAGCCCCTCAAACTCCTGATGTGGAGTGCTTGACCGACATTGAAAGCCCCAAAGAATCTGCAGGCAAAGTGATGACGGCAGTTCTTCAGTTTCTCTCCAGACGATCTTGAGCAAAAATCTGATCGCAAATCAGGAAGGCACCTGTCAATTGACAGGTGCTTCGATTGCGGGTTGCTCTGGCCGGGTTGGGCCACCGCCGCCGAGCTTCTCGAGGATTGTCTTTGTAATCACGTAGAGAACAGGGATAAAGAACAAATTCAGTAGTGTCGAAACCAACATTCCGCCAATAATAGTCGTGCCGATGGAGTGGCGGCCTAGCTGGCCAGCGCCGCTGGCAAATGCCAAAGGCAAAATGCCAAGGATAAACGCGAACGATGTCATCAAAATAGGCCGCAGGCGCAGCTCAGCAGCTTCCATGGCCGCATCGACGATGGAACGACCTTGACTCCGCAGTTGTTCGGCAAACTCCACGATAAGGATGGCATTCTTTGCCGCCAGGCCGATCAACATCACCAGGCCGATCTGGCAATACACATCGTCGGAAAGACCGCGCCACGATATTGCGGTCAATGCTCCCAGCACCGCCATTGGCACGGACAGCAGAATAATAAATGGCAGCACGAAGCTTTCATATAACGCGGACAGGGTCAGATACACTACCAGGATTCCAAGCGCAAAGATGACCGCAGCTTTACTGCCGGACTCAATTTCCTCTAACGCCAGACCTGTCCAGGAATATTGCATTCCCTGTAGCATGTGCTGTTTCGCCAATTGTTCCATCGCGGCAAGGCCCTGGCTGCTGCTGATGCCGGGCGAGGAGGAGCCGTCGATTTCCGCCGATCGAAACAGATTGTAGTGGCTGATGACCTGCGGACCCGAAGTATTCACGAGCGTGACCAGGCTGTCGAGGGGCACCATCTGCCCGCTGCCGGAGCGTACGTAGAAAGATCGCAAATCCTGTGCGTTGCGTCGAAAGTTTTGATCGGCCTGTACGTACACCTGATACGAACGGTTGTTGAAGATGAAGTTGTTCACGTACGACGAACCCATGTAAACCCCGAGAGCGTCGCTGATCTGAGTCAATGGAACGTTTAGAACCTGCGCTTTTTCTCGATCGATGCTTACCTGAACCAGTGGGTCGTTCGCGGTAAAAGGCGTAAACAGCCCAGTGAGCTCCTTGCTTTGCCGACTAGAGGCAACAATCTGGTTGGCGACACCGGCCAAGTCCGTCAGCGTGTTTCGGCCTGTATCCTGCAGCTCAAACTGAAAACCGCCAAAGCTACCAAGGCCTTGAATCGCTGGAGGTTCGAAGGCTACCACTAGGCCGCCCGGGACGCCAAACAATTTCGGTCTCAGGCGAGCTACCAGTGCCGCTGCCGAATGTTGCTCGCCTTTGCGTTCGGAAAATGGTTTGAGAGGTCCAAAAATAATACCGTAGTTCGCCGCGTTACCGGCAAAGCTGAACCCCGTGATGGCGAACGCGCCTGCTACCTCAGGTTCCTTGGACAGGATCACCGCCGCCTGATCTGCCAGATGATCGGTGTAGGAAAGCGATGCGCCGGGTGGTGCCTGGACCTGCAAAATAACATAGCCCTGATCCTCCTGTGGAACGAAGGCAGTGGGCACATGCAGGTACATGTACACAGTAGCTGCCAGTCCGCCAACAAATAGAAGCACCATCAGATAGCGCCAACGCAACACGGTATGAATGCTGCGCGCATATCCGGTGGACATTCCTTTGATGCCGCGCTCAACAGCCGCTAGCAGCCCGTGGTGGACCATTTCCCGTCGCAGCAAAATCGCGGAGAGTGCCGGCGATAACGTCAGCGCATTGAACGCGGAAATTGCAATTGAGAACGCAATGGTCAAAGCGAATTGCCGGTACAGAATTCCTGTAGTCCCAGGAAAGAACGACACCGGCACGAAAACTGCGATCAAAACCAGGGAGGTGGCGATGACTGCGCCGGTCACTTCCTTCATCGCATCGGAAGTAGCTTGATGCGTGTCTACGGCGCCCTCGGTAATATGGCGCTGCACATTTTCAATCACCACAATCGCGTCGTCGACGACCAGGCCGGTGGCAAGGGTGATCCCAAACAAGGTCAACGAGTTGATGGAGAAACCAAAAACTTTAATGAAGGCAAATGTGCCAATCAGCGATACAGGAATTGTGACCGCTGGGATGACTGTTGCGCGCCAGTCCTGCAGAAAAAAGAAGATGACGACGATAACGATTACGATCGCTTCCGCCAGTGTTTTCAGCACTTCGCGAATCGAATCGCCCACCACCGTCGTCGTATCGAAGGCGACTGCATAGTGCAAGCCCGGCGGAAACGACTTCGCAAGTCTCTCCAGCTCGGCCTTGGCCGCCTTGTCCACGGCCAGTGCGTTGGCATTGCTCAGTTGCTCAACACCAATGCCGACTGCGCCGATTCCGTTATATTTCACGTCGGTTGCATAGGTTTGTGCGCCAAGCTGCGCATATCCAACGTCCTTCAGCAGAACGATCCCATTGGGCGTATTTTTCAGCACAATATTGTCGAATTGCTCCGGACTCGTCAACCTGCCAATGACGTTGACTGCAATTTGATATTGCTGCTTCGCGTCGATGGGAGGCGCACCGAGCTGACCGGCTGCGATCTCCACATTTTGTTGTTGCAACGCCGTGACTGCATCAGTCGCTGTCAGCCCGCGCGCCGCCATTTTTACTGGGTCCAGCCAAAGGCGCATGGCATATTTGCGCTCACCGAAGATGATCGTATTACCGACGCCCGGTACGCGCTTCAACGCGTCGGAAACATAGACATCCACATAGTTGCTGATGAATTGGTTGGAATACTGGCCGTTGTCTGCATAAAAGCCGGCGCCAAAAACAAAGTTGGCGTTCGCTTTATTGATCGTGATGCCAAAATTGTTGACGGTTGCAGGCAATTGTCCCTGCGCGCTGGCCACGCGGTTTTGCACGTCGACCGCGGCGATGTTCAGGTCATATCCGGTTTTAAAGGTAATCGTAATGGTGCTGCTTCCGTCGTTGCCGCTGCTGGACGTCATATAGTCCATGCCTTCGACGCCGTTGATTGATTCCTCCAGCGGAACCGTGACGGCGGATTCCACTTCCTGCGCGCTGGCTCCAACGTAGGTAGCCGCGACCGTTACTTGCGGCGGCGCCAACTGAGGATAGAGGGAGATGGGCAGGGTGGGGATGACAACGATGCCCGCCAGGATAATCAGCAGCGCACAGACAGTGGCGAAGACCGGCCGGTGGATAAAGAAATCGACAAACACGTTGATCTACCTCTGCCTCGCGAAATCGAACGGCTTACTTTCGGCTAGTGTGATTGAAACTCTGTGCGGTCAGAAAAGCACCGGAAGGCCTTACGAAAGGGGCTTGACCGGCGCTCCGTTGACCAGGAACTGCATTCCGGAGACGATGACCTTGTCCCCAGGTTGCAGGCCGCTTTTTACTTCATAGGAGTTGCCAGTCGTACTGCCCAGTTGGATCGACTTTTGCACGGCAACATAATGGCCGTTTTGATTTTCTGCAACGTAGACGAACTGCTGTCCGCCAATTTGCGTGACCGCCAGAACTGGAACGGTTGGCGCTGGCGCCGTGCTCCAGGTCACGACAGCGCGGACCAGTTGCGCGTTGCGCAACACATCGGGTCGGGTGTCGATTTTCGCTTTTGCCAGGATCGCCTGCAGCTGATCGTCCACCTGCGGAGAGACAAAATAGACCTTCGCATGTGTGATCGCGGTGCCGTCTGCGGTGGTAATCTCCACGGGCAATCCCACGTGCACCTGCGCGGCCCGGTCCGCCGGAATATAAATGTAGGCTTCCAATTGTGTGTTATCGTCCACCGTTGTCAGCACAGTGGTCGGGGAAACATAGTCGCCAATGTGCACCGGAACGTCGCCCACGACTCCGGTGAACGGGGCCGCAATGTGAAAGTATGCCAGCTGTTGTTGCGCAGACTTGCGGGCGGCAACGTCAGACTCATAGGTCGCTTTGGAACTGTTGTAGGTCTGGGTCGCCTGTTGGAAGGCCTGTTTGCTGGTAATGCCGGCAGAAAACAGCGAACGCTGGCGAACAATATCCTTCTCGTTGAATTGGTACACCGCCAGGGCCTGCTGTTCGGTTGCTTCCTGCTGTGCGACGACGGCCTGCTGTTGGCGGGGATCAATTTCCATCAGTCGTTGCCCACTGCGCACCCGGTCGCCGGAATGAACGAAAATCTGCGTCAGATTGCCGCTGACCTGGGGCTGGATGGTCGCGGAACGCCGGGACTTGATGGTGGCAACGTAATTGTCGCTGACCGCTACTGGTTGCAACGTCACCGGTTCGACCTTTACCGGCATCGCCATCGGACCTTGCGCAGATGCTTTGGCAGCACTCCGGTTACAGCCCGCGGTGCAAGCCAAAATTCCCACGGTTGCAATTGCAGCTGTCAAAAGTATGTTGACTCGACCCAACTTCAATTCAGCATTCACCTGGCATCCACCCACTCCACAATTTGTACTTCCACATCCATTCGACAAAATGTTCCCATCCAAGGCGCAATCAGGATCCTTCGCCCGGCGATTCCTCTATGCATACGTTGATGACATTCGATCGGTTCTCGGAAAAAAATTTCGCGCTGCAAACCCCTGACTCAGACGGTCGGAGTGAAAGATGCAGGGAAATGTGCCGCGGATGCATTCATTTGAGCTCATTTTCTCATGCGCGCGATCGTGGACGAGCGCCCACGAAATGGATTGAAGCTCGAATGATCGTCGAAAACATCCGATTGTTCCGTCTTTTTCAGCCATCCGACCACCGCGTAGGTCAGCGGAGTTGCAAGAATTTCATATATTACCTTTGCTAAGTAGGCGGAAACAATCAATGCCAGCAGGGTCGTCCGAGGGGCTTTGCCCCAAAAGGCGATCAGCACCACCGTCGCCGTATCGACGGCCTGACCGGTAATCGTCGAACCGACCGTTCTGGTCCACAGCCAACGACCACGGGTCAACAACTTCATCTTTGCCAGGGTGTAGGAGTTGGTAAACTCACCAGCCCAATATGCGATCAAGCTGGCCACTACCAGGCGCGGAATAAATCCAAATACGGTGGCGAATGCCACTTGATTGTGCCATCCGGGTGCCGGAGGAAGCGCAACGATGATTGCGCCCATTACCGACAGCAGCGCGGAGGCAAAAAATCCAATCCAGATTGCCCGCCGCGACGCAGCATACCCGTACACCTCGGTAAAAATATCTCCGAAAATATACGTGACTGGGAACAGGAGCTCTGCGCCACTCAGGGTCAACGGCCCGATTTTGCAGATTTTCTGGGCTACCAGATTGGAAATCAGCAGAACGACCACGAAGATCAGTGTCAGCGTATCTAAATATTTGAAAGTACGATCGGCGGGCGTGGACATCCTGCATTGAAAATATCAGGTATGCCGCGTTATTCGAGAAAATGGCTGCAACGTGCAATATCGTTTCGGACGCAACAGGTTTGTTTCAGGCGGTATTTTCCATGGGAGCGACCGAATGAAGCGCATTCTTCCGCCCGTTACTTGTTACGGAGAGCGCATGATTGAATTTTTGCTCGGCAATCGCTTCGAAGGATCGCACCAGTTTGCACTCCGGCCCATGCGGAAGTTGCTCCTTCGCAATGGTGAGCAGTTCCTGCCAATCATGCCATTCTCCGATAGCGTCCTTCATCTCTCCTAGAGTTTCGATGAGCTGCCGATCTCCGGGATTGTTCTCTAGTTCCAGAACGTAGCGCAGCTCCTTCACCTTCAACCGGTACGGGTGCAGATTTTTTTGGTTCAGCCGAACCGGTTCAGCTAGTTCCCGCTGTAGCCGAAGCTCGGATAGCATGGCATCTCGTAGCGTTGAATTGGCGGGCGCCCCGTCGGCCACAGGTGTTCTCAGGTGTGCCGCAGTGCGCTTCAGTCGACGTTGCAGCGATGGGCCATGTTGGACGGCGAAGGAATGCAACTGCTTAGTTCGCCGCGCGTGTTCCGCACCCAGATATTCCAGCAGTTCGACCAGGCAATCGCTCTCTTCCTGCGCAGGCACTTTGGCCACGTATTCGGTCAATACGTCCAGGTCACGTACCTTTCCGGCTCTGCGCTGGAGTCTCGCCAGTGTCCGCAACACTTGCTGTTCATTCGCTGAGACATCGAGCGTCAATGCCTGCAGAGATGCCGCAAACCGGCGCGTACGTGTGCGCAGCAAATGGATTTGTTTTGGCGTCGGATGTTTCGGCGTCTGCTTGAGAAATTTTCTTAATTCACGTATATCGTTTTGAACTCTGTCGAGATCGAATGCCATCGTGTCGCCGCCAATCAATTTTAAGATGAAGGTGGACAGTCGCTGGTTCGCCGTGGAGCGCGGCTTTCTTATTGTCGACCCAGGTTGGGTCTTAATGCCATCAGGATTCGTCTATTTAAATAAATTCGGCTATATCCGGATACACTTACATCGGGAAATAATGCGTCAAAAGGATGTTGTGCTAAGGGCGAAACTGCTGGTGACAGCTATGTTCCTCGAAGGGCTGTGTCTGGTTGCTTTTGCCCAGCAGCCCACGTCCGTCTATTCCGGAAAAGTCGTTGGGCCAACCGCTCAGCCCGTCGCGGGCGCAACCGTTCAACTGGAAGTTGGAGATCGCACCCTCCTGCTGGTGACAGGAGAGCAGGGCGATTTCCTGGTTTCGACCAAATTGAAAGGTCCGGCGACACTGGTTCTCAGAGTGCCGGGCTATGCTCCGCTCGAGCAGCGCATTTTGCCAAACCAACCGCGCACGATCACGCTGGCACTCGCCACAAATTCCCAGCGCGTGGTGGTTACGGCCGGTAGAACCGCGCTGGCATTGAATGAATCTGCCAATACCGTCCGCGTCGTGTCGCAGCGCGCATTGCAGCAAAGCGCCAACGTAACGGTAGGCGATCAGCTGCGGCAGGTGACTGGATTGCAATTCTACCGACGCTCCAGCACCCTGGTTGCGAATCCCACATCTCAAGGCTTGTCATTGCGCGGGCTTGGCTCCACGGCCGCGAGTCGCACGCTGGTGCTTTCCGATCAAGTTCCAATGAATGATCCCTTCGGCGGCTGGGTCTATTGGGACCAACTGCCTTCGCTCGCCATTCAGGATGTCGAAGTGGTGCGCGGCGGCGCCTCCGATCTGTACGGTAGCAGCGCCATTGGCGGCGTCATCAATATGATCCAGCGTCAAGCAGGACCGACGGCTTATGCGCTCGATACCGGATACGCGCAGGAAAACACGCCGCATGCGGCAGTCCTGGGCACGACGTCCATCGGCCCCTGGGCAGGTCTGGTCGCCGGGGATTGGCTAACCACGGATGGCTACATTGAGGTTGCTCCCGACGCGCGTGGTCCCGTCGATACCGCGGCAAATGTCCATTATCAAAATGCGGAAACGGACCTGAAGCGAACCATCGCAGAACGAGGCGATGTCTATCTGCGCGGCAATCTGCTGAATGAGGCGCGCGGCAACGGCACTCCAATGCAGACGAACGGGACTCGCCTCTGGCGCTATACCGGAGGCTTCGACTGGACTACAGAAAATGCAGGCGTGTTTGCAGCGCGACTTTTCGGCAGCCAGGAACATTACCGGCAAACGTTCTCTGCTACCACAGCCGGTCAGCAGAGCGAATTTCTTACTCGACTGCAACAGGTTGCGGTACAACAATTCGGCGGTTCTGTTCAGTGGACGAAGGCTCTTCGCCCCTGGCTGATGCTGATTGCAGGCAGCGACGGCAACGATGTCCGCGCGTCCGACGATGAAACTCCAATCAAGAATCGTCTGCCCAATGGATTGGCGGACACTTCGGCGCGCCAGCGGGATATAGGCGAATATGCCGAAGGCTTGTTGCAAACGAAGAATTGGACCGTTGCCGCATCGCTGCGCGGCGACGACTTTCTCAATCTCGATACGGTTCAGTTCATGCAAACAGGGAACGGGCCGATCAGCATGACCTCCATTCCGAACCGGAGTGAGGTGCTCGCGAATCCCAGGCTTGGCGTTGTTCGGCGAATGGATCAGTATGTTTCGCTCACGGGCTCTGTCTATCGCGCCTTTCGCTCGCCAACGATGAATGAACTTTACCGGCAAAGTCAGGTGGGCCAAACCCTAACCTTGCCGAATTCACATTTGCAGTCAGAGCGCGCAACCGGCTGGGAGACTGGACTTGAGTTTGCCTTGCCTGCGCGGAATACCGTACTGCGGGCAAGTTATTTCTGGACGGAAGTTAACCGCCCCGTTACGGCATTGACGATCAGCGTGACGCCAACGCAAATTTTGGAGCAGCGCGAGAACCTTGGGCAGATTCGCAGCCGCGGCATCTCGCTCGACTATCAGTCGCAGCCACTCTCCTGGCTTTCCGTTACCGGCGGCTATCAGTATGCGAATGCGACTGTGACTCAGTTTGTGCAAGAACCGACGCTCGTCGGAAAGTGGATTCCGCAAGTGGCGCACAACATGGCGACCGCGCAGGTTCGCGCTACGAAACCGAAGATCGGCGTCGCGGAATTGCTGGGAACAATCAGCGGGCATCAATACGATGACGATGCCAATGCATTTCTGCTCCACGGCTATTTCCAAATGGATGGCTACATTGCCCACGCGTTCGGCTCTCATGCCGAAATCTATGGCGCAGTGAATAACATCTTCAATCGCGAGATTGAAGTGGGCCGCACGCCCATCCTCACGCTGGGCACGCCTCGCATGGCAAGCATCGGCATCCGTTTTCATTCAAAGAACTGGAACTCTGTTAACTAGCATCCGCATCCTACTGTCCATGCCTGAAACAAGTCACGATGTCATCGTGCTGGGAGCTGGAATCGCTGGGCTGACAGCCGCTCGACGACTGCTCGCATCCGGCGTTGCGCGTGCGCGTCGTGGAGGCCCGTCCCCGAGTTGGCGGAAGAATTTTCAGCCAGAATGCTGGAGAGGAAATCGTCGAACTGGGCGCCGAATTCGTCCATGGCAAGCCTCCGGTGCTCTGGAAACTGATCGAAGAAGCGGGCCTGAAAACCTACGAGCTCAATGGAAAACATTTTTGCTGGGAGCAGAGTGTTCTGCGTGAATGCGATGACAGTTTCGGTCGCGACTTTGAATGGCTGGAAGCCCTGAAGCATTGGGATCAAGATGACTGTTCGTTTGCCGAATATCTCGAAAAAGCGCATGTGCCGCAGGCCAGTCGAAAACGTTTGATCGGCTATGTCGAGGGATTCAACGCGGCCGATCATCGCATCATTGGAGTTGCAGCTCTGGCAAACAGCAGGTAATTGAAGACGCGACCGAGGGCGATCGACTCTTTCATATTCGCGGCGGCTATTCTCAAATCCCCGAATTTTTAGCTCGCCAAATTCAACAGCTCGGCGGCACCATCGATCTCGAAACTCGCGCTCAAGCAGTTCGATGGAAGCAGGGAACTGTCGAAGTTGCATGCCTTCGCGACGGAGAAACCGAGGTCTACCGCGCTGCAACGGTCGTGATTGCGTTGCCGTTGGGCGTGTTGCAGAACGGCGGTCTGCAAATCTCTCCGTCTCCGGCGCGGGCGTTGCAAGCAATGTCGCAGATCCGAGTGGGCCACGCACGCCGTCTGGTTCTGCTTTTCCGTCAGAAATTCTGGGCAGACCCTATCGCTCACTCCTGCAACGACGCTCTCAAAGAATTGAGTTTTCTCCATTCTTCGACAGGCGCGTTTCCTGTCTGGTGGACAAAGTTTCCGGAAGACTCACGAAGCCTTGTCGCGTGGACGGGCGGCCCGCGCGCCGATGCACTTGCCGGTCGATCATGCAAGAACCTGGAGCGCGAAGCCATTACTGAGTTGGCGGAGATTTTTGCTCTCGACCAAAGCGTGCTGCACGACTTGCTGCTGCGAACCGAGTCGCACGATTGGCAGCAGGACCCGCTCGCCCTCGGCTCGTACAGTTATCTGCCGGCCGGGGCACTCCATGCTCCGGAATCCTTGGCCGTGCCTGTTGAAAAGACTCTGTTCTTCGCCGGCGAACACACGGATACCACCGGCAACTGGGGAACCGTGCATGGCGCAATGGAGAGCGGATTACGCGCTGCAAATCAGATTCTGGACAGTTAACATCAACGAAAAGGCGCAAGCAATCGCTTTATAATCACGCGACTTTTCGCTCCCTGCGGCGTATTTTTATAGAGAGAGCTTCTTTTGACCAACCATCCACAAAATGGCGATAGACCACCCAGCCAGCACAATGGGGAGCAGGGATACCTGCTGCTGGGACTTCTTTTTCTGTTTGTAATGATTCTCATTGCGATGGCTCTGGCCGCGCCCAAGATCGGTAAAGAAATTCAACGGGAAAAAGAAGTGGAAACCGTACACCGCGGGGAGCAATACAAACGCGCCATTCAGCTGTATTACCGCAAATTCGGCTCCTATCCCGCTTCCATGGACCAGCTGAAAGAGAGCAATAAGATCCGCTTCCTGCGGCAGGATTATATCGATCCTATGACCGGCAAGAAAGATTGGAAGCTGCTCCATCTCGGCCAGGTCCAGATGGTGGCATTAGGATTCTTTGGTCAGGTGATGCCGTTAGGCGGCATGATGCCTGTCAACGGCATGCAGGGTGTCAACGGAATCAGCAGCGGTATGCCCGGGGCCACCGGCATGACCGGGGGAATAGGTGGCAACACCTCCATGGGAATGTCGGGTGGATTTGGCGGCAGCTCCGGCTTTGGTTCCAGTACGACCATGACCGGCGGAGGGCTAAATAGCGGGGGTCTGAATAGCTCTTCTACCAACGACGACAGCTTCTTTAATGATTCTTCCAATTCCAGTTCCGGCACCAATGCAAACGGCGCCCAATCCA
Source organism: uncultured Acidobacteriota bacterium (assembly GCA_963719625.1). Classification (GTDB taxonomy): domain Bacteria; phylum Acidobacteriota; class Terriglobia; order Terriglobales; family Acidobacteriaceae; genus JAKAAZ01. The sequence goes on from CAVRDB010000026.1 coordinate 66,258, forward strand.
ATACAAACCAGTCCACTACAAATTCGTCTGCAAATTCCTCCGACGACACAGACTCCGATTCGGTAGATTCACAAAGCCAGGAAAGTTCGACAGACGATAGTTTCGGGAGTAATAACTCTGGTTTCGGAAGTAACAACTCTGGTTTCGGAAGCGGAGGCCTATCCTCCGGTACGTCCATCAATGGCGGCCAAAATGGGATGTCTTCCGGTGGGATGAATTCGGGAGGCATTTTTGGATCGAGCAATCAAGCTGGCAATCCCATGGGAGGGGGCGCATTTGGCGGTACGAACGGCGCGCCCAGCATCCCCGGCCTTCCCGGAAGCACCCTGGCGGGAGGGAACGGCGCAATGGCCACCGGCGGTCCCATCGTAGGAGTCACGGTTCCGCTCAAGAAGACCGCCATCCTCATCTACCGCAAGGAAAAGCTCTACGACAAATGGCAATTTGTCTACAATCCGCGCGAGGAGATCACGGCTGCTGTAGGCCAGCTCAACAGCCAGACACCGGGCGGGGGCATTGGTACTCCGGCGGGGATGTCTTCTCCCGGTCAGTCCGGGACGACAGGTGGATTCGGTTCAAGCAGTGGTGGATTCGGCTCGTCGAGCGGTGGGTTTGGCTCGTCAAGTGGCGGATTTGGTTCCAGCGGCGGATTTGGATCCTCCGGCAGCGGATTTGGAAGCTCTCCATCGTCCAGCGGCTTTGGCAATGGCCCCGGGTCCAGTACAAACCAAACGCAATCCAGCCCGTTTTAAAGCAGATTTATTTTCAGGAAATGAAAAACCCTCGGCTGGCGCGAGGGTTTTTTGTCTGCGGTGATTCCGGATATCTCCGCGTACGGAGATTGCAAACACACGCCATCAGGATTAGGTGCGGAAAGGGCGAATATTTTCAGAATATATCGCCCTGGGAAGCTTGAATTGTACATTATGCGCTAAACAAAGAGCCTATGCGCTAAACGAAGAACCGCAGCCGCACGTGCTTTTGACACTTGGATTCTCAAATTTGAACCCGGCAGCTTCGAGGGTCTCGACATAGTCCACCACGCAACCGCCCAGGTACATCAGGCTGGTCGAGTCCACGAAAACCTTCAAACCGTCGAAATTCAGGACCTTATCCATCATTCCCGACTGGTTCTCAAACGACATGGAATATTGAAAACCGGAGCAGCCGCCGCCCACCACTCCCAGGCGCAGACCTGCGGGAACCGGGTCCTGTGTCGCCATGATTTCGCGCACTTTCTTGATTGCTTCGGCTGTCAGCGTGACCGGGGTAGCTTTAGCGGTTTCAGTCTCAGTAGTTGGGGTCGTAGTCATCGTTGCCATTATGGATAGCCCTCGCGTTTCTTCCTATCTGTATCTATGATACGGCGAAAGAACCCACAAAACAACCGGAAATAGTTCTAAGGAAACGCATTGCGATGTCCCGGTTTGTTGTGTTCTAACTTCAATTTGATGCGCCAAAACGCAGGTGCGATGCTGAAATCTTTCTGTCCCAACGGCCCGGTTTGGGAGTAGGATACAGGCCAAAGTAGTGTCAGCGCATGAACGGGATTGAATTTGCGCTGTTATCGGAAACCCTACAGCCGATAGCGAGGTCTTTTATGAGCTACGTATTGGTTATCTGGACCCTTTGGGGTGCATTGGGAATAGTCCTCCTATGCCTCATTTTGTACCGAAGCACAATTACCAGAGGGGAAGAGGATCAGCTTTTCCTTGATGGTGCGAGCTCGATCCAACAGCACGAACAGGAAGCAATCCTGAAGAGGGTCAAACCGGTGGAAACCATGATCCGAATCTGCGGCGGCGCAGAAGGCGTGGTCACACTGGGAATCCTCGCATTCTATGTAACGGATGCGTTGCGTCAGTTTTGATGCGGCCATCCATTCGCGTAAGAACGTGGTCGTAGCCGCTCGACGCCTGCCGTTGGCGCGATCGGGCAGGATATCCCAGCGTGTAAACCCGTCCCAGACCGACCGCGAAATAGCATTGGACAGCCGGCTTGGCACGCATGAACAAAATATTCTCCTCAACGATCGATCGTAACGGCACTTTTTCAGACAGGATGACACAGCACCCGATGGCCTGGATTGAGCGTTTTACTTGTGACGTCTGCGGCAAACAGCAGATGACTGTGGATGAAAAATGGTGGATCGCGGTGAACGAGTGCGCGGCTTCCCTCGACTCGAACAGCGGTCAACCCACCTTGAAGTTGATGCCGTGGGATAACGCGCTGGCCCATAGCGCGGAGAGCAAGCACCTTTGCGGCGCTGGCTGTGCCCATACCTTTATGGATCGATGGATGGCAGGATTTCGCGCCGGTACCGAAACATGTGTCGACGTCTCGACCAGTTCCTAGATCGCCGAGTCTGCCTGTCATGAGCCTGGGTCGACAGACGCATCCATCTTGCCGAACCGGCAATCTTCAGGGAATTCAACTACCATACGAAGACGAAGAATCCCCCGCACGCCTGGAAGCGAGCACTGTGAGAGGACGTTCAGCTTGGCATACGACGACCTAAGAGACTGGATAAAGACGCTTGATAAAGCAAAAGAAATCAAATATATCAAGCATGAAGTTGATCCAATACTTGAGATTGCGGAGATCGCCGATCGCGTCTCCAAGTCCGGTCCTCCCAACTACGCAGCCGGTGGTCCCGCGCTGTTGTTTGAAAATGTCAAAGGCTATCCCGGCGCAAAAGTTTTGATGAATCAGTTTGGCAGCGAGCGCCGCATGCGCCTCGCGCTCGGCGTCGATTCCCTCAGCGAAGTCGCCGACCGCATCCGCGAGCTGATGAATCTCCGCTCTCCCGAAGGCTTCCTCGACAAGGTCCGCATGCTCCCCATGCTCGCCGAGATGGGCAAGTTTTTCCCCAAGCTCGTCGCCGCGAAGGACGCCCCCTGCAAGGAAGTCATTCTCCGCGAAAACTTCAACGTCCTCGATTTTCCCATCCTGCAGTGCTGGCCCCAGGACGGCGGCCGCTTCATCACGCTGCCCTGTGTCGTCACGCGCGATCCGCGTTCACCGGCAGGCAAGCGCAACGTCGGCATGTATCGCATGCAGGTCTATGACGGCCAAACCACAGGCATGCACTGGCAGCGTCAAAAGGTCGCCGCAGAGCATTACCGCGAGCGCCTGCGCCAATCCGCCGAGGCAAACGCAGACGCCGCGGCCAATTCTCAAGCAGCAGCCTCCGCCCGCGTCGCGCGCATGGCAGAAACCGCAGGCGGAGCAATGCTGCCGCCCAACGCCACCGTTCACTCCAGCATCTCTCCGCAAGCGCCAGACCGCCTCCAGGTTGCCGTCGCCATCGGCACCGATCCCGCGACCACGTTTTCCGCCATCGTCCCCGCACCGCCCGAGGTCGAGGAGTTCATCATCGCCGGCTTCCTGCGCCAAAAGCCCGTCGAGCTGGTCCAGTGCGAGACCGTCGATCTCCAGGTGCCCGCCGCCTCCGAAATCGTTCTCGAAGGCTACGTCCGCATTGACGAGCTGCGCTCCGAGGGCCCCTTCGGCGACCACACCGGCTTCTACACTCTGCCCGACGACTATCCCGTCTTCCACATCACCTGCATCACGCATCGCCGCGATCCCATCTACGCCACCACCATCGTCGGCAAGCCGCCCATGGAAGACGCCTGGATGGGCAAGGCCGTCGAGCGCATTTTTCTGCCGCTCATGCAGCTCACCATCCCGGAAATTGTCGACATCAACCTGCCAGTCGAGGCGCGTCTTTCACAACCTGATGATCGTCTCCATCCGCAAAAGCTATCCCGGCCACGCGCGCAAAGTCATGAACGCCATCTGGTCGCTCGGCCAGGCCATGTTCACCAAGTGCGTCATCGTTGTGGATGAGGATTGCGACGTGCAGGACATGCGCGAAGTCGTCCTGCGCGTCACCAACAACATCGATCCCGAGCGCGACATTCAATTCACCCTGGGCCCCATCGATTCGCTCGACCACGCCTCGCGCCTGCCCAACTACGGCAGCAAGATGGGCATCGACGCCACGCGCAAATGGGCCGCCGAAGGCTTCACCCGCCCCTGGCCGGAGATGCTCCGCATGGACCCCGCCACCAAAGCCAAAGTCGACGCCCTCTGGTCCAAGCTGGGATTGTAAGTCGCGTTTCAACGAGACTCAGATGACCACTGAATTCAATATCCGTCGCACCGACACAGAGCTACATATCCGCGTCGTCGTCAAATACCCAGTAATTCTTAGATATTTACTTCCAGCATTCCTCGCAGCGGTAGTCGGGTTCGTTTTTTATAAAGACGTTAGCCCGGTAGCTCTGGCTGCGGTAATAATCGCGGCTGGCACGATCGGCATTCTTCCATTACGGAACAAGCCTGCTGAGCTCCGAGCGAGCAATTTTGAATTCGTCGCGCAATACCGTTTTGGAAGACAACGCTACACGACCAAAGCTATTCCTCGCGCCGACATTCTCGGATTTAAATACAAGAAAAGTGATTTAACCGAGCCGATTGGGCGGCCACGCGGCTTATACGCTGTGCGTGCTCATTTCAACACCTGTATTCTGGCTTACATCGATGAGAAGCAATGTGACGAAGCCGTCGAAGCGATTTATGAACGTTTTCCTGAAATGAGAGTGACCGCCCCATTCAAGCCTTCATTGACTTGAATGGGCCACCCGGCGGATGGGTCTTGATTTCCCATGTAAAGCTCGTCACCGTAATTGTGCTAAAGGCGAAGAGTGAACCCGGGTGAGCCTTCGATCGCGCAATAGTTATCCTAACGTCAACAGAGTGCGCAACAATAGGTCAAAGCAGGCCGACCACCGCGTGAACTTTTTTGCTAATCAAAATGGCCCTGGCGTTTCACATTGCCGCAGCACTCGTGGGACTGTATGGTTTAGCCCTGACGTTCATCATGCGAGAGACTTCCGAGGGAAAATGGGTAAATCGCATCGAAGAATTCTGGATTCGCGTCGATGATCGACGCAAAGCTGCTGGAGGCTTGTGGTTTAGCCTTTTCAATGCCGTCGCTGCCAAATTGACCAAGGTGTTCAACCGAATTGTTGGCGAGAAAATGATCTCGCTTCGTTTGATCGGCATATCAGGGTCCTTGTCGTTTACTTCTCTCTTCTTCTTCTATACCGTGTTTTTTGGATTCTCTAACTATCTCTCTTACTCACCACGACCTAATCAAGCGGACAGCGCCTGGAGTTAAGAATCTGGACGCTACGACGGGACTTCTGATAGTCGGCTTTTTGCTTCTTGCGGCACTCTTGCTGGTATTCGGCGCCTTGTCAGCTCTTCCAGTGATGTTCAAAGCGCGTTTTTGGGTATGGCTGAGTTGCGTCCCGACTGGGCTGGCCCTTTTGCTTTTTCTGCGCTTGATTTACTGGCACGCGCTAAACATGGCGCGACTGACGCTTTTTCTGACTTTAATCATTAGTCTCGTCTCCGATGTCTTACTGGTCGCGATTATCAGAGGCTCGCTCAAATGGATGATCACCAAAATATCTCTCACGAGGGTAACAGCAGCAATTGCGGTTCAAGTGTTCCTTGTCTTTGTTGTGTTCTTACTGCCGGTTGCATTCATCTTTTTGGAAGTTACCCGGAAGGCAACGGGCGCTCTCTCAATTGGTGCGCTTACTTTGGCTTTGTTCAACTTTCCAACCGCGGTCGCGTCAATGTGCTTCGTAGCATCTCTCACATTTCTAATCATTCATCGTTTCACTTGGCCGGTAATGGAAAGAGTGGTCTACATTCTGACTCGGTCAGAGGTGCTCCAAAAGCGGGCGCTCCTGCGAGTTGCCTTTGGAGGAATCGCATTGTATGGGCTGCACGGAATACCGAAGGCGGGGTTCCTAATCAAATAAATAGAGGCCCTAAACAAATGAGTCGACCCTGTTCGCGAGCGCCTGCGAGGACAGGGTCGGCGGGTGGCCCATTCAAGCCCTCTTTTGGCTTGAGCGGGGATTCTTCAATCTCCATCTCTTGAAACATCTAGGCCGCCAGAGGCTTAATCTTCCTTCGCTTCCGCTGCGAGGCTTCCCACAAATCCCGCTGCAATTGAACTCTCGTAGCAGTTCATTACAGGATGAAATGCTTTGCCTTGCTCCATCATGGCAAGAATCGTCTTCATCCGTTTTTCTCTGGTTTCCGGCTTCTTTGCCGTTTCAAGACGATAAACAATCGAATAGACATTTGCTTTATTCAGCGTCTTAAAAAATGCCTCTGCTTTTTTATTTTTACTCAACTCCTTTAGAAAATCTTCAGGTGGGGTAGCGCTCCTGGATGAAGTATAGGCGGTTTCCCATCGACCATCGGCCTTTGCTGCTTCAACGGCTTCCATCCCTGCAGGGGTCATTGTTCCCGCTTTGATAAGGCGTTCCACATGCTGAGTGTTTATTTTCGACCACCCACTTTTGGGGCGTCTCGGTGTAAATTTTTGAAGCCATGATAGTTTGTCGAAGGGTTTTTTCTGGCCATCGATCCAGCCATAGCAAAGCGCCTGATCGAGCGCTTCAGCGTAGGTCAGGGATTTCTCGTGCGAATCTTTCTTGAAAATGCGCAACCATATACCATCTGATTCCGTATGGTTTTTCTCCAGCCAATGTCGGAAATCTGCAGATGTTTTGAAATGTAAGGTTTGCATGAACTGGGCCCCTTATTGCACCATCACTCACCGCTTTTTCCACCCCAGCAGTGCCTCCAGTAGGAGCTGCGCCTCCTCCGGTATCCTCGCGCCTTTCGCCTGCCGGCGTGTGATCAGCCCCCGTTCCACAATCCACAGCAGCGCCTTCGACAACTCTGCGCGAGGCATCGTATTGGCCACCACCAGGTCCAGAATCGTTCGCAGCGGCGTCGTCAGCCGATACCCGTTCCGCGCGGCAATATCGCTCTCCGGCAGGTCGGTATAGTGGAGCGTCAGACCCTCCGGCGTCGCGCCGCTCCGTCGAAAGCTCGTCGGCACCGTCATGTCCAGCTCCGGATGTACATCCGGCGGCTTTATCTCTGGCGTTAAATAAAGGCCCAAAGCGGTAGAATGACTGTAGACCCCTTGTACCCGCCCCGTCCGGTCCATGGACCACAAATGCCAGCGCACCAGCTCGGGCCGCAGCACCGCCGGAAACCGGCACAACCGGTAAATCCCGCGATATTCGCGCGCCCAGTGTCCCTCCCCAACGTGGTAGGTGTGGCTGCTTGCGGAAAACCCGGCGTTTTGCGCCTGTTTCGCGGTGAAAAAGCCAGCCTGAGCCTCGGCAACCGAGTCTAAACAACGACTTGCATCTTTGCTGGATCGCGATGGCTTCCGCACAATGCTTCAATTGTCCTGCATAATCCTTCAACTACGCCGCACAATCCTTCAATAAATTTGCATATAACCCCGAAAACTCCGCCCGCTACCCTTAGCTGTACAATTCGAAGCTATATTGACCGGTACAACGCGGCCCACCTCGAACACTCAACTCCAGCGCCTGGCATCCGCATGCACATAGCCCTTCTCGCCCTATTTTTCGGAGCTTCGCGCACGGTGCTTGCCATGTGCAGCGCCGGCGTCCTGCTGTTCCTCATCGCCTTGTGGACTGCGAAGACCGATGTCGCGCGGGCCTACCGCCTCGACAAGTTCGTCGCCTTGACGAATTTGTGTTTCGCCATCCCCCTGGCGGTCTTCGGCGCGCTACATCTCGCGAACGTAGCCTTCGTGCTGCCCGCGGTGCCCGACTATATGCCGTGGCGTTTATTCTGGGCCTATTTCGTCGGCTTCGCATTGCTGGCCGCGTCGTTGAGCATTGCCACAAAAATTCAAGTGCGCTGGTCCGGCCTGCTCTTCGGGATCATGATGTTTCTTTTTGCGCTGATGTCCGATCTCCCGGGAGCTCTCGCCAATCCCAGAGACAGGTTTGGATGGACGTTACTCATCCGCGAATTGTCGTTCGCGGCCGGAGGCTGGCTGCTTGCGGCAAGCGCAATGCGCGGACCGCATCGAAGCAAGCTGATCACCGTGGGGCGCGTGGTGATCGGCGTCGCCGCGATATTTTATGGCGTCGAGCATTTTCTGCATCCATTACATTGCCCCGGAGTTCCGCTCGAAAAATTGATGCCCGCGTGGATTCCCGGGCGCCCGGTCATCGGCTTCGTGACAGGCGCAATCCTTCTGCTTAGCCGGGGCAAGCATTCTGCTGAACAGGAAGACGCGCATGGCGGCAACGTATCTCGGCACCTGGATTGTGCTGCTGGTCCTGTTTGTCTATGGGCCCATCCTGATCGCGCAAATGTTCGACCCCAGCACCGCAGCCAAGGTTGAGGGAATCAACTACTTTGCGGATACGCTGCTGTTTGCCGCAGCGATTCTCGCGCTCGCCGCCGCAACGCCTGAAGTAAGTAGGCCGCCGAAGGCTTGATGAGACCCTGGCCGGAGATGCTCCGCATGGACGCCACTACCAAATCCAAAGTCGACGCTCATGTGGTCCAAGCTGGGGCTGTAGGGGCCTTCGAACACGATGTGCGGGGCTATATTGATGTACGGAGGCAAGACAAACAATGAAAACGAGGTTCATCCGCTCACTGGGCGCAGCCAGCATATGGCTGATGTTTGCCGCGACCGCCGGACTCGCCCAAGGCCCGCAGCGCGCGGGTGATCTCGGCGTGCCGTTCGAAGGAACTCCGGGTCACTACAACGCCATCACCGATGTGCCCGGGGTAGAGGTGGGGTTCACCACGCTGATTTCCGGCCAGGGCAAGCTGGTCGTGGGCAAGGGGCCGGTGCGCACGGGAGTTACGGCGGTGCTGCCGAGAGGCAAGTCATTCAAGGACCCGGTGTTCGCCGGCTTCTTCTCGCAGAACGGCAATGGCGAGATGACCGGCATCCACTGGGTGAAGGAGTCGGGCTTTGTCGAAGGGCCGATTATGATTACCAACACGCATAGCGTCGGGCACAGTGCGCGATGCGGTGATCGAATGGGAAATGAAGCACGGTGCGACACAGTATCCGTGGTCGTTGCCGGTGGTGGCGGAAACCTATGATGGCTACCTGAATGACATCAACGGATTTCATGTAACGCCGAAAGATACCTGGCATGCGATCGAGTCCGCCACCGGCGGTCCTGTCGCTGAAGGGAATGTTGGTGGCGGGACAGGAATGATTTGCTTTGGCTTCAAAGGTGGAACCGGAACTGCGTCGCGCGTGTTGCCCGCTTCGGATGGAGGCTACACCGTCGGCGTGCTGGTGCAATGCAACACCGGATCGCCGGAAGAAGTGAGAATTGCGGGAGTTGCTGTCGGAAAGATTTTGCGCCAGCGAAGTCCCTACGCGGCACTGTATGGCGCGAGCCGGAGCGATACCGGTTCGATCATCATCGTCATCGCAACCAATGCGCCGCTCACTTCGACGCAGCTTGACCGCTTGTGCAAGCGCGCGACACTTGGCCTGGGGCGAGTCGGCGGAACTTCCGGAGACAGCTCCGGAGATTTGTTTGTCTCTTTTTCGACGGCAAACCCGGGTGCCGATATGGTCTTAGGCAAGGAGTCGAGGGGTACTGAAGGCCCGCCGATCGCGCATATTTCCATGCTGCCGAACTGGGCCATGAATCCGCTGTTCGACGCTACGATTCAGGCCACGGAAGAGGCGATTGTCAATGCCATGGTCGGGGCGAAGACGATGACCGGGATTGACGGCCACACGGTTCGCGCTCTGCCGCACGACAAGTTGCAGGAATTGATGCAGGAGAAATTTGCGCCGACGCCATGGTGATTATGGTGAAGGCTGGGCTGGGTCTGCACGCCATCATTGCGTCGATTCAGCGGACGAGTTGTTGAGGGCGGCCCAATCCCGGCCTGCTATGCCGGGCAGCCTGCGTCCATCCACTTCTTGAAAAGTGAAATGCGATCAGGCGGCCAAGGCGCATCTGGAGGCATGTGACCTGTTGATAGCTGCTCGTAAACAGTTTGTGCGTTGACGGGCACACACATCCAGGCGGGATCGTCGAGCTTGATCCCAGCGGGTCCCATGCATTTTATGTCTCCCTCTCGGAAACAAGGGCGAATATCTGCGGCAAAGCTGAGAGCCATTTGTAGTCTCCTCGTCTGATTCGAGGTTCAATGTTCGTGCTTGCGAAACCTTCCGCAAGAACGAAGCAGTGAAGCGCGGCACACAGAGGTATCTCCATGTGCCTCAGGATCAGGTTTACGGGACGATGACCTGCACAGTCACTTTCGCTTTCGTTCGCCCGAACTGGTTGGTGCTGTAAAGGGTATAGGTGGTTGTCGTTGTCGGCTTCACAATCGCGGCGCTACCGCGAACCGCACCAATTTCAGGAGAAACGATGTCGTAGGACCCGCCCGTGCCACTCCAACTCAGCAGGCTGGAGGCGCCAGACCGGATTATCGCTGGGCTGGCCGTGAAGCTTGAGATTGTCGGCGCAGCACCGGTTGGAATATTCGCGGAAGTGTATAGCGGGCTTTCATCCAATACGTCAAAGTCTGCTGCTGTCACGCCGTCAAGACTATGCAAATCCGTGTTGCTCCACTGCTTGTCCGGGGCTCCGGTAATGTACAAGGCGCTCCCATTGTCTGCCAGGATCATGCCATAGGTTTTCAGGGCCGTAAGAATAACCTGATTTTGAGGTGAGTACGAAGAGATGTCGAAGTCGGCATGCAGGCGGAGGCGCATTCCCATCGGCGCAGCGTACGTCTCTGTGGAATTTGCTGCCCAGTGCTTTGCCGGCGGCACGATGGCTGCAATAGTGTGGGGAAGCGTGAAGCGCAATGCGTGGCGAATTGCACCGTTGGCAACTTCATCGTAGCGCACAAGACCGGGAAAAATGGGCAGACCCGCCGCATCGGCTGAGGTCCATGTGTAGGGACGCTGGCTATCCTTCCTCAAATCCCAAACAGCGCCGGAGCCGGCTGTCCATGAGGCGTCACTTTGCAGCTTGCCCTTGTATAGCTCATAGAGAAAACAGTTGTCGCGGTCAAGAACCAGTACGTGCTTGTCACCAGCGCCGCCGGCCTTCGGATAGCCCTCGATCTCGGCATTGGCTGGAATTGGCATGGGGCCGGGATCGCTTTCGCTTTTGCTCTGCGTAAATTTAATGTTTACGGTTTGCTGCTTGCTGACGACCTGATATGGAATCCCGATTTGCGATCCCCTAACTTTCCAGAACCAAAATCAGGATGGAGGGGAGTCGTAGTACCAATGAACGCAATAATGTTGGCCGAGTTCGGGTCGACGGTGGCGTTCGTTACATTCTGGTTCCACGGATCAGACGATGGGAAGGGAACGAAGCCGTTAAGACTTGCGCCCGGACCTAGACTCATGCCAGCACAGGTCCCTGTCTGGGCATGGCTTTGAAGAGAGAGGGCCAAAGTTAACGCAAAAGTCAGACCGCAAATGCATAAAAAACGCTTCATAACATCACCTCAGAAGACTTAGGCACGCAAATGTACGACTCAACAAAACAAAAGTCAATAAACGCAATGTTGAAGCGCGGCATACAGAGTCATCTCCGTATGCCGCACTGTCAGTTTACTGGACGGTGACCTGCACCGTTGCGGTCGTTCGCCCGTACTGGTTGGTGCTATAGAGGGTATAGGTGGTGGTCGCTGTCGGTGTCACCATCACGGAGGTACCCCTGACCGCGCCAATCTGAGGAGAAACAATGTAGTAGGATGCGCCGCTGCCACTCCAGCTCAGCAGGCTGGAAGCGCCGGAATTGATCGTCGCTGGGCTGGCCGTGAAGCTTGAGATTGTTGGCGCAGCACCGGTTGGAATATTCGCGGAAGTGTAGAGCGGGCTTTCATCCAATACGTCAAAATCTGCCGCTGTTACGCCGTCAAGCGCGTGCAGATCCGTGTTGTTCCAACTATTGTTTGGATCTCCGCTGATGTACAGGGCGCTCCCGTTGTCCGCCATGATCATGCCGTACGTTTTCAGGGCGGTAAGAATGACCTGGTTTTGCGCCGAGAATCCAGAAATATCAAAGTCGGCATGCAGACGGAGACGCATTCCCATCGGTGCTGCATACGTCTGTGTGGAGTTGGCGGCCCAGTGCTTTGCCGGCGGTATGATCGCGGCAATGCTGGCTGGAAGCGTGAAACGCAGTGCATGGTGAATTGCACCGGCGGCAACTTCATCGTAGCGCACAAGACCCGGAAAGATGGGAAGACCTGCCGCATCGGCTGAAGTCCAGGTGTACGGACGCTGATTGTCGTTATTCAAATCCCATACAGCACCGGAGCCCGCTTTCCATGAACCGTCGGTTTGCAGCTTCGAGTCATAGAGTTCGTAGAGAAAACAGTTGTCCCGGTCAAGAACAAGCACGTGCTTGTCTCCAGCGCCGCCGGACTTCGGATAGCCCTCGATCAGGGCGTTGGCAGGAATTGGCATCGGGCCGGGATCGCTCTCGCTTCCACTTTGCGTATACGTAATCGTTACGTTCGCCTGGCCGCTGACAACCTGATACGGAATACCGATGGTCGACTTGCCTATTTGTCCAGAACCAAAGTCAGGATGAAGGGGAGTGGTCGTACCGATGAACGCAATAATGTTGGCCGAGTTTGGGTCGACGGTGGCGGTCGTCACGTTCTGGTTCCACGGATCAGACGATGGGAAAGGAACGAACCCGTTGAGACTTGAGTTTTGGCCCAGGGTCATACCAGCACAGGTCCCTGACTGGGCACGGCTTTGAAGGGAGAGGGCTAACACGAAAATCAGACTGCTTATACATAACAGACGCTTCATAGATCACCTCGGAAGCAGGATTTGCTACTTTGGCAAGCCAATTTATGACTGTGCGGAATAAAAGTCAATGAATAATAAAAGAGGATTTTGAATGGGTAGCCCAGACAACGGGTCCGCCGAAAATGGCATCGTAGTCGCCAACGGTAAACGCCATCTCTTCATTTCGCGGCTGAACCAACACCCCCAGTGCCGCATGAAGATAGAAACGGGCGCCTGATAGAGACGCCCAGGTACAAATCAACTCACAACGGCACTCCCACCAAAAGGGACTTCGCACAACGCAAATCAAAAAAGGGGTAGTGGACATGAAGAGTAAGCACATCGCAGCGATGGTGACCCTTGCAATATCCCTCTCGATCCCGGTAGGCACGGCGATTGCGGCACAGGACAAGTTCACGGTGAAAGCGCTGGACGGGGTTGCGTTTTCTGAATTCAGAGGATACGAAAACTGGGAGGATGTCGCAGTGAGTCGGACGGAGACTGGGATCAAGGCGATCCTGGGGAACCCCATCATGATCAAGGCGTATAGGGAAGGTATTCCCGACAATGGCAAGCCGTTTCCAGAAGGCGCCAAGATTGTAAAGATCGCTTGGTCAAAAAAAAAATAAACCCTGTGTCTCCCTATTCTGTGGAGGTGCCGGACACCGTGCAATGGATTGCATTCATTGAGAAGGATTCTAAGAGATTCCCTGACACCAGCGGATGGGGATATGCCCAGTTTAATTATGATGCAACAACGAAAACGTTCACACCGTTTGGGGCCGACAGCTCATTCGGTAAGACAGTTTGTTACAAGTGCCATACACGTGTGGCGGCAAGAGACTACATCTTCACGAACTACCCCCCAAGGTAAACGGGGTTGAAAGCAGATAGCATTACTCCAGCGAGGTGTCGACCATGCCGAAGTTTGTGATTGAGCGGGAAATTCCGGAAGCGGGGAAGTTGTCGCAGGAACAACTTCATGCGATATCGCAAAAATCGTGCGGCGTTCTGCGCGAACTAGGGCCTCAGGTTCAATGGGTGCAAAGCTATGTCACCGATGACAAAATCTATTGCGTATACATTGCTCCGGATGAAGATGCCGTACGCAAACATGCGCAGATGGGTGGATTTCCGGCCAATCGCATCTCGCAAATTCGGTCTGTCATTGATCCAACAACCGCTGAATAGGCCAGCCGTGGTGCCGGGATGCAACTCCTTTCTCCCGCAGCCACTCGACAGGTTTCTGTTGACAGGATGAGCGGAAAAATACAACACTCAGGCACGATGCGATTCGCAATCCTCTGTCTTCTCAGCTTCCTCCTGCAGCCGCAAATGAGTCACGCGCAAGCGCCGGATTTTACCGTGTCGGCAGCCGAAAGCAGCATCCGGTTTTCGGTCAAGTCCTCCGTCGCACTCCATGGAAAATTCGACAAATGGAAAGCCACACTCACGTTTCCCTCGGCAGACGTTACTACCGGCGTGCTATCCATCCAGATCGATGCGGCCACCGTAGACACCGGAAGCGGCATGAAGAACAACAAGCTCAAGGGCAAAGATTTCTTTGACGTGGAGCACTATCCCTCGATCACGTTTCAGTCGACGAAAGTTGTGCAAACCAGCCCGATTACCTTTGATGTTGATGGAAATTTTTCGATCCGCGGCGTCACAAGGCTCGAGAAGCTAAAGCTGACCATCCCGGATAAACGGACCGGCACCGACGAGATCCAGGGTGAATTGGTGTTCAATCGCAAGCACTATGGCATGAATAAAGGCATCCCCTTCGTCAAGATTGAGGACCACGTACAAGTCACGATCAATTTGAAGGTGCGGCAGGTCAGCGGCCCCCGGCTGATGTACCGGCAGTAGCGCACCCACGGCAGATCGTCCGCTTCGTCTCGAAAATCCTATGAGACTGCTGGGATCGATCGCTTACTTCGTGTCCGGCTCCTGCGGAATCGCCTCGCCATCCGACCGGGGATCGGCTCCCGCGAAGTTGACATTGCGCTTGTATCCCTGACCACCGCTTCGCCTTGTCCGACGCGAAAACGAGAACGGCTCCAGCAGTTCAATCTGGTGTCCGCGTTTCGTCAGCTCCGCTCTCACCGCCTCCGGAATCGTGTCTTCCATCTCCACATCGCAGCCATCAAAGGTCGGCTTGGTAAACCGTGGCTGCTCGAGCGCCGCCTGCACGTTCATCCCGTAGTCGACCACGTTCGCGACAAACTGCGCGTGCGCCTGCGCCTGGTTCCAGCCACCCATGATGCCGAACCCGATATGCATGTCTGCCCTTCTCCATGAACGCCGGAATGATGGTGTGCAGCGGCCGCTTGTGCCCCGCCAGCGAATTCGGAAGACCCGGCGTCAATTGAATCCCGCGCCGCGGTTCTGAAAGGAGAAACCCAGTCCGGGCGCGACCATGCCCGTGCCATAGCCCTGATAGTTGCTCTGGATCAGCGAGACGATATTGCCGTCCTTGTCGATCGTCGAAAGATAGATCGTCGTATTGCCGTGGGCGTCGAGCATCTTCTCGATCTCCGAAGGAACCACCTGGCAGGCAGGCCTTATCCATATCGATCAGCTTCGCGCGCTGCTTTGCCAGCTCCTTCGAGATCATCTCCTTCACCGGCACCGGCGTAAACCGCGGGTCGCCGACATATTTATACATATCCGCATAGGCCAGCTTTTTCGCCTCGATCATCACATGCAGCGCATCCGCGGAGTTATGCCCATACTGCGCCATGCGGAAACTGCTCCATGATGTTCAACATCGACAGCGCCGCAATGCCTTGCCCATTCGGCGGCAGCTCATAAACTGTCCAGCCGCGATAGGTCGTCGAGATCGGCTTCGACCCACTCCGGCTGAAAATCCCGAGAAGTCTTCGAGCGTGTGCGTTCCGCCCTGTGCCCGCAGAAACTTCACCATCGTCGTCGGTCATGGGGCCGTTGTAAAACGCATCTCTGCCATGCGCGGCCACCTGCCGCAGCGAATTCGCCAGCGCCGGATTCTTAAATTCATCGCCCACCTTCGGCGCTACGCCGTTGGGCAGATACGTCTCCTTGTAGCCCGGTTGCTGCATCAATCTCTTGCGCGACCCAGTAACGCGCATTGCGCTCCGCCAGCGGAAATCCGTTCTGCGCGTAGTAAATGGCCGGCGCCAGAGTTCGGCTGAAAGGCAGCGTGCCGAACCGGTCTCTGCAGCGCTTCCCACCCCGCCACGCATCCCGGAATATCGATGGTCTCGACGCCGATGGGATTGATACTGGTCGATGTGATGCGATTTCAGATAGTCGATCGTCAGCGCCTTCGGCGTCCATCCACTTGAGTTCAGCCCATAGAGCTTTCCGGTCTTCGCTTCGTAGTACAAGGCGAACAGATCGCCGCCCATGCCGTTCACGTAGGGCTGCACCACGCCCATCACCGCATTTGCCGCAATGGCCGCGTCGATGGCGTTTCCGCCCTCTTCCAGAATGTGCGCGCCCGCTTGCGAAGCAAGAAACTGCGGCGCCGCCACAATTCCAAATTTCGTCACCACCATGGAGCGGCCTTGCCCCGGCATGGAGGAAAAGGTCTGTCCCATGACCATCGTGGAAATTGAGAAAACCAGGGCAGCTGCCCATGCGGTGAGTTTCATGCCTTTTTCCTTTGCGGTAGTTATAGGATTCGACAGAAAACAACGGTGGAAACTTCCCGGCAAGCCCTGACAGAAAGCCCAGACACCCCGCTGCTCATCAGCCTGCCTGACGTCAACAGACGCAATTATGTCATAGCGGAATTTCGCAGGGGCCAATGGCGGATCTCCATGTCTCGCTTTGCAGCATGGGTTCGCTATTTTTCTGCCGAAGGTCGATCTCGAATGATCAGCCGGTCCACGGTCAGCTCGCCAATTTCCAACTTCTCAATTCGGCCTTGCCGAATCCCGAGCTTTCCCAATTGTGAAAGCGCCGACAGCCACGGCTCCCACAGCCATCGCCCCCACGGCAGCCGCGCCCATGGCCACCGCAAGCAGTGCGAAAGCCGTCGATGCCGAGATAAGTGCGTGTTTCGGATTCTTTATCATGGCCGAAATTGTACCGCTAAGCCTCGCCCTACGCTGCATTCGTCGGGCTAGCACGCCGGAAACCTGCAAGCTCCCTCCATGTGGCCAACCCCCTGCCGCCGCTACTCAAAAGTCCCGTTATCGTTTTTCTCCCATCCACGAAATTTGGGATTAGCATGGTAGGCCTATGGCATTTGTCTTGGAGCATCTTGATCACCTCGTTCTCACTGTGGCGAGCATCGACGCAACCATCGACTTCTACACAGAAGTCCTGGGGATGGATGTCGTCAAGGTGGAAGGCCGCAAAGCCCTTGCGTTTGGCATCCAACGACTGAACCTTCACCAGCGCGGACATGAGTTCAACCCCAAGGCCGCCCATCCCACGTCCGGCTCTGCCGACCTCTGCTTTCTGACCACCACGTCGCTCGAAGATGTCATCGCTTACCTGACCGAGCAGAAGGTCCACATCGAAGAAGGTCCGGTGGAACGTGATGGAGCCATCGGGAAACTTCGCTCCATTTATCTGCGCGACCCCGACCGCAATTTAATTGAAATCTCCAACACCGTCTGACAGCCAAAAAATCTGTGTGCCCTATGTCTGTCGCCACGGCGATCCGTGGCGAAGACATGGGATTGTTATTGGCAAGGATAAAATCGCATCATGCCAGAGAAATCACTGACCCTGTTTGAACGCGCGAAAAAGATTCGTCTCTTTCTCATGGATGTCGACGGCACGCTGACCGATGGCGGTGTCTGTCTTATGTCGTTGCCAAACAATGGCGGCGTGGCCGAAATGAAAGTTTTCAGTTCGCTCGACGGCCTAGGACTGAAGCTCGCGCACATCATGGGGATCAAGACTGGATTCATTACCGGACGAAAATCTCCCGCTGTCCAGCAACGCGCGGAGGAGCTATCGGTCGACTATGTCTATCTTGGCCAGGCCACAAAAACAGCCGCACTGGAAGAGTGCATGCAAAAGGCTGGAGTAACGGAAGAAGAAGTTGCCTACCTCGGCGACGATCTTCCAGACATGCCCGTGGCCAAACGCGCCGGGTTGGCCGTTGCTGTTGCGAACGCCGCGCCAGAGCTGAAAGCGATCTGCCATTATGTCACCCGCGTCAATGGGGGCGAAGGGGCAGCGCGTGAAGTGGTCGAGCTGATTCTGAAGGCGCAGGGAAGATGGGAAGAAGCGATTCCGCAGGCGCTGGCGTAAAAGAGTCTAGGATTTTTCTGTCGCGCTTAGCTTCTGCACCAGGTTGCTGGTGCTGAAGCCAGCTACAGTCGGCACAATCGCCACGCGACCGCCCCAACTGCGAATCAGGTCCGCGCCCACGACCGTCGCCTCGGTGTAATCTCCGCCTTTTACCAATACATTGGGCCGCAACGCCTCGATGGTCTCGAGCGGCGTGTCTTCGTCGAAGATGACGACAGCATCAGTCGAGGCCAGTGCCGCCAGGATGCGTGCCCGCTCATTTTCGCCGACTAACGGCCGTTTCGGTCCTTTCAAACGGCGCGCCGATGCATCGCTGTTGATGCCGAGTACCAGGTGATCTCCCATGCGATGCGCGTTTTCCAGCAGCGTGATGTGGCCAATGTGCAGCAGGTCGAAGCATCCGTTCGTGAAGACGATGGTCTCGCCTCGATCGCGCCACTGCGCGGCACGTGCAATTAAGCCAGCGCGGTCCACTACCTTTTCCTGCGTGCTAGCCGCCAGTTCGACTGACAAAGTTGCCAGCAGGTTGGCGCGATCGATCGGTACCGTGCCCACGCGGCTGACAACAATTCCAGCGGCGACATTGGCCAGCTGAATCGCACTTTCCAGATCGAGCTTGGCTGCTGCTGCTGCTGCCAGCGTGGCGATGACAGTATCGCCCGCGCCGGAGACATCGTAGACTTCACGCGCCTGTGCCGCGGCGTGAAGGTCCTGTTCCGCGTCGCGATGTAATACGCGGATACCGCGTTCACTCATCGTCACCGTCAGGTAGTCGAGTGCAAGGGACTGGACCAGTGCACGACCTGCAGCCAGAAGTTTCTCCGATTCCTCTACAGGAATTCCGGTGCAAGTGGAAAGCTCCTGCGCATTGGGGCAGATCGTGGTGGCGTGCCGATATTTGGAAAAGTCGCTGCCTTTAGGATCAACCAGCACCGGAATGTTGCTTTTGCGCGCCTCAGCGATGACGTACTGGCAGACTTTTCCCGGCAGCGCCCCTTTTGCGTAGTCAGAAAGAATGATGCTGTCAGCGTGTGCGATCTGCGCCGTCAACGATTGCAGCAGGGAATCGATTTCCGCGTCGAGGGGCAGTTCCGGCGCTTCCACGTCGAGCCGCATTAGTTGCTGCCGCCCAGCCATCACGCGGGTCTTCGAAATGGTGGGGCGTTGCCAGACGCAGACTGCATCTGTCTCGATGCCAGAGCTGGCGAGCAATCCGCCCAACGTCTGCGCCGCTTCATCCGTGCCCAGAAAGCCCGCCAGAGATACCTGCGTGCCCAGGCCAACCAGGTTCATCGCAACGTTGGCCGCGCCACCCGCTACCTGAGTGCGCCGGGCGGAACGCAACACCGGCACAGGAGCTTCCGGGGAAATACGGCTGACGTCTCCCCACAGATACTGGTCCAACATCAAGTCGCCAACGACCAACACGCGGCTGCGCTGAAAGCCAGACTCAACCAGATCGAGGACACGATGAAGATCACGGATCATAATGTGTTTCTCTGTATCTTAGCTTGGCGCACCGCGGAACGGGTTATCGGGAACTTGGAACCATGCTATGCGACAAGGAGAGCCGTGCCAATACACGATGAACGACTCCTAATACTTCCGCTGGCAGAATCGATGTGAGACATTTTTTCTTCTGTTCGATACACGTCTCCAGATCACAGCCCCAACAGTCGGTGCGATGGTAGATTACTTCATGCTGGCTTCCCCATGGGAACCACGTGCGCGGCTTATTCCTTGCGGAGAAAACCGCAACGCACGGAGTCCCAACCGCAGTGGCAAGATGCATCGGACCGCTGTCGTGACCCAGAAAAAGTTTGGCGCGTGCCAGCACGGCGGCGGATTCGCGAGGAACAAGCTTCCCGCATAGATTGACAGAGCGGCCTGTCCACGCCGACGCCGCGGATTCACTAACTCCGAATTCTTCGCTGGCTCCGACCAGCACCAGACCGTATTGCGGCAACTCCGCCGCCAATGTATTCAGCACGCTGCGCCAGTTTTCTGCTCCCCAATCCTTTGCCTGCACTTTGGTGCCAACGCCACAGGCCAGTAACGGACGGCCTTGCACGGGCTCCAACGCCTCAGCTGCGCGCTTATGCTCGTCGAGTGTCAGGCCCAGGTCCCAGTTTGCCGCATCCTCCAGATCGATTTTTCCCAGACCGCGCAGCAAGCGCGCCAACCGCGCAGCCTCTGGCTCATACCATCCAGTTATGGGATCCAGCCGATTGATGCGGGCATCGCGCGCCAAGGGCAAGCCAACAATTTTCGGAATGCCGCATAGGCTAAAGAATGCGGCGTCGCGCATCACTTCTCCAGCCTGGCGTCGCGGCGTCAAGTAAATCAGAACCTGCGCCCGGTAGGCGCGAATCTGTCGTTGTAACGCGATCAAATCACCCAGGCTTCGCGTCGCGATCGGGTACCGCAGAAAACTATGGACCAGTCCAGAACCTTCCAGCACGGCAAACGCGGTCGGGGCTTTGCTGTGCACGGGAATGTTCGTCAACAGGCAGCGCTCGGCATCGGGATAGGCACGCGCAATCTGATGAAAGCAGGGCAATGCCACGACCGTGTCGCCCAGGCTTCCTAGTCGATAAATCAGAACGCGTTCGATTTCAGTTTGCATACGAGTAGAAGTTCCATGCTACTGCGCGATCGTTGCTACAGCAGAGGAATTTATCGTTTCCTACTACGCGGCAACGATGGGATGCTCTTTAATCGGTCGTCTATAATAATCGTATGTCGATTGTGCGCGATATCGCAGCTGTTGCCAAAGGGATGAGTGTCACCTTAGGGGAAATCTTCCAGCCGACGGAAGTGGAGAACTATCCCGACGGCCCTGGACCTATGCGCGGCGCGAAATTTGAAGAGCGTTATCGTGGCCGGCATGTGTTGCAGCGGGATGAAAATGGCCTGGAAAAATGCGTGGCATGTTTCCTTTGTGCCGCGGCGTGCCCATCGAATTGTATCCATATTGAAGCCGCGGAAAATACCGCCGAACAGCGTATCTCCAGCGCCGAGCGTTACGCCAAGGTTTATAACATCGACTACAATCGCTGCATTTTTTGCGGCTATTGCGTCGAAGCCTGCCCGACCGACGCTATTACGCACGGACACGGTTTTGAATCTTCTTCACTGAACACCACCACTCTGGTGATGCGCAAAGAAGATCTTCTGGCGCCGATGCCGGTCTCCCGGGCCAAGCTGGAACCTTCCATTCCATAGCTGAATCTGCGCAATGAAAAACTAGTTGCCTAGGCAATCAAAATGACAAGATAGTTGCCTAGGCAACTACATCTGCCTGCAGCTTTAGCTGTCATTTATTGGTCGTTGTAACGGGCATTGGCACATTGATACCCTCCATCCACGGATACTTGTTCTAGAGCCTTCTCTCCAGGGAGTATCCATGTCCATTCAGACTTTATTTCTCTCACGCGCCTATCGAGCCGCACAGGTCGCGCATCATATTTTTCCCGCGTACGCGGCTTGCGAAGCGGCATTGGAGTCGGGGTGGGGCCGTTCTCACCTCGCAGTGGAAGCCAACAATCTGTTCGGCCAAAAGCAAAGTCACCCGCCGCTGCTGGGAACGGAAACCATCACCATGCCGACGCGGGAATATCTGCATGATCACTGGATGACGGTTTCCGCAAACTGGACCAAGTTTCCCGATTGGAGCGAGTGTTTTCTGGCGCGTATGACGCTGTTGGAAAAACTGGCTCGCACCTATCCGCACTACGGAGCGGCACTGAAAGCAGCCACCGGCGAGCAGTATGTGACCGCCGTATCGCTCAGTTGGTCGACCGATCCGGAGCGTGCGGGCAAGGTCCTCGCCGTCTATGATGCGCATGCTACCGTGTTCAGCGATACGCAACGGGCAGCCTAGTTGGATCGGCTTTCAAGTTGATCCACGGCTAACAACGAACCAGATGCATCTAACATTCGGTATTCTTATTTCCAAGAAAGTAGAGAGAAGATGCCGACGCAAATTCATTTTGGGACCTCGGGCTGGCGCGCGATCGTTGCCGATGAGTTCACGCTGCCTAACATCCGCCGCGCCGTTGTTGGCATTGCCAGGTACGTCGCGAAGCAGCCAGGAGATCATCGCATCCTGGTGGGCCGCGACCCACGATTCATGGGAGAAATGTTTGTAGAGGAAGCTGCGCGACTGCTGGCGGAGCAGGGCGTTGTTCCCGAAGTGATTGCAGAGGCCGCGCCAACGCCGGCGATTGCCTATGCTGTGCGCCAGCGCAAGACCAGCGGAGCGATCAACTTTACCGCGTCGCACAATCCGCCGGAATATAACGGAATTAAATTTTCCACGCCTGATGGCGCACCCGCATTGCCGGAAGTGACCCAGCAGATTGAGGCGGAAATTGCCGCGTTGGGGGAGGTCGCGCCCTCGACTGCTGCCCGCAAAGAGAAATTCGATACCGTCGACGTGAAGCCGGATTATCTGAAGAGACTTGCTGAACTGATCGACATCAAGGCGATTGCAAAAGCACAGCTGCGGATCGTCGTCGATCCGTTCTGGGGAGCCGGGCGGGGGTACGCGCAACATATCCTGGCCGAGAATGGCGTTTCCGCCGTGAGCATCCACGACTACAGAGATGTTTTGTTCGGAGGCCATGCCCCGGAGCCGGATGATCCTTTGCTCGGCGACTGCAAGGCGAAAATGCGCGAGACCAACGCGCATCTTGGGATTGCCACCGACGGCGATGCCGATCGTTTTGGGATCGTCGATCGAGACGGCACGTTTATCCAGCCGAATTACATTATTGCGCTGCTGTTCGACTATCTGGTGGAGACGCGCGGCTGGCGCAACGGCGTGGCGAAAAGCGTGGTCACGACGAACTGCATCAATGCGCTGGCGGAGTACTACAAAATCCAACTTTACGAGACGCCGGTGGGTTTCAAATACATTGGCGAACTGATCGATCAGGACAAGATTGCGATTGGCGGGGAAGAGAGCGCCGGTCTTACGATTCGCGGGCACGTTCCGGAGAAGGACGGCATTTTGGCCGGACTGCTGGTGGCGGAGATGGTGGCGGTCCGCGGCACAACTCTTGGCGAGCAGTTGCAGACCCTTTTTGGCAAGGTGGGTTCCTATTATCCGGTTCGAGAGAATTTCCACTTGACTCCAGAGGCCAAAGACAACTTCACTAAGAAGTTGAAGACAGAGCCGCGCGAACTTGCCGGCCGCAAAGTTTCTGCTATCGTCCGGACAGATGGCTTAAAACTTATCTTCGACGATGGTTCGTGGGTCTGCTATCGTCTTTCGGGCACGGAGCCGGTGGTGCGAGCCTATACCGAGGCTCGCTCCAAAGAAGATTCTGTAAAGTTGACGAAAGCTGCGAAGCAGTGGGTTCTAGAATAAGTAAGATTTGGATGGGGCGATGATCGCGAGCTGGCGTAGATGAAAATTGGAGCACAAAAAAAGTTACAGCGTCAGTTGATCACGGGCGATGCGCAGTCCCAAGCCTCGGCAACGGCTCCGCAGGGCAGCCGCATCGAGCAGCTATCAACACGCGCCCTGGGTATGCGCCGCAAGGCAGCGACAGTTTTCTTCGTAGCCCTGTCTGTATTCCTGGGTATTTATGCGATCTTCGGTCACGATGGAATTGTCGCGTATCAGCAGAAGCAGGAGCAAGCACACCAACTGCATCAACAAATCCTGAATCTGCAAAAGCAGAATGAGCGTCTCGCGCTCCACGACCAGCGTTTGAAGAATGATCGCGACACCATCGAATATGAGGCTCGCGAGCAGATGCACTACACCCGTCCCGGCGAAGTGATTTACACTCTACCGCAGGCGCCCGCCTCCACACCGAAAAAATAAGCGATTGTCAGCGAAGCGATCGCTTCTGACTCGACTCGGAACTTCAATTTCCTTCTGCTTTAAAACTCCAGATGCAGGCGCACGCTTTCAACGTTGATGGGGCCGCGATCCTGGTTGTATCCAGGGTGCTCGATGAAGGAGTTGTCGATGGCATAGTACACGCCGCGCCAGGCGTGGACGTTGTAGTACGCCTCCAGAATGTCTTCTCTCGCGTAATTCAAATTGCCATCTCCCAGCAGAAAACCCAGGCCGCCATAGCGCAGGTAATTCTGGTGGTCCTTTTTGATCGCATTAGTGACGAAGGCGACTCCCACTTTATCCTGTTTGCGATGCCAGCGCGCACCGGAATAGTCAGCGCCCAATAGAAATGTCTGATCATCTTCGGTGTAAGCGAAGGATTCGTGCTGCCCCTCGTTCCAGCCAAAGCGTCCGGCGAGGCGAAGATTTTCGGTGACGTTCTGCTCAACGTTGATGTCAACTCCGTATTTCAGCGCGCCAAACTTTTCTACCGAAGTGATCTCCGGTATGGGCGTCAGTCCTTCCAAGTAATCATTAACGGCTTCTCGATAGTCGCCCATGTGGGCGTTATTGGCATACCCCAGCAGTCGGATGCTTCCGTCATGACCTGGCAACAATCCTTTGCGGATCTCCAGTTCGACGTTTTGGGCGCGGGCACGCCGAAGTGCCCAGTCGAGCGTGATGCCGTTGGCGACGGTTGGCATTAACGCCAGCACGTAGCGCAATGCCCAGCTGCGATCCTGATATTCAATGGCCGCGCCGTAGGTGTAGCCGCGCGTATCAGCGGCGTAATCCCACGCGCCGTTGTTGTCGATGGTCCAATTCATGAACTGCTGGTGGCTATCGCTCAACACGGCGTTGACGTCCAAGGCGTCGGGCAGCGTGAATTTACCGACGCGCAGATCGAGACGTCGCACGGGCACCTGGGTTGCCAAGGCGAGATTACTGCGGCTCTGGGGCACGGTTTCATTGGTGAAACCGATGGTCTGGTGGAGTTCGACGCGCGCCGTGTAGGGAACCGGGCCGAGGTTCGGATTGCGAACCACATCCAGATTTGTGAAGCCAGCCAATCCCAACGCCTGGCTCAGACCTCGCCCACCTGCATTCTCTTCGTCGTAGATCACGTCCGTTTCGTATCGCGGATTTTTGTTGAGCTGATACCCGAGATACAGCGTGCCTACCTCCGACGCTTTGTATTCAAAGGGCGCGGTGAAACTATTCTTTCCTTGATAAGGCGAGTGGAAATTTCCGTGCATCTGGTAAATGCTGTTGGCCTGTCCGCTGATCCAATAGCGGGTGTCGTCTGGATGCGGGAAAAAAGTAAGTTGATCGTCGCTGGGCGGCGGCGAATTCTGCGCAAGCGCCGGGGATGCATTGGCTTCAGGCGATTGCGGCAGCGTGTCCAGCCAGAGTTTCGCCATAAATTCGGGTGAGCCTGCAACAGGGAATCGATACTGATTGGCGACCACGGTGTTGACGGTCCATACGGCGGAACGGAGTGTTCCCTCATAGTTTGAAATGGACGGAGGCTGGCTCGCTTGCAGGAGACAGATCGTGAGCAAGAAATTGCAGGTCAGCATAAGTCTCCGAGCGCAGCGAGGTTGAAGTGACTGGCCACACAGATATAGTTAACTACAGTTAATGAAAAATAGTCACTCAACTTTAACGGATTTTAATATTTGGCCAAGGCCAGTTGCCGGGGGACGTTGGCTTAGCTCTTTTCTCCCGAAGGTTCGCGCGGCTCCAGATACCAGGGAATGTTTGCAACTACGGTTTGCTGCGTTCCGCGGAGGTAGAGCATAGTTTTTAGCAACGTCGCTCGCTGGTTATGCAGGAGGTAGTAGTACCAACGGCTTTCAATCAATTCCGGTAACAGCACCAACAGTTGACGATTTGGATTCTGTTTCTCGATCTCATCCAGTTGATCGAGGATGGGTCCGAGGACGCGCCGGGTTGGAGATTCCACCTGGATCAACTTCGGTTGAGGCAGGCCTGCCTGCTGCAAGGGGTCGGCGACGTTCTTCTTCCAGAGTGGGGCCAGCGGCTGCTCGCCTTCATCATTTTTGACGTGGATGCAATAGACTTCCGCCGAAATAGACAGGGCGAAGCGAAGTCCTTTTGCGGTGACGCGATTCCATCCGGGGATCGGCAAGACAACAATGGGCTGGCAAAGATTGCTGGTGTTGAGCGCTTCCTGGGCTGCAATCTGCCGTCCAACCCAGAGGTAGTGGTGGTGGATTCCCAGCATGATCAGGATGATTAACGGAATCACAATCGCGGTGATCCATGCGCCTGAGGTGAATTTTGTGAGCAGCACGACGCAGACAGTAATTCCTGTGGCCACCGCGCCGACTCCGTTCACGGCCATGCTGAGAC
This sequence comes from uncultured Acidobacteriota bacterium, assembly GCA_963719625.1. GTDB lineage: Bacteria > Acidobacteriota > Terriglobia > Terriglobales > Acidobacteriaceae > JAKAAZ01. The sequence goes on from CAVRDB010000026.1 coordinate 92,429, forward strand.
GCCAGCCCTTGCCGCGCTTCCGGCGCCAATGCTGGACCATGCCCGCCTGCGACAGAGTGAATGCGAGGAAGGCGCCGATGGCGAACAGCGGAATCAGGCGATCGGTGACGCCGCGAAAGATGATCAATAGCAATCCTGCGCAGATCGCCAACACATAGACGCCGCTCGAATACACGAGGCGCCGTCCGCGAAGAGTAAACGCGAAGGGAAGATATCGATCACTGGCGATGTTATGGCAGAGGCGTGGAAAATCCGCGAAGCCGGTGTTGGCAGAAAGCGCCAGCACCAACAGAATGGAAGCGATGGACACATAATAGAAAACGCCTCGTCCACTGACGGCCGCGATCAGTTGCGAGAGCACGCTTTGATAGCCGGGAGCAAAGGGATCGGTCGCGGCGATGTGATAGGCCGGCGCCAGGAAGGCGATGCCCAGCAGAAGAACTCCGAGCAGAGCAATGATGATGGTGAGGGTGAGCTGGGCCGATTTCTGCGTGCGGCTCCTTGAATGCGCCGACGCCGTTGCTGACGGCCTCCACACCGGTCATGGCGGTGCAGCCGCTGGAAAAGGCCTTTAGCAGCAGCCAGATGCTGAATACTGCAGTCGCATGTCCCAACTGCGGTGGTGCGACGACAGGATGAGGATGGCCGCCGGAGAGGATGACCTTGGCCACGCCCCAGGCGATGACAGCAAGCAAGCAGATAATAAATAAATACGTGGGAGCCATGAAAGCAGCGCCGGACGAACGCGCGCCGCGGAGATTGATCAACGTAAGGATGGCAAGAATCGCCAGGCACAAGGCGAGAGTATGCGGCTGAAGTTTTGGGAGAGCCGAGACCAGCGCACCGACGCCGGCGGAGATGCCTACGGCGACCTCGAGGATATAGTCGACCATCAGCGCCGAACCGGCGAGCAGGCCTAGTACTGGGCCGAGATTTTCACCAGCTACGGTGTAGGAGCCGCCACCGTTGGGATAGGCGGCGATCGTCTGGCGATAGGAAGAATAGAGAATCGTCAGCAACGCAAGGATGGCGGCGGTAATCGGCAGAACGAAGTGAACACCTGCCATCCCCAGCGGGATGAGCAGCGTCATGGCGGCTTCGGGGCCATAGGCCGCGGAACTGAGGGCATCGAGACCGAAGATGGGAATGCCTCTCGGTGCGCCTATTTTCTCTGCGCGATCTTCCCAGGAAGCGAGCGGCCGGCCCAATAATGTGTCGAGAAGTTTCATAGCAGTCATCCCATAGTAATTGGCGCGCTATGAATTGAACCACGAGGATGGCCACGAGCGCGGAGGGTAGTTCTCGCATTAGAAGTGCCGGACAACTTCCTCTTCCGGCGGAGTTTTGTGGCGGTCTCGTTCCAACGATCGGCTTACCAGATCTCTCGAACCGAGGCCGACGGCGAGTGCAAGCGCCAGCACGATGCCGCCAAACAAAATTCCGAAGCCAATGTCGACGATACTGCGGGCAATTCCAAGATGATCGAGCACCATGGCCGCGGTGAAGACGAGGACGAGCCATTTCGCGCCCATGCTTAATAGACGGGCATATTGCAGGTTCATATTGACGCCGTTGATCAGGACGCTGCGCGATAGGAATCGGGCGACGATCATGCCGACGATCAGCAGCACCACGGCGGCGACGATCCTGGAAATATAGGCGACGACGTAGGCGGACAAACCGGAAGACAGGGACGCGTCGAAGGCTGCGACTCCAACAAAAAGGCCGGCAATCACAATCGCCCAGAAGAGGAGGCGCGTGGCCAGGAATGTCGGCGTCCTGGCAGGGGACCAATCGGAAATATTGGCGAGGCCGGACTTTTCCAGGCGAGTGTCGAAGTGCACGGCGAGGAGGATGCGCCGCAGAATCGCGGCCAGGGCCCATCCGATAAAAATGGCAACCACCAATGCGACGATCAACGCCAACACGCCCGGTAACAGAGTCGCGACCTTGAAGACGGCCCGATGAAGCGATCCCTGCAGCGCCTGATGTACCTGTTCCCACATGACGTTCTCCTGTTCTACCGTAAAACCGTTTTACGGATGAAAACGATCTGGCCAGCGCCAACGGGAAAGCAGATAGGGCTTCTCCGATTCGTAGGTGTGTGCCAGTTGCTCCACTCGCTGTTGAGCGGTGGCGATGCCGCTTTGATTGACTTCAACCACGTATGACGCAACCCATCCGAGATAGAGCGGAGTCAATGCGCCAAAAAGATGGGTGCGATGAACATTGCGTAAGCGATGGGCCAGTGCAAAATCGTAAACAATGCGGGCCCAAAGCGCATCCGGCAGATGAAATTCTTCCGGCGACAGGCGGGACAGTTTTTTCAGCTCCAGCAAGGTGACGGGGGGCAAAATCAGCGCCCAGAAATCTCGAAGATTCCGTTCACCCAACTGGAATGCATCCACCATGGGACGGACATCCACGGTGTCCGTTGGTTCGGTAGAGGCCGCTGCGGTTGCAAATGTCGGCACCTCATGGGAGCCGCGAATGCGCTGCCAGAAGGCGGCATTGTCTTCCATATCGAGAAACAACGGACCCGCCAACTGGGCCAGAGCGTCGCTCAGCTCAATGCCGTCAGAACTGGAAGGACGACGCTCCCCGAGCCGAACCTGGCAAATTTTCAAATTTTGATTGGCGGCCATTGTCGCCAGCCACGGCAATCGCCCCTGTTGCAGGCTCGGGTCTCGCAGGATACTTGCGGAAAGCGCCGGGAACAGTTTCGACGACATTTGAAATTCCGTCCCGAGAGGATTTTGCACGCGATGTCCGTAGAGGGCTCGGGTCAACGGATAGAGGATGCTTTTATTCACCAGGTCATCGAAGGGCTGGGTCGTGTAGAGAGGCATGACCAGATCGAAGCTTCCCTCCACCCCGGGGTCTACCAGCAGGGTCAGTTTTTCCGCCGTAAGCGACGCGCGATTGAATCCAGAATCTGTTCCGAGCACGGTGCAGGCCCGCGCGCCCAACTTGACGGCGAGCCGTGCAAGTTCTCGATAGGTGGCGGCACTTGGAAGCCACTGGATCATACCTGGCACGGCAGGTGGCAGTGTGTAGCTCACATAACGCAGCGGGTGCGGCGCTGGTTTATTTGAGTCGGCTTCCGGGAGCTGTGTCGGAACCTCCTTGCTCTTTTCGGCGGGCAACGCGAGAACAATCTGACAAGGCGCTGAGAGTAGCTCGCAGGCCTGCAGGAGTTTTTCGACCGTCGGCGGGAGAATTTCGCTGCCCAACGGAGCGGGGATGGCCATCAAGAGATCGGTGTGGCTGGTCTCTGGGCTTTCCTCTTTTGATTCCTGCAGCGTTTCTTCCAGTTCCGCCATGATGTTGTTTTACTCCGCCGCACGGTAAATATTTGTGCTCAATTTCAAAGTTTCCGTATTTTTGGCTACGAGCCACGCCTCTTTTAATTCATTGAAGCCGACGTGTTTGTTTTTCTTACCAAATAGGATTGGATTTGCAATAAAAGAAACGCGTCGATTGAGCAGCTTACTGTTTCTTAGATGAATATCAATCGATCCAAATTGGGCCCGAGAGATACTGTCGATTTCCTTCCAAGGAACGTCGATCCATTTCCAATATCGCTTAAAGAGCACACCATCTTCGACCATGAAGCCATACACAACTCTGCGAGAATTGGTAACGATGGCAGCTGCAATTGCAAAAACGATGAGCCAATTGCGGGCCCCCATTTGGAAATATAGGAGTGCAAAAACTGTTATCAAAAGTACGCAAACATCGCCGATTCTGGCGATTAACCAAGTTGTGCGCGAGCCAACTAGAATTTCGCTCTCAACAGAATGCTTACACTGTTGTGAACCTGGGTCCACGCGTTCCGCCATGATGTTGTTTTACTCCGCCGCGGGAAGATGCAAGGCGTTATTCAAATTCCTGTTGCAGCAGAGCCGCAACGCCCATCAACGGTATCTTCACCCAATCGGGTCGACTATTCAACTCATAGACAAGTTCATAGAAAGCCTTTTCCAGCAGGTAGAGATCGAGCAAGCTCCACTGCGCGGATGCACTTGCCGGAATCAACTTGCTACCTGCCATGGTTTTTCTATAGGCATACAAAAATTCTGCCGAGGTCGATTGATCCCATAGCGTGGCCCAGGGTTCCAGGCGTGATTGATCCTCCGGCCTGCGGGAGGAATATCTCATGAGCGCAGCCCATGCAGCGTAATTGAAGGAGCGCAACATTCCAGCCACATCTTTGAGCGGAGAATGCTTGGCCCGGCGGATTTCCAGCGAACGTGCGGGTTCGCCTTCAAAGTCGAGAATCACAAAGTCGGTTTTTACGCGCAGCACCTGGCCCAGGTGATAATCGCCGTGAATGCGGATGCGCTTGCCATCCATGCTGCCGATGTTGGAGGCACCGAGGCCGTCGAGGATGCGGGTGCGATGGCTCAACAGAAGCGCGGCGATTTCGACTGTGTCATCCGCCAGGCCCGACATGGTTTTCCGCAGCAAGTCATAGGCGTGCGCTGCCTGGGCGTTAATGGATGCCTGCAAATTATCAAAGTACTCCTTCGACAAGGGCTCGGGAGAAAATGCCGCGTTCGTTTTGGAAGATGCGAGCGCCAAATGCATCTCTGCGGTGCGGCGGCCCAGCACGGCAGCGGCGTCTAACGCTACGCCTGCATGTTCGCGCGCAAAATCGGATGCGCGCGCCACTCCGAGGGGGGCCGAGGTCGATACCACAGGCTTGTCTAGTTCTTCCGCGGGGATGGTTTTCTGCACGTAGTTTTCGTAATACCGCTCCAACTCCTCCAGCATCCACTTCCAGCCATCACCCTGGTTTGCGACTAATCCCTGCAACATGCAGAGCGTGGTGGGAGCATCTGCCTGGTTCACATATTCGATCGATCCGCCGAATGGAGGGATATTGGAGAAGTGCGTTTCTTCGGTGAGGTATCTGCCGATCTCGCAGTCGGGATTTAGTCCGGGTTCGGGATGGCGGAACAATTTCATGATGAGGCGATCGCCGAACAGAATCGATGTATTGCTTTGTTCGGCGGTGCTGCGCCGGGGAGAAAGCAGCTTCTCTTCGGACTGCTGAACCATGAGAGCCGGCAGCGCGCTACTGGGTGTACCTTGCACGAATCCCTGCTGCATTGTGAAGTTCGTTGCGTTGGCAATGACACTCAACAAGGCTTCGCAGGAGTGCGGGTCATAGGTCGCGTCGTAGAGAACGCCTTCTCCCCCTGGAGATAGCACGGTAGAGAGGATGGACGGGGCGGCGGTGTCGTGCAGCGTCCGCGCTGCCTCACCAAAAGCCATGGCGACGGGCAGAAAATAGCGGTCGGCTTTGCCGGTCTCGTACTCCACTTGAACCAGGCAGAAGATCGCGCCGCTTTTGTCGATCTTGCCCCAGTCCGATACGGACGTGCTGCGGATCGTGGCGGACTTATTGCCGAACCAGCGTTGCAGCGGAAGAAAGGTAGGAAGGATGGATTCCTGCAGCTTGCGCAGGTTGCCATCGAGAAACAAACTCTTCCAGTCAGATGCGTCGGCAATCAGCAGCGCAGAATCCTCAGACTGGACGACGGCAGTGTCGGGAGATGGATGCAGTTCCAGCCACAGAAAACCATAGGGCGCAAGCGTGACCGCGTAGGGCTGATGGGTGATGGCGGGGAACTCGACGTAGCCCAGCATCTCGACGGGAACCATCCCGTCATATTCGGTGAGGTCAAGCTGAGCAGGCTGCGCGAACCGCGAAAGATTGGCGACGCATAAGACGATTTCATCGTCCGCTTCGCGGATATAGGCGAGCACTTTGCGATTGGATGGATTCAGGAACTTGAGTGCGCCGCGTCCAAAGACTCGGAACAATTTGCGCAGTGCGATCAGGTTGCGCATCCAGTTCAGCAGGGAAGAGGAGTCGCCCTGCTGCGCTTCGACATTGATGGCTTCGTATCCCCAGACGGGGTCCATAACGACGGGGCTATAGAGTTTGGCGGGAACTGCGCGGGAGAAGCCGGCGTTGCGGTCGGCGCTCCATTGCATGGGAGTGCGGACGCCGTTGCGATCGCCGAGATAGATGTTGTCGCCCATGCCGATTTCATCGCCGTAGTAAAGGATGGGCGTGCCGGGGAAAGAGAAAAGAATGCTGTTGAGCAACTCAATGCGGCGCCGGTTGTTATCGAGCAAGGGAGCGAGGCGGCGACGAATGCCAATGTTGATGCGCATGCGCGGATCGGCACTGTAGGCGAGATACATGTAGTCGCGTTCGTCGTCGCTGACCATTTCCAGCGTCAACTCATCATGATTGCGCAGGAACAGACCCCACTGGCAGTTGTCGGGGATGGGTGGAGTTTGACCCATGATTTCTGTAATGGGAAGGCGATCTTCCTGGCGCAGGGCCATGTACATGCGCGGCATCAGCGGGAAGTGAAAGGCCATGTGACACTCATCGCCATCCGCAAAATAGGGGCGAACATCGGCGGGCCACTGGTTGGCTTCGGCAAGGATGACGCGATTTTCGTAATGCGCGTCGATCTCTGCCCGAATCTTCTTCATGACAGCGTGCGTTTCCGGAAGATTTTCGCAGCTGGTTCCGTCGCGTTCGACCAGGTAGGGAATTGCGTCGATGCGGAGGGCGTCCACTCCCATATCGAGCCAGAAGCGCATGACGCGCAGCACTTCTTCGAGCACCAGAGGATTGTCGTAGTTCAAGATCCGGCTGATGCGAGAAGAAGCGATGCCAGTAATAGGCCTTGGCGACCGGGTCCCAGGTCCAGTTGGACTTTTCGGTGTCAGTAAAAATGATGCGCGCGTCTTTATATTTTTCGTCGGTGTCGCTCCACACGTAATAGTCGCGCTCCGGCGATCCGGGAGCGGCGAGCCGAGCGCGCTGGAACCAGGCGTGCTGATCGGAGGTGTGGTTGACGACCAGTTCGATCATTACCTGCAAACCGCGGTCGTGAGCGGCGTGAAGAAAGGTCTGAAAATCTTCCAGCGTGCCATAGCTGGGATGCACGGTGAGATAGTCGGCGATGTCGTAGCCGTCGTCGCGCAACGGAGAAGCAAAAAACGGCAGCAACCAGATGCAGGTGATGCCGAGCTCCTGCAGGTAGTCCAACTTTTCCAACAGGCCCTGAAAATCTCCGATGCCATCGTTGTTGGCATCTTCAAACGCCTTGACGTGCAGCTCATAAATAATGGCGTCTTTATACCAGAGAGGATCGAGCGCGCTGCCTGCTTGCTTCAACGTACTCCTCGGAGTGTCGTCCATATGTGTCGCGATCCTATGTCCCTTGCTGCCAACCCGGGAGTTGTAGATTACGCTGCCCGGGACGCTTCCGTCTCAATGTGAAAGATATGCGCCCGTCCGGCTTCCAGCCGAATATAGTTTCTGGCGCCGGTCCAGCGATAGTGCTGGTCCGTCAGCAGATCATGCACGTCAAATGTCTCGTCCGGCTGGATGCCTAATTCGGCAAGATCCAGATTGACCCATCCCGCCTGCGTGTCCTGATGGTGAAGATTCACGACGACGAGAATCACATCTTTTTTCTCTGCATCGGTCTTGCTATAGCAGATGAGGAACGGTTGGTCAGTCGCATGAAAGTGAAGATGGCGATTGGTCTGCAGCGCGGGATGCTTCCTGCGAATTTCGTTCACGCGCGCGATCAGCGTCCGCAGGTTCTGCGGTTCTTCTATGTTCCAATGGCGGAGCTGATATTTTTCTGAGTTGAGATATTCTTCGCTGCCGGGCTTGACCGGAGTGTTTTCACATAGCTCAAACGCAGGCCCGTAGATGCCGTAGTTTGCCGCCAGTGTCGCCGCCAGCACGAAACGGCTGAGAAATGCCGGCCGACCGCCTTTCTGCAACTCTTCATGCAGAATGTCGGGAGTATTGGTCCAGAAATTCGGGCGGAAAAATTCCGCGACTTCGGTTTGTGTTAGTTCTTCAAGATACTCGGTTAGCTCCTGCTTGGTGTTGCGCCAGGTGAAGTAGGTGTAGGACTGGGTGAAGCCCAGCTTGGCGAGACGATACATGACCTTGGGTCGCGTGAAAGCCTCGGCGAGGAAAATGACGTCGGGGTGTGTCGCTTTTACCTCGGCGATGAGCCACTGCCAGAAGGGAAAGGATTTTGTGTGCGGATTGTCGATGCGGAAGATGAGAACGCCTTGATCGATCCAGTAATCGATGATGCTTTTTAATTCGGTCCACAGCGCGCGCCAGTCTTCGGTTTCAAAGTCCAGCGGGTAAATATCCTGATATTTCTTGGGAGGATTCTCCGCATACTGGATGGTGCCGTCGGCGCGCTTGCGGAAAAAACTGGGATGTTCGTGAACGTAGGGGTGGTCGGGCGAGCATTGAAAGGCTATGTCCAGCGCAATTTCCAGACCATGCTGTTTGGCGGCTGCGATGAGCGATTGAAAATCCTGCAGCGTGCCTAATTGAAGATGGATGGCCTTGTGGCCACCTTCTTCGGAACCGATCGCCCAGGTGCTGCCGACATCGTCTGGCTCTGCTTTTTCCGCATTGTTTTTGCCTTTGCGGAATGCGTGCCCGATGGGATGAATGGGTGGCAAATAGAGAACGTCGAAGTTCATCGATGCGATGTAGGGGAGCCAGGCTTCGCAATCTTTGAAGGTTCCGTGCTGGCCAGGCGTGGGCGAGCAGGAGCGGGGAAATATTTCGTACCAGGCGGAGAAGGCCGCGCGTTCACGACTGACGCTGACGCTGAGTTCCTTCGCATAACGCGTGCTGTAGGTGTGCTCGGCATAAGTGCGCATCAATGTTTCGAGCGCTGGATCGAGAGACGCGGCGGAAGCAGCCTGCTGGTCTGGGTCGTTCAGTTTTATTGAAAATTCTTTCAGGCGCTGAGCATCCTCTTTTTTTGCGCGCTTTGCGGCGGCGGCGACCAGAGCACTGCCGGCCATGCGTTCGACGTGGGTTTCCTGACCGGCGTCAATGCGCTTCTTCATTGCATTGCGCCAGGTGGTGAAGGCATCCACCCAGCCTTCGACGGTGTAGCGATATTCACCCAACTCCTTCACTGCAAATTGCGCCTGCCAGCGATCGTTGCCGAGCGACTGCATGGGGATCACGCGCCAGGTGCGCTCGCGCGGGCCGTGATAAAGTAGCTGCGCTGCAACGGCGTCGTGGCCGTCCGCAAAGATATCTGCTTCAACGGTGACGGTTTCGTCTACGACGCGCTGGATGGGGAATTCCCCGCAGTCGATTTCCGGCTGCACCGCTTCAATGACGACGCGGCGTCTGCCCTCCAGCTTCGCTGCGATTTTGTCTTTCGGCTGCTGCTTGCTGTCCGTTGCCATCGAGAAGTATTTCCCTCTAGAAAAATTGTCTTACCTAAGAGAGATGCAAGTTTCGCAGATTTCGTTCTGGTGTCTACTATATTGATTGCCGACGACACTCTGCGGATTTTTGGCGGCGCTGGTGGTCTGCATCCGGCTGCGTTTCAAGAAAGCGCTGCACGCTGATAGACTGATGAGGGTTCTCCTACCAAACTAAAATCGATCCCGAAGGGCGGTTCGACGAAGCATGGCAACTCACGAAGCCAGCAATAAAAATTCTGCTGGAGCAACGAAGATTGAGCCCGCGAAGGGCAAATTAGGCGTCATGATTGTCGGCATGGGGGCGGTAGCGACCACCCTGGTGGCCGGCGTTGAGGCAGTTCGCAAGGGATTGGCCAAACCGATCGGCTCCGTCACGCAGATGGGAACGGTTCGATTGGGAAAGCGCACCGATGGCCGCACGCCATTGATGAAGGATTTTGTTTCGCTGGCCGACCTGAACGATGTGGTGTTCACTGGCTGGGACATTTTTCCCGGCAACGTATATGAAGCTGCCAGCACGGCCAAGGTGCTGGACAAGGATTTGCTGCAGTCGATTCGACCGTTTCTGGAATCGATTAAGCCGATGCCGGCTGTTTTCGATCAGTATTACGTGAAGCGCCTGCACGGAACCAACGTGAAGCAGGGGAAAAACAAGCGCGATCTGGCCGACCAGGTGCGCGCCGATATCCGCGAGTTCCGGAAGAAGACGGATCGTCAGGTGATGATCTGGTGCGGCTCGACGGAGATTTTTCTGCAGCCCTCGGCGGTGCATCACTCGATTGCTGCGTTTGAAAAGGGGCTGGAGGCGAACGACGTCAACATTGCGCCTTCGCAGATTTACGCGTATGCGGCGCTGTCAGAAGGAGTGCCGTTTGTGAACGGCGCGCCGAATTTGACGGTCGACCTGCCGGTGATGCTGGAGTTATCAAAGAAGAACAATGCGCCGATCTGCGGCAAGGATTTCAAGACCGGGCAGACGTTGATGAAGACAGTTCTGGCGCCGGCGTTCAAGGCGCGCATGCTGGGCGTGAGCGGCTGGTACTCGACCAACATCCTGGGCAACCGCGATGGGGAAGTGCTGGACGATCCGGAGTCATTCAAGACCAAGGAAGAATCGAAGCTGGGGGTGCTGGATTACATTCTGCAGCCGCAGTTGTACCCGGATCTTTACGCCGATATTTACCACAAGGTTCGCATTAACTATTATCCGCCACGTGGTGATAATAAAGAAGGTTGGGACAATATCGATATCTTTGGCTGGCTCGGGTATCCGATGCAGATCAAGGTCGATTTTCTCTGTCGCGACTCGATTCTGGCGGCGCCGATTGCGCTGGACCTGGTGATTCTGATGGATCTTGCCAAGCGGAGCGAAGAGCTGCGCGGCATTGGAATTCAGGAGTGGCTGAGCTTCTTCTTTAAATCGCCGATGACGCCGGAGGGTCTGTATCCGGAGCACGATCTGTTCATCCAGTCGATGAAGCTGAAAAATACTTTGCGCCATATTCAGGGCGAGGAATTGATTACGCATCTGGGCCTCGAATACTACGACTAATTTGTACGTGCTGTTGTGAATCGAAGGGCTGCCGGAATATCCGGTGGCCTTTTTCTTTGTGGCGGCGGGCGCATACTATCCTTAGGATCGTTGGGTTGTAGGGTTGGCGCAGCGGAATTTTGCTGCATTTCGGGAGTTTTTCGCGTGGTGATTGCATTCTTAGATCGGCGCTGGAGACTGGCTGCTGCGGGTGTGCTTGTGATCGGCGCTGCGGTGTCGTTTGCATCGCCGCAAAGCGGGTCTATCTCCACAGAGACAGGTTCCGCTGACACCACGGCGGACCAGACCTTGCCGGGCGTGAAGCCGGGAAGCATCGATGACGTAAATGCGGTGGGGCATCGATCGATTGGAGGGCGTGGGTTCGGCAACTGGTACTCCGAAAAGACTGAGCTGCAGTGGGGCAGCCAGATTGCCCAGCAGGTGATGAAATCGTCGAAGATCGTGCATGATCCGGTGATCGAGGAATATGTGAACCGCATCGGGCAGAACATCGTGAAGAATTCCGACGCCAAGGTCCCGTTCACGATCAAAGTGATCGACTCGGACGAGATCAATGCATTCGCGCTGCCGGGAGGATATTTCTTTGTGAATTCCGGCCTGATTCTGGCGGCGGACAATGAGGCCGAACTGGCTGGGGTGATGGCGCATGAAATTGGGCATGTGGCGGCGCATCACCAGGCGCGGGAAATGACGCGGCTGCATGTTGCCGACCTGGGGATGGTGCCGCTGGTGATGATGACCGGCTATAGCGCCTTGGGCTACGGAATCTATGAGGCCTCGGCGGTGGCGGTTCCGGTGACGTTTCTGGAGTTTCAGCGGGAGTTTGAAGAGCAGGCCGACTGGCTGGGCGTCGAATATATGTACGACGCGGGGTACGATCCGCAGCAGATGATTGCATTTTTCGAAAAGATTGAAGCGCTGCAGAAGACGAAGCCGGGGTTGATCTCGAAGACGTTTTCTACCCATCCGCAGACGCCGGCGCGGGTGGAGCGGACGCAGCATGAAATTGCGACGATTCTGCCGGCGCGCAAGGAGTATGTGGTCGATACTTCAGAGTTTCACGCCGTTCAGGAGCGGCTGACGCGCATGGAAAATCGGCGTCCAGTGAAGCCGGGAGCAGGACCGAATGCGCCGACACTGCGCCGAGTTGCCGCGGGTTCGGGCGAAGGGCGTTCCGTCGTCAGCGAATAACGATGATCGGCCTGTGCTGCATTCGGGCGACAGCCATTAGACAGCGCGTTTCGCGCTATTGAAACTTGCGGATGATGGCCAGCACGCGGCCTTGAATGGCGACCTGCGCGGCGGGAACAAAAATGGGTTCCATCTCGGAGTTGGCGGGTTGCAGGCGAACCGTGTCTCCCTCCAGAAAATAATGCTTCAGGGTGGTTTCGCTGCCGTCGACCAGCGCCACGACAATTTCCCCCTGGCGGGCGGTCTGGGCTTTTTCCACCAGCACGTAGTCGCCGTGCATGATGTGGTCGTCGCGCATGGATTCTCCGCTGACTTCAAGAGCGAAGACGGCTTTGTTGTCGACAATATCGTTGAGCGACAAACTATCGCGATACTCCATCGCCTCCAACGGGCGACCGGCGGCGATGCGGCCCATCAGTGGGATGTCCTGAATAGCGGAGCCCTTTCGCTCCGGCGTCAGATCGATGGAGCGGCTGCGATTGTGGGCGCGATGCAGCAGCCCTTTCCGCTCCAAATTGGAGATGTGTTTGTGGACCGTGGCCAGAGAACTGAGATCGAGCCCGGAGGCAATCTCTTCAAAGGATGGAGAGTAGCCGCAGCGCTCCACGAAATTTCGGATGAAGTCGAGGACTTGCTTTTGCCGCTTGGTAATCGCCATAGTGGTTGCAGTGTAGCGAAAGAAAGGCGAAATTACAAGGGGTATGTTTGCTGTAGTACGTGAAGGCTATTGGCGGTGCTGACACTGGAGGCAAAGGCCTCGACGCGCATAGTCTCTCCATTATTGAAGTGGGGAGCGTACGGACTTACAGCCTCAACAGCAATTTTGGTTGAGTTTACTGATCGAACGTCTACCGGTATCGGCGTTCCCGATTGCATTAGTCGTGGATACAGAAAGTGAAAGCCTACGACTGTTGGGTCTCTGGAGGAAAGGGGTTCGATTTGGCTTGCGCCCTCTAGCCTAATGTCTTCCACTCGACATGGAGCAGAACACCGAATCAAAAAAGCTGGATCATAGAAATTGCCGTCTAGGATGATGGTGAAGCCAACTCCGGGGTTTGCTTCATCTGTTCGCCCCTCTGCTAAGAGAGCTATCAGTCGCTGCTTATTTACTTGTGGGTCAGCGCTAGGCGGAGGCTGGGGAACAGGGTCAAGCTGCCTTTCGGTGCTCGATATGAATAGGCGGTGGTGGCCGGTGCGCGCCATATTGGCGATTGTCTTCTACTGTCTGGTTGCCGTTGTTCGAAGCGTTATTGATAATTCCATCATTGACCTGTTGCGTAGGTACGGGCGCGGGTTCGGTGGGTGTCGCTTGAGCAGGATGCTTATGCCGGACCTTGGGTTTGGTTGGTATTGCGTTCGCCGATGTTTGAATTGCGCTGATAGTGGGAGTAGCAGATATTTCCGTTGGCGGCCTGTGAGTTTGCGACCGCGCAACTTGAGTGCTAGCAGAATGTTTTCGTTGCCAATAATGGATTCCATCAGAACCGGCCGCAAATACAATAATCCCGACCAGCACGATTATTGGAAGTGCATTACTCCTTGTAACCGTGGACGTCAAACCGTTCTTCTGGGCTTCGCTTAGATTGCTTACGTAGTATGCTTCTTCGATTAGAAAGGCCGCCAAGCAAACCAGAGCGAAGATGAACCATGTTTGCCACTTCCAATTGGGGATGAAATTAAAGATATGTATTTTCAGCCTCTCAGGTAAGACATCCATCACCTTCGTCATAGCGAGACAACTTGCGACGATAGCGCCACGAAATGGGCCTATGTATCCCCACGCGAATCTCACTTTCTTGGTAAATTTCCCCATGCCAGCAATGTTCTCACCGGCATCCTCTCGCAGCAAGATGATTGTCATCTTCCGTTGGTTTAGCTTATTGCTATCAACCGCTTGTGAAGGATGAATGGTTGGCACGGAAACCGTCGGTCTCTCCGCTTCGGTTTCCACGTGGACCATCGCTCGGGAGGGCAAATATCTTCAATCCCACCCAAGTAGAGAAGACCCTTGGGGATGGGCTTCCTAAAAAAGCGGCTTTTGCAAGCCAATCTTCGAGCAGGAGTTCGGCTGTGGGATCGAGTATAAATTCGTGCTTATGTCCGTCTGTAAGAATCGCTTGCCCTGTTGTTTCGTCTATCCCGATCAAGTAGTCCCCAAAATTCTTCCCCACCTCATAATGAATTCGATGTGCGTCTTCGTCGAAAGCAAGCCGGAGAATTGCTGTTGGATTTGACTTGGCTATATGCAATTGGGTGGGGATAGTGTCATGAACGCGATAATACTCTTTCCCCATCTGATCGTTTACTTCCTTACACTTGGAAACAATTGTTTCCTTAAATTTATGCCAAAGACCAGGGGCTAATTTTTCCTTTAATCTTTCTCTTTCGACAAATGCAGCGTCTCTTTCAACAACAAAGGCAGCGTTCTCGGTATTCGGCCGCTTTCCGACTTCTTCGTGCTGTCCTTCTGTGTCCCTTATTGACGCAGCCATTCTCTTTCCGAAATCAGACATTCTCCCCCCTTTATCTGAGGGGAAAGTATACGCCGAACGGCCAAAAGATCCGGGGATGGCGGCAACGGATTGATTGCGCCGAATCAAGCGGACTCAACCCAGGGGCAGCTCCACTGGCGTTCTATCTGGATTCGCAGTAAAGAATTTGCTTCCAGAATCAGAACAGATGCTGTATACGTGCTTCAATGTCCGCCTTACGGCAGATACATCATAGGTGCCTGAAGGGAGTTTCATAAACCAGCTTGTCATTCTAAGCGAAGCACTGGACCCCGCGTCTGGGCAGCAAACAACAGATTCCTTACTTCGCGCCACTCCTCCCGGAATGACAAATCAATGAAGACGGATGGCATGTGATAACGAAGGCTTTTCGGTTATCGACAAGTAGAACAAATCATCTTAGGGGAGTGAACATTATGAACTGTACGAAATGTAATGCCGCAATCAATCCTGGAGATACAGTCTGTGCGAATTGCGGGACCACCTTCGTCAGCAGCGACGGAGGAGCTGCCGTTGCTGCTGTCCCGGCATCGAGTGGATTGTCAAACAATGCGGCAGCTGCGCTGTCCTATGTGACAATCATTCCGGCGATCATTTTCCTGGTTATGGAGCCTTACAATAAGGTCGCCTACATTCGCTTTCATGCTTTCCAGTGCATTGGACTGACGGTCGTGGCAGTTGCGGCGCATATCGTTGCGATGCTGATCCCGGTCATTGGCTGGATTCTCGCGCCTTTTATCAGTCTTTTATTTCTCGTTATCTGGATTATTTGCATTCTGAAGGCGAGTAAGGGAGAGTGGTTCAAGATTCCGTTTATTGGACCATTTGCCGAAAAACAGGCAAAGAACGGCTAAAGCCCGGGCCCCGACTGCGGAGAATGGGTACACAGCTGACAGTCAATTGATGCCAGGACCCTCTTCGTCCTTGGCCTCGACCACCTCGTCGCTGGTGGAGGGGCGACCGTCGCGGATGCTCTCCTCCCCGAGGGAGTTCTTGCTTCCAGCAGGAGCGTTGCGATCAATTGTGTTTTGGTGGGGTTCGGCTTTCGTGTTTGCCGTCGCACGGCTGTCGATGTTCCTGGGTGTTTTTTCCGGGGTTGCGGCCATGATGCATTCTCCTCGTTTTGTCTGCAAGGTGGGATGCAGTGAATTGTCTCGTAGCTGTCCAGGTTGATACGACTCGCAACAAAAAATTCGCGTCGCTCAGGGATGACAGTTTTTTCCTCCCATCCTTCGCAAAGGACGCGAAGGATGGGCCGCCCAGATTCATTCTCTGCTCCTGACGCAATAAAAATCACACGCCATCGGTTGCATACTGCGCTGCAAATGATTCCCGAAATGGGAGGTAACGGTACGTGCGTGCCGAAATGAATTTGGGCGCGGACAGTGCCGTCTTCTTCGATTGATTTCACTCTTCAAACCGAGCCACTGTAGAGCAGACGGCAAGGACGCGAACATGCTGGCGAACTTTGCCCGTCTCCAAAGAGAGTGAGAAAAAGATGGCAACGTCCCCCGTTTCCACCGCCGACCATTCTGCTTTTGCAAACAGCCTGTTTGCCGAAGCCTGGAATACTTCCAAACAAAAACGACCCAAGATCGCGATCGCGCGGGCGAGCGCCGCGACCGCAACCGGAACGCTAACGGTAGTTCCCAAGCCTGCGGCGGCGATGAGCCGGGAGCAGACGCTGCTGGAAACGCTGCCGTTGGTGCATTATGTGGCGCGACGCATCCATGAGCGAGTGCCGGAGTCGGTGGAATTTGACGACCTGGTGAGCGCGGGCGTGGTGGGGCTGATCGATGCGTACAACAAATTCGACGCGAGCAAAAATGTTTTATTTCGCACGTATGCGCAATTGCGGGTTCGCGGAGCCATCCTGGATAGTTTGCGCGGGTTGGATTGGGCGCCGCGCGAGCTGCGCCGCAAGGCCCGCGACATGGAAGAGGCGAAGCAGCGATTGATGCATCGCCTGGGCCGCAGGCCGCTGCAGAGCGAAGTTGCGGATGAGCTGGGGATGGCGCTGGCGGCGTATCAGAAGCTGCTGAACACAGTGAGGTGCCTGGAAATCGGCAGCCTGCAGGAGCCTCGCAGCGATGACTCGCTGGAAGAAGAGGTGGTGTATCTGGAGGCCAATCCGGAAGACGATCCGCTGTGCCGGTGTTTGCGAAACGAGCGGGCGGCGCATTTGTCGGCTGCGGTGGCGGAGTTGCCGAAGAGGGAACAGCGGGTGCTGCAAATGTATTACGTGGAGGAAATGACGCTGAAGGAGATTGGCGTTGTGCTGGGGCTGGCCGAGTCGCGCATTTCGCAGATTCGCGCGGAAGCCATCCGGCAATTACGCAATCGGTTTACGGGTGAAGGAGCCGAGGCGGAGAGCGCAGAACCACGGCTAATTGCTTAGCGGGCTTCCAGCGCTTGCAGGACAGAGGCCTGTTGCTCGCGCTGACGTTTCCGTTCCAGTTGATAGCGCAGACTTACCAGCGTGATGCCCCAGACAAGCCAGCCGGCGAGGTTCCACAAAACAGCAGGCCACATGCTGGGATCGAGGCCGGAGTTGGGGCCGCCGCCGATGACCGGAGAAGGATGCTGGGTGCGCCACCAGCGAATCGACATATAGACAATGGGAACATCGATGGCGGCGAAGATTGACAGTACGGCGGCAAGGGTTTGCGTCTGCCCGCCGGCGGTGAAGCGGCGCAGCAGCAGATAGCTGACGTAGATCAACCACAACATGAGGAAGCTGGTGAGCCGTTCGTCCCATGTCCACCAGATGCCCCACACGGGTCGTGCCCACAACATGCCGGTGGCGAGGCCGATGGTGCAAAAGACCAGCGTCATTTCCGCGGCGGCAAGCGCCAGCGCGTCGGCGGCCTGGGCGCGCTGTGGATTGGAATTCCGCGTGGAGATAAATACCAGCGACGCGATGAAGTTTACATAGGGAAACAAGAGCGCCATGATGGCGGAAGGAAAATGGTAGTAGAAGATGCGCTGGATCTCGCCCATGGTGGCCTCTGTGGGAGCCACGTAGATGGCCTGATAGAAGCCCACGGCTAGCAAAACCAGGGCCAGCGGTAATCCGATCAACAGAGTTTTTTTCATAGCGAGAATGGGAGCCTGCGATTGCCGTGGTGTCGTACGCGCTTGCTAGATATAGAAAAATTTCAATTCTGTTTGGATCAACTTCGAAAGCCTACTACAAAGTTTCAGACGGCCAAGGGAACTGGACGCTGTTCAACGGGGCACGAGTTAACGAGACTGCGCCATGGAGGCGGTTTCTTTCGGCTTCTCTCCGGGCTTGGCGGGTGCATACTTGGAGGCGCACTTGGCCTGGATCTGCGTGGCATGGAAAACGCCATCGCGACCGTACATGCCGACGGCAAGCGCTTGCGCATCGTCTTTAAATGTATCTGGCGGAGGATCGCCGCCGGTGTAATTGACGCGTAGCTTCCGGCCCTGCTCCACAAGAACGAACTGCGCATGGGCACCGTCGCGCTGGATGGAACCGGGCTCGACGTTGCCAGCGACGCGCAGGTGACGCGTGTAGGCGCGATTGCCCATGGATTGCAATTCCTGAATGGTGACGTAATAACTTTTATTCGCCCGCACGCCGGTCACGGCCAGGTACAGGATGGTGCCGACAATGACGACCGTGGCGATGGCAACGCGAATTCCAACAGTATTTTTCTGCACCGAACATCTCCCGCATATCTGCTGCGAAGTTAACCTTCCAGTATCGCTAAAATTGACAGAAATTGAAAACGGAGTCGTCCGGCAGGCATGGAGCGAATCTGATTTAAGCGGCGCGAGATTTGAAGAGCGCGCAAGTGTACAGTGGGCGGGAGAGGCAAAGCCATGGCCATCGAAATTAAGGTTTTGCAGCGCGGCGATGAGAACATTCTGATGAATGTCGCCGCAGAGGTATTCGACAATCCCGTCGACGCGGAACTAACCAGAGAATTTCTTGAAGACGCGCGACACCATATCGCCGTCGTTCTCGATGATGGGTTGGTGGTCGGTTTCGCGTCGGGAGTCCACTATATCCATCCAGATAAGCCGGCGGAATTGTGGGTCAACGAGGTCGCGCTGGCGCCGACCCATCGGCGTCGCGGGTTGGGGAAAGCTGTGCTGAAGGCGTTGCTCGATGTGGGTCGAGCGCAGAACTGCAGGGTTGCATGGGTCCTGACGGACAGAAATAATGTCGCCGCGATGGCACTCTACTCATCTATAGGGGGAAGAGAAGGGGCTGACGACGTTGGGCCCGCGGACGCTATGCTGGGATATTCGTTCGCACTCGCGGACGGGCTGTATCATCGCGGGTAAGGAAGGCAACCGGGGGGAACTGCGTATGGTCAGGGAAGCAAAGATCCACACAACGGTTCTGGTCGCTCAAGGGATTTTGATGATTGCTCTTGGTCTCGCGCTATTTTGGGTGAGGTCCACGATGACCGACATTTTGTCTGAAGCTGCGGGCTGCGTGGTAGCCGTGTTGCTGACGGCTGCGGGGTTGCTGCTGATCGGTGTTATCGATGGCATTGGAGGGCTCGTGCTTCACAAAGGGCATCGACGGGAGTTGCATTTCTACTTGCTGTTTGCGGCGATCTCGATGGCCGCCGGATTGTTTTTCTGGATGAGTCCGTGGAGTTCGGTGCAGTTGCTGGCCTTACTCGCCGGGCTGCAAGGTTTGTTCTGGGGAGTCTGGGACCTGCGCTTTGCGTGCCACCTGCGCGACCATCCGCGAGAAAAAAAAGCACTGCGACTGATGGGAGTCATCACGCTTGTGCTGGGTGTGCTGCTTATTATCGGAATGGAATTTACCAGCCGGGGCGCGCTGTTGCTATTGGCCACATATCTAACTTACATTGGTGTTCATATTTTGATGATTGGGCTTTATATCTTTCGCCCGTGGAAGAATGTTTTGCCGCCGGGGACGCCGGTCAATACGATGGCTGGGACGAAGCTGAGCTGAGCGGGTCTCTGCCGCAAACGGTTGGTACGATATTTTTCGACTGCTTCCATGGAAGGACGCCTCGTGCTTCGCGATCGCACTGCTGTGATTACCGGTTCAACCTCCGGCATCGGCCTCGGGCTGGCGGAGGCATTTGCTGCTGCTGGTTGCCGGATTGCCATCAACGGCATTGCCACGCAGGAAGAAGCGGACGCGCTTGTTGATCGATTGCAGCAGCAACACGGGACGGAAGTTTTCTATCATCCGGCCAACCTGGCCGATCCAAAACAATGCACCGCGCTGATCGAGGAGGCGCAGCGCCGCTTCGGCACGGTGGATATTCTGATCAATAACGCGGGCATTCAGCATGTCGCCGCGGTCGAGCAGTTTCCTCCGGATCGCTGGGATGCGATTCTGGCGGTCAATCTATCTGCTGCTTTCCACACCATTCGCGCGGCGCTACCCGCCATGCAGCAGCGCAACTGGGGCCGGATTCTTAACATTGCTTCCGTGCATGGCATCGTCGCTTCGATTCACAAAGCTGCGTATGTCGCGGCGAAACACGGCATCGTCGGGCTTACCAAAGTTGTGGCACTGGAAAATGCGACACGCGGTATTACCTGCAATGCGATCTGTCCGGGCTACGTTCTTACTCCTCTGCTGCAGCGGCAGATTGACGATCGCGCCAACAAGGAGCACGTCACGAACGAAGAAGCATCGCACGACCTACTCCACGACAAGCAACCCAGCGGCCGCTTCACCTCTGTTGAGAACATTGCGGCGCTGGCGATTTTTCTCTGCTCGTCCGCAGCGTCGAACATCACGGGAGCAAGCCTGCCCATCGATGGCGGCTGGACGGCTCAGTAATATTGTTGCATTGCTTTGCTGGCGCTATCCGAGGGTGCTGGACCAGCCCAACACGGCAATCGCGATCAGCGTGACAATAAGGCCGAGCCCCATCCACTGGCGGTCTCTCAGGCGAGTTAATTTCCATTCGCCGGCAAGAAATCCGCAGGCATTCACGGTGATCAGTCCGGCCATGAGGGTGAGCGGCCATCCAATCGATGGGCCCAACTTGCCGAGTTTCGGGGAGGCAAAGCCATACAGATAGGTATGGCCGCCCCACATCAAGCCCATGCCGATGGTGAGAATGTAGAGACGCGTGGAGCCTGCCGCAGCGTATCGCCGCCAGGTACCGTGCTTCTTCATTAGATATCCGCAAAAACAAAGACTGGGCACGGCGCCGCAGGTCAACATCAGCAGCCAGATCAAGTTGGTTCCCGCGAATGTGCTATGTCCCATGCGAACGGCCGTTTCCCTGATTGGCTGACCCAGGCTGTAGCCAATGTTGAAAACAGCGGAGAGCAGGCCCGATCCAATGCAAAGCAGCAGGCCGACGACAAATGGCCGCGCGTGTCCAACCATGTCGCCGCGCACTTGCTCTGTTTTCCCTTTCTGACTTTTCTCTCTGCGAAAGCCGGCATAGCCAAAACAGGCGATCCCCACAATGCCGATGAGCGTTCCAGTGATGATGGCGTTGCCTTGCGCCAGAAAAAGCCGTTCAGGCGCAAGTACCAGGATGGGCAGGACGGAGCCGAAGGATGCGCTGATGGCGAGGGCCAGCGTGTTGCCCATGGAAATGCCGATGGCAGCCACTCCCTGGCCAAACATGATGGCCCCAAATCCCCAGGCGAAGCCGAACAGACTGGCAAATAAAACCGCGTGCGGGGGCGCGGTCTGAAGAACCTCCATAAATCCGGGAACGGTGAGCCAGACGATGACGATGGGCATGATGACACAGGGGACCAGCATGACAATCGCCCACACATTTTCCCACGGCCACTGCCCGAGATATCTCATGGGCAGAGTAAAAATCCCATTCATGATTCCCGAGACGATTGCGCACGCGATGCCAAAGACCAAGACAGATGCCGAAAAGTGCATGGATTCCTATTCTGAACAGCAGGGATAAACCTGCAATGGGTACAAGTGCTGACTTAATTGATGCGTCCTGTTGCAGCTATACGATTTCCGCACCTTCGACGAACACGGTTTGTATCTCAAGCGCATTCTCGGGGGCATTCCAGTCGAAGAGAACGAGGTCGGCTTCCGCGCCAATGTGCAGCGTCCCTCTGCGGCCAGTGAAGCGGCCAGGATTTTCTGTCGCCATTTGAATGGCACCGTCGAGCGAGATGCCATCGATGGCTGCAGCGTGTGCGATGCCATCCGTCAATGGGGCATATGCGCCGGCGAGAAAACGGCCAGCCTGTGGCACTGATCACACGTCCGTCGGGGGTGACCTCGACCGCGCCACCGACATTTGACTGATAGATGCCCACCGGCATGCCGCCCAGCGCTACTGCATCGGAGACGAGAATACTGCGACTGATTCCTTTGGCGCGCACCATCGACTTCAAGGTGTCCGTCGGCAGATGATGGCCATCGGCGATGAAGGTCGCACTCAGCCGGTCTTCGGCAAGCTGCGCCCAGAGAAGGTTGGGATGGCGGGGAAGAGGGCTGGCGAGGCCGTTGCCAAGGTGCGTGGAAAGAGCGGCGCCTGCATCGGCGGCGCCGTGGATTTGGGCTGGGGTTGCGTGGCTGTGTCCGATTGCGACGACCACTCCTTTAGTGGCGAGGGCGGCAATGAATTCGAGCGCGGTTTCGCTATGTGGCGAGATGGTGACCATGCCGACGAGATCGCCGCAGGCTGCCTGCCAACGCTCGAACTCGGTCAGGTTTGGGGAACGAACATGTTCGAGCGCATGGGCTCCCCGGTGGCCGTCTTCGGGCGAGATGAAAGGGCCCTCAACGTGCACAAACGGAACTGCGTGGGCCACCAGCGGACTGGTGCGTCTCGCCTCCGCAATGGCACGCAGCGCATGAATAATTTTTTCTTCGGACGCAGTGATGATAGTGGGGAGAAATGTCGTGACCCCGAGCGCGAGCATCTTGCGTGTCAGCGCGATGATGACTTCTGCGTCTACATCATCAGAATTTACATCGCTGCCAGAATAGCCATTCACCTGCAGGTCAATGAAGCCTGGCGACAACCACGGCGCTTCATCGACGCGGCTGGGCGCAATGGCTTGAATCACACCATCTTCGATTGTGACTTCAAGCACGTTGCCGCTGGAGGGATCGCGTCCGGTAATTGATTTGGATTTCATCGTGACCTCACCTGCCTAAAACTGTTCCGGGTCTTGAAAGCTGCATTGCCATCAACTTTAGTCGATGTGAACGGTCCACAAAAAGCTGGACCGAGCGTGATTATCGTTTTCCGCGAGAAAAATTGTGTGGTTGTCATCGACGTCAAGGTCGTGAATTCGCACCGGCCGCTCGCCCACATCCGAATCGATTAGATTTGCAAAACTCTCCATCCGATCGGTTTTACTATCCCAACGAATGAGTTGCGTGTGGCCGTTCATGCCGCCGCCACCATAGAGAATTCCGTCGCGGATCCCCAGTGCGGGTAACCGACTTGCGCCCATCACATTGGCTACCTTCTCCACGCTGCCGGTCTGTGTGTCGATGCGGCTCAGTACTCCTGCTACGGTGCCTGCGTAGATATAGCGATCGCCATCGTACGCCATGGAGTCGCAAAATCCAAAATCCTCTTTATGGCGAGTTTCGCTGAGGTTGCCGGTGACACCTTGAGGCACGTGCGGATCGAGAAGCAGTTGTTTGCGTTCTTCCCGGCGAGATAACCCATGATCGAACCACACAAACTCGTCGCTGTCCGGATGATACTTGAACAGCCGTATCGGAGTTTGGCCAGTTGTCTCATCCCAGGCCCGCGTCTCAGCATAGGTTCCCCACAGCCAGCCATTGCGATCCACAACCGCATTGTGCGGCTGCGCGAACATGATGGCATTTCCGATGTACGCGAAAATCTCCGAACGTTTACTTCGCAAATCACTTTTGAAAACCGCTTCTGCTGGATAGGTAAAGCCATAAATAATTTCGCGCTGCCAGTCCGCAGCGATGGACTGGATGTAGAGGTGTGGAACGGGGACGCTCAACATTTCATACTTCCGCGTCTTCGGATCGAAACGGACGAGCTTGCCGCCTTTCGCTTCGCGCTGCTGATCAGCGTCGTGTAGCAAGGATGTTCCAAAATACAGACAGCCGTCGTTGGGGTTTAGAAGAAGTGTCCGATGAATTTTGACGTCAAACTCGTCTGTCCACTGTTTTGTTTCGAGGGACTCAAACTCTCCGGAGCGAGGATCGAACGTGTATAACAAATCGCCGTCCATAGAATTCAAGCCACAATAGAGCTTGTGGTCGTTGCTGTTCCATCGAACGGTATCAAAGCTGATCCAGCCCTTGAACCAGGCAGGATCGGCGGCCAGATCGCGATAACTCCAGCGTCCGGCGATCGTATCTTTCCAGCCGGTTAGTTTGTAATCACGCAGAATATTCGCTTTGACCGATCGTAAATTTGCCATCTACTCTTTATGTCCTCTGTGCATCCTGCGCATCTTGCATCAACTGCATGATCAACATGGCTCCTCGGGGCAGATGGAACGGATCCTTTACGGGGAGCGCGATGACCTCGGAGGTGGGCTTTCCCTCGCGCGTGAGGCGCTGATACCAGTCTCCGCCTTGCGGGGAGGGGAAGTGAGACCATGTCCAATCGGACACACGCTGGTACCATTCCAGGCACCACGGTTCGCCGGTGAGTTCATGCGCCAGGAGCGTGGCGTACAGCGCTTCCACATGCGGCCACCACAACTTTTTGTCGGAGTGCGGGAGATAGGGCGGGTGACCTTCAATATCCCGCGACAAATAGATGCCGCCGTATTCCGGATCCCAACCCAGTTCAAGATGCCAGCGGATGACTTCCGCGGCGCGACGAATCAAATCCTGATCTCCGCGCCGACGTGCTACATGCATCACAAACCACATCGACTCGATGGCGTGGCCAGGCATGACAAATGTTCCTGCGGGGGGTGGAACTTCTCTGTAGTCGGTGGTCAGAAATTCCAGCAGAACTTTGCGATCCGGTCGAACGAAGTGATCCATGACTCGCGAGACATAATCGTCGATCAGAGGTTCAAGACTTGTGTCGCCGGTGGTCTGGACAAACTCGTTGACGGTTTCGGTCAGGATCATCGGAATGCCATGATTCTTCCAACCTAACGGAAGCGGATACGGGGCGGTTTCCTGAAAATCCGGTTCGTCAATGCGGTGACGAACTCGCTCCAGCGTTTCGCGCGCGATGGAGAGCAGGTTCTCATCTTGAACCGCGCGATAGTATTCGCTGAAACCGTACACGACGAAACAGTCGGTGTAGATGCTGGTTGCGCCTTCAAGTTCGCGGCCCTGCTGATCGGTGTGGTAGATCCATCGACCAGCGTTGTCGCGGCCATGCGCGAGCAGAAACTGGATGGAATTTTCCGCCGCTGCTAGAAATTCTGGACGCTTCTCAACGCGATTGTAGAGCGCGGCGAAGGTCCATACGGAGCGGGCCTGCGACCAGATGAACTTGTCTCCGCCTGCAGGCGAGCCGTCATTGTTCATGCATGAAAGCACGCCGCCATACTCCCAATCGATTCCATGCTGCAGCCAGAAGGGAATAACGTTATCGAGCAGCAGCGTTCTGTACCGGGCGGCTATCTGCTTACGGTCGATGACACCGGGGTTGCTAACGAGGTTTCTTACCATTGCGCATCGACACCCGGCGATATGATGTCGGCAAGGGCGCGTCCTGTGAGACTGGTGGCGGTGTTGAACGCATTCGCCTTGTCCTTAGGGCCGTAGTCGGCGCCGTCGTTGAGCAGTCCGTACGATTTGCCGTTGGCGGGAACCACGATGAATGCGTCGAATCGTTGCACTGCCTTCACGATGCGCGGATCGCGGTCCACATGGTTGTAATACCAGGTCAGATAGTTAATGATTCCGGGGCTGCGGGTACGGTCCCAACTTTTCTGACCTAACTTCGACCACGTTCCGTCGGGAAGTTGCGTGCGAAGTAAAAATTCAATGTTCGGCTTGACCGTTTTCGCGATCCACGATTTCCAGGCTGGGTTATCGCAATAAAGGTCGAAGGAAATGACGCCCTCTCCCACATAGGCTGAGGTGCCGTACGTGCTGTCTGTCCACAGTTGGTAGTCGTTCTTTGGGTCGCCGCGCTTTGTGAAATCTGCTCCTTCTTCAGCCAGGATATAGGGAATGTTCCCATCGCTGCGCATGGTGGAAAATACCCATTTCAAAGCGTGATACGAAATCTCCCTATATTTGTCCTGCTTGGTCTGGTGATACATCCAGGTAAAAATTGTCGCGCCGGTCAGAGCGGAGGAAAGCGTGTACTGATCGTAGATTGGGCCGGTCAGGGTACCATCTTTGATCTGCCGCCAGCCGGTTCCAAAGGCGCCGCTGGGTAGAATCATGCCATCGTGCTGCAAGGATTTGGTGTAGCGCTGGACGGCATCAAAATATTTCTGCTGGCGAGCATGGTCGACGTGCTTGTAGAGGACGATGAAAAGTCCGAGCGCGCTTCCCGTATCCGCCAGGTAGACCGGTCCGTATCCCGTGGCCCAGAATCCGTTCGGCATTTGCTTCGACAGCAGATAGTCTCCATACGCAATCGCGGTATCCAGGTAGCGGCGGTCGCCAAAGATTTCATAACCGGCGACCAGATCCCGCATGTAATACCCACCGACATAGATGGTGGGGAAGGTGCTTTTGTCCTTCACAATCAGGTCGCAAATGCTCTTGAGGGTTTGCCGAGTTGCAGTGCAGTTCGCGTCCGCGCAAAACGGCGATGCCGACTGGGCAACCGCGGAAGCTATGAACAAAGGGATGAAAAGTAACAGGCCGATTGGAATAAGGGCGCGCCGGACCAATCCGTTCAACATGGTTCGTATCTCCTGATTGACTTTGGTCGGAAGTATAGATGACGAGTTCCTGGCTTCGCCAGCCGACGATGACCTGGCGATCGATTGCCGCGTTATGCAATTGATTGGAATCGCTTTGCCTTTGCAACGTAACTAAGTGTTCATAAGCGTAATATATATGTGTGGCTAGATCAAAGCCCGAATGCGTCCGCTGGCAAAAACGGAACCAGGTTTTTGCATCAGATTTTTTAAGGCGCTGTGGTGGATGATGGCTGTCGATAGAGTGACAGAGGGGGATACAGGATGGGAACAGGAAGTGTGGAAATTCAAAAATTTCAAGTCGGCACGCTGAAATTGGAAATTCATCCGGATGGAAAAGCTGCGGGTATGGCCGCGGCAGAGGCGATTGCGGAACATCTGCGGCAGCAAAAGAGTGCGGCTGGGGAGATCGCGGTCATTTTCGCGACGGGAGCGTCGCAGTTGGAGACGCTGCGCGCGCTTACTTCTATGCATGGTCTGCCATGGGACCGTGTGAATGGCTTCCATTTGGATGAATATGTAGGCATCGATGATCATCATCCCGCTTCTTTCCGCCGATATCTGAGAGAAAATCTGACTGATCGCGTGCGCCTGCGGGAATTTCATGAAATTAACGGAAGCGCGTCGGATCTGAACGCGGTGTGCCGCGAATATGCCCGGCAACTGCGCTTGGCCGCGCCTGGACTATGCCTGCTGGGGTTTGGGGAGAATGGACACCTGGCATTCAACGATCCTGGTGAGGCGGATTTCAACGATCCGGAAGACGTGAAGGTTGTCCACCTGGACAATGCATGCCGGCAACAACAGGCAGCGGAAGGCTGGTTCAAGACGCTTCAGGACGTTCCCGCGCGGGCCATCACCGTGACTATTCCAGCGTTGTTCCGGGTGCCGAAATTGATCCTGACGATTCCTGGCAGCCGCAAGGCGGAAATCACTCGGCGTGTGCTGACAGAACCAATCTCACCCGATTGCCCTGCGACCATTCTGCGTACGCATCCCGATGCGACCGCCTACTTAGACAGGGAGTCGGCTGCGAAGATCGAGGATTTGATCTCCGACTGAGCGCATCGTTGTTGGTGCTGCGCGCATCGTGGGTTTGTGGATCGTTTGACGTGCGATAAGGATTACAGCGCTTCGTGATCGATGGCGACTGGTTGTCCTTGCCTGCAAGAATCGTAGATGCTGGTTACCACTTGCAGGGCGCGATATCCATCCACGCCAGAAACCAGCGGCAGACGGCCTGTTTTGCAAGCGTCGCCAAAGTCGAGGAACTGTCGCTCCATGGTGAGCGTTGAAATTGCCATGGGATCGGAAGCGCCAGAGGCAATCGCGCGATCGAGCGGGGCGGGTTCGCCGGTGTCATTCTGGACATCCCAACTGGTCAACTTATCGCCGGTGATGATTGCGGTGCCTTTGGTCCCATGGATTTCGATTCGCTCCGGATATCCGGGCCAGAGTGCGGTGGAGGCTTGTATCACCCCCGTTGCGCCGGAGGAATACGATAGGAGCGCATTCACGATGTCTTCCGATTCGATATTGTGCGCGGCGCCCAATTGCCAGGCGCCCGATACCTGATTGACGGGACCAAGTAAAAATAAAAGCACATCGACCTGATGGATGGCCTGATTGATCAGAGCGCCTCCGCCTTCGACAGCCCAGCTACCCTTGATGGGCCGACTGTAGTATTCCGCAGACCTGTACCACTTGACATACGCATCGGCCTGAATGATTTTCCCCAGGCGTCCGTCGGCAATGGCTTTCTTTAAAAAACTAGCGGAGTCGTCGAAGCGATGCTGACTGACAACACCGAGCTGGATGCCTGCGTTGCGAGCCACTTGAATCATGGCGCGGGCTGTCTCCAGGTTGGTTGCAATCGGTTTCTGCACCAGAATGTGCTTCTTAAGCTTTGCGCACAGTTCCACGGGGAGCAGGCGGAAATCTGGAAAGGTGCAAACGTCCACATAATCTACACGGGGATGACGGCAGACCTCTTCATAGGTCGAAACAAATTCCGCCCCGGTCGCATCCGCGAATGCTTGTCCTTTGACTGGGCTGGTATTGGTGCAGACGGTGATTTCATAGCCAATGTTTTTGTAGGCCTGCGCATGTTTCTGAGCGATTGCGCCTGTTCCGATGATTCCTACTCGCACAACATTTCTCCTTTTGATTTTCGTCAAGGTCGGCCATAAAAAATGGTGAGTGTGCGAGCGATCATGCTTGCGGTCCAAGGAAGTGCGCCAGCCATTCATTCATGCGCCAGATTGCGTCTGGCGTTGGGCGATGGCCTGTGTGGTGGTTGAAATAGCCAATATTCTGCGCGTTGCCGTAGAGCCGATACACCGAGCGTGCAGCATTGATGTAATACCAACTTTGCTTGGTATCGTATTTGTCGCCGCCAATTAAGAGAAACGGTCTTGGGGCAATCAGCGCAATCAGCTCGTGCTGATCGGTGCCGGGTTCCAGGGTATGAATGGAATCGCCGAGGTACCAGTAATCGTCATAATTTGAAAACGTGAGACCGATGCCAAGTTCATTCGACACCACAGCAGTGATGCGATCATCGAATGCAGGTGCATACAGCGCCATCTTGCCGCCCAGCGAATGCCCGATGATGCCGATGTTCGTGCGGTCGACTTCCGGCAGGGTATATATGTAGTCGACTAAACGGTGCGCATCCCAGACCCATTTTCCCAGACCGGTTACGTTGGGATGACGGAGCTTCAGATTTGCTGTGGCTTCGCTCCAGAATTCACCGTAGCTTTCTCCCCACCAGCGAATGGCTACGGCAATGTATCCCTTTTGCACGGCGCAGTAGGCGTAGGGATCGACCGTGCTTCCGAGATATTCGTTTCCTGACAAATTTCTGGCGGCTGCGGTATCCACGTCATAGAACGGCACAATGACAACCGGGCGCGGGCGCGTTATTGATTCAGCTGGCATCATGACAAGAATTTTTTCCCACCAGTCTGGCTCAACCTGCAGGTACATCAGTTTTGCGGTGTAGTTCTGGTGTTCGACGACACTTACCAGCCGCGTTTTCGCAGGCGGCGGCGCGATGTCCATTGAGCCGAGCAGCTTCAGCCATTTTTCCTGGATAGTCGCACGTCGGCTTTGCCATTGCGCAACCGAGCCTATGCCCGCGACGAGAGACGACAAATTTCCAGTTGTGGCTTCATATCCGGCTGGAGCCTGGTTGTATTGTGCGAACCATTCTGAACTGCGATGAGCGGCTGGAAGCACCGGGTTGGGTTCAAGCGTGCGGCAGACGCGAAATCCAGTGAAACGGGATTTGTACTCAGGCTCGATACATCGCCGATAGCCAGCACCGGCCCACTGAGACGTGGTGCTGACAAACGAGCCGCCGCGGACGATGCGACTTAACCCTCTCAGCGGACCAGCCGAGTTATAGGATGATTGCGGCTCATTCAGTGGGTTAAAGTAGTCCGTGCACCACTCCCAAACGTTCCCGAACATGTCGTAGATGCCATATTGATTTGCGGGATAGCTGCCCACCGGCTGAGTGCCTGAATGGTTCAACTCATCAACCAGCGAGCGCACATGCGTGGTATCGGAATTGCCGAGGTTGGCCTTGGTCCCGGCAGGCGGAGTGGAGACGTCGCCGGATGCATGCGTCCATTCGGTATCGGAAGGCAGTCGATAGCCGCTCTTGCGCATATCGCAGAAGCCGGTTTCAAGGTTGTAGCAGGGGTCGAGGTTTTCCTTGACGCTGCGCAGGTTGCAATAGCGGATGGCTTCCCACCAACTGACGGTTTCGACTGGCAAGTTCGGTCCCGGATGAAACGAAGGGTTTTCACCGGCGATCTCCTCATACTGCTTTTGTGTCACCTGGGTCGGAGACATGAGGAATTTTCCAAGCGTGACGGTCACGGGAACTTTCGTCAGTTCATCTGTGATCTCGAAACTTGTGCCGGGTACTTCGACCAGTTTTCTGGAGGGTACTTCCGCTGCTTCGGGACCGACTGCGTCGCGCTTGTCGGTACTGACTTCTCCGAAGCCAACTCCGCTCATCAGCGTTCCGGCTGCGATTGCTGAATCTCTGAGAAATTGACGCCTCTTCACCGAGTCCTCCAGCTACACTAACGAAGCCACTCATCGAGATGTTCCCGAACGAATGCATCGTCATTCAAATGTGGATAGGCACGATACACGCGATCGATTTCTTCGCTCTGGCACGGCGAGAGGTGTTCGGTGGGATCAAGGGACCAGAGACCTTCGAGCAGACCCTGTCGCCGTAGAACTTCATGGATTCCGGGGATGCAGCCAGCGAAAGTGTTGGCCGCATCGAAGAAAGCCGCATTCGCATCGGTAATCTGCTGCGCCAGCGACAGAAGATCGAGAGGAATCGTGCCGTGGGATTCATGTGCCAGTTTGAGATGCGATACTGCGGTCTTGGTCCAGACGGCCCAATGGCCCAGCAGGCCGCCAACGATTCGAGCTGTCCTGCCACCAAAATTAAACTCTGTCAGCAGATCGACCAGGATATTGTCATCGTTGCCAGTGTACAGAGCAATGTCATCTTCCCGACCAGCGTCCAGCACGGCGCGTATTACGTCAATGGTTTGATATCTATTGAATGGCGCCATCTTGATTGCGACAACATTTTCGATCTCGACAAAATTACGCCAGAACGAATACGAGAAAAGTTGGCCGCCTGCAAGCGGCTGCAGATAGAAACCAACCACAGGAAGAATGGAAGCAATCTTTTTCACGCGCGCGAACTGCTCCTCGAACGAGAGGGATTGCAAGCCGCCCATATTGAGCAACGCCGCATCGTACCCCAACGAGCAGGCCAGTTCCGCTTCCGCCACGGCGGTTGGCAGAGGACCGCAAACACCGGCGATCTTCACCATCGTCGAGCCGCGCAGCTCTTCCGCGGCCAGTTGCAGAACCGGTCGAAGAAGTCCGACGTCACGAATCGCAAACTGGGTAGTGTGCACGCCAACAGCAACGCCACCGGCTCCAGCAGCGCGGTAATACCGCGTCAACGCACGTTGACGGCGCTCATCCAGCTTCCGAGAGCTGGTCAATGCGAGCGGATGCGCTGGAATCACAAGGCCGCTCTTGAATTTTTCTCGCAGTGTCATTAGTACTTACCGTCCCGTGTCTGAAAATGTGTCGGTTTGTTCAAGTTTTTCTTGCCGCTTGCGATCCAATGGGCCGTCCATTCAATCATTTCGTCGGGTGTTACCGTGGGATATCCAAAGAGACGATGCTGTTTTGCCGCGTTGTTCAAGTAAGCCGAGGACGTTTCTTCGCCAACATAAATTGGCTCGCACCCGAAATGCTTCCCGAATTCTTCCGCGATCCATCGGACGCTAAGGGTCTCGGGTCCTGTCAAATTCAGGACAAACGGCGGCGATTGGCAATGAGCGAATGCACGAAAGCAGACAGAATTCGCGTCGCGCTGCCATATTGCATTCAACGCGGGGGTACAAATATCGAGCGGCTGCCGTTGATATACCTTTGTTCCGATATCGGACAGCACGCCGTAACGAAGGTCGATTGCATAATTCAGGCGCAGCAGCGCGACTGGTGTTCCCCAGCGGTGCGAGCCATACTCAAATATGCGCTCACGACCGAGAACAGACTGCGCATATTCTCCCCGGGGATCGACCGGCGTTTCCTCGCTCGCTCCGCCGAGATGCAGCGGACGGAGAGGATATACGTTGCCGCTGGAGAAACACACGATTCGAGAACCGCGATACCGACTGGCGACGAGCCCGGGCAATTGCGTATTCATGGCCCAACTCAGGTATTCCGATCCGGTGGTTCCAAATTTTCGCGCGGCCATAAAAATGACATTGGGTACATCTGGCAGACGATCGAGTACGCCATCTTCCAGCAAGTCACTGGCGATGGTTTCGATTCCTTCGGCATTCAAAGCAGCCGGCAGAGTTTTGTCTGTAAACCGCGCGACAGCGATGATTTTTTTCTTGATGCCCGCGCCCGTTACGGCCCTCTGCATCAGCCGAACCAGGCTTGGTCCCATCTTGCCACCCACACCCAGAACAAGGATGTCGCCCTGCAGCGCTCGCATGGCGGCAAGGTCCTCGGGCAATGGCTGTGCCAGCTTTTCTTCCAACTGCTCTTCTGTATCGATCAGCATAGTTATTGAACCTCAAAAAGAGTGTGAATCCATACGCGGCGTGCAGCTGGTACAGAAGGAATTGCGCCGTTCAATACCGTATTTCGATTGCAAGCAACTTTCGACTGTACCCGTCACATTCGGCGTTCACGTCGATTTGAGTCTGAGATAAAGAGCAGGGTTCAACCCCTTAAGTCATTCGCTTCAGCATAGCTGTTGTCACGCGGTTGTGGACTGGTTTTCCCTGAAAAAAACGTTCCAGGTCATCCAAAACAATGTCTGCTATTTGTCTGCGAGTCTCCAGTCCGCCGCCAGCGACATGTGGCGTAAGAATCACGCCCGGTAATTTCCGCAGAGGATGGTTCCCAGGAAGAGGCTCCTCTGGATCGGTGACGTCGAGGGCACAACGAAGCCTGCCGGATCGCACTTCGCGCGTCAACGCTTCAAGGTCGACCAGCGACCCTCGCGCCACGTTGATCACAATTGCGCCGTCCGGCAGCATGGCCAGTCGCCGGGCGTTCATTAAATGGTGAGTTTTTTCCGTCGCGGCCGCGGCCAATACCAGGCGAGCGCCACGTTTCAATACCGCGGACAAAGGCAGCAGCTGAACGTTATGCTCACCCGTCATCTCCTGAGATGCATACGGATCGTGAACCAGCCAGCGAATCTCGAACCCTTTCAGCAAATCCATCAGAGCCCGGCCAATGCGTCCCAGTCCGATCATCGAGACTTCCTGGCCGATCAGTGTTTCCACGGTGCCAAACGTGTTCGGGAGTCGTCCGGTGGCATGCAATATCGCAGACGTGGTCACTGGTGACTTCTGACTGGCGGCCCGATAGGCATCGATATTTCTTGTTGTGTAGAGCAGGAGGGCCGCGGCGAACTCCGCAACTGGGCGGGCAAATGGCTCGGGAGCATTGGTTATTGTCAGCTTACGGAACAGGGAAGCGTCAAATCGCTTTTTTACCTCGCCTCCGCAATGCGCAATCATCCGTAAACGGGGTGCGAGGCGAACTAAATCCGCACCAAAGTTCGGACTGTCCCAAGTAGTGACAAATGCGTCAGCATCCGCCATATCCCGTCGCATAGCTGCGGTAAGCTCCCGTGCTTCCAACTGCTTCACCACAAACAACTTTTTCAGGCGCAGGGATCGATCTCCCCAGAAGAAAGAGTTGAACAAGGCTTGGTTGGCGAAAACGATGAGAGAGGGACGCGGCATAACTTTCAGGAGGAGTGTAACAGATAACGATTCCAATCGTTTTATTTGTTTATGCTTCTTATTGGGTTGACATGGGTATCGGGGATCGATGAAAGTGGATGAGAATGCAGACCGCAAATTCCATCGATTATGCCGTGATCGTCTGCTACGTAGTTCTGATGATCGGCACCGGCATCTTTGTGATGCGATTCAACAGCGGGATCAAAGAATATTTTCGCGGCGGCAGCCGAATCCCATGGCTGGTGGCCGGTTTAAGTGCATTCATGTCAGGGTTTAGCGCCTGGACCTTTACCGGGGCCGCGGGCGTCGCATACCGATCCGGCATTGCGGTGATCGGGCTCTACATTGGAAACGCGCTTGCTTTCCTGCTGGGCTATTTCTTTTTCGCGGCGCGCTGGCGTCGAAGCCGAATTACCACGGTGATGGAATACCTGACCGCGCGCTTCGGCCAAATTACCCATCAGATCTTTTCCTGGACGACGATCATCCTGCAATTGTTTACAAGCGCCACGATGTTATTCGGACTTAGCTTGTTTATTGCGGCTGCGTCGGGGTATCCAGTTCGGACGATCATCATCTTCACTTCGGTCATTATCATCTTCTACTGCGTCATTGGCGGTCTGTGGGCGGTGGTGATGGTCGACTTTCTGCAGGCCTCGATACTTCTGCCTTTCTGCGTTGTGCTGGTCATTGCGTCCCTGCATCGTGTGGGCGGTGTCATCGGTCTTGTCCATGCGCTACCGCGTTCCATGCTTACGATCCCGCTTACAGGGGAATTTGGTTTTACCTATCTTGTTGTATGGACCATTTTCGTAGTCTTCGGCTACAACACCGCCGCCATGGCGCAGCGATACTTTAGCGTCGAGGATGAAGCGGCTGCCAAGCGAGTATCTCTTCTTTGCTGCGGACTGTTTTTTCTGGGAGCATTCATCTGGTTCATTCCGCCGATGGCGATGCGCGTGCTTTATCCTGACCTGCATAAAGTGTGGCCTGCCCTGGCCAATCCTAGTGAAGCGTCATACGTTGTAGCGAGCCTGACGCTGCTTCCTCACGGACTGATCGGTATTATGCTGGCCGCAATGTTCAGCTCGACCATGGCCAACCTGTCCGCCTTGTTCAATCTGGAGGCAGCGATTTTGACCAAGGACATCTATCAGGAGCTGATTCGAAAAAATGCAGGCGAGCGGGAGCTACTTTTTGTCGGGTGGTTCAACACCTTCCTGATTGGCGGCGCTACCATGCTGGTCGCAGTGCTGCTTGCCTCCAGCCGTGAAAGTATTTTCGATGTGATGATTACGTTTGAATTGATCCGTACGTTTTCCTATGGTTCGCCAGCGCTGCTTGGTCTCGCTATACGAAGATCACCCTGGTGGTCTGGCATCGCGACCTTTGCGACCGGCCTGGGTCTCGGTTCACTGGGAGCATTTGTCTACCACTGGACAATTGTTCAGCAAGTGGCCATTGTTCTGCCCGCGACGATTGTAGTTTTCTTGTTGAGCATGCTGCTTGACCGGGGTGACTGGCCCGCTCGTGCGAAGCTCTTTCACAACCTGAATACTCCGATTAATGTTCGAACGGAATTGAGCGATGAGCCCGACCACAGCCGGCCCGTATTTCGCTTTCTGAGTCGCATGGTTGCGTTGATTGGACTGGCGAGCTTGTTATTGCTGTTCGGAACTCCCGCCGCGCAGCGAGACACGGTTTTTTGGTTTGCGGCAATCACACTCACGGTGAGCGCGACTCTCTGGTTCCTTTGCGGACGTGACGTTGCCAGACCGGCGAACGCTAGCTAGCGTAAGCCCCATCCGGTGCCACGGTCATGGGTGCGATTGCGAGTCAGGCGACGATGCCAACGTGTTTAAGAAATTGCTCACAGCGTTGTGCCATGCGGACTGTAGATAGACTGGCTGGTTCGGCTCATTGTTGATGGCAACCTTCTGCTTGGACGCAAGGGCTTCATCGTAGAGTTTCTCTGCTCCGGGTGTGTAGGCCTGCATCGCACGCGTGACGACAATCAGCTTCGGCATTTTCAACGATGGAACAATGTCAGAAATAGTAAATCGATCCTGAAAGATCAACCACATTGGCAGCAGATGGATGTGCTGCTCCCGCTTGACTTGGTGCGCTAGCGATGGCTGTGGATCTTCGAGAATAATGCCCGCGATTTTTGGCGACTGAAGCGCGATATGTGCCGCTACCGCCGCACCCAGACGCGCTCCATACACAATGATGTGGTCCGGAGGGACGTGGCGCATGCCGGTCAGGTAATTCATGGCTGCTACACCATCCGCATAAGCTTTCTTCTGGGAGGGATGTCCCGCCTGACTGGCGCCAAAGCCACGATAGTCGAACGCAAATACGTCGACATTCAGGGCGTGAAAAGCCTTGAATGCGTCGATATTGTCCGGCAAATCTGTGTGGCCGTTTGCGCAGAACAACACCACGCGGTGCGAGTCTGCACTCGCCTGAGAGGGGGGCTGAGAATTGGCGGCGGGAATCCACCATCCATCCAACTGCTCGACGCCTTCTTCCGTGGTGTCGAACCGTACATTTGTAATTGGAAGTCTGCTTTTCGCTGCGATGGATGCGGCGCTAGGTTGAGACTTACTGGGTGGAAAGAAGGTGAATTGCCATTGCCCCTGATAGAAGAGCAGACAGACGGTCAAATACAACGTGCCGCCGCCGATTGCCAGCATTACCAGAATGGCCTTCACCAGCCAGCGCCCGCTGACCACTTCCGCATGTTCTAGCTGATCGGTCTGGTGCCGGGACATATTGGCGTTTCGACCTGGAAGTTTCCCCACAAAATCGACTCTAGCATGCGAAGCAATGCGCAGCTCTGATTCTCCAGTGAAATATGGGGCAAGACAGAAATGTCTTTTCAGGTTTTGCGGGCGATGGATATAATCGCTGCGATCAGATCGGGATCGACGCGCCTGACTGTCCCCCAAGTTGTGGCATCCGTCCGAATGATGACTGCACATGGAGGAACCTCACATGAAACATCGAATCGCATCAAGCTGCTTACTGGCCGTGATCGGTTTTTGCGCCGCTGCAAGCGCACAGAATCCCTTTGTTGGAAGCTGGAAGCTAAACCAGGCCAAGAGTCAATTGACGGGAGACACGGTGAAGTATTCGCCCGCCGACTGCTGGCGCAATCCAGGAAACGACAGCCGTGGATTCCTACACCTTCAAGCCGGATGGCAAGCCATACAACACGGCGTTTCAGACTACTGCCATATGGAAGCGGGTCAGCACTTCGTTATGGGTAGTTAAATATCGACGTAACGCGATCCTGCTGGATACCGATACGATGCGGATTTCTCCGGACGGGAAGAAAATGTCAATCAGTTCCACCGGGACAACGCCTGACGGCAAAGCATTCCACAGTGTCACCGTGTATGCGCGCGTCGACGGAACCAAAGGCTTGATGGGAACGTGGAAGAGCGAAAAGGTGAACAACAGCACGTCCGAGGTATTGCAGTTTGCCGCCAATGGCGACGACGGACTTACCTGGATACTGCCCTCCATCAAAGCGAAGCTCGATCTGAACTTCGACGGAAAGGATTATGTTCCGGTGGGCCCTACGGTTCCCAAGGGGCTGACGATAGCGGCCACCAAGACCGGAGACAAGTCGTTTGACATAGTCGAGAAGATGGATGGAAAGCCGGTGTTTAAGGGTACGTACACGGTATCGGACGATGGAAAGACGCTGACGAATGTATCGACTCCGACAAGCGTCGATCAAGAAGAAACTGCTGTGTACGACAAACAGTAGCGAGCACGGAATCCAGCCTGGGCAACGCCGTTTACGCGGCTTTGCCCAGATGCCTCCAGCAGGGCTAGAAAAACCTCGTCAATCTGCGGACATCGAAGGCAGGCGCGGCTGGGACGATACGTTCATCCGGTATCGGCTCGCTGACGCGCGCGCGAATAGGAACCACGCCAGCCCAGACAGGAAGGGCATAGTCTTCCTCGTCGTCAAGCGGCGGCCCGGTGCGTATTTTCGCGGACACTTCTTCCAACGGTAACACCAGCACGCTAGTCGCCTTTAATTCCTGATCGTGAGGCTGCCTTGCCTCATCCCATCGGCCAGGAACAATGTGATTGGTGAAGCGGCGCAGCGCATCGATCTTTTCATCGCGGTCTTCCACCAGCCGTGCTTTGCCCAGAATTACGACCGAGCGATAGTTCATGG
This sequence comes from uncultured Acidobacteriota bacterium, assembly GCA_963719625.1. GTDB lineage: Bacteria > Acidobacteriota > Terriglobia > Terriglobales > Acidobacteriaceae > JAKAAZ01. Next base: position 130,328 of record CAVRDB010000026.1, read on the forward strand.
AGTGGTGAAACACCGAGCGGGCGAGAACGAAACCATCGACCAGCGTGACCGTCACGCAGACGTCGACCCCTTGATCTAGTCGGCGCAGCATGCGGCTGGCAGCCGAGCCATGAACGTAGATTTTTTCACCAGCGCGCACATAGCTGGTGGGAATGACATAGGGTTGCTGTTCGACTGCGAAGCCGATGTGGCAGAGAAATCCTTCGTCCAGAATGGCGTGGACCTGCGCCTTGTCATAGACGGCGCGTTTGGGGAGACGCGTAACTTTCGTGCGCTCATTGGGCTCGTAGTTAGCCATGCAGCATTATCCCTCCTGGTAAAAAAAGCGATCGAGTGAGATGGCACCCGCGCCCTTGACCAAGAGGACGAGGCAAAGCGCCAGCGCGAGCAGATGATACTCATACCCTTCGCCTTTCTGCGCGCCATACCAGTTCATAAAGAAACCCACATGGATGTGAACCGTGAAAATCGCCACCAGCATGTTAATGGCGATGAGGAACGCGTCAAGGCGGGTCAGGAATCCAAGGAGCAGGCCGATGCCGCCAAGAAACTGGGTCACGATGGCAAGGAATGCAAATGGCGCAGGGATGCCCATTCCCTGAGTGAAGAAATGCATGCTTCCGGCGTAGCCGTAGCCGCCGAACCAGCCGAGCGCCAGTTGCGCTCCATGCACAAAAAAGATGACTCCTAAAACGAGCCGGACAACCGTCAATGTCAGATCATTTCGAGTTGCAAAAAGCCCTTGAATCATGAGATCCTCCGCGCTTCTAAATGAAAATGATTGACTGAAGAGTAATGCGGGAGAGGACGTTTGGAAAGCGAAAAGTACTGAAGATAACGGCGCGCTGGGTGCCGAAGCGAGCGTTTATTTATGCAGTGCCTGAACCAATAACACGCATCCGACCGTTGCCAGGCCTACATACACATACTTGAGAAATGCTTCTCCCTGCATGCGGCGGTTCAAGATTCTGCCCAGCCAGATTGCAGGCAGAATGACGGGCAGGGACAGCAGATAGTAATGCGTCACGGCAGGAATCCACAGACCTGCGAGCCAATAGCCGACCATGCCGATGATGCTGGCGGGCAAAAAATATCCATGCAGCGTGGCACGAAACTGCTGGGCGGACCAGCGGCGCATGGCACCGTACAACACCAGGGGAGGCCCGTTCATTCCGTAGGCACCGCCAAGCACGCCAGCACAAAATCCGCAGCCCCACAGCCACAGCCGGTTGTCATCTGTCAGCTTGATCAGGGTTCGGCCGCGAAGAGAATAGGCCGAAAAGAGAATCAGGATGACGGCGAGACCAGCTTTTACAAGCTCAGGTTTGCCAGCCGTCAACAACAGCAGGCCCAATGGAATTCCGAGAACGGTCGATCCCAGCAGTCCGCCTACGCTGCGCAGGTGGATATGCTGCCAATCCTGCGCAACAACGACGAGGGCGATGGTGATGGAAACAAGTACGGCGAGAGGAGCCGCAACCGCGAGAGGAATGCGGAGCGCGAGCAATGGTACGGCAAAGAGCGCCTCGCCGAAGCCGAAGGTCGATCGGATTGTGGTGGCCAGAAACAGGACGACTAAAACGTGCAGGGTCACTGAATTCATGGCGCGATCACAGAGGCGATGAGAGGCGACGGCGCATATTACTTGTGCTGTCCACTGTGCTCCGGACTGGAGCCGGGTTCGGGAAAATCGGTGTCGTTGCCGCTGGTTAGTTCATCCGCATTGCGGTGGCCGAGCTGTCCGGTCATCGATTCCTGTGACTTCGGTGCCTTGCCGGGCGGGTGCCAGGCGTCGTCTTCCACCACACCCTTCTTTTCGTCATTGTCTGGATGGGAAGAGGGAGTGTGGTTGTTAGTCATAGAAATCTGGAATCCTTGCAATGCGTTTTGGGTGCGATACGGTTGCGTGGAACGTTGCCGATGTTGCTATTCGTGTCCTGCAGCAGGTTTTGCGTAAATGCGCACTCCCATGCCGTTCAGTTTGCTGCGCGCCTGCATGGCTTCCGGCGTCTGCGGATAGCGTTGGATCAGCGAGCGCAGATCGCGGATGCCAGCGTCGCGCTGCTCCATCGCCAGCTCCGATTGCGCCTTCCGCAATAGAGCGGTGGGTGCTTTGGAATTGCCGGGGTACTGCGAAAGCACGGCAGAGTAATTGTCGATCGCGCTCTTGTAATTTCCGGCACGATAGTCGATTTCCCCCATATAAAATTGCGCGTTGCCGGCCTGAGTGCTTTGTGGATAGAACTTGATGACGTCTGCGAATTCCTGACTGGAAAGGTTATATTTCGCGGCGTTGTAATCGGTTGCCGCAGACTGATACAGCTGATCTAACGGAGGCGCCTGTGGGGCGGGCGGCTGGTCTGTCTGGAGCGGCGCCCTGCGCCTGGTCTGCTGTCGGCAAGGACTGGCCGGTGGCGGGCGGTACCTCCCCGGGCTGCCCTGATTGCCCAGATTGCACGGGCTGGCCAGCGGCGAGAGTCTGCTGCTGCGACTGAATGGATCCAAGCGCCTTGTCCAGTTTGTCGAGACGGGCGCGCAATTCATCCAGCGAGTCATTCATCGACTGCATCTGGCCCGACAATTGTTGCAGAGAATTTCCCTGCGAGCTCTGCTGGTCCTGGGCGGCTTTCTGCATGGAATCGACCTGAGCGGCGACCTTGGATACGCTTTCCGAGGTCTGCTGCAACAGGTTGTGCATGGTGGCATAGCGCTCGTCGTTTGCCTGTTGCATGCTCATCATCATGTCTTGCATCTGTTGCACCTGTGCCTGCAAGGCGATGATGTCTTTGTTGACGGCAAACGCGCTGGGCGCGGCAGCCAACAAAAAAATGCAAACCGAAAGTGCAGAAGCTCGTATAAGAGTACGCATGCGACACCCGCTCTAGACGCAATCTGCGCCGGAATTCTGTAACCAAGAAAAGTGTACGGCAAGTACGTCGAGTGTTTCAAAGTCTACGGCAGCACAGGCAGGGTAACTATCCATGCTCGTGCTGCCGCTGGTCTTGCTTTCCTTGTCCGCGAATGATTTGTGCACCTTTCGCGGGATGCTGCAACAACTACTGGTCCAGACTGAACTGAGCGCGACGGTTCTGTTGCCAGCAAGATTCCTCTTCTTGCGTGCAGAACTGCTTTTCCTTGCCGTAACTAATGGTCCTGATACGGCTGGCGTCGACGCCCGCCTGTGTCAGCGCAGTCTTGGCGGAGTTGGCGCGGTTCTGACCCAGAGCCAGGTTGTATTCTTCCGAGCCACGATCGTCGCAATAGCCCGCAATCAGGATCTTTGCGTTTGGATGCGACTGCAGGAAGGATGCATCTTGCGTGATGGTCGACTGTGCGTCCGGACGCATGCTGTAACTGTCATAGTCGAAGAAGACCGGCTTGACATTCTGTTCGAACTCCGCCGCCGTCAGCTCAGTTGAGGTGTTGGGCGCCTGTGCCTGGCCGATGGTCAGGGTTGCCGTGGCATCGGTCGATCCGCCGTCGCCGCGCGCAACCAGATGAAAGGTTGTCGTCTCGGTTGGGCTGACCGTCTTGGTGCCGCTGGTTTCAACTGCGCCAATGCCATCGATCGAAACATCGGTCGCGTTGGTGGTCGTCCAGTTGAGCGCCGCGCTCTGACCGGGACTGATCGTGTCCGGCGTCACGGTAATGCTTGCGGTCGGAGCGGGGGTGGTTTCAGCCGGAGGCGCCGGTGCTTCCGGCGCGCTGGCCTCTTTGTGATGGCAGCCAGTTGTAATCAAGAAAGCAGCGAGCGCTGCGATGGCAAGCGCAGAATTCTTCTTATAATTCTTCATGTATCCTCTCCTCAAAACTTACCTTCGTAAAGTAGTGTAGAACGAAAAATCCAACGTCACAGATTTGTCGTCTCCGAATGCGGTTACTTCCAGCTCCAATTGGGCATGCGACTGTTTCCAAGTTTGGTCAAAGATTGTTGGTTGGTACCGTCGGCCAGCATGGTCCAGATTTCACTGTGACCATGCACGGTACGCTGAAAAACAATGTGGCGACCATCGGGCGACCAGGACGGAAAGTCCGTGCGGCCGATATCGTGCGTGAGCTGCGTCCAGCGATGGCTGGCGATGTCCATCACGTAGATGTCCTGCCCGCCGGGAGCGCCTGGTCCATAGTGCCGCGACCATGCAAAGGCGAGAAATTGTCCGTTCGGCGACCACGCGGGCGAAGTGGCGTAACCGCCGTCGGTCAAGCGCTGAACGTTGGTGCCGTCAGACTCCATGATGTAGACCTGCGGCAGGCCGGTGCGACCGCTGATCCACGCAATCTGATTGCCGGTTTTCGGGTTGAATACGGGGGAAACATCCGGTCCGCGATAGGCAGTGACGCGGCGCAGACCGAAGCCGCTGGCGGAAGAGATCCAGATTTCCGGGTCTCCGCTGCGCGAGGAAGAGAAGGCCAGGCTGTTGCCATCGGGGGCCCATGCGGGCGAATAATCTGTTCCATCGTGGACGGGAAAATTGACCAGACGATTGAGACTCATCGAAAAGATGCGGATGTTGCCGCCGCGATTATTCAGCTCATCGAACGCGAGGCGACTTCCGTCGGGAGAGATGCGCGGAGACAGACAAATGGCGCTGACGTGGGTGATCTGGTGCTGGTTGGCGCCGTCATAGTCCATCCCCCAGATCTCTTTATTCCCGCTGCGATCGGAGACATAAAAGATTTTGCTTTCGGCGATTCCGTTGATGCCGCCGCCGAGCCGCGCGATGATCAGGTCGGCAAATTCATGGGCGATGTGACGGGCTGTATCCGGTCCAGCGGCTTCGTTATATTGCTGGCCGAGCACTTGAGGCGATTGCGTATTTTTCGCATCGAACAGCCAGCCATTCATGATAACGCGGCTGTTCTGTACATTGATCGACCCGAAGGCCACCATGGCGGCGTTCGCGGGAGGCGAACTCCACTGGGAAAGATTGATCTCTTGCGGAGAGCCCGGCATCACAGCCGGGGCCATACTCTTGGAAACCATGTCGAAGATGCCGGCGTTTGTGAGATCAGAAAAGAACACCTGATTGAAGGTTTGCTGCGCGTTGCTCAAGGCCGCATCATTACCGACCATTTTGAAATCAGCGGCTGCCAGCCGAATTTTCGGCGCTCCAAGATTGGTGCCAGTGTGCACCCAATCCTGCGCGGATGCGAATGTGGTGGCGAGAAAGGCGAGAAATAGGAAGGAGAAAAAAAGACGGACGGCTTGCTTAGTAGCAAAACTTGGGGAAGCTTCCATTGTGCACTCCGTTTGACGTATAGGATCCAATTTTGGCTGTAGCAAAATCCTTTTCAATCACAGGAACAGCTAAATTTTTCCATCGTTGTCGATTATCTATGGTTCCTGCTTGCAATTCTAAAAAAAATTACTGGTGTGTACTTGTACTTCGGTCGTACGTAAAGGTATAGGCGACGGAAACCGAACTGCCCGTATATCCATTGGGTAAAGGGCCGAAGGCATTGACGCGTTCCACAGCTTGAATCGCCGATAGATCGAGCGAAGGCACGCCGCTTGATTGCGCGATCCGAGGGTCGCTCACCGAACCGTCCCGATGCACGGTAAAGGTGACGATTGCGGAGTGGCCCATGGATGCTTTTGGGTCGGCCAGCTGGCTGTACCAGTTTTGCGAAACCGTGCGCTTAATCACGTCTACGTACCAGCCAAACCGCGAACCAAAGTCGCCATTCTGTATTACGACGCTTTTGTCAGCGGCAGTGGGAATGGAAGTTGGAATACTGGAGGGCGCTGCCTCCCCATAATTTGCACGGTACTGCTGTGGCTTGGGCTGCGCGTATTTTGGCGGGGCTGGCGCAGCCTTGGGAGCAATCTTTTTGATGTGCTGCGGCTTGGCCGGAATTGGAATGGCTGTGTCGTCGGGAACGGTAGCTGCCTGCTTCTCTGGAATGAGGGGAGCGGGACTCGGTGTTTGTGTTGCCAGAACAGAATCCGTGTTGACCTGTGTGCTCGGCAGCGGCAGCGATGGAGCGGCGGAAACCAGTGTAGCGCTGATCGTCTCCCCGGAGCTGATCTGACCCCAGTGGCTTTCATGCAGCGAGTGCAGATAGATGGTCGACAGAACCATTGAGGCTGCCAACACTGCGTGTAGTGCAAACGAACCAAACCATGAGCCCACAATCGGTTCGTGTTGGTCCCATGTCTCGTGAATGTATGGCATCGTCTTTATTGCCCAGTCGGAGATTCTATGGGCCGCGTCACAATACTGATATTGGTAATGCCCGCCTGCTTCACTGCGTCCATCACGGAGGCGAAGGCGCCAAAGGGAACCCGTTCGTCGGCGCGAAGATAAATGACCCGGTTGGCCGGGGTGGCATGACCATCTTTCTGGAGCAACAACTGCGGAAGATCGTTGACGTTGACCGGCTTGTCATCCAGAAAAACCCGCTGCTGGTTATCGATGGTCACCACGGTGCGCTGCTGCGTGATCTGCTTGACGGTTTTTGTTCTGGGAACCGCGACCTCGATACCGGACTGCAGCACGGGCGCGGTAATCATAAAGATCACCAGCAGCACCAGCACCACATCCACCAGCGGCGTGATGTTGATGTCGGAAAGCGCCGTGTGCGTGGCGCCGTTCTTAGCGGTGTAGGCCACGCGAGACCTCCCGCTGGCGCGCGTACTCCTCCGTCGGCGGCGCTGGCTCAGCTTGCAGCTCTTCGATGGTATTCAGCAGCTCACGGCCAAAGTCGTCGAGGCGCGCGCCTAACTCCCGCAGGCGGCTGGTGAACTGGTTGTAGCCCATGACCGCCGGGACGGCGACGAAGATACCGGCGGCGGTGGTGACCAATGCTTCGGAAATGCCGGGTGCGACGGCGCGCAAAGTTGCTCCGCCAGAGGTTCCAAGGCCGTGAAACGCATCCACGATTCCCATGATGGTTCCGAACAGGCCGACGAACGTGGCCACGTTGCCGATGGTCGCCAGCCAGGTCATGCGGCTTTCCATGGAAGTGAGCGCTTCGCTGGCGGCGGTCTGCGCGGTGCGCTCCAGTGCCTTTAAGCTGCGGACCTCGCCGGTGGTATCTATCTGATGCCTGTACTCCTCGTAGGTATCTTCGAAGACCTGCACCAGCGGGCTGGGCTTGAACTGTTCGCTGACTGCGGCGACATCCTGCAGGCGCTCAGCCTTTTGAAATGCCCGCAGAAATCTCTTGCTCTGCGTGCCCGCCCTGCGAAAGGAGGCCCATTTCCCCAAGATAATGCTCCACGACTGCAGACTGGCGATCAGCAGGATCACCAGCACGGCGATGGCGACGCCGCCGAGGTTGTGCCACATATCGAGAAGGGCGCTGCCACTGATCGGTGGCGCAGCCTGGGTCGCATCCACCGCGTCGGAGGTCTGAAAGAAGAAGAGGAGTAGAACCGACAATGCATTCATAGCTATTTTGAGTGTACCGGCGCTTTCCGATTGCTCCAAGTTGCGAACTGGGTTCGTGGGGACGTTCTATGGATTCATGGTATGCTGCGCACGAGTCCGGAGTGCCATGCTGCTCGAACTGCGCGCGGAAAATTACATCGTCGTTGACAACGTGACCGTCGCGTTTGGCCCCGGCCTGAATCTGCTGACCGGAGAGACCGGCGCGGGTAAGTCCATTCTTATAGATGCGCTGGCGCTGCTGCTGGGCGAAAAGGCCTCGGCGGAAATTGTTCGCCACGGAGCGGAACGCGCTCTGGTTGCCTGTGTCTTTGAGGCGACTCCCGGGGCGCTCGAAATCCTTGATGCCAATGGTTTAGACGCAGCTGGAGAGGAAATTATTCTGCGGCGGGAAGTGGCGGCCAACGGCAAAGCGCGTGTTTTCGTCAACAATCAGCCTGCCACGGTTTCTGTGCTGCGGGCGTTGGCCCCAGAGCTGGCGCTGGTCCACGCGCAGAGCGATTCTCTTGGTGCGTTCGATCAGGCGCAGCAGCGCAGTCTGCTGGACCGCAGCGCGGACATTTCTTTAGAGGCCGTGAGCCAGACGTACGTGGCGTGGTCGAGCCTGCGCGCTAAGTTGGCGTCGCTGCAAAACGATGAACAGGATCGCCTGCGGATGGCGGATTTGTGGCGGTTTCAGGCGCGGGAGATTGATCAGGCACAACTAACGCCAGGCGAAGAAGAAACGCTGATCGCGGAAAAACGCGTGCTGGCGAATGCAGAAAAACTGTATGCCGCCGCCTTGGGCGCGCACGATGTGTTGTATGAGTCGGCAACGTCCGCGGAAGTTGCGTTGCGCGGCTGGACTGAAGCAGATGGAAGAATTGCTGCGCTATGACACGCGCTGGGAAGAGGCCGTGCAGCAACTGGTGGCTGCGCGCGCGACCGTCGGCGATCTGGCCGAGCAGGCGAGGGAATTTGCCGAGAAGATACAAGCTTCACCGGAGCGGCTGGAGGAGATTGAAGACCGGCTGGCGTTGATCGATCGACTGAAGCGCAAGTACGGTGCCAATGTGGCCGAGGTCATCGCCTACGGGGAGCAGGTACAGGGCAAGCTGGAGGAAATTGAGAATCGCGATCAACTGCTTGCCGATCTGGCTGCACAGCTTGCCGACGCTGCCAAGAGTTATATAGCCGCTGCCGAAGCGCTGACTGCGCAGCGCAGTGCCGCGGCGAAGCGCCTGACCAAACGGGCGGAGACTGAGATCAATCAACTGGCCATGAAAGCGCATTTTCAAATCGCGGTGACGGCGGAGCGGGAAGAGTCTGCATGGAGCGCGCATGGATGGGACACGGTCGAGTATCGCATCGCGACCAATCCCGGAGAGCCGCTGAAGCCGCTCGACAAGATTGCCTCGGGTGGAGAAATGTCACGCGTGCTGCTGGCGTTGAAGGTCAGCGTGGAAGAGAGTGCAACCTCCTCCGCGAAAGGGAAGCATAAAACACAGTTGCCGCGCACGCTGGTGTTCGATGAAATCGATATTGGCATTGGCGGCAGCGCAGCGGAGGCTGTCGGACAAAAACTGAAGACCCTGGCGCGAGGCCAGCAAGTGCTCTGCATCACCCACCTGCCGCAGATTGCCGCGTTCGCCGATCAGCATTACCTGATTGAAAAGCAGGAGCGCGGCGGTCGTACGAAAACCGGTGTCCGGCATCTCTCGAACGACGAACGACGCCAGGAGATTGCACGCATGTTGAGCGGCGCGCAAGTGACCGATACTTCCTTGAAACACGCCGAGCAGATGCTGAAGAGCAGCGCGAAATGAAGCAAATCAAGGAAGTCAACATGCTGCATATTTGGTGCAAAATTCAGCGATTTCCGCTAGCAGATCCCGATACGGAACGGTATACTTAGGTGGTGACCGTGAAACCCAAGGACTCCACCCCCGCTCCTGCCGTCCACGATACCGACCGCCGCATTCTACTGCTAAAACCACGCGGATTTTGTGCCGGCGTGGTGCGCGCTATCGATGTGGTTCAGATCGCTCTCGAAACCTTTGGCGCACCGATTTACGTACGTCGGGAAATCGTCCATAATCGCTTCGTCGTCAATGATTTAGCGGAAAAGGGCGCAATTTTTGTCCACGATATTGACGAAGTTCCGGAAGGCGCACGGGTTATTTATAGCGCTCACGGAGTATCGCCTGCGGTGCGGGAAATCAGCAAGCAGCGCAAGTTGAAGGTGATCGATGCGACCTGTCCGCTGGTTACCAAGGTGCACGTGGAGGCGGTTAAATTTGCCCGCCAGGGATATTCGCTGGTGCTGATCGGCCATCGGGATCATGACGAGATTGAAGGCACGCTGGGTGAGGCGCCGGAGGAGACGCAGGTGGTTTCCACCGTGGCCGAAGTCGATGCGCTGGAGGTGCCCAATCCGGAGCGGGTTGCCTATCTGACTCAGACCACGCTCAGCCTGGACGAGGCGCGGGACATCATTCACGCGTTGAAGGCAAAGTTTCCGAACATCGTTGGACCGCATTCGCAAGACATCTGCTATGCGACGGAAAATCGTCAGGTTGCCGTGAAGAATGTGGCGCACCAGGCAGACCTGGTCCTGGTGGTGGGTTCGAATAACAGTTCGAACTCCAACCGTCTGGTCGAAGTTTCGCGCAACCTGGATACGATTGCGTACCTGATTGACGATTCCGACAAGATTCGTTCGGAGTGGTTGGAGGATGCAAAGACGGTTGCCGTAACCGCAGGTGCCTCGGCACCGGAAATTCTGGTGCAGGATGTCATCAACTATCTGCAGCGGCATGGTTTTGGCGCTGTGGAAGAGGTTGAGGTGATGCCGGAGAATGTCCGGTTTGGCTTGCCGCCGGAGATTGTTCGCGCCATTGCAGCAGCGCCGCCGCAGCCGGTAGCTGTAGCTCCGTAAACAGTTCAGCAGTCTTGTTCGCAGCTTTTCGGGTCACTGGCCCGATATGTTTTTTTGAGCGAGTTGCATTCTAACCAAAGCGAGAGCGAAAGTTTTTTGTCGACACGTATGGCCACATTTCAACAAGGAAAGCAAGCAGCCGCGGTTCGATTCGGAAGGCTTGATGCGAGCCTGGATGAGGTGGAGCGCGCGATCGATTCCTCGCGTGAATTGCTTTTCTCGCATCAACATCCTGATGGCTACTGGTGCGGCGAGCTGGAAGCGGATACGACCCTTGAATCTGACTACATTGTGCTGCACATGCTGCTCGGCACCGGCGATGAAGGCCGGATGCGACGCACCATCGCGGAGATTTTGCGGCACCAGCAAGAGGATGGCGGTTGGGGTACGTATACCGGAGGCCCGTCGAACATCAGCGCTTCGGTCAAGGCATATTTTGCATTGAAGCTGATGGGGTTGTCCGCGGACGATCCGGCGTTGATGAAGGCTCGGGAATGGATTCTGGCCCATGGGGGCGCGACCCAGGTCAACACGTACACCAAGCTGTATCTGTGTTTTTTCGGACAGTATGACTACGACGCTGTTCCTGCAATTCCACCGGAAATCGTACTGTTTCCGAAATGGTTTTACTTCAACCTTTACGAAATTTCTTCCTGGTCGCGCGCGATGCTGGTGCCGCTATCGATTGCGTACGCCAAGAAGCCGTTTAAGAAAATTCCAGCGGAACAGGGAATCGACGAATTGTTTGTGGGCGGCCGCAAGAAAGCCGACCTGCATCTGCACTGGGAAAAGCGGATTTTCAGCTGGCGCAATTTCTTTCTGCTGACAGACCGGATGATTCACTGGTGCGAACGTATCCACGTGCGACCTTTGCGCGCGATTGCGTTGAAAAAAGCGGAGAAGTGGATTCTTGAACGCGTGGAAATGTCCGATGGCCTGGGAGCCATTTATCCAGGAATTTTGAATACTGCCATCGCTCTGCGCTGCCAAGGGTATTCGCTCGACGACCCGCAAGTGATTCGCGCGTTGGATGAGTTTGAAAAGCTTGGCATTGAAGACCCTGGAATTCCGGGAAAGAGTGAGCCTACATTTCGCATGCAACCCTGCCGCTCGCCGGTGTGGGATACCGCCTATGCTCTCTTTGCTCTTGGGGAATCCGGCGTTCCCAGCGACGATCCCCGGCTGCTGAAGGCTGCCGATTGGATGTTGTCCAAGGAGGTTCGTCACAAGGGCGACTGGGCGGTGAAGGCGAAGCATGTTGAGCCCGGCGGCTGGTACTTTGAATTCAACAATGAGTTCTATCCAGATATCGACGATTCCGCGCAGGTATTGCTCGCGCTCAACAAAGTCGAAAATCCCCGAGAGCGATATCAGTATGATGTGACCCAACGGGCCATCCAGTGGATCTGGGCGATGCAGTGCAAGAACGGAGGCTGGGCCAGCTTTGACAAAGACAACACGAAGATGATTTTCCAGCATATTCCGTTCGCCGATCACAACGCGATGCTCGATCCGCCGACGGTGGATATTACGGGGCGCATTCTGGAGATGCTGGCAAGCTATGGGATCACGCGACAGGATGCCCGGGTCGAGAAGGCAATTCAGTTCATCTATCGCGAGCAGGAATCGGATGGAAGCTGGTTCGGGCGCTGGGGTGTCAATTATCTCTACGGCACGTTTCTGGTGTTGCGCGGGCTAGAGGCGATTGGCGTGTGGAACCATGAACCGCAGATTCAGCAGGCGGCGGAATGGATTCGCATGGTGCAGAATGCCGACGGAGGCTGGGGCGAAAGCTGCGCCAGCTATCACAATTCAACGTTGCGAGGCATGGGCGTCAGCACTGCATCCCAAACCGCGTGGGCCATTCTTGGATTATTGGCCGCCGGAGATATTCGCAGTGATTCCGTGGCCAAGGGTATACGCTGGTTGTTGCAACGGCAGCAATTGGACGGTTCCTGGACCGAGGATGAGTATACGGGAACTGGATTTCCGCAGGTTTTTTATTTGTCGTACCACATGTACCGCAACTATTTTCCTCTGCTTGCACTCACTACCTATCGTGAAGCCAAGCAAACGGAAGATATGGGAAAGTGATCCGACAGCAGGAATCTTTGCCGTCGTGTAAGCGACGCCGAAGAAAGACTAGAACCAACGCAACGAGGAGAATCTGAATGGCTGTGCCAATCTCACAAATGTGGACGGTGGCAACCTATGTGTTGCGCCAGCGCTGGAGTGGCCGGAAACGCTATCCCTTGGTTCTAATGCTGGAGCCATTGTTTCGCTGCAACCTGGCCTGCGCCGGCTGCGGAAAAATTCAATATCCCGCACACATCCTGAAAAAGCAATTGACACCGGAGGAGTGCTTCCGCGCGGTGGACGAATGCGGCACCCCGATGGTGTCGATTCCTGGCGGAGAACCTCTTCTGCATCCACAGATAGGAGAAATTGTTGCAGGATTGGTTGAGAGAAAGAAATATATCTATCTTTGCACCAATGCGCTGCTGCTGAAAGAGAAGCTGCACTTATTCAAACCCAGCAAATACCTCTCCTTTTCTGTGCATATGGACGGACAGCGCGAGCATCATGATTTTTCTGTCTGCCTGGAAGGCGGATATGAGAAGGCGATTGAAGGAATCCACGAGGCTGTTTCCAAGGGCTTTCGCGTGACCACGAATACGACCTTGTTCGATGGTGCGGATCCGAATAGTGTGCGGGCTTTCTTCGACGAGATGATGCAGGCGGGTGTCGAATCGATGATGGTGGCGCCTGGATATACGTACGATAAGGCTCCTGACCAAAAGCATTTTCTGGGTCGTGCCCGTTCTCGCAGACTGTTTCGCGCGATCCTGGCCAACCGCAAGAAAAGCTGGCGCTTCAATGCGTCGCCCATGTACATGGAATTTCTGATGGGCAAGCGCGACTTTACCTGCACGCCCTGGGGCATGCCGACCTATAACATCTTCGGCTGGCAAAAACCGTGCTATTTGCTGCAGGACGGTTACGCAGACACTTTTGCGGAGTTGATGGAAGCGACAGAGTGGGCCCACTACGGGACCGAGTCTGGCAATCCGAAGTGTGCGAATTGCATGGTTCACTCTGGATATGAAGCTTCCGGCGTGAATTTTACTTTTGGCTCGCTCAAGGGACTATGGGCAACCGCGAAGGCAACGATGACACTGTATCCCGATCGCGGCGCGCTCGACCTGCTGAGCCAGCCAGTGAAACCGGTCCATGCCAAGAATCCTTTGGTCAAAATTAACGTGCCGGAAACTTCGCTGGAGGAAACACGCGTATGACGGAACCAGCGGCCAAGCCGCTTTCCAATGCGGACGCGATGGAAGTTGCGCCAGGGACTGAGCATGAAGTGCTGGAAGGATCAATTCCCGCGATGGCCACCGAGGAAGAAACGCGCGAGGCGCTGGAGCAGGCCTTTGGATATCGCGGTGATGTGACCATCACGCTGAAAACCGGCGGACGTATCGAAGGCTATATCTTTGATCGCAGGCCAGCTGCCGCGCTGCATCGCTCGATTGTGCGCATCATGCCGCGAGATACATCCGAACGCGTGTCGATTCCATACTCCGAAATTGCCGGGCTGGCTTTTACCGGACGCGATTCCGCTGCTGGAAAAAGCTGGGAAGCCTGGGTGCAGCGGTACTGGGAGAAGAAGGCCGCCGGCGAGAAGAATATCGGCATTCAGGCCGAAGTGCTGGACTAAACTGTCGACGCGCTGTGTCCATCTTTTTGCCCCCTTCTTATGCGCATCTTTCTCACCGGAGCCACAGGATTTGTCGGGAGTCATGTTGCCCGGTCGCTTGATGCAGCGGGGGCAGATTTACGTCTGTTGACGCGAAAAACCAGCCGCACGGAACATCTTGAAGGACTGAATGCGGAGCTGGTCACAGGTGATCTGCTGAAGCCGGACAATCTTCGAAGCGCAATCTCAGGCTGCGATGGACTGGTCCATGTCGCAGCGGATTACCGGCTGTGGGTGCCCGATCCTCAGGCGATGTATGCGGCCAATGTCGAAGGAACGCGGGCGCTGCTGCAGTTGGCACGAGAAGCGGGCGTCGGTCGAGTCGTCTACACGTCCAGCGTGGCAACCATGGGATTTCGTTCTGACGGGACGGTCGTCGACGAGGATACTCCAGTATCGATCGAAAGTATGATTGGGCATTACAAGCGGTCTAAGTTCCTCGCAGAACAAGAAGCGATGAAGGCCGCTCATCTCGGCCAGCAAGTGGTCATCCTGAACCCGACCACGCCCATTGGCGCCAATGACGCGAAGCCCACTCCCACGGGCCGCATTGTTGTTGATTTCCTCAATCGAAAATTTCCGGCCTACGTCGATACGGGCCTGAACCTGGTGGATGTGCAGTCGGTAGCTGCCATGCATGTGTCTGCTCTCGAACGGGGCACGCCGGGAGAACGATATATTTTGGGCGGCGAAAACCTTACCTTGAAGCAAATTCTGGATCGTATGGCAGCGATGACGGGGTTGCCGTCGCCGACCATGCGGGTGCCGCACGCTGTCGCCATGACGTTTGCATTTTTCGACGAATGGATCACCGGCCGCATCCTGGGGCGAGAGCCGCGCGCAACCGTGGAAGCAGTGCGAATGGGAAAGAAGAAAATGTTTGCTAGCTCTGCCAGGGCAGAGCGCGACTTCGGCTACCAGATCATTCCGGTGGACTCCGCGCTGCATGCCGCCATCGACTGGTTTCGCGTCCACGGGTATGCTCCCAGCTCATGAAGTCCCCGGCCACGAATTCACGGATCGCAATCCTCGCTGCGCTGCCTCGCGAAGTTGCGCCGCTGGTGCGTGACTGGCCTGTAAGCAACGTCTCGCGTCGCGAAGGCACGAGCGTGTGGGAATGTGATCGCGCAATTGTTGCCTGTGCGGGCATGGGTTCCAAACGGGTGACACGCGCTTTGGAACTGGCAGAATTGCGAGGGCCGCTAGATTTAGTCATCTCGGTCGGGTATGCCGGGGCCTTGCGCACTGGGATGACGATCGACAGAGTGTACTGGCCAGCCATTATCATCGACGCTACAACCGGCGAGCGGTTTGAGTGCAACGATGGCAATGGAACATTGGTGACAACAGATCATGGGGTTGGGCGTGAGGAAAAACTGGAACTGGCTGCCCGCTGGGGTGCAGACCTTGTCGATATGGAAGCGGCCACGGTTGCGCGGCTGGCGCAAAAGCGTAACCTGCCATTTCGCGCGCTTCGAGCCATCAGCGACCAGGTGGAAGACAAACTACCCGATCTGGGTCGTTTTACCGACGAACGGGGTGGATTTCGCGAGGCTTCTTTTGCCGCATATATTGCGCTGCACCCGTGGTTGATTCCATCGGCTATCAAGCTGGGCAGACAGTCTGCGCAGGCATCGCAGTCGATTGCGCAAGCATTACGTCAGTTTTTGCAGCAGGCGGAATAAAATGGAAACTGTGAAGACCCGACAACTCTTCAATTCCCTCAACCATGCGCGCCGCCGTCTATCGTGGCGTCAATGATATTCGCGTGGAGGATGTGCCTGTCCCGACCATCGGTCCGGGCGAAGTTCTGGTGCGCATTCATAGCTGTGGAATTTGCGGCACCGATCTGAAGAAGATTCATACGGGCTCGCATTCTGCTCCAAGGATTTTCGGCCACGAAATGGCGGGAGTGATTGCAGCCGTCGGCGACAGGGTGCATGGCTGGAAGGTCGGTGACCGTGTGATGGCCTTTCATCACATCCCGTGTGGGAAGGACTGTTATTTCTGCCGAAAAAAGACATTTTCTCAATGCGAAAGCTATAAGCGCGTGGGAACTACGGCAGGATTTGAGGCTTCCGGCGGGGGCTTCGCGGAATATATTCGCGTGATGGATTGGATTGTCGAACGCGGCCTGGTGCGCATTCCCGACCATGTTCCCTTTCGAACAGGCATTGTGGATTGAGCCCGTCAATACCTGCTATAAGGCGATTCACAACCTGCACCTTGCTGCCGACGAAACCGTGTTGGTCATCGGACAGGGACCCATTGGGATTTTGCTGGCCTCGCTGGCTCGGCAAAGCGGTGCGACAGTGCTGACTTCAGATCTGTATGCTTCGCGCCACAAAGTTGCCGCGCAATTCGATCTGCATCACCCTATCTATGCAGACAAACAGGATCCTATCTCCGTCGTGAAAGAACACACGGAAGGCCGGGGCGCGGATGTTGTGATTGTTGCTGTGGCCGGCAATGCGCTGATTCGTCCGGCCATGGACGCAGTACGGTTTGGCGGTCGCGTGCTGCTGTTTGCCGCCACGCAGCACGGTGAAGCGGTCGTCGATCCGGCGGCAATTTGCATGGATGAAAAATCGCTGATCGGATCCTATAGTTCCTCTGCGGAGGTTCAACAGAAGGCTTCGCAATTGGTGCTGGACGGCTATCCCGATCATTTCAATTTAACGCGTTTGATCTCCCATTATTTTCCGTTGGAGCAGGCGGCGGAAGCGATCGCGTTCGCTTCTGAGCCGAAACCGGATTCGATGAAAATTGTGATTCAACCGTAGTTAGCTCAACTTTCCCCATTACAAAAATGAAAGAAACCACAAGTCGATCGATTCAAGATACAGTCTGCGAAACTATAGATATGGCCGCTGAGATGAACGCCGCCGTCTTGTACGGCAAAGAAGATGTCCGGATTGAAAGGCTGCCAGTACCCGAAGCGGGGCCAGGGGAGATTGTGGTGCGTGTTGCCGCTGCCCTGACTTGCGGCACCGATCTAAAAGTATTTCGCCGTGGCTATCACGAGAAAATGTTGCAGCCGCCTGTTCCTTTTGGTCATGAAATGGCGGGAGTCATTTCGCAGATAGGCGCTGGAGTCACCACCTTCAGAGAAGGGGATCGCGTGGTCGCGGTCAACTCCGCACCTTGCGGTGAATGTTATTTTTGCCGGAGGCAACAAGAAAATCTCTGTGACGATCTGCTATTCAACAACGGCGCCTATGCCGAATATTTTCGAATTCCTGCACGCATCGTAGCGAAGAATACGTTTCTTGTTCCGGAGGCCATTCCACTGGAACATGCGGCCCTGACGGAGCCGCTTGCCTGCGTTTTGCATGGTATGGATGAGACCGGAGTTCAGCCGGGAGATCAGATGGTTGTGATCGGTGCTGGTCCCATTGGATTGATGTTCATTCATACGGCTGCGCTTAACAACATCGATGTGATTGCCGTGGTAAAGCATCCGGAGCAAGTGGGCCTGGCGCGTACATTCGGAGCCCGCCACGTTGTGCAGACGACGGCGACCGGTGACGTAATTGCATCGGTGCGCGCGCTCACTCCACAGGGACGTGGCGCTGACGCGGTCGTTGAAGCGGTGGCGATGCCTGAGACCTGGCAGTGGGCTGTGGACATGGTGCGCAAAGGTGGAGTGGTCAATTTCTTCGGCGGGTGCGCGGCCGGTACTCAAGTAGCGCTGGATACCAATCGCCTGCACTACAACGACCTTACGCTGCGCGCGAGCTTCCATCATCGCCCGTCCGTCTGCCGCCGAGCATTCGATTGGATTGCGAGTGGCCGCTTCGAGAGCAGTAAATTTTTGACTGGAAAAGCGCCGCTGGAGGATCTGGTTCCTGTTTTCCGGCGGTTCATGAATCGCACCAACGACATCAAAATTGCGATACTTCCCGGTGAGGGGTTGCATGATCGCTAGCGGGCTACGGCAAGTGGAGAGTAATTCCGAAGAGGTATTAGCGGCGGCCTGGAAAAAACTTCCGGCGCGGTACCGCATGCCGGAGTGTGTGCCGACACTGGCAGAAGCACAGGCGTACTGTCGCGAGCTGGCCGAATCGCACTACGAAAATTTTCATGTTGCCACGTGGTTTCTGCCCAAGAAGCTACGTCCGCACTTTCAAAGCATCTACGCCTACTGCCGCATCTCCGATGATTTGGGAGACGAGGTGGGCGATACGCAGCAAGCGCTGGCGTTATTGGATTTCTGGAATGGGGAATTGGACGCCTGCTATCGCGGTGTCACGCGTCATCCGGTATTTGTCGCGCTGGCGGAGACGATTCGTGTCTGCAACATTCCTAAAGAACCCTTTGCAGCGTTGCTAATTGCGTTTCGACAGGACCAGACGGTCACACGCTATCGCACCATGCAAGATGTCTTCGGTTATTGCCGCAATTCAGCCAATCCAGTTGGCCACCTGGTGCTCTACGCCTGCGGCTATCGCGAGCCGGAGCTGTTTGAGCTCTCCGATTTCACCTGTACTGCCTTACAGCTGGCGAACTTCTGGCAGGATGTATGCGAGGACTACCTGCGGCACAGGATCTATCTCCCGCTGGCGGACATGGAGCGATTTGGTGTCAAGGAAGAACAAATTCGCGAACGGCGTTTTACCCCAGAGTTTCGCAGCCTGATGGAATACGAAGTCGCGCATGCGGAAGAATTATTTGCCGCGGGCCTGCCCCTGCTGCACCGTGTCGATAAAGAGCTTGCCGTCGACCTTGAACTTTTCAGCCGTGGAGGACAGGAGATTCTGCGCGCCATTGCAAAACAGGATTACGACGTGCTGCGGTCCAGGCCTGTGATTTCTAAGCCACGCAAAGCTGCGTTGTTGCTGCGCGCGTTTGCAGCGCGACTTACCGCGAGGCACGCTGCGTGAACGAGTCCGTCGAGCAAGCGTACGCCGCCTGCGAAACCATTGCCCGCCGTGAAGCAAAAAACTTCTATTATGCATTTCGCGCGTTGCCTAAGCCGAAACGCGCCGCAGTCTGCGCTGTTTACGCTTTCATGCGCCATGCGGATGATCTTGCAGACGATGAGCGGTTGCCTCGCGAGCAGCGGCTGCTTCAATCGCAGCAGTGGTTGGAGCAATGGCACCATGCGGCGGCAGGCGCGGTCACGGACAATCCCGTGTTTATCGCACTGCGTGATGCGCAGCAGCGGTTTGGCATCTCGATCGAGCTGCTCGATCAGCTAGTGCAGGGAACCATGCTGGACCTGACTGTGCCCGTGGCTGCTACTGAGATGGCGACCTATCAAACTTTTGATGAACTCTATCGATATTGTTTCCTCGTGGCTTCTGTCGTGGGTTTGGTCTGCATTCGGATCTTCGGCTATACGGATCCGCGCGCGAGGGGACTGGCGGAACAGACAGGCATCGCGTTCCAGCTAACAAATATTCTGCGCGACGTTCGAGAGGACGCGGAACGTGGCCGGATCTATCTTCCGCTTGAGGATCTGGAGCGCTATCACGTGACGGCGGAACAGCTTGCTTCGATTCGCGGCAATCAAAAACTTACGCCGGATGAGCGCGCCTTGATGGAGATAGAAGCTTCGCGCGCGCGTCAGTATTACAACGCCGCAGAAAGCCTGTTGCCGATGATCGCGCCGGACAGTCGGGCAGCGCTGTGGGTGCTGGTTACGATTTACCGGCGTTTGCTGGACCGCATCGAGGGCGCGCAATATCAAGTGTTCTCTGCCAGGGTGAAAGTACCAACTGCTGAAAAACTCTGGATTCTAGCTCGCGGATTGTGGATGGCATTTCGTTTGCGGTTCGCACAAACAAATTAGTCGATAGGCATGTACATTCGTGATGATTCCAGCGGAACCCATGACGGACAACTCTACTCGTACTCACGGGATTCGCGATGTCGCCGTTGTGGGTGGCGGCCTTGCAGGTCTGTCTACCGCCTGCTCGTTGGTGGAATCTGGCTATCGCGTTCACTTGATCGAGCGGCGTCCGTATGTCGGCGGACGAGCGTCTTCGTATGAACATCCTGGTACCGGAGAAGTGGTCGACAATTGCCAGCATGTTCTGCTTGGCTGCTGCACAAACCTCATCGCTTTCTATCGCCAGCTTGGAGTTGCCGATCAGATTCGCTGGTTCGATCGCATAACCTTTCTCGAACCGGGTGGACGGAAAAGTTTGCTGAGCCCGGGTTCTCTGCCAGCTCCGTTGCACAATGCAGTTTCCTTTCTCCGCTCTTCTGCGCTTTCGCTGGTAGACAAACTCGCCATCAGCCGAGGAATGCTTGCGTTCCTGCGAGGCGTGCCCCAGGATGATGGAGAAAACTTTGCGGCGTGGCTCGCTCGTCACGGGCAAACGCGGCGCGCCATCGACCGGTTCTGGAATCCGGTGCTGGTGAGTGCGCTCAACGAAGACCTGGACCGTGTCTCGGTGCATTACGCGGCAATGGTGTTTCGAACTTCGTTCATGCAGTCTGCGCAGGCCGGATGGATGGGAGTGCCGACCATTCCGCTCAGCGAATTGTATTCGCATGCTGCAGGATTTATTCAGTTGCACGGCGGCGAAGTGAGCCTGCGCAAGAGCGCGGAAAGCTTTGACTATGACGACCGCAATCACCGTTGGCGAGTGGGGTTTGACGGCGACAGCGTCGAGGCGGATGCAGTCGTGCTGGCGGTTCCGTTTGAGTCCATGCAGAAATTGTTGCCACGGCTGCCTGGCCAGATAGATGACGCGCCCGATCGGCTCGCGCAGCAGTTGCAGCACTTTCAACATTCTCCTATTACCGGTATTCACCTTTGGTTCGATCGTTCAGTCACTGACCTGGAACATGCAGTTCTGCTCGATACCACCATTCAATGGATGTACAACAAGACCCTGCTGCAGCCGCAGCGGCGCGTGGGCGAAGTAGGAAGTTATCTGGAACTAGTGGTCAGTGCGTCGAAGTCGCTGGTACAAAAATCTCGCCAGGAGATACTCGATCTGGCATTGCGGGAGCTGGCAGAATTTTTTCCAGCGGTGCGAGAAGCGAAGCTGTTGAAGGCCGCGGTCGTGAAAGAAGTGCGCGCAACATTTTCGGTTACGCCAGGGCTCGATGCGTACCGGCCTGGCCCAACCACTGCATGGCCACGATTATTTCTGGCAGGGGATTGGACTGCGACCGGCTGGCCATCGACGATGGAAGGCGCGGTGCGCAGCGGGTATTTTGCGGCGGAAGCTTTGACGCAAGCGGATGGGAATCCGCGGAAATATCTGCATCCCGACTTGCCGGCGCAGGGATTGATGCGGTTGTTTCGGTAGAGATTCTGACGGTTCTATCGGCTGAGAAAAAATACACCCGCACAGACGCACACGGCTGCGATCCAGCGACGATGGTCCACATTTTCTTTCAAAATCCACTTGGCTGCAAAGGCATTTGTCACAAACGTCAGAGCCGCGGATGCTGGAGCGACCAAACTGACGTCTGCCCAGCTGAGCGCGAACAGCAGCGAGAAGAAACTAAGCGCCATGCAGAGCAGGCCGCCAAAGAAACGGGCATTCCGCAGCACAGCCAGAATGGCTCCTTTGAGGCCGGAATGGTGGCGGATCACGTCGAAATCTCCGATTTGACGCATGGCCCCGGCGATCAGAACATCGCCTGCGGTCGCCATTGCGACGATGACGCCAATCATCAGCCAGACCGATGGTCCTGTGAGAGGTTTCATGCCGAAGGTCCTTTTTGCTGGCTTGTTGCATCCACTGCAACCGGGGTCTCTTCTTCCGAAATTTCATGATTGTGGTTGGTGTAGGACGGACCCTGCGTGACGAAACCGACTCCGAGTGTAATCAGAAGAATCCCAGCCCACCGCGCGGGCGAAATGGTTTCATGGAGCCAGAACCTCGACAGCAGAGCAATCACCACGTAACCAAACGAAGTTGCAGGGAGAACAAATGTGAGATCTGCCCAGGAGAGCGCCGTTAAATATGCGGCGAAAAATGCGATCAGAAAACCGATACCACTGAAGACCCATGGATTTTTCAGAGCGACCAAAAGATTCATCAAGTGTTGCAGGGAAACAGGGCCAACCTGCTTCATGCCGGCGCTCAAGAATGTATCGCCCAGGGACGCACAGACCATCACGGCTACCAGAACCATGTAGCGGCGAAACGTCATGGTGGATTGCATGATTGCGATGGCGAAAATTCCTCAAACCTGTGTGCAGGTTTCGCTCGGGTGTCGTTAGTGTAGGCAAGAAAAACGCGGCCAGCTTTCTAGGGCTGACCGCGCGGATAGAACCGAGTCCGACCGGCGGAGCCTCAGGCTCCTACTTGTTGCGTTTCCGCCAGCGCAGCCTTGTCGCGTTTGCTCTTCGCAACTACGCGGTTACGCTGTGCGCGCAATTTCAGAAATGCTTTGGCTTCCACATACAAGCGCGGCAGGTCGCGATTCATGATCGCCTTGCTGACTACGCGCCATGCCGCTTTCGGACGGAAATAATATTCGTCGTAGAAGCGATGCACCATCTCCAGAACGTATTCGGTCGGCAGTCCGGGATATTCCACGTGGGCCAGCTGATGGCCTTCTTCGTCGACCATGGCGCCGTTGTTGATGATGAAGCCGTTGGTCTTGGCGAAGTCGTAAAATTCCGTGCCTGGATACGCGTGGGCAATGGAAACCTGGATGGTCTCCACGTCGAGCGATTTGGCAAAATTGATGGTGTTGCGAATGGACTCTCTGGTTTCGCCCGGCAGGCCCAGGATGAAATCGCCATGGATGGTCAGGCCGAGGTCGTGGCAATCGCGGGTAAAGTCGCGCGCGCGTTCAACCGTGGCGCCCTTCTTGATGTTCTTCAGTATCTGCGGGTCGCCGGACTCGAAGCCTACGATCAGCAGGCGGCAGCCGGCTTCGCGCATTGCCTTGAGCGTGTCGCGGTCGGTGGTGACGCGGGACGTGCACGACCAGGTAAGGTTCAGCGGCTTGAGTTTTTCGCACAGCTCGATGGTGCGGACCTTTTGAATGTTGAAGGTATCGTCGTCAAAGAAAAACTCTTTTACGTGCGGAAAAAGTTCTTTGGCATGCGCCATTTCGGCGGCTACGTCATCGGTGGAACGCTTGCGCCAAGCGTGTCCGCTCAGGGTCTGCGGCCAGAGGCAAAACGTGCATTGCGCCGGGCAGCCGCGGGTCGAATACAGCGACACATACGGATGCAGCAGGAAGGGAACGTTATATTTCGTCACGTCCATGTTGCGCGCGTAGACGTCCGTTACCCAGGGCATTGCATCCAGGTCTTCAACCTGCGGGCGATCCGGATTGTGCACGATCTGGCCGTCCTGGCGATAGCTGATCCCGAGAATCTCATTCAGCGGTTTGCCGTTGGCAAATTCGACGACGGAGAAATCAAATTCGCGGCGGCAAACAAAGTCGATCACCGGGCACTCATTCAGGGCGCGATCCGGCGACGTGGTGACCGGCGGCCCGACGAAGGCAATGCGAATCGATGGATTGGCAGCCTTGATGGCTTCCGCGAGCTTTTGATCGCCCTGCCAGCCGGGAGTACTGGTGAACAGCACCAGAAAGTCATACTGCTTACAGATTTCAATGGTTTCCGGGGCGCTCACATGATGCGGCGGGGCATCGAGCAGGCGCGAACCTTCCAGCATGCCTGCTGGATACGCCAGCCAGACCGGATACCAGTACGATTCAATTTCCCGTGTGGCTGGCCAGCGCGAACTGGCGCCACCATCAAAGTTCTCAAAGGAGGGCGGGTTAAGAAAGATTGTCTTTAGGGGCATAGATTCAGGCTCTAGTTTACCACTTGGAGGGATGGGAATGTCGGTTTCCGATGGCTGGCAGAAAGGGTTCCTCGGGGCCAATTTTCAGACTGTCCAGGCAGATCAATGGGGCGATGTCTGTGGATTGCTTGTGGCAGGAGCGCCCTGGGGTTGCATGGTTTCTTTTGCCCAGTCTTCCAGGTCACCCACTGCACTCATTAGATCGAGTTTCACACGCGTCACATTGAAGCGCGCGTCTTCAAGATCGACATAGCGGGTCCGTTCCTCCACTCGATATTGGTCGGCCTGCTGTGGGGGTATTGGCTGTCCATTGTTTCCGCCCTGGTTCATTTGCGTCAGGATGGACGCCAGCGTGTCTTGGGCAAGCTGCTGTTGCAGATCGGCGACCTGCGCCTGCGCCTCCAGCTCGCGAAGACTATGCCACAGCGTAAGATTTCCCTCATCGTTTTGGATCTTCGCAAGCTCGGCCTGCTGGTGATCGTGATTCGCTATCGCAGCTGACTCCTTCGCCTTATCATGTTTAATCCGATCGAAGAGAGGCCATGTCGCCTGGATACCGATCCCGAAATTGTTGGGAACAAAGTGTAGATAATACTGACTATATCCATTGAAGCTTGCAAAACGGGCGTATTGGAATGCTCCCATCACGGTTGGACGATTGTATTGTTTTTCATCGCCCCAGGCGTTGTACATTCTTGCGTCCGCTGTAGCAAACGCGGCCTGTACGGCAGGGGACTCATCTTCTTTCGACAGCAGCCCTTGAAAATCCAGATCGGGCAATGCTGGAACCGAAGATGCGGCTGGGGTGATTGCGCCGGCATCCAGACCGGTCAATCCGGAAAGATGTTTGCGCAAATCATCCGCATGATCCTCCAGGTGAATCGTCTGCAGTTGGATTTGCGCGCGGGTCAGTTGTGCCTGGGTCAGATTCATCTTGCTTTCCAGTCCGGCATGCAAGCGGTCTTCGACTACGTCCACCAGTTTGTCCGTATCTGCACGGGCCTGCTGCAGGGCCTGAATTTCAGCCAAGGTCTTGTTCAACTCAATGTAATTGAGCGCGGTATCCAGAATGACCTGACGGCGCGCATCTTTCAGGCTGAGCGTGGCTGCCTTGACTGCTGCATGGGCGGACCGGATGTAATCCCGCTGCGAAAAGCTAAATAACATGAAGTCCGATCGGACATCGAACAGCGTCGGGTTGCCGAGAGGGAAACCGTACGAGTAGCCCAGACCGGAACCTACCGAAAAACTTGGAATGTAGATGTCGCGTGTCTCCATCCATACGGCCAGCGCGCGCTGCTGATCTGCCTCTGCCATGCGCACGGTTTTGCTATTGCGCAACGCCAGATCGACAACGGTGTAGAGAGACACGTCCCCAGGCGCGGATTCGATGGCAGTATCGCTGGCGCCAGGCGCTTGCATGCTCGCTGTTTCCACAGTGGTCGCTGGACCATTTTGGGATGAGTGAAAACGCACTGTCGTTGGCGCAGGCGCATTCGGCAACGGTGTATCCATGCGCTGCGCATGGCCTGCGAGAGCGATGGACAATCCCGCTGCGAATACGGTGAGGGTTCGTTTCAAGGTGCGATTGCTCCTGGCGGTCGCCGCATCCGATTGGACCGTGTACATCTGGGCAGATTCTAAACCGGGCTGGCGATGGCAATCCCCGTCGATAGAATTTTCATGCGCAGAATGCAGCCGTGGCGTCATCCGCGTGGCACCTGCTGCGCTGGCGCATAATTGCTGGCCAGGGCGTGTGCTGCCGCATATTCCCGTTCAGCTCCCGCCTGGTCACCCTGAGAAGCCAGCAAATCGCCTAGCTGCACATGCACCTGAAAAGCGGGCGCCTCCTCCGATTGCTGCCGGGAGGCAAGATACTGCTGCAACATCTGCCGCGCCTGCTGCAAATTTTGATGCTTCTGCAGCAGCAACGTGGCGCCCAGCACAAGAGATTTTCCATTCGCAGGATCAGCCGCTATGCCGCTGTGAATCGCCTGCTGCATCGCCGGAAAATTCTTTCGCTCCGCATAAAACCCAGCCAGATTCATCCATTGGTCTGCCGGCTTTGGCGAACTTTGGATTGCCAGCTTCCATTGCTGTTCCGCGCTGGGATAATCCGATTTTTTCTCGGCGATCTTCGCCTGCAGTTCGTGAGAAACGGGCTGCGTCGAGCGGTGCGAGTTGTTGGGCAATCTGTTCTGCATGGGCCACTCCGCCGCCTAAAATCCTGGGGACGTCAATCAGGTATTCTCCAAGATCCGACAAGGCAGAAACATTTTGCGGATCGAGTTGAACGGCCGTTTCAAATTCTGCGTGGACCTTTTTCGCCAGCTTGTAGGCGCTTGCGAGCGAAGCATGCGCGGCTGCTCCACCGTAGGCGCGCCCCAGCCATTGATGATAGGCGCTGTTATTCGGATCGAGTTCTACCGCTTCACCACATTCCTTTTCCGCATCCGGCCAGCGTTCTTCCTGAAGATAGACACGGCACAGCAGATGATGGGCCGCTGCGTTGGCGGAGTTTTCAGACAACTGTTTTTGCAGCAGGGAAATGGCGTCATCGGCGCGCCCGTTATTTAAATCCTGACGAATGGATTGGTAGGCTGCGGGGCTGGAGGTGATCGGCGAAGCCAGGCGTTCCGACTCGATTGCAATGCTGGACATTATGCCGCAAGCCAGGAATAGTGCGATCGCGAGGAGACGGCGAAGCTTTGATGAAACGATACATTCCATACGCTATTCCGCGCGGCGCACAGATTGGCCGCCATACAAGGTAGAACCATCGACCGCTGAAAGAGCCACAACAGTACCTTGCGTCAACCCTGAAACGATCTGTACCTCGGTCAGATTGAGGGCGTCGATGGTAACGGGGATACGCTTCAGGCGGCCATTCACAACTCCCAAAACGTAGTCGCCGCGATCATCCACTCGCAGCGCCTCGCGCGGGATCAGAAGGACATTCTGCAGATCTTTCAGGACGACGGTGATGGTGACATTTGTATTGGGCAACAAAGTTTCATCCGAATCGTCGACTGAAACCAGAGCTTCTCCCACGTTGCGAGTGCCGAAGCCGATGATAGTGGAGGGCGTGCGGATCACATGTCCATGCCAGACCCGAGCGGGCAGCGCTGCCCAGACAATGGTCACCGGCTCGCCGACGGACAGTTTGCCAATCTCCGGCTCATCGAAGTAGGCATGCACCTGAATCTGTTTCAAGTCTGCCAATTGCAACAGTTGAAATCCGGCGGGGACAAAATCGCTGGTTCGCGTGGATACGGAGTAGACGGTGCCAGCAAACGGAGCGCGTACATTTTCTTTCTGCAGCGTGTCGAGCGCCGACGCATACGCGGCCTGTGCATTCTGCAGATTGGCTGTGGCGTGTTGCAGGTCAATGGGAGCAAACCCCTGCGTCTGCTGCTGACTGAGGACATTTAAGCCCGCGTCGTCCGCCGCCAACAATCGGCGCGCGGCGTCTACTTCACTGGTGGACGCTGCCCCTTGCTGTTGCAATTTTTCCAGCGTCGCCAGCGTCGCCGCCTGCTGATCTCTGGCAGCTTTGGCCCTGTCTATATCACCGGTCATTGTGATCTGTTCATGGCGTGTCCCACCCTGACGAAGGGCCTGCAACTGTGCCTCTGCTCCACGTACGGCCGCCAGGGCAGCGGTAACCTGGGAACGGGCTTCAGAATCATCGAGGGCAATGAGAAGCTGTCCAGCAATGACTTTTTCACCATCATGCACGTATACGGCTTTCACCGTTCCGGCCATGGGACTGTACGCTGCAAAATTGTGCGTGGGTTGTACTACACCGTTGGTTGCCAGAGTGCTGATCAGTTCGCCCGGTTTCGCTGTCGCCATCCGGACCTGCGTTTCGCTGCGGGTAAAGTAGCGCAGGAGGATGGCTGCAATCAGCAGAGCCAGGGCAACCAGGATCCATACTGTGCGCTTTCTTTGCGAGGCTTCTTGTGGAGACGCAGGTGCCATAGTGAGATCTTGGTATCTCTTAGAAGAATCAGTATATAAGACGCCGGAAGCTGGTTTCGCGATTCAAAGATGCAGGGTATATTTGCCGGTACGGTGCCTCTTGGGCATGGCAACATAGATGCAGTGCGAGATGGTGCCAACAAACAGCGAAGGTATAAATTCGACCGCGCACTTTCGTACAATCAAGTTATATGCCATCCATCGCAAAACGAACCGCACCAAGATATACCGAAGATCATGCACGGGCCGGTCTCGATTTCAAATTTTCGGAGATTGAGACTTGGCCGAACCAGTTTCCAGGCTATGAGATTCTGATCGACGATCCGGAGTTTACCTCGGTGTGCCCCAAGACCGGCCTACCAGACTTTGGCGACATTGTTCTGCGCTATGTTCCGCGAAAAAAATGTCTGGAGCTCAAGTCCTATAAGGAATATCTCTTTTCCTATCGCAACCTTGGAATCTTTCAGGAAAATGTCGTCAACCAGATATTGAAAGATGTCGTCAAGGCCTGCGACCCGATCTGGGCCACGGTCCGCGGAGAATTCCGTCCCCGCGGCGGCATCTCAACAGTCGTCGAAGCGCGCTGGCCACTTGCGAAATCAAAATAAGAGAAGCAGTCACTCTACAGATAACTGCGAAAAACATTCTTCCCTTCAAAGGGAAGAATGTTGTAGGGTGACGCATGGTCCCCCCAGCGCACGTCTCTGTCAGTTTTATTGAGTTAGGCTGCACTGTCATCGGTCTCGCGATCCTGGCACGCATTGCCAGTCGATGGGCCTTCTCCGCCATTCCTCTCTATTTGCTGGCCGGTCTTGCCTTCGGCAATGGCGGCCTGATGCCGTTGAAAGTCAGTGAAAACTTCATCCACACCGGCGCTGAGATCGGCGTGCTGATGTTGTTGTTTATGTTGGGCCTGGAATACACAGGCAAACAACTAGAGGACACGCTGCGCAGCGGATTTCAAGCAGCCATATTGGACTTGCTGCTGAATTTTCCACCTGGCCTGATAGCCGGACTGCTGCTGGGATGGAAACCGCTACCATCCGTGTTATTGGGCGGCGTCACGTATATTTCCTCGTCGGGTGTTATTGCAAAAATTCTCGGTGAACTTCAACGCCTCGACTTCCCGGAAACTCCCACTGTTCTTTCCATCCTGGTGATTGAAGATCTGGCAATGGCCGTATACCTGCCTCTGATCGCCGTTCTCGTCACAGGCGAAGGGCCGGCGCGGATGGCAACGTCTGTTACCGTCGCCGTCATTACGGTCTGCGTTGTGCTCTTTCTTGCCGTCCGCTATGGGCAGTCTTTCAGTCGCTTCGTGGCTTCTGAATCCGATGAGATCATTATGCTGACCGTACTTGGAACTCTTCTCCTGGTGGCCGGTATCGCCGAACGGTTGCAGGTCTCCGCTGCCATTGGAGCCTTCCTTGTGGGCATCGCGGTATCCGGCCCGCTGGCCGAGCAATCGCATCGTCTTCTGGCTCCGCTGCGCGATCTGTTTGCCGCCTTGTTCTTTTTCTTTTTCGGACTGGAGATCGATCCAGCTTCGTTGATCTCGGTACTGGGATTGGCTGTGGCCCTCGGAATCGTGACCGCGCTGACAAAAGTTTTGACTGGCTACCTGGCAGCCAAGCGAGCTGGGATGGGCAGCCGAGAACGATTCAGGGCTGGCGCGGTATTGGTGGCGCGTGGGGAATTTTCCATCGTCATTGCCGCGTTAGGCGTCGGCCTGGAACCGAAACTGGGGCCATTGGCCGCCGCATATGTTCTGTTCCTCGCGGTTCTCGGTCCAATCTGCGCGCGCGCGGTCAAGTAAATAATTTTTCCTTCAAACCCGGAGACAAAGAAACGGCTCTCGCCCTGATATGCTGGCGGCTCATGCCGGTGAAGACAGCCCACTCTCCGACTCGACTTCCAGCCTCGGCTGCGTGGACTGCACTTGCCCTGCTGACAGCACTGAACCTGCTGAACTATACGGACCGTTATGTGCTGGCTGGCGCGCAGCCGCTGGTCCAGCGGGCATTTCACGTAAATGATGAACGCATTGGCAGTTTGACGTTTGCGTTTTTCATCACCTACATGTTGGCAGCTCCGCTGACCGGCTGGCTGGGGGATCGCTTCCCACGCAAGCCGCTGATCATCGCCGGAGCGCTGCTCTGGTGTGTGTTGACGCTTTCGACTGCCCTGGTCCATACCTTTGGCCAACTGTATCTGCGGCACGCGCTGGTAGGCATTGGCGAGGCAAGCTTCGGCATTTTTGCCCCGGCGCTGTTGTCAGATTATTGGCCGCCCGAGCAGCGTAATCGCATCCTGACGATGTTTTATCTTGCACTGCCTATCGGTGCGGCGCTGGGGTACATCCTGGGCGGGACGCTGGGACAGGCCTACGGTTGGAAGATGCCGTTCTACGTTTCAGCGGCTCCTGGGTTCCTGGTTGTGCTGCTGGTTTGGATTTTTCTGCGGGAGCCGGCGCGGGGTGCCTCCGAACCGTTGGCAATCAAACCGGATCGGGCGACGCTCGCGGGACTGACGCACAACGCGGCGTACTGGACTGCGACACTCGGCATGGCCATGATGGTGTTCACGCTGGGAGGCATTTCCGTCTGGATGCCCACGTTCCTCTATCGCTATGGGCACTATTCGCTGGCCGGTGCCAGCCAGATCCTTGGCGCGATTACCGTGGTGGATGGCATTCTGGGAACGTGGTTCGGCGGCTGGTTGGCGCAGCGGTGGCTGCGACGCAACAAGGCCGCACTCTATCTGCTTTCCGCGTGGAGCGTTCTGCTGACCGCGCCATTCGCACTGCTGGTCTTCTACGGGCCGCGCGCCACCATGGTGCCGTGTCTGGCCGTGGCGGAATTTTTGCTGTTCCTGAACACCGGACCTTTGAATGCCGCTATTGTGAATGCGGTCGATGCGCCGATTCGATCGACTGCCATTGCGATTGAGCTGTTCATGATTCACGCTCTCGGCGATGCGCCGTCACCGCGCATCATCGGTTGGGTGTCCGATCATTCTTCGTTGCGTGCTGGGTTGGCCGTTACGCTGATCACGCTGCTGCTTTCTGCAATCCTGATTTTTACAGGTGCGCGCTATGCCCCGGACGTAGACATGGCGGCGGCCTGAATTGTTTTGTCCAATCGACAAAGAGCCAGCACCGTTGCAGCCGAAGAATGGGCATACTAGAGGAACATGCCTTCGTTGTTCTCACTGATTCTTCATGGACGATTTCTGTTCGCCGCTTTTGCGTGGCTGGTCGCGGCGATATGGCTTTGGCG
Source organism: uncultured Acidobacteriota bacterium (assembly GCA_963719625.1). GTDB lineage: Bacteria > Acidobacteriota > Terriglobia > Terriglobales > Acidobacteriaceae > JAKAAZ01. The sequence goes on from CAVRDB010000026.1 coordinate 161,392, forward strand.
TGTGATTCCAGCTTTGTGGATGCTTCCGCGGGTTCCGAATCTTTTGAGCGCGGTCCAGGTGGACAATAAGATGTCCGCTATCCCAACAGCATGGCCATCCGTGACTGTTGTTGTCCCGGCAAAGGACGAGGCGGTGGCCATCGCGCATTCCTTGCGCAGTCTGCTGGCCAGCGATTATTCAAATCTCCAGATTGTCGCCGTCGATGATCGCTCCACCGATGCGACAGGAAAATTGATGGATGAGCTTGCGGCATCAGTCGAATCGCAGGGCCGTTTGCGCGTGCTTCACGTGAAGGAACTGCCCGAGGGGTGGCTAGGGAAACCACATGCCATGGCGCTGGCAGCCGCAGATGCGGGCTCTGACTGGCTGTTGTTTACCGATGCGGATGTCATCTTCGATCCACGCTCCATTCGGCTTGCCATCGAATATGCAATGCGCAGTGGTGGCGATCACATGGTGCTATATCCAACGCTGATTTTGCGTGGCGCCGCAGAGAAAATGTTGATTGGCTTTTTTCAAAGCGTCTCTGCAATGGCTGGCAGACCATGGAAGATTGCCGATCCGAATGCCCGCCGGGATTACATTGGCGTGGGCGCGTTCAATCTGATCCGTCGCTCTGTCTATGAGGCGCTGGGTGGATACACGGAGTTGCGCATGGAGGTGCTGGAAGATATGCGCCTGGGATTTCTGGCCAAACGTGGAGGCTATGCCCAGCGGGTTGCCTTCGGCAAAGACCTGGTGCGTATTCGCTGGGCGGAAAGCGCGTGGGGAATCTTGAACAACCTCACCAAGAACCTTTACTCCACATTTCGCTTTCGCACTTTGTTGCTGCTGGCAGCCTGCGTTGGGATGTTCGTTATTTGCCTGACGCCGTTTGTCTCGCTATTTTTTTCGGGGCCTGCGCGGTGGGCTGGGATTGTTACGCTGATCGCGTTGCTATTGCTGAACCTTCGTTACTGGCGACTGACAGATATCTCACCTGCGTATCTGGCGCTGTTTCCCGTCGCAACCTTGTTGTTTGTTGGGACGCTGTTACGCTCGATGATTATGGTTCAATGGCGCGGTGGAGTGTTATGGCGAGGAACGCTCTATCCATTGAAAGAACTGCGACGGCAGGCGGGCCCGCTATGGTGAGCTGGGCCTAATCCCCACGATGATGGAAGTGGACGCCATGCTGGCCGCCGACTCCATTGTGTGTGGTGAATCCTTGTCCGCCGTTTTCCGCAGAAAACGATTTGACCAGTTGCGGATTCGGATGGAATTTCTCCTTGCCGCCGTGCAGTTGTTCCTTGCTGCTGAACACCATGTCGGCGCGGCCCTGGATGGGGCGGACTGTGCCACGAATCTGGATCGTCTGACCGACGAGACTTTCGAGATTGCCCACGGATTTTTTGTCTTCACTAGAACTGAGAATGAAGAAATGACAATCGGCATCGGAGGTTTCGGGACTGCATACGTCCAGAAAATTGATGCCATCGCCCGCGTCCACGACACGATACACATGAGCTTCAATGCAGACATCTTTATGGAGATGCTGCAGGGCCTGGTCCGGTGGAATGCAAGAACGCTTCGCCAGTGCGGCGGAAGAGAACAACAGAAAAACGATGGGCACACTCAGCAGGGTCGGCGTACGCATGGGGGGAGTCCTTGGCTACAAATGAAGAAGTTTGAGTTGACTCGATTATCGGCCCATCGGGTCGTGGTTTCCAATCGAAAGCATTGCGCGGTTTTGCCGTCAACCATCTAAATTCTATGGGTTCCGGATTGTCATGGCTGGCCGCTCGCCTAGCTGTTCGTGGATGGATCGGGCTCCGCATCTGCTGCGGAAAGCTTCGCCTGCGGGCGCATCAAGGGGAACAGGATCACATCGCGAATCGAGCGCGAGCCGGTCAGCACCATGGTCAGCCGATCGATGCCGATGCCTTCTCCGCCGGTGGGAGGCAGGCCAAAGCTCAGTGCGCGCACAAAGTCTTCGTCCATGGCGTGGGCTTCCGCGTCGCCGCGTTCACGCTCATCGAGTTGCTGCAAGAACCGGTTGCGCTGTTCGACGGGATCGTTCAATTCACTGAAGGCATTGCCCAGCTCGAAGCCGCCGATGTAGAACTCGAAGCGTTCCACCCAGTCCGGCTCGTCCGGTTTTTGTTTCGAGAGCGGCGAGACGGCAAGAGGGAAATCGTAAATAATTGTTGGCTGTACGAGATGTTCTTCAGCCACTGCTTCAAAGATAGAGGCAATATTCTTCCCTGCAGGGGCATTCTCGGCCAGTTCGACCGACAGGCGTGCCGCGCGAAGCTGCTGGCCTAACTCCAATACTTTCGCGGCATCCTCAAAGTCTGCCATAGTCGGCTTAACACCGGCGAAGTGAGGCCAGAAGTGAATAATCGCCTCACGCATGGAGTAACGCTTCCACACAGCCAAATCGATTTCGACATCATTGAATCTTGTTTTCGTTGTGCCGTTCACTTCCATTGCGACGTAGGCGATCAACTCTTCTGTGAGCGCCATCAGGTCGTGGTAATTCGCGTAGGCCTGATAGAACTCCAGCATGGTGAATTCCGGATTGTGCTGGGTGGAAATTCCTTCATTGCGGAAATTTCGATTGATTTCATACACGCGGTCGAGACCGCCGACGACCAGGCGCTTCAAATAGAGTTCCGGCGCGATGCGTAGATAGAGATCGATGTCGAGCGCATTGTGATGCGTGGTGAAAGGCTTGGCCGCCGCGCCGCCGGCGATAGGCTGCATCATCGGCGTTTCCACTTCCAGGAATCCGCGCTCGTCGAAAAACTTGCGCATCGCGCGTAACACAGCGGCGCGCTTGACGAACACTTCGCGCACATCGGCGTTCATGAATAGATCGACGTAGCGCTGGCGATAACGAAGCTCCACATCCGCAAGACCATGATATTTTTCTGGCAGCGGCAGCATGGCTTTCGAAAGAAATGTCAGCGTGTCGACGTGGATTGTCAGCTCTCCGGTGCGGGTGCGGAATAGATAGCCGCTGACGCCAATGTGGTCGCCCATATCGAGCAGCTTGTACAACTGAAAACCTTGTTCGTCGACGGCATCCATGCGCACATAGATTTGCAGGCGCGCGCCGTTCTGTTGCAGGACGGCGAATCCGGCTTTGCCCTGCGCGCGGATGGCCATGATGCGCCCGGCGACGGTAACAGAGATGCGGTCTTTCTCCAGAACCTCGCTGGTCGCGGCATCATAGTCAGTGCGAATCGCCGCCAGCGTATGGTTCGCCACAAAGCTGTTCGGGTAAACCGGGTGGCCGAGGGCTTCAATCTGCCGCAGTTTGTCCCGGCGAAGATCGAAGACGCTTTGTTCAAATTCCGATTCGTGCACGCAGATCACCCTCTGGAAATTTGCTGGCTGGATTCATTGTCAGTATAGATGTTGCGTGGGCTTTCTCTGCGATCCGGTGGCAGCGCTCTAGTTCATAGAATTGCGCAGGTTAACAATGGTTTGGTCGGTCTGAGTCAGACGAATCAAGCCTCGTCGAGGATATTCGATCTCCAGCGTGGAGTAAATCGTAAGGGTCACGGCGACGGCGAAAGCAATCGTATAAAACCAGTTTGGGCCCGGGACGGACATGCCATACCCGGCCATAAAAGCGCATCCGCAGCTTAAGCCAAAAAGCAGCAGGTAGACCGCAGGTGGAGGATGCATGTTGAATGCGTTTTGCCGGGCATAGGTAATGTCGATCATGCTATTCAGGGCGGGAAGCAGTAGCTTGGTGGCGTCTGGATTGGCTCCCGAGGCTGTGGACGCGCGAAGCGCTTCTTGCCAGATCTCATGTTGCAGCCGCGCCGTTTCGGGAGAAACCTCGGGTGCGACAGCATCGTAGAGATGAAGCCTGGAAGTGGTATAGTCGCGAAAAAGCCGGCGTAGGGCGGGCTGCGACGATGCCGGGAGCAGGTCGAGACGAAGATATGCCGTACCGATGTCGTTTGTTTCCTGAACCAGAAGGCTGCGGTGCGCGTCGAAGCGCGTCATGGCCCCTGAAAATGCAAAAGCCAGGAGCAGTCCGAAGAGGGCAAATACCTCGCCTTCGATAGCGTGGCTTGACGCCTCCACCTTTCGATGCACGCGAAACAGGCGACCAAGCTGCAGCAGGATTACGATCGCTGGCAGCAGGAGCAAGGCGGTAATCGGCGGAAAACTCATGGCTCACCATAGACAATAGCAAATGTTTGCGCGGATGACAGATGGAATTGAGATCGACTGTGAATCGGCCATTGGAGAAGCAACGATGAAGCACTGGAAGAAAATGGTTGTGGTGGTAGCGGTGCTCGCGGTGGCGACCGTGGCGGCGATTCCGTTTTTCGTCAATGCGAATACGTTTCGTCCTTTGCTGGAAACACAATTATCCGCGGCTCTCGGACGGCAGGTGAAACTAGGAAACCTTCGGTTAGCCCTCTTCTCGGGCAGGCTGGTGGCTAACAACCTGAGCATTGCGGACGATCCCGCATACAGCGCGACGCCGTTTTTGTCGGCACAGAAATTGCGCATCGGAGTCGACATGAGGCCATTGATTTTCCATCGGCAAATCCATGTGCGAAGTTTTGGAATTGAAGGGCCGCAGATTCATCTGGTGCAGGGGATCGATGGACGCTGGAACTTCTCCAGCCTGGGCCATAACGCGACTGGTGTTACCGACAATTCAGCCAGCACGACCGCTTTGTTTCATTCCGTGGTGGACCTGATCGCTATTGAAGGAGGGCGCGCAGTTGTCGAAACACTTCCCGCGCAAGGCCGGCCGCATGTCTATGATCATGTGCGCCTCACGGTGCAACAGTTTGTCTTGGGACAGCGGTTTCCATTCGAATTGAGCGCAACCGTTGCCGGTGACGGTGTCGTGTTGGTGAAAGGAAATCTTGGCCCCATCGATCCCAAAAACGCTGCGAAAACCGCGGCGGACGTAGAGATCACGGCCCAGCGTCTGGATCCAGTGGCGGCTGGCTTCCTCGATCCAAATGCGGGTGTCTCCCTGCTGGCCGACATCACAGCCCACGCAACCTCTGATGGAAACACCGTGACCAGCAGCGGAACCATCCACATGCGGCGCTTGCAGTTGGCGAAAGCTGGATTTCTGTCTCCGCAGCCAATCGACCTGACGTACGACATCACTCACAAGCTCGATGACAACACCGGGCAGTTGCAGCAGGCGGCGATCCATCTGGGTACTGGAACGATCAACTTGAGCGGCAGCTATCGGCTCGCAGCAGAAGATCCATGGGTAGATCTGAAGGTGACGGGTGCAAACGCGCCCATCGATGAACTGCAATCGTTGATGACAGCGGCGGGGATGAAGTTACCGAATGGGTCTCAACTGAAGGGTGGAGCGCTGACTATCACTCTGGCCGCTACTGGGCCAGTGAATAATTTAGTGATCACAGGGCCGGTGGAAGTGGAGAATACTCAGCTTGTCGGATTCGACTTAGGTTCAAAGATTTCCGGGATTGCGGCTTTGGGCGGCGTCAAGACGGGAAGCACTACGTCGATCCAGACGCTGAAATTTGACCTGAAGGCCAGCAACGCCGGAATAAAGGCGGACAACATTGATTCCTTCATCACTGGCATGGGTGAGTCGACCGGCAGTGGCACTGTATCGCCTACGGGTGTGCTGTCATTTCGCATGGTTGCACATGTGACCAACGCACAGGGAATGGGGAAAGTAGGTGTGGGACTGCTGACGAAAATGAATCAATTTGGAAAGACGGATTCGGCGAAAGAGTCCGCCAAAGGAGTGCCGATGCTGGTTACCGGTACAGCCAACAACCCCGTCATCACCGCTGATGTGACGGGTTTGATGCAGCGAAACGCCTCCACCCTGTTCGGCAAGGCGAAGAGTTTCTTCGGCAAAAAGGACAAATCCCCTGCCAGCACCAATTGATGACATGCGGCGGGACTTGCCAGATGTGCGACGCGAAACCTTCGCTGCTTGCAGTTCTCGCGCGCGTTTGGGAGTATGGAAGGAAGATCAGGAATTTCTTTCGAAGAGACTGCACATCAAGGGGACGGAAATATGCCGGCTGAAGAGACCGCGGGGACAACAACGCGGCGCGATTTTGTGCAGGGAAGTCTTGCGGTTGCGGGAACCATGCTGGCGTCCTCGGCGCCGGCTGTTGCTGCCGCAGGCACGAAGGCGAAACGCCCGAATCTGCTGTTTATTTATACAGAAGGGCAAAGGGCCGATGCGCTGGGACTGGCTGGAAATTCCATACTCAAAACTCCAAATCAAGACAGGATTGGCCTGGAAGGCGCGAGATTCACGAATTCTTTTTGCACGAATTCGCTGTGTGCTCCTGCCCGCGCAACGGCACTGACCGGTCTCTATTCAAAAACAACCGGCGCGCTCGGCAATCCCAACAATAAACATCAGGACGAGCCGTTGCCAGCTGACATTCCACTGTTCACCGACATTCTGCACCAAGCCGGGTATGAGGTTGCCATCGTCGGCAAAGTGCATGTGAAGAACGGAGTTCGCGAGCGCTACTGGGACTATTACTTCGGCTTCAATGCAGCGGTCACCAACTATTACTTTCCGACCTTTCGAGAAGGCCGCAAGGGCGTCATCGGAGAGCCAGTGACGTACAAAAATAAATATGCCGACGATCTGGTGACGGACAAAGCTCTGGCGTGGCTGAATGAGCCGCACGAGAAACCTATCTGCCTGCTGGTCTGGTATCAAACTCCGCACGCTCCGTTTTATCGGGCGCGGCGTCACCTGGATTTGTACAACGGAGTGTCCATCCCCAAGCCGGCGACCTTTGATGACGATATGAAAGGCTATCCCGGCAAGCCTCGCTGCTTTGCCAATGCGAGTAACAAGATTGGTACGCAGAGCAACCTTGACGACGACGCTCGCAGCCTGGAAGAGCTGGTGAAGGATTACTACGCGGGCCTGGTTGCCGTGGATGAAAACATCGGGAGGTTGTTTCAGCAGTTAGAGAAAACGAATCAGATGGATGACACCGCCGTCTTCTTTACCTCTGACCACGGATATTTTCTGGGAGAATGGCGTCTGTTCGACAAGCGGTTGATGCATGAGCCCTCCATTCGCGTGCCCATGATGATCCGCTATCCAAGGAAAATTCCGGCGGGCGGCGTGCGGCAGGAGATGGTTCTGAATGTCGATATTGCCCCGACGCTGCTGGATCTGGCCGGGGTTCCTGCACCCGAACATATGCCGGGGAAGAGTCTCGTTGGCCTCGCTGCTGGAGAAAAAACTCCGTGGCGGAAAGAATGGCTGTACGAATACTATGAATATCCAGGCTGGGAAAATGTGCGACCCAATCGCGGCATCCGGACGGAGCGTTACAAGCTGATCCACTATTACCTGGAGCCGCAGGAGTTTGAGCTATACGACCTTGTCGACGATCCGGGAGAAACACAAAATCTTTACGGCAATCCGCAGCATGCCGCATTGCAGCAGGATCTGTTCGCGCGCATGGCGAAGCTTCGCGCTGAGATTCCAGGAAAGAAAGCCTGAAGCAGGGCTAAACCGGCTTCTTCTTCGCCGAAATCAGACTGCGGCAGATCATTTTTTGTCTTCGCTCGCGGTTGTTGTAGGCTTGGCAAGGGATCGTCGCAACGGGAAGACGATTCCGGAGAACATTATGCCGACGCCAGACAATCCGCAAAATGACCGCAAGACCGCGCTACGAGAGTTGATGCAGGCCGAGACCATGCTGCAGATTGCTCTTGTGCTGCCGCTTTCCTGCGTTATTGGCTGGGCGTTGGGAGATTTCCTTGACCATAAGCTTCACCAATCCTGGATCGCGATACTGGGCCTAGGGCTGGGTATTGCAGCAGGATTTATCCAGGTGATTCGGATAGCAAACCAGGTCAATCGCAGCGACGAAAACAAATGACCAATGAATCCAGCACCGCAGTTCCCACGGGCGAAACAAATCCGCCTGACAAAGTTGCGCCCGCGCAGCCTAAGCCTTTTATTCAGTTCACGGAAGATGACATTCGTCGGACGCTACGCCGCGCGCTGATCCTTGCCGGTGCCGTCGTTCTGGTGGCAACGCCAATTTTGTGGGCCTGGTTGGGTTGGCGAACATGGCTGACGTTCGTGATTGGCGTCGCAATTTCTGCCACCGGTCTGGTGGAGTGGCTGCAGCTGCTTTCCGCCATGATGTCCCGCATGGAAGAGGGCCGGACCCCGGTTCCGATGGGCCGTGTTCTGATCATGTTTTTCCTGCGTTTGGCAGTCGCAGGCGTGCTCTTATATGCTAGTCTAAACAGTTTGCATGGCTCAATTTATGCATTGCTGGCTGGGCTAGCTGTATCTCTGGTGGCCCTGTCGGTGGAATCCATCCGCCTGGTGGTGCGGACGGGATGATACAGCTGAACCGCCGAACGCTGTCGGGATGAACCAAAGCTTAAAGGACCTTGAAAGAAAATACGAACGATGCCCCTTCAACACTTCCTTGCCCACATTCTGAACCAGTTGCTGGCAGGTCCGGTGACGACTCTGCTGAACTGGATCGGCCTGCCGCCGCTTAACCCGGCTGCGCCCATCACCGGCGTGTTCACCATGGAGCTGATCGCGGTTTTGCTGCTCCTGGTTTTCTTCATTATGGTTCGGCTGACGCTTAATGTAGAAAAACCAAGCGTGCCGCAACGACTGGCGGAGATGGCGGAAGAATTTGTCACCAGCCAGACCGAGCCGATCATCGGCCATAAGTACACGGTCTATCTGCCGTTTCTGACCGCGCTGGTTCTGTTTGTGCTGGTAAACAATCTGCTGGGTCTGATACCGGACGTCGAAACGCCTACGGCCGGCTGCTGTGGTCCCGTTGGGGCTGGCATTGGTGACCTTTGCCTACTACCACTGGCAGGGATTGAAAGAAAACAAAGCTAAATACATCAAGCAATTTGTTGGGCCCGTGTGGTGGCTTGCGCCGCTGATGATCGCTGATCGAGCCGATTTCCCATCTCGCCCGCGTTCTTTCGCTCACGGTTCGTCTGTTTGCCAACATGTTCGCGAGCGATCTGTTGATTCTCATTTCTTTTATGTTGTTTCCACTCGTATTCCCAGTCGTATTTATCGGATTGCATCTCGGCGTTTCGCTGATTCAGGCCTATGTTTTCATGATGCTCGCCTCCATCTACATTGGACAGGCGATTGCACACGAGCACTAATATTTCAGTTTTGCTGGAGATCGCCTTTGCTCCAGCGGCACCAACCCCGGGATGCGGGTCAGGGGACGCAGCAGGTGAGCGTCTACTTTCCACTCGCGGGAGATCTTAAGAAACTATCGGAGTTACACACATGCGTACCATGCAAAAAGTATTTATGGCGCTATCGGTGCTTTGCCTGGCCGTTCCAGCGTTCGCACAAGCCAGTGGCGGCGACTCGTCCCATGCCAGCATGGTGGCGATTGCCGCCGGCATCTCCATGGCGATTGCCTCCGGACTTTGCGGTCTGGGCGAGGGTTATGCGGTGGGGTCTTCTTCACTGGCGATCGCTCGGAATCCGGGAGCACGTCCGGCAATTTTCCTGTTCCTCGTGCTCGGCCTTGCCTTTATTGAGTCCCTGGCGTTGTTCACGTTTGCCATCATCTTCATCAAGGTAAAGTAAGCGAATTCAAGTTCAACGCAAACAGCCTCCTGCCAGGGAGGCCGTTTGTGTTTGCTGCACTTTTTGGTGGAGAAATCTGGTTACGCACAACAGCTACATTCGCTGCATCAGAGCCACGCCAAGTGAAGAGCCGACAGCGGTCTGTTGCGCGGCAAACGTTGCGGCGGCGGCGCGAGCGAGTCGCAGTGTGCGGCTGGGGAAGATTCCCAGCACAAATACCGCCAGCACCAGGATCGCCATTCCCAATACAAATGCTGGCCGGGCATGCGCCGTGTCCGGCTCACGGGCTGGTTCTTCCGGCACCATATACATCTGGCCCAGCAGCCGCAGGTAATAAAACGCTGCCACTCCGCTGTTGAGCAGGCCCAGGACAGCCAGCCATGCGTTGCCGGAATTCACGGCGGCGGTAAAAACGTAGAACTTGCCGAAGAAGCCAGCGGTGAAGGGAATTCCAATCAGCGAAATCAGGAAGACGGCGAATGCTGCTGCGGCTACAGGATGACGTCGAGCCACCCCAGCATAGTCGCTGAGATTGGTGCGGGCTTCGTTGAAGCCAGAGAGATAGCTGATGATGCCGAATGCGCCCACGTTCATCGCCGCATAGGCTGCTGTATAAAAACTCGCGGAAGCGATTCCCATGGGAGCGAGCGCGGTGAATGCGACCAGCAGATACCCTGCGTGCGCGATGGAAGAATACGCCAGCATCCGCTTTACGTTGCGCTGGGTGAGCGCACCCAGGTTGCCGATCGTCATCGACAGCACGGCCAGGATCCAAATTAACGGCATCCAGATATGCGTCGCTGTTCCGTACGCGCCATAGGTAATGCGGAGCAGCACCGCGAATGCGGCCGCTTTCGGCGCAGTGGACATGAGGCCGACCACCGGCGCGGGCGCGCCCTCATATACATCTGGCGTCCACACATGAAACGGAGCCAGCGAAACCTTGAAGCCGAGGCCGATCAGCATCATGCCGAATGCGACCGTCAGCAGCAGCGGTGATGCTCCGCCGGCGACGCCTTTGGCAATATCGTAGATGTTGGTCGAGCCGGTCGCGCCAAAGCAGAGCGCGATGCCATAGAGAAAAAATGCAGTTGCAAACGAGCCCAGCAAAAAGTATTTGATGGAGGCTTCGGGGCTGGTCGCGCTGCGTTTACGATACCCGGCCAGAATGTAGGTAGAGATGGAAGAAATCTCCAGGCTGATGAAGACCATCAGCAGTTCCACCGAGCAGGTCATGAACATCATGCCGGTCGCGCCAAAAAGGATGAGCGCGTAGAACTCGCCGACATAGCTGGTGTGTCCCTCGAAATAATCAAGTGAGATCAGCAGCGTCACCAGAACGATGCCGCCAATCACCAGATGAAAAAAGACACTGAATGCGTCCGATTGCACGGTGCCAAAAAATGCCGTTCCCGCGGGGAGGCGCAACTGATAGAGGCTGGCAGCGAGAGCAGCAAGCGTGCCAAGAATGGCCACGATGCCGAGCGGTTTGCGGCTGGTTTGCGGCTTCAAGACAGGCTCAATCAGCATGACCAGCACGCCGGTCAAGGTGAGCAGGATTTCCGGCAGAATCCGCAGCGCGGGAGAGACGGCGATCATGGAGGCATTCATCGGGGCATTCATTGATTCATGCCTCGCGTCGTTCCTGGCGTTGTTCCATTGGTTGAGGCTACCGTGGTGTCGGCTGTCGTTCCAAGGGAAACCTTCGCCGGAGCCATGCCCGGTACGGAAAGATCAATCGCATGCATCCAGAAAGTGGAAGCCACGCCCATTGCAATCATCAGGGCAATGGTCGGCCACACGGCTGCGCGTTCACGCCAGTTCACATCGGCGGATGACAAAGCCGCAACACCGGTCGAAGGCTGGCCGTAGAACACACGCTGCACCATCCACAACATGTAGGAGGCGGAGAGAATCACGCCGACCGTAGCCGCTGCAGCGATGCCGGGATGGGTCTGGAAGCTTCCGCTCAGGATGAGAAATTCGCCGACAAACACATTCAGAGACGGCAGCCCGATCAACGAGAGCGTGGTGATAACGAATAAGACTGCCAGCCCAGGCATCTTGGTCGCGATGCCGCCCAGCTTGCCCATGTCGTACGTTGCGTAACGCTCATACAGGATGCCCAGCAGCATAAAGAAAGCGCTGGCAGAAATGCTTTCGTTCAGAATTTGATACGCGGCTCCATCCATACTGGCTGCGGTAAAGGCATAGATGCCCAGCACAATGAAGCTAACCGCGCTAAGCGTGGCGTAGGCTGCCAGTCGCTTCAAATCCGTCTGCACTAAGGCCATCAACGCTCCGTACAGAATGCCGATAGCTCCCAGCGCCACCATGAGCGGCGCAATGTGCGCAGCCTGCGTGGGGAACAGCCCGACATGCCAGCGCAGCAGGGAATAGAGGCCCAGCTTGCCGGCGAGTATCATCGCGACTGCTGTCGGCGCTTCGCTGATGCCATCGCGCAGCCAGCCGTGCAGTGGAAACACGGGCACTTTGACGGCGAAGGCCAGCAAAAATGCCAGCGATGTCAGCCATAGACCTGTCGCGTGCGGGCCTGTGCTCCAGCCATGAAGTTGCTGCTGCAACTGCACCAGGTCGAAGGTCCCTGTTTGGCCATACAGCCACAGCATTCCAACCAGCAGCAGCGCGGAGGGAATGAATGCGTAGAGGAAGAATTTGATGGCTGCGCCACGCCCATTCTTACGCCCATACATGCCGATCAGCAACGCCAGCGGGACAATCGATAACTCCCAGAATGCGTAATACAAGATCAGATCGAGCGCGATAAATACGCCATACATCGCCGTCTGTTGGAGCAGCAACAATGCATAAAATTCGCGCGTACGATCTTGAATCGCTCGCCAGGAGATCAACACGCCGAGCGGAGCCAGAAACGAAACCAGTACCACCAGCCACATGGACAGCCCATCCACGCCTACGTGGTAATGGATGGCAGGATTGCTGATCCATGGAAGATCCAGCTCAAACTGGAATCCCTGCTGCTGGTGATAATTGAAGTGCGCGGGAAGATGCAGCGCCAGAACAAAGAGAAACAGCGTCAGCAGCAAAGAAAATACCTGAGGAGCGCGCCCGCGCCTCGGCAACAACAGCACCACCACCGCGCCAGCCGCGGGCAGGAAGGTGAGCCATGTAAGAATGCTTGCGTTCAACTTGAAAGTCCTTCCTCTTTAGTACAAATGCGCCAGGTAGAGCACTACAACCAACACGGCCGCCGCACCCGCGGCAAGCCAGCCTGCATAGGAACGAATATTTCCCGATTGCATCCGGCGAATTCCCGAACTTGCGTCGCGCGCGCCAGCCGTTATTGCCGTGTTCGCGCCATCGATTACGCCTGTTTCAATGCCACGTCCCAAAAGATTTCTTGAGAGCGCCAGGATTGGCCAGACAATCAAGGTTGCGTAAATCTCATCGACCCAATATTTATTCCAGATCAGCGTATACAGCGGCTTTGTCTTCTGCTCCGCGCTGTCGGCCAGCTGCGGTTTGCGCCGGTACATCAAATCGGCAAAAAACCATCCCAGCAGCGCGGTTAGCATCGAGACGGCAGCAAGAATCCTGTCCAATTGAACGTCAGCGGCTGTTGCAACGGTGGTTGGAGCGACATTGCCAGTTCTGACAAACACGGGATCGAGGAAATGAGCGATCCAGTCGTGCCCGCCCAGCGCAAGGGGCCAGCCGATCCATCCTCCAGCAAAGGAAAGAAATCCGAGAATTACCAGCGGGAGTAACATCGTCCACGGGCTTTCATGTACTCCGTGGGAATCGTGTTCGCCGTGGCCGACGTTTGCCTCGTCATATCGCGCTGTGCCGAAAAATGTCATGTACCAAAGTCGGAACATATAGAACGATGTCAGTCCCGCCGTGATCAAACTAACTGCCCACAGAAGTTTCCCATCGTGCGGTGTGATGTAGTCAGCTGCCAGAATCGCATCTTTACTGAAGAATCCGGCAAATGGAAACAGTCCGCTGATGGCGAAGACGGCGGCTGTCATGGTCCAGAACGTGACGGGCAGTTTCTTGCGCAGGCCGCCCATCTTCCGCATATCCTGTTCGCCACCCAGCGCGTGGATCACGCTGCCTGCAGCAAGGAACAGCAACGCCTTAAAGAAGGCGTGGGTGACGAGATGAAAAATTCCCATCGAGTATGCGGCCACTCCGCAGGCCAGAAACATATAGCCGAGCTGCGAAATTGTAGAGTAGGCCAGGACGCGCTTGATGTCCGTCTGCAGGATGCCGATTGTGGCCGCAAAAAAAGCTGTCGCCGCGCCGATGATTGCTACAACCATCAGCGCCAGTGGGGAGCGATCGAACAGCACGTGGGCGCGTGCCAGCATGTAGACGCCCGCCGTGACCATGGTGGCAGCGTGAATCAACGCGGAGACCGGTGTCGGACCTTCCATCGCATCGGGCAACCATACGTAAAGCGGAATCTGCGCGGACTTGCCGGTTGCGCCCAGAATCAGCAGCAATGCAATGGCCGTGACAAAGCCGCCTTGCATTTCAGGATGAGCCGCGATGGCTTGAAAACACAGCACTGAAGCTGAGTGTGCCGAAGTGCGCGATGAGCAGAAACATGGCCAGAAGAAAGCCGAAATCGCCAATTCGATTGACGATGAATGCCTTCTTACCGGCATTCGCCGCGGAATCCTTCGTGTAGTAAAAGCCGATCAGTAAATAGGAGACCAGGCCCACGCCTTCCCAGCCGACAAACATCAGCAGGAAATTCGCTGCCAGCACCAGCGTCAGCATGAAGAACAAAAACAAATTCATGTAGCTGAAGAACCGCCAGTAGCCCTCCTCCGCTGCCATGTAGCCAACGGAGTAGAGATGAATGAGCAGGCCCACGCCGGTGACGACGAGCAGCATAATGAGCGTCAGTTGATCCAGTAGAAAGGAGAAGTTGGCGTGAAAGCCTGTGACCGCAATCCAGGGTGTTGAAAAACTTTCGAGATAGGGCAGCGCCAATCCTTGATGCACGCGCGCAATAATCCACAGCACCTGTACAAACGCAGCAGCAGGGAATAAAAGCGCGACCAGCGACACGAGCGCTTTGGGCAGATGTCTCCCCAGGGTCCCGTTGATCGCAAAGCCTGCCAGTGGGAACAGCGGCAGCAGCCAAAGATACAAAGAAGGTGTCATAGTTTCATCAAATCAATCTGGTCGACGTTCAACGTATTCCGCGAGCGGAACAGCGAGATAATAATGGCTAGCCCGACAGCAGCTTCCGCAGCAGCGACGACCATGACGAAGAACACGAAAATCTGGCCGCTTACCTGATGCCAATGGTTAGCGAATGCGACAAATGCCAGATTGACGGCATTCAGCATCAGCTCAATCGACATGAAAATAGTGATGATGTTGCGCTTGATCAGGAATCCACAGACTCCAATCGAAAACAATGCAGCGCTTAGAATCAGGTACCAGGCAATCGGAACGGTCATGTCAATGCTCCTTCCGCGCCAGCACAACAGCGCCCAGGATCGCGACCAGAATCAAGACCGACGTGACCTCAAACGGTAGCAGGAGATTGCGGAACAACACTCGGCTCAGGTCGCTGGTCGTGACAAGATACGCGCCCAGTCTTGTTCCTCCGAAGCTCAAGCGCAGCGTGAAAAATGTGCAGGCCAGCACCGCGAATAATGCCAAGACGCCAGGAATTCCGGCCAGATATGCGGCCCGGCTGCCGTGGGTGCGCTCCTCTTCGCCGGCGTTCAGCAGCATGATGACGAAAACGAACAGCACCATAATGGCGCCGGAATAGACGATGATTTGCGCCAGCGCCAGAAACTCTGCTCCCAGCAACAGGTAGAGCACGGCGAGCGAAGACATGACTACGATCAGCGACAGCGCACTGTTGATCGGGTGCCGCTGCAGCAGCAGATTCAACGCGCCGCCCAGGCACAAAAGTCCGAAGAAGATGAAAATCGCTAGATTCATCGTGATCCAATTGCAGCGGGTGCTTTCGAGTGGTTAGCCATGGAATGCCAGCACCAGACTGGTTGCCATCACGTTCAGAATGGCAATCGGCAAGAGAAACTTCCAGCCAAATCCCATCAGTTGGTCATAACGGAAACGCGGCAATGTTCCGCGCACCCAGACGTAAAGAAACAGGAAACTAAATACTTTAAGAACAAACCAGAAGACCGGAAGCAACGCCTGCACGACGGGGCCGCCAAAGGCCGGAATCAGATTCCCGAAGGGGCTCGACCATCCTCCTAAAAAGAGCACCGTGGCCACGCAGCCGACGGTGATCATGTTGGCGTACTCCGCCATAAAAAACATGGCGAATTTCATCGAGCTGTATTCGGTATGGTATCCGGCGGTCAACTCGCTTTCAGCTTCCGGCAGGTCAAAGGGCGTGCGGTTGGTCTCAGCAAATGCAGCGCATAAATAGATGAAAAATGCGACGATCTGTACTCCACCGAAAATATTCCATGACAGGATGCCATGCGTATTTTGGATGTTTACGATGTCGCGCAGGCGCAGCGATCCGGTGCGCAGTACGACTCCAAGCACAGACAGGCCGAGGGCAAGCTCATAGCTGACCATTTGCGCCGAGGAGCGCAGCGAGCCAAGCAGGGAGTATTTATTGTTCGACGACCAGCCGGAGAGCGCGACCCCGTAGATACCGACGGAAGTGACGCCGAGAATCACCAGCAAGCCGATGTTTATGTCGGCGATCTGAAACATGTCTACGCCATGCCAGCGAATATTTTCGCCGAATGGGATCACGCCAATCGAGATTAACGCGCACGAGAGCGCGATAATTGGCGCCAGAATAAACAGCGGGCGGTAGACCGCGGTGGGCATCAGATCTTCTTTCAAGAAAAGCTTCAGTCCATCCGCCATTGGCTGCAGTAGCCCGAAGGGGCCTACGCGGGAAGGGCCCCAGCGATTCTGGATGCGACCCACCAGTTTCCGCTCCAGCAGCACCGTATAGGCCACCGCCATCAAGAAGATGACGGTCACCACGGCGACTTTCAGCAGACTTAAGAGAACAAAGATCAGAATATTCACGTTCGTATCATTTCTACTTCGAGTCTCGACTGACCAGGTGCACGCAACTCCGGCGCGACACCCTTTTCATCCGCAAGACCGCTCCAATATCAGTCCGCTGCAACCATACTTTTCTTCGCCTGGAACACTTCTACTTCATTCAGTTTCTCGCTGTAATGGCCCAGCGTACCAGAGGTAAATAGCCTGTCACCGGAAGGCATGACACCATCCGGCCGATTTGCAAACTGCCGGGTTTTCACGAGACCGCTGCCGTCAGGCTCAATGTGCTGGCTGATGCCACTAAGAAGATCAATTCGATCAAAGTCGTATCCGGGAACCAGCCGCTGAATTTCATCCAGCAATGCATTCGGATCGAATGGGCTCAGCTTGGGTTCAAGGTTGTGTGCCGCCAGCCAGATTCCGTGCCGGTCGGCTTCGCCAGATTGCGCTCCTCGAGACTGCCCCATGTCTGCGCGGACGCCTTTGCCAAAGGGTACAAGCGTGTGCACATCTTCTCCCATGGTGTCTGCAATGCGAACGATCAGTTCCAGATCGGTGCGAACGCCTGCGCGGTCCGCAGCTTTTTTGACCAGTTGCAAATCGCCGAAGGTATTGGTGACGGTACCAGCCTTTTCATACAGGGCCGCTGTCGGCAACACCACGTCGGCCAACTTTGCCGTCGCCGTCATAAACATGTCCTGGACAACGAGGAATGTATTGCGCAAAGTATCAGCAGAGACGCCGAGTCGCTCCACTGGGTCGTCTCCGACTACATATAGAGCGGCCAGTTCATTCCGGGCAGCTGCTTCGAACATCTGCAGAATATCCAGCCCCGGCTGCTGAGGAAGACGCACGCCATACTCAGCGCGTATGCCGCTATCCCCCTCAATGGCTTGATAGCCCGGAAGCAGATCAGGGTAAAGTCCCATGTCAGCTGCGCCGCGCGAGTTCGCATAATCGCCCAGGCAAGCAAACTTCGTGTCGGGCAGGAAAAGTCCGAACTTCACCAACGCATCGATCGCTGCACCACGCAGCTCTGAGCCAAAGATAATTAGTAAATTTGGTTCGTTGCGGAGAGCATCTCTCAGGGCTTTCGCTTCATCGCCGAATGCGGAATTTTCTTCTCCGCCAAGGAAACGGGCAAAGTCTCCATATCCATCCGCGGAAATTTGAACGAATGATTTCGCCTGATTTCGCAACTTTATGTTGCGATGATTCGCAAGATAGATGCGGGCGTTGTTGTGCCGAACATTGGTGCGCAAGTTCCAGGCGAGCAAAGGATGCTGCTCCGTCGGATCGTTTCCAAGAACAAAAATAGCCGGAGCGGAAGCGGTATCGGCGATGCTTGCCAGGCGATGTTTCTGGCCAGCCATTGCGCGGACGAAAGAGACATAATCCGTGGTGCGATGATGGTCGATGTTATTTGTGCCAAAGGCGCTGCGCGCAACCTTCTGCAAAAGGTAGGCTTCTTCATTAGTGACTCGCGTCGAGCCGATCACGCCGATGCTGGAGCCACCACGTTCGTCGCGTGCGGCACGAAACCGCTGTGCAACCACTTTGATCGCGTCTTCCCAGCTTACCGCGGCAAATTGACCGTCTTGCTGACGCACCAGCGGCTGCGTCAGTCGTTCTGAACTGTTCGCGAAATCAAACGCGTAACGGCCCTTGACACAGAGAAATTCACCATTCAATCCGCTCTTGTCGCGATTGTCGCCGCGAACAATCTGCATACCGTCGTCGCTGCGGCGAACGCCCAGTGTTGTTTTGCAGCCATCGCCGCAATGCGTGCAGATGGTGCCAATGTGCGTCATCTCCCACGGCCGGGTTTTATAGCGATAGGTGTCGGAGGTAAGCGCGCCGACGGGGCAAATGTCGATGCACATGCCGCACTGTTCGCAATCCAACTGGGTCTGATCATTGGGCGCGATCACGGAGCCGGAGTTGCGCTGCTGAATGCCGAGCGCTGCGACATCCATCCCTTCATTACAGACGCGAACGCAGCGATAGCAGAGAATGCAGCGCGGACGATCAAAGAAGACGACCGGGGACCACTGCTGCTCATCGCGATGGTTCTTGATTTCGACGAACTGTGAGCCGCCCGCTCCGTACTTGAAGGTCATGTCCTGCAGTTCGCACTCACCGCCAGCGTCGCACACCGGGCAGTCGAGCGGATGGTTCGCGAGCACCAGTTCTAACATGCTCTTGCGCGCCTGCTTGATCTCGTCAGTTTCGGTTGCAACGATCATGCCCTCGGCGACCGGAGTGGTGCAGGCGGTCTGCAGCTTCGGCATTTTCTCAATGCGTACCAGGCACATGCGGCAAGCCGCCTGCAACGACAGGCCGGGGTAATAACAGAAGGCAGGGATTTCGATTCCGACCTTGCGGCAAGCCTCAATCAGCAGCGTGCCCGCAGGAGCCGTGATTGTTTTGCCGTCGACCGTGAGTGTTACATCAGCCATTCGTTGCTCTCTCGCTTGCAGTGTTGCAGGTTACGAAACGGCAACCAATTCCGGGGTCGCCGCGTTGATTCCGGAATGCTTTCCGTATGGGCAGGGTTTGCCGTCTAAGTGGTCTTCAAATTCGTGCCGAAATTTTTTGATGAAAGCAATAGTCGGCATAGCCGCCGCATCACCCAGGGGGCAGAAGGTTCGACCCAGCATGTTTTCCGACAGATAGCGAATCTGGTCGATGTCCCTGGCTTCGCCGCCGCCGGCATGAAAACGCGTCAGCGTCTTCTTCAGCCAGTCCGTGCCCTCGCGGCAGGGAATGCACCAGCCACAGCTTTCATGCTGGTAGAACTGAATGGTGCGCAGAGCAAACTCCACCATGCAGACGGTGTCATCCAGCACCACAACTCCGCCGGAACCTAACATGCTGCCCGCTTTGCCGACCTGATCGAAATCCATGCCGATATCAATTTCACTGGCCAACAGAACCGGCGTGGAAGAACCGCCGGGGACAACAGCCTTCAATTGGCGACCGCCGCGAATGCCACCGGCAACTTCGTAAATCATCTTCTTCAGGTTGTAGCCCATCGGCAGCTCGTAGACGCCGTTGCGCTCCGCGTGGCCGCTGATGCAGAACAGGCGGGTACCACCATTGCGGGCCGATCCGAGATTGGCATAGGCTTCCGGACCCATGTTCAGAATGTGCGGAACGGAGGCGATCGTCTCTGCGTTGTTGATGACCGTGGGTCCGCCGTAGAGGCCAACCACTGCTGGAAACGGAGGCTTGATGCGCGGGATGCCACGCTTGCCTTCCAGCGACTCCATGAGCGCGGACTCTTCGCCGACTTCATAGGCTCCCGCTCCGGTCTGGGAGACGATATCAAAATCGAGACTGGAACCGAAGATGCCTTTGCCCAGGAACCCTTTGGCGTAGGCATCGGCGATCGCCTTTTCCATGATGGTAAGCAGGTAGCGATACTCGCCGCGCAAATAGATGAAGCCCAGTTTGGCTCCGATGGCGAGGCCTGCAATGATGGTGCCCTCGATTACGGAATGCGGATCGTGCAAAAAGATCAGATGATCTTTGCAGGTGCCGGGTTCGCTTTCATCGCCATTTACCAAAACATATTTCGGCTTTTCCGATTGCTTGGGAACGAAGGACCACTTCATTCCGGTCGGGAAGCCCGCCCCGCCGCGGCCACGCAGATTGGAGGCTTTCATCTGCGCGATGATCCAGTCCGGCCCCTGTTCGATAGCCTGACGCACTGCCTTGTATCCGTCCAGTTCGATATAGCGGTCGATGTCGGTCGCGCCCTGACCAAACCGGCTGCTGACAACCTTGACTTCTTCGGGATGGGAAACGAGTCTGGGCATTTATTGACCGGCCTTGCTTCGATATTGGTCCAGCACGGCGTCCATGGCTTCGGGCGTCAATTCCTCATGAAAGTCATAGTTGACCTGTACAGCAGGCGCCCAGCTACAGGCTCCAATGCATTCGACTTCTTCCAGCGAAAACATACCGTCCGGCGTGGTCTGCTTGTGGCCGATGCCGAGGCGTTGTTTGCAATGCTGAAAGAGTTCGTGGCCACCGCGCAACATGCAACTGATATTGGTGCAGACCTGCACGTTGTATTTTCCAATTGGCTTGGTGCGCAGCATGGAGTAGTAGGTGAGAACGTTGCGAACGTCCAACACGGTGATATCCAGCCGCTGACCAATCTCCGCGATGGCGGCATCCGATACATAGCCAATTTCATCCTGCGCGTAGAGCAACATGGGAATCAGCGCAGATCGGCGACGGGGGTAGAGTGTGACAAGCTTGTCAAAACGCGCGGCCAGCTCAGGAGAAAAAATTGTGCTGCCGGGTTTGGGATTCTCGACGATCGTCGTCAGGCTCATGCTTGCACCTTGCGCAGCAAATACTCGACGGCCGCTTCTACTTCCAGGGCGGGTTCCAAGCCTTCCAGGCGAACCAAGCCGTCTTCTGTAAAGAAAAATGTCGCGTATTCGTCGCCTAGCTCCCCGTTTTCCGGACGAAACTCAGTGGCGCCGATGCCGAAAGCATTCGGTCCAACAATGCTGAGCTTGCCGACAGGGCCAAGCACGTCCAGCCGAGCATTAGAGTTGGAATGGATGCGCAATGGATGACCGGGCGCAGCAATGGAATGCATGGCCACATGCGAGCGCAGCAGGGAAGTGAACGAAATCCACAGCTCGGCTGCCAAATGCGACGAAGCGGGCGATTCCATGGAAACCTCGGCAGTCGCGCTCATCGGTCAATCTCCCCGAGAACGATATCAATGGAACCAATGGCGGCGACTACGTCGGCGATCAATCTGCCCACGCACATTTTTTCGATGGCCTGTAAGGTGGCGAAGGTGGGGTTGCGCATATGCACTCGATACGGCTTGGCGGTACCGTCGCTGACGACGTAGTAGCCCATCTCGCCGCGAGAGGATTCAATGGCCTGATATACCTCGCCGGCAGGAACGGCAAAACCTTCGGTGACGATCTTGAAGTGATGGATCAACGCCTCCATCTGGGTCTTCATCGCTTCGCGATCCGGCAGAACGATCTTTGGCGCATCGGCAGTTATGCGGCCCTCCGGTAGCCCATCCAGTGCCTGTATCGCAATCTTGATCGACTCGCGCATCTCCTGAACGCGCAGCACATAGCGAGCCCATACATCGCAGTCGGTCGAGACAGGCACTTTGAACTGAAATTTCTCGTAGCTGGAATAGGGCATGTCGCGGCGCAGGTCCCAATCGACACCGCTGGAGCGCAACGGCGGCCCGGTCACTCCCAGGGAAATGGCATCTTCCGCGCTGAGCAGTCCGACGCCTTTGGTGCGGTTGATGAAAATTCGATTCCCAGTGAGAAGGTTCTCGTACTCGTCGATTTTTTCCGGCAAGGTTTTCAAAAAAGCGCGAGTCCGGTCATAAAAGTCGAGCGGAGGTTCCAGCGCGACTCCGCCAATGCGGAAGTAGGAGGTCATCATGCGCTGGCCGGAGAGGTCGTCAAAGAGGCGCAGAATCTGTTCACGTTCGCGAAAACAGTAAAGGAACACGGTCAGCGCGCCAATGTCCATGGCGTGGGTGCCAAGCCAGACAAGATGCGAATTGAGCCGTGTCAGTTCACTCAACAGCACACGCAACCACTGCGCACGCTCTGGGATCTCCAGCTGCAGCAATTTTTCAACCGCCAGGCAGTAGCAGAGATTGTTATGCATCGGGCTGAGGTAATCGATGCGGTCAGTGAGTGGCACCACCTGTTGATAGAACTTTGCTTCGCAGGTCTTCTCAATGCCGGTGTGCAGAAATCCGATGTCCGGGGCGACGCGAACCACCACTTCACCGTCAATTTCCAACACCAGACGCAGAACACCGTGCGTGGACGGATGCTGCGGGCCCATGTTCAAAATCATGGTGCGGTCTTCGTTGGAGTCGACGACGGTGGGAGCGGTGAGCAGGTTTCCCATTAGCGATAGCCCTCCACCGGAAAGTCCTTGCGGAGCGGGTTACCTTGAAAATCGTCTGGCAGAAGAATGCGTCGCAGATTGGGATGGCCGCCGAAACGGACGCCAAACAGATCGAAAATCTCGCGCTCGGAGAAATTCGCGGCAGGCCACACGGGCGTGATGCTGTCGACGGAGGGATCGCTTTCGTCGACCAAGACGGAGAACCGGATGCGCTGCTTCAGCGTGTGCGACAGAAGATGGTAGACGATCTGGAAGCGGGGTTGATTCGGATACCAGTCGACGCAGGTGACATCGGCGAGAAAGTTGAATCCAGCAGCCTGCACCGTCTGGCAGGCAGCGATAATTTTTTCTCGAGCAATGGTCAGGGTCAATTCCCCGCGATCAAACTTTGCGTTCTGGATGGCGCCAGGCAATTGCCTGGTAAGCGCCGCGATGGCCGGATGATCGGCATGGGTTGAGAGGACAGCATCCTTATTTTCGCCGGTATCAGTCACAAATCCCATGCCTTGGAGCGGATTCCTTTGCTGTGGCCACGCAGTTGAAACGATCAGCGGTTTTTCTTAACGAAAACCCGCACGGAGACTGTCAACTTCCCATACCCCTGTAGAAAATTTGTTCTACAGGTCTGCCTGGTCTTTGGACCATTCGAGAATGCCCTTTTTCCAGATGTAAAAGTAGCCCACCAGGACGAAGCCGATGTACACCAGCATTTCCCAGAAGCCAAAGAAGTGTGAGCCGGTAATGGCCGGCAGCTTGCGATAAATGACCGCCCAGGGAAACATGAAAACAGCTTCTACATCGAAGAGAATAAAGAGCATCGCCACCATGTAGAAACGCACAGAGAAGCGTCCGCGGGCGTCGCCCTGAGGAACAATGCCGCACTCATAGGTAGACAGTTTTACTTTCCCAGGCCGGCGGTGCCCGATGAGCCAGGAAGCCAGGACGATGAAGCTGGACAACCCTACGGCGGCCAGGATCTGGAGCAATAACGGCACGTAATTCCAGAAATAATTGGGAGTTTGCATGAGGGACGCAGTCCAGGCGCACAACAATACTCCGTCGCCGCCTCTAGCTCGACTTTAAGGTTGAATCGCGGGAGTGTCAAGCCGCGGCGGGCTCGCAGGATCGCGGAGTTTTATGAAATGAATGTTCGCTTGCGGGGGTGGGCGATGCAAGCGAAGAACGGCAATGCGATTGCGAGCCAAGCTTGCCGGTAGTGTAACGCGCAGATGGCACGCTGGGTCCTAGGCGCAGCGGCACGAGAAAAACTTCGGTAATCATTCTAATTTCCGTTTTGGAACGTTGTTCCGTTTTGACGCGAGCGACGCGCAGCCTCGTGTTTTCCCTCTCTGCTGCGACGCTGAAAACGCCAAAATTGTGGGAGAGAGGTTTCCCCCCATGGCGACTCATCCCAGTATCGAAGCGAATCCGGTGGCCGATGCAAAATGTGTTCCGGAGATGGAGCGTACAGTCGAGGTCCTAACCGCCGTAGAAGGCCAGCTTTTTCGGTCCAGGCCTGGGGTGCGCGATATCGCGCCCATTGCCTATGTGCCGAAGACATTGGCAGAAGCGTCGAAGACGCGCAATCTGCGGAGAATCTTGACGCGGGAACAGGGACGAGCGCTGGAGGCGATCGGTCATGCCGTGGACTATCTGAACGATTGCTACCTGTATGAAGGCGATGAGGACGAACTCATCAACGTTGGCGGGTCCAGCAGCGATGCGATTCAGATTCTAGCCTCCATGCGATGGCAGATTTTGCAGTCTGCGTCCATCCAGGAGCCGAGAGTGCTGCGGTTTTGGAAGGCTCTGTTCCATCGCAATTCCAATCGGGACCAGGGCCGGAAATCTCATCGCGGAGACGATCGCAGCTCACAATCGAAGCCGAATGCCGTGCTACCCTTGTCATCATCCAGGTGATTTGAGCCCGGAAGTACAAGGACATTCCCAGCCGAATGAAACGGTTTCTCCGAATGAAGCGCGCGATCCAATGAAACTCACGATCAATGGACGCGATCGTGAATTTCCTGAATTGGACGCGGACCCAAAGCTTCCCCATCTCATCAAACTTCTGCAATTGAAGGCCGACCGCGTCGCCATCGAACGCAACGGCGACATTGTTCCGCGCGCGAATTGGGCACAGGTCAGCCTGGAAAACGGCGACAAGTTAGAAGTTGTCCAGTTTGTGGGCGGCGGCCGCTAGATTCCTGCGAATCCCTGTGAAGTAAAACAACTGAATTTTCTCCAAAAAGCACTTGACACGATGTAAAGCTTCCTTTACTTTACGTGTAAAGGAGACTTTACCTCATGAACGAAGCTAGCAAGGCGTATCGGAACCAGGCTTTTGTAGGATTTTTCTTCTACGGGGCATTTACCGCGATTGCCATGTGGGCAGTGTTGAAGTATCCACTGGGTATATGGCGTCTCCCTGTCGCCATTACTCCCATGCTGCCGGCGCTGTTTATTGCGCGCTCCATCGTTCGGCTGTTTTCCAGCTGTGATGAACTGCAGATAAAAATCCAGATGCAATCACTCGCCTTTGCATTTGTCGGCACGGTCCTGCTGACCCTGACCTATGGTTTTTTGCAAATGGCCGGTGTTCCGACTGCCAACTGGGTCTGGGTCTGGCCGTTGATGGGCACGCTTTTCATCGTCGGAAAACTGATCGCCAAGAGCAAATACCAGTGAGAAATCGAGTAAGGGAATTGCGGGAAGAGAAAGGGCTTTCTCAGGCCGAGTTCGGCGAGAAGATTGGCGTTTCACGTCAAACCGTGTATGCCATCGAGATCGGCAAGTATGACCCAAGCCTGCCGCTCGCGTTTCAGATTGCAAGAGAATTTGGCCTGCGCATTGAGGACATCTTTGACCCGAAGGGTTAGCTCACGTGGGTGCCATCTCGCTATTGCGCCAGCAGCAGCAAGCCGAACAAGAGCAGCCAGAGCGCGCCCATGACGTGCCAATACCAGGCAGCGATGTCCACAATGACCTGGCGGACTTCCATGCGTCGGGAAGACCCTAACGCGACCAGCGCAACCACCAGGGCTGCAGCGCCCAGGAGAAGGTGCAGCGTGTGGGCTCCGGTGACCAGGTAGAAGAAGTGGCTGTTGGGGTTGGACGCCATGAAGACCCCTTCTCCGTAGAGTTGACGCCAGGCGACGCATTGGCCGGCAATGAACAGAGAACCGAGGACCAAAGTGATCGCCAGCCAGGGAAGCGCGCGTCTCGAGGTGGGACGACCCAGACCGAGCCATTCCTCCATCACGTCGAGTTCACGGAAAACGCTGCGACGCGCCATCTCCATGGTCAAACCACTGAGCACCAAAAGGGCTGTGTTGATCCACAGAATCGGAGGCAGAGTCAGCGGCTTCCAATCGAGAATATATGGGTCGTCGATATTGATACGCCCCACGTGTTGTTGCGCATAGAAGGCGAAGATCAGGCAGGAGAAGAAAATTAAATCGCCGGCCAGGGCTGCGCCTAGGCCCATGCGGCAACGGGTCAGCAGATCGCGTGGGCCACGGCGAGATTGGCCACGCCCCCAGTTTTCATCGCCGCCCCCGCCTCCGGTAGGCCGATGATGCACGGGCGGACGACCGCCGCTGCCTGGATCCTTGCGTTCAACATCAATCGGAGCTTGCGTAATGGTAGCGGGCATGGCAGATGCGTTCCCGAATAATGGAAGTTTACTCTTGATTCGATGCCGTTATCGCAGGAAAAGTTCCGATTATGTGACGCAGGCATCCGCTACGCGGCAATATTCTCTGAATTGCGCCATGGCGCGCGCTATCTGACGGCGTTATCCGGGGAACGAAATTCTGGAGTTACCCATTCCAGCGTGGTCGCGTCCCAGGGATTGGGCGACGATTTCTCACCGCGCCTCCAGCTATGCAGCAGGTTACCCAGGAAGAGCAACTGCGCGGCGACCAGAAGAAATGCCGCCACAGTGATGAATCGCTCTAACGGCAGCAGATTTTCAAGGAATGCGGCGGTTCCGGTCAGCTGGGCGTACTGGCGAGGTTCCCCAGCCAAACCAGCGAAATGCATGGGAAAGAAAACAGCGTAGGCCCCGATCAACGACAGCCAAAAATGCCAGCGGCCCAGACGCTCATTCATGCGCCTGCCGGTCAGCAGCGGGAACCAATAGTACATGGCGGCAAAGAGGGCAAAACTGATGGCCATCCCCATGATGAGATGAAAATGGGCAACAATGAAAAACGTGTTATGCAGATAGCTGTCGAGGATGGGTTGCGCAAGGATGGGACCGGTTAATCCTCCTGTAATAAACAAGGAGACGAAGCCGAGCGTGAACAGCAATGGAGTTGTGCGACGTAGTCCGCCTGCAAAGATGGTTGCGATCCATTGGATGACTTCGACAGCGGAGGGAATTGCGATGGCAATGGTAGCCAGACCAAATCCGCGGCCAGCGTATGGATTCATGCCGCTGACGAACATGTGATGTCCCCAGACAGCGAAACCGAGCAGCCCAATGGCAACGGTAGCGCCAACCATGGTTCGATAGGCCCGACGATCCAGCGGGTGGTTAGCAAATGTGGCCAGCAGCATAGTGGTCAGTCCCATGGCAGGAAGGACCGCGATGTATACCTCGGGATGGCCAAAGAACCAGAACAGATTCTGCCACAGAAGTGGCGAACCGGCGGCATGGTGCAGAACCACGCCGTCGATGACATCAATGGGCGGGAAGAAGAAGCTGGTGCCGAGGTGACGATCGCTGAACAACATTCCACACGCCGCCAGCAGAACACTGAACGCGGGCACCATCATGCAGGCGGCCACAAACCAGGACCACACCGTCAACGGCATCTCCATCCACTTCATCTGCTGCAAGCGGCGGGTGAGAACGGTGGCGATGACACTGACTGCACTGAGTAGCGAGCCCAGAGAGAACAGTGCGATCGCTAGCAGCCATCCGTCCATGCCGTAGCTTTGTCCCGGACCCGCCAGGGCGAGGGAACTGAGGGGTGGGTAACTGGTCCAGCCGGAGATGGCTGCTCCGCCAGGAAGAAATGGCGTGGCGAGTAGCACCAGCAGCGCGAGCAGTGTCAGCCAGACAGAGAGGGCATTCAGCCTCGGCAGCGCCATGCGGACTTCAGAGCGACTCGCGGTGGTCTCGTTTGCGTCGTTAGATGCGGGGCGACCGCCGCGTAATTGTTCCGGCAAAATTAAACTTGCGAGGCCGTTCTGCGGTGCTGCCGAAGTGACAAAGAAAATCATCAGGGTGCCGTGCAATGTGAGCAGCGCCAGATAGTCTTCGGGCTTGATGATGCCCCAGCCCGGAATGAATGTACCGGCCCATGCCAGATGCCACCGCATCAGCAAAGACAGCAATGCGCCGGCGATGACCGCAGCCAGTGCGACCAGCAGATATTGAACACCCACCACACGATGCGACGTGGTGAAAACATAGCGCCGCAGCCAGTGACGCGGAATGTGAGGTGTGGAGGTTTGCTGGCTTTGTCACCCGCTATTTCTCCTTCAGTGCGACCTGGTGCTGCGCCATCCAGGCCGAGAAATCATGCGCGGAAACTACCCGCAGTACGGCATGCATACGATAATGACCAATTCCGCAAAGTTGTGAGCATACGATCGCGTAGTCGCCGATGCGTGTGGGTGTGAGATGAATCTGCGATGGCATACCGGGGGTTGCGTTCTGCATGACGCGCATGCCGGGAATAAAGAATCCATGAACAACATCCTGTGCGCGAAGGCGAATGTTCGCCTGTTGGCCTACGGGCAGCATGAGAACGCTGCTGACTACATCGTCGTGGCTATGCGGATCGGCGGGATCGAGACCGAGCGGACTGCCCCCGGCCGCATCAACCAGATCCGGTCTGGTTGCGCCGTAGATTCCATCGGGGCCGGGATAGCGGAAATACCACTGAAATTGAACGCCAGTTACTTCCACCTGGACAGCGTTCGTCGCAGCACGCGTCAGGCGGATGGTAGACCAAAGATTTTCCGCGATCACGGTCATCCACACCATGCATACCGCAAAGACGACGATTGCAATCGAGCGCCAGGCAGGCGAAAAACGGGGACGCCGTTCGCGCGGCAGGAACAAGCCCGCGAGCAGCAGGATCTGCGCCACGATGCCGGCGGCGGCGAGGGCGAGCAAGCTGATTCGCATGAGCGCATCGATGGCCGGCGCATGCAGTGAGCCTGACCGTGGCATCCAGAACGAGGAGGTTTGCAGGGCGAGAAAGGGAACAATGCTGCCCGTCGGCGTGAGCCATGGCTGGATCATTCGCGCTCAGCGGCTATGGTTTGGACAATGCGATGTTTAGCTGCGGACGAAGCATTGTCGGCTTGCTGCGCGGCATCCAGAACCATCTCCGCAAAATACCGATGAACGCGCCGGTCGGGATGGTCGTCGGATCCGTCTGCTGGATGTTCGTCGAGATTGTTTGCCGATCCGCTGGCGTGCGAAAGCTCTGGATGAAACGTCGCCGCCAGAATATTATTTTGGCGCACCAGAACCGGCGAGCCATCGCGCGTCGCGAGCACTTCGACCTTGCTGCCCAGATTCGTAAGACGAGGAGCGCGAATGAAAACCATTTCCAGTGGACCGCCGGGCAGGGAAGTTGGTCCAGTAATAATTTGGCTGTCGATCTGACGGCCGTAGGCATTGCGTTCCACGGTCGCGTCCAATGCGCCAAGACTCTGCTGGTCCGGATGGGTGACGTGCTTCGCCAGCAGAATGCATCCGGCACAGGTACCAAAAGTGGGACGCGTGCGCACAAATTGCTCGAGCGGGGTGAAGAGTCCTTCGCGCTCCAGCAATTTCAGAAATGTCGTGGATTCGCCGCCGGGAATGATCAAGCCGTCGATCTGGTCCAACTCCGCGGAAGTGCGCACCATTTTCGGCTGCGCGTTCACCTGTTCCAGCGCACGCGCATGCGATTCATAGTCGCCCTGCAGGGCCAGCACTCCGACGATAGGGATAGGCTGCATGAGAAATCTTCCGATGATTTCCGTTGGCTACGACAGATCAGTGACAGATCAGTTCCGTCGCGATTCGCTACCAGCCGCGCGTTTGCATCATGGACGACGCATCCATCGCAGCCACAGCCAGGCCCTTCATTGCGCCGGTGCATTCTGCGCTGGCTTCGGCCAGGACTTTGGGATCGTCGAAGAACGTGGTGGCACGGACGATGGCGCGAGCACGACTTGTTGCTTCCTCAACAGAGGCAAGGTGAGTGGAGTCGCTCATAAAGATGCCGGAGCCCACAAAGACGGCCTCTGCGCCCAACTGGCGCACCAGCGCCGCATCTGCAGGGGTGGCGATGCCGCCGGCGGAGAAATTCGGCACGGGAAGCTTGCCGGTTTTCGCGACCATGCGGACCAGTTCATACGGTGCGCGATGGTCCTTGGCCGCTGCGAAAAGTTCTTCCTCGCTCATCACGGTCAACTGGCGCATATCTTTGACGATCTGACGCAGATGCTTGACGGCGTGAACGACATCGCCCGTACCTGCTTCGCCCTTGGTGCGAATCATGGCTGCGCCTTCGGCAATGCGCCGCAGTGCTTCGCCCAGGTCGCGCGCGCCACAGACAAAGGGCGTCTTGAAGGCGTGCTTGTTCACGTGATGCAGTTCGTCGGCGGGAGTCAGGACTTCCGATTCATCAATGAAGTCGACGCCCAGTTCCTGCAGAATCTGCGCCTCGGCAAAGTGTCCAATGCGGCATTTCGCCATCACCGGAATGGAGACGGCAGCCATAATTTCCTTGATGATTGCAGGAGAAGCCATGCGGGCCACGCCACCTTCGGCACGAATCTGCGCGGGGACGCGCTCGAGCGCCATTACGGCAACGGCGCCAGCCTTCTCAGCGATCTCGGCCTGCTCGGCATTGATGACGTCCATGATGACGCCGCCCTTCAGCATTTCTGCCAGGCCGACCTTCAGGCGCAGTCCGTGACTTGTTTCGTGGTTTGCGTTGCCATTGTTCTGGTGACTTGCCATGTTGCTGCTCCTTGCCACGCCAAGCTTTCGTGGAAATACAAGTTTATCAGCTTCGTTGACTATGCATTCGTAGCGTTGAAGGTAAGCCGTTGTTTGTATTTCTGAAGTAACTCGGCAGGGTTGACGGCAACAAACAGGCCTTCTCCACGGGCCAGAACCGTGCCATCGAGCGCGCGAATCTCTCCGGCATGAAAATGTTTGCGGCCCTCCACTTTCACCGGCCAGCCGACGGCGCGCAGCCGGGTTGCCAGAGGAACGGGCAGAAGATAGTCAATCGACATATGGCGGGTGAGCGCGACAATCCCTTTCTGGCGATTCACCTTGCCCATGGCTTCGTCGAGAATGGTCGCGATAATGCCGCCATGGACATGTCCCGGCGGCCCCTCAAAGCGGCGCGGTACACGAAATTCGCACTCTACACCGGCGTTGTCGGTTGTTTCCTGGAAGCGCAAATGCAGTCCGTGCCGATTTTCCTTTGCACAGCCGAAACAGTGATGAACCAGGCCGGGTATTGGCCCATTGAGTGTGTGGCCCGATTTAGCAGCGGCTTGCGATTCCGCGCATTCGTAGAGGTTTTCAAATGGATTCCATTCTCTTAGATCGAACCGGACAGTTGTTGCGCGATCAACTCCGCGACGCCCTTTTCAACCACGGTTTCGTTGTAGTGAAGAATTTTCATGCCGCGATAGATTTCCAGCAATTCCTGCGAGCGCAATAGACGGTCAGAGTCTCGAGGTCCGCGCGGATTGCCCAGGCGCTCGTTGTTTTCGGTGTAGGTGCGGTAGAGCAAGAGGCCGTCAGGAGACCAGAATCTGTGGCAGACACGGCAATACAGAGCGATCGAGAAAAAATGAAACCAGTACAAATCCGAAGCGGCGGCCTTCTGCATGGAATTGCGTCACGATATCAAGCGCCGATCCTTGCACCGTTTCCACCGGCAAATCTTCCATGTGGTCGCGCGCCCACTCCAGCGCCACTTCGGCCCAGTCCGCCAGCGTCATCCGCCAGCCCTGATGCGCCAGCCAGATGGCATGATGACCGCCGCCCCCGGCAAGATCGAGTCCAGCGTGGGCATTCGGCGCAGAATTTTCGCGCAGAAGCGGCTCCAAATAATTCTTATGCGCTTCCATGACGAATGCATCAGGCTCGCGATAAGCAAATTCACCCGCAAGATAGCGCTGATTCCAATGTTGTTGATCGCTGCCCGGCATGTCAGATCCAGTGTAATCAAATGAGCGGTTGGCAGCGGCGATTGCGATAGGGGAGACGTGTGCTTGCTGCGATATACTTCTGTTGCGATGGCTCTTCTCGACAAGACGTTTTACATCGAAACTTTCGGCTGCCAGATGAACGTTCACGACTCCGAAAAGGTGATCGGGACGCTGGTGCACGAGGGATATCGCCAGGTCGAGACGGAGGCGGAAGCCGCGCTGATTCTGTACAACACCTGCTCCATCCGCGATAAGGCGGAGCAGAAGGTTTTCAATCGACTGAACGACTACAAGGCACTGCACAAGCAAGGGAAGCGTTTTGCCGTGCTTGGCTGCGTGGCACAGCAGGAAGGCGAGCGCATCTTCGAGCGCGCTCCCTATGTTTCGCTGGTCGCCGGGTCAGCTTCCTATCGAAAATTGCCGGAGATGCTGGTGCAGTTGCAAGCCGGCAACAAGCACATCACGGGCCTGGACGACCGGCAGACCGATGAGACGTTTGAGACGGAATTCACCGCGCGCAGCAACAAGCACCGCGGCTACATCACCATCATCGAAGGCTGCGACAAGTTCTGCGCCTACTGTGTGGTTCCGTATACGCGCGGTAAAGAGCGCAGTCGTACGTCCGACTCCGTGCTGGCTGAGGCGCGACGGATGGCCGACGCTGGCTATACGGACATCCAGTTGCTAGGGCAGAATGTGAATTCGTATCGCGATACCTCGGGCAAAATGAGCTTCGCGGAGTTGCTGACGGCAGTTGGCCAGGTGGCGGGAATTCGGCGCGTGCGTTTCACGACGTCGCACCCGCGCGATTTTACTCGCGATATTGTGGAAGCCATCGATGCCGTGCCGACGCTTTGCGACCATGTGCATCTGCCTGTCCAGAGCGGGTCTTCACGCGTGCTGCAGCGGATGCAGCGCGAATATACGCGGGAATGGTATCTGGAGCGCATTCGTGGATTCAGGCGGCGCGGCGTCCGATCAGTCTGACAACGGATATCATCGTCGGATTTCCCGGCGAAACAGAGGAAGATTTTGAGCAGACACTGAGCTTGCTAGCGCAGGTCGGCTACGATGCCGTGTTTGCCTTCAAATACTCCGCCAGGCCAAATACGCCCGCGATTTCCATGGAAGACAGCATCCCGGAAGACATAAAGAGCCGACGGCTGCAGGTGCTGCTGGAATCCCAGCGAGAGATTCAGAGAGCGCTATACAGCAAACATATCGGGCAAACTATTGAAGTAATGGTTGAAGGAAATAATTCAGCCCGTGGGCAGGTTTCCGGACGCAGTTCGCAAAATAAGGTGGTCAACTTCACCGTGAACTCGGCGATATTTCCAGCGCCGGGGACTTATATGAACGTCCGCATTACCCAGAGTTTCCCGAACAGCCTGTTGGGCGAGGCTGTGGCTGCCAGGCACCGATCCGCCGATTCCACTGGAGAGGAAATTTGTGTTGCATGAGTACACCGCTCCAACCCGGCGCAGGCGAAGTGCAGGCGGATGAACTGGAAGTGAAGATTCGCGGCCTGATGATGGATCCTGTGACCAATATGCCCATGGTGGTGCTGAAGGATATCCAGAGCGATGCCCTGGTGCCCATCTGGGTTGGAATCTTTGAGGCCAATGCCATCGCGCTGGAGATTGAAAAGACCACCACGCCACGGCCCATGACACATGATCTGCTGGCGAATCTGATCCGTACATTGGACGGTGAAGTGCGACGCGTCGTCATCACGGAACTGCGCGACGACGTGTTTTACGCGCTGATCTGGATGGAGCGGAGCGGGGAACTGATCAGCCTGGATGCCCGCCCGTCGGACGCGTTGGCGCTGGCGTTGCGCACGGATTGCCCCATCTTCCTTTCTGCCCAGGTACTACAGAGCACGCGGCTGGCGAATGCTGGCGTCGAGAATTTTTCCACGGAAGAACTACGACGCTGGTTGGAAAATTTGAACGATGAAGATCTGGGCCGCTACAAAATGTAACGGAAGGTCGCACGACGTTCTTTTCCTGTAAGATTTCCGCCATGCCGCAGTCATCCCACCCATTCTGGAAGAAAGCAATATTCCAGACAATCGCACATGCGGAACATCTCTTGCGTGGTGGCCACGCCTGCTCAGCCGATGAACTCCGGCAGATTCGCAATTTCCTTGTCCTGCAATATGAATCGCCGTTAGGCAGTGTCGTGCATGCGACGCCGCTGTACGAAGCGCTGAAACACGCGGTGCCCGATGGTCATATCACCGTTGCCGCATCTCCCATGGCGGCAAGCGTTCTCGAACACAACCCTACTATTGATCGCTGCATCGTTACGTCGAACCCATTCGAAGGGTTTCGCGGCGAGTGTGCGAGAGGTGCGAAGCCTGCTGGAAACCATGCCAGCGGGCCCACGCTGCATCATTACTACCATTGGCAATCAACGGACGCGGCTGGCGATGGTAAGCCTGTTGGCCGGGCCTGGGGTGCGGGTTGGCTATACGCTGGCTCCAGAGCTTTACGATGTGCCGCTCATTTTCCATCCAGAACGTGGGCAAATCGAAGGCAATCTCGATATTGTCCGCAGCCTCGGCCACGATGTTCCGTTTTAGGAGCCACGCGTTTTTTTTACGCAACAAGACGCCGAACATGCGACCCAATGGCTGGAACCTCTTACCGCAAAGCCGGGCATGCCTCGGATCGCCTTTGTTACACAAAACAGCGGCGGCCAACGGAACCAATGGAGTCCAGCGCGTTTTCAGCAGGTAATTTCAGGCCTATCGCACGGTCTGGGCGCGACGCCGGTTTTTGTTGGAACGGCGAAGGACACCGTGGCCATCGACGAGCTGCGCCAGAGCCTGCCGAGTGCAGGAATTTCCTTGGCGGGGAAAACTACCGTAGCGGAGTTGGCAGCAGTTCTCGCGCAATGTGACTTGATCGTCAGCCTGGATACGGGTACCTTCCATGTGGCACGCGCCGTGGGACTGCCCGGAGTTGTGATTGCACCAGCATGGCAGAGTCCGCTGGAATGGCTGCCCGTGGATTCCGAACACTATCGTGTCCTGCGCGGGCCTGCACTTACCAACACTCCGGCAGACTACTGGATAGAAGAAGTTAGCACCGAGCAAGTGACAGATGCAGCGCTCGGCCTGCTTGAAAAGTTTCCGCCTGCATCTTCATCCCGTGCTGCGCGTATGGATCGCTCCACGAGCCGCTCCGTCAACCGTTAAACTGTTTTGCTCGATTTACCTGCGGGTAAGATTTCAAACGTTGACTGAAGTCTCATCGGTACCAGGAAGAGCATTTTTGTTTGGAAATTGCCCTCGCTGACGATCTCCTGAAACATAAATTGAACAGTGTTCGGATGTTTTACGAATGCAAAAACCCTATATCCAAGTGGTCGAATCAAATTCAATAAGCGTTCATCCGGTTTCGTCTCGGTCAAGACAAGTGGGGACTGTGATCCGAGCGTTTTCAGGCCGCCTTCAATCACGTCGAGGTCGGCTCCTTCGACGTCGATCTTGATTCCGGTAACATGCAGGTTTCTGTCAGCCACAAAATTGTCGATTGTGGTCACTTCAACCTCTTGCAGTTCCATACCGGGTTCGGTTGAGGGACCGACAAGATGCGAAACCTCGCTAGTCTGCTCCAGCGCGAAAAGGGACCTTCCGGTGCAATTGCCAACAGCTAAGTTGTGAACATGCGCATTCGAGTGGCCCGCCAAGTTCGACTGCAGAACAGCCAGCGCTCTGGGATCCGGCTCGAACGCATGAACCTCTGAGATTCGAGGCAACACATACAGTGAGTAATAGCCAATATTGGCGCCGATATCCAAAACAGCACCGGAAGCATCCAGATGATTGGCGAAAAGCTCTTCACTACCCCAATCGACATTCGACCTGGTTATGAAGACTTCCGTTGCAAATTTACTTGTTCTCGGCAATCGCATACGCAGACCGGTGGGCAGCACAATGGCGTTGTCTTTGCGGAGGATGCGTTTCGAAAATTGACGGAAAAAGGTCCTTTGCAGCCAATTGAGTGCACCAACTTCTCTTATGAATTCCACGTTGATCGACATGACCATCTTTAAGATGCTGAACTGCATGTCCACTTGCCGTTCTGCGACAATAACGAACAGCACATGGGCATACTGACACGGATTGTAAAAGTGATGGCCGCGTTGATGACTTCCAACGTGGTCAACCTGGCCACGAAGCTGCTGCTGCCGCCCATCTTTCTTTTCAAATACGGCACCACGCTGTATGGAGAATGGATTGCGCTCTCGGGCGCGGTGGCGTATCTCAGCACGCTGAACTTCGGCATCCAGACCTACGTGACCCAGGACCTGACGGTCCGCTATCAGCGTCATGAATTGGATCGCTACCACTTGCAACAATCCACTTCACTGCGTGTGCTGCTGGGAATTCTTGGCAGCGCGGCGGTGGTTTGTCTGATTGTTTTTGCGCTTCCCGTCCAAGCCTGGCTGCGGCTGACGCTTTCTCAGCATGTCACGTCGCTGACATTGTATTTTCTGGCATTGCAGATCCTCCTCGGCGTATTGTTCGGCTACTTTACCGGCATGTTTATGGTATTGAGCCGCGCCCATACAGGAGTGTTGTGGGTAAACGGACTGCGGCTAACGATGGTGCTGGTAACCTCCGCGGGCGCGTGGATGCGGTGGTCCTTTCCTTTGCTGGCCGGATTGCAGGCTGCGATCTACGTTCTGGGAATCCTTTTTGTGCTGGTGCACATTCGCCGCACGGCGCCGGAGATTTTCCGCGGATAAGCTTGTGGGATCGCAGTGCGGTGCGCGCCATCCTGAAACCGAGCAGCTATTTCGGCCTGATCAGCATGAGCACATTTCTTTCCTTCGAGGTTCCCGTGCTGATCCTGCAACGCGAAACCGGAGCGTTTACCGTGGTCGTGTTTACGGCAATGCGCACTATCTTTTCCATGTCGCGCCTTATCCTGATCGGACCCACTCAGGCGCTTGGACCTGAAATAACGCGTCTCTATGGACGGCAGGAGTGGCGCGAGCTGACGGCAATCTACAACTATTCTGAGCGGCTGATATTCTCGCTGATCCCTGCGGTGAATCTCGGCATACTGATCGTTTCTCCAGTATTGTTGACGGTGTGGCTGCATAAGCCCGAGTTATTTTCAGTTCTTCCTTACGTGATAACGTGCGCTATTTCCATGATATTGAGCGCAAAGGAGCACAAATTTCAGTTTCAGTTTTCGACCAATACTCATGAGCGGCTGGCACGTATTATGTTTTTCAGCTATATAGCTCTGGTGCTGATCGCCATTCCTATGGTTCATTGGCTGGGGATGCTCGGCTTCCTCTATGCATGGCTCGGGATTGAGCTTTTCCAAGTCATCCGCATCATAGGCCTAAATCAGAAACTGTTTGCACACACTGGAGAACACATGCTGAAGTACGTCTATCGGCTGGCTGGTTTAAGCTTGATTGGCTTGTACGGAGCGGACTTGGTGCTTGCGCGTACGCATGTTCTGCCATATCGGATGCAGTTCGCCGCAGGTTTCGGAGTCAGCGCCGCGATTGCAACAACCTCGTTTTTCCTCTTCAATATGCAGGAGATTGTAAAAAAGCTCTACGTGTTATTCCGGAACAGGCTTCTTCCTGGCAACGCATAAATTATGAGTGACGGTGGACATTGAAATCTGGACTCGTTCGTATTCTGGGGTTTCCAGCTACGCTGATACATGGAGACACCCTTGTATTAGATCGCTGGTTGTGGCTGAAAAAGTATTTGCCGGTCGTACCAAGCGGTTCCCAAAGTCTAGTGGACGTAGGCTGCGGTACCGGCGCGTTTACCATGGGCGCAGCACGGCGCGGCTATCGTGCGCTCGGACTTAGCTGGGACAAAAGAAATCAAAACGTCGCACAGCAGAGAGCTAGAATCTGCAAGGCGGCTAATGCGAGATTCGACGTTCAAGATGTCCGCCATTTAGACGAGCGTACAGATCTCGTAGGGCAATTCGATGTCGCCATTTGTTGCGAGTGCATAGAACACATTCTCGACGATTACAAGCTGATGAAAGACATCTCCCGATGCCTTAAGCCTGGCGGAGTTGTGTTGCTGACTACGCCTAACTTCCACTTTCGACCCATGGCCTTTGACAATGAAAATTTTTCGACCGTTGAAAACGGCGCCCATGTGCGGCGAGGATATACGCCAGAAGACCTCGGTAGATTGTGTGAGGCGTCTGGGCTCGAAGTGCTTGAGATCGACTACTGTAGCGGGCTGCTGAGCCAAAAGCTCACCTCGATTCAGCGGATCGTCGCCAATCTGACGTCGGAATTGCTAAGCTGGCCAATCGTTCTGCCCTTTCGGTGGATTCCGCCATTGTTCGACAATGCAGTTACACGAATGACTAAATGGCCGAGCTATTCGATCGCTCTGGTTGCTCGAAAGAATTAGATGAAAGTCAACCTCGAACCTTTTCGAAGCTACGGATGGACGCGAAACCGGATGTAAGGAACAGGGCTAGCCGCCCGATCACACCTGTAAACTGAATACGCGCAAATTTCAGCCTCTCGTTCCGGAGCAGCAGATGGCAAAAAGATTTTCTGGATCCTTCAAGAAGAATCTAAAGCGCCTACTCTATGAGCGCTACCGACTTGTCATTCTGCGCGGGCAAGTCGTTTTGGATATGGAAAAGATGTCCGATCTCACTACCAGGGATTCTCTCCGGGTCTGCTCGCTATACGCCATCGCTGAGGAAATTTATGCAAAGCCGGTCAAGGGCAGCATCGCTGAATTAGGCGTCTACCAAGGGCACTTCGCGAAAGATATTAATGCTGTGTTTCCTGACAGGAATCTTTATCTGTTCGATACGTTCCAGGGATTCAACGAACAAGATAAGGAATTCGATAGAGGCAGCGGCCTTTCGTCCGCCACGGAGGATTTTTCCGATACCAGCGTGGATTTGGTTTTAAAGAAAATGGATCATCCAGAGAAAGTAACGATTCGCGCTGGATATTTTCCTGAATCTGTTCAGGAGGCGGACAAGCTAGAACGCTTTGCGTTTGTCAGCATCGATACCGACTTGTATAAACCGATCTACGATGGGCTGCAATTTTTCTATCCAAGATTGAACCCGGGCGGGTATATCTTTGTTCACGATTACAACAACAAGGACTATCCCGGAGTGAAAGCAGCCGTTAGGAAATACTGCGACGAAGAAAACATTAACTGTTTCCCTCTAATCGACCCTTGCGGAACCGGGGTCATCGCAAAGGGATGATTTTGACAGCGGCACGTGGTGATGCCGACAGATCAGTTTTCCTGGTGCTCAAGAGTATCGAGCACGCGATCCAGCGTCTTCGAATATTGCTGGTACGCTCCATCTCCTTCAATCTTCTGTAAGCGCGTGAAAGGCATTCGTGCGCAGGCGATGGCGTGTTTCCGGCTGAGGAGTAGACACGCTGCATGGCTGTGGCCAATTGCTCGGCATCCTGTGCTGGAACCACGATCAGATCTTGATCGGGCGTGAATAACTCTGCGGCCCCGCAATGCGTGGTTGTGATGGCAGGAAGGCCATGCGCCATGGCTTCCAGCAACGCCATGCCAAATCCATCGTCGACAGTAGGGAAGACAAAGGCGTCGCAGCGACGATAGAAATCACTCATGTCTTCGACATAACGAACCACTTCGACGTTCGGCAGCTGGCGAAGTAATTCGCGCAAAACTGGCGATCGATCAAGCGGAGCATCCGTGCGGAGAAGCAGTCGCGCATTGGGCAACTGGAGTTGTTTCCACGCCTGCAGCAGGTAGAGAAAGCCCTTGCGTAGAGGTTGCCCGCCCACCGTACCAAATGTGAAAGGGCGACTGCCACCCGCATCGACGCTCGACGCCGCTTTACTTGGCGCGACAGAGGGAACTCGCCCAAATAATGGCGCGACCAGCGTCTTCGACTGCAACGCCAGAGGGAATGAGCCGCGCGAATAGGTGGAAGGAACCAGGATGATATCAGCCTCGTCATATTCGGCAAGCTGGCGGGCGCGGAACCACGTTGGCTCCGGTTGATAGCGGACACCGAGACGGTCGCATTCCATCTGGATGAGAACTTGCTGGGCATCGACATGAGGACAGGCGCGATCAAGAACAAAGCTGGCGCCGCGGCGGCGTGCTGCCCGCCCGGAAGCTAGCGCACCGGACGCCCAGGCCCAGAAAATATCGAAGCGGTCGTTGGTTGCCCCGATTCGCATGGCGACGAGACGGTCATATAGTGCCGTATCAACGCGTTGCCAGGGACGTGGAAGCTGCTTGCCGATCAAAAAATGGATAGAGGGAACGAATTGCGGGGCCCACCGCAGACCAACGCTCTCCGCCAATTGCGGGAAGCGCGCGCGGTACGCGGCGGTAAAGATCGTCACCTGGGCTCCACGCTGGGCAAGCAAATTTGCCGGCAGCACGACATGCGCGGGACGGCCCGTGGAAAATGCAATTCTCATAGAACGTTGGATCCGGGGCCTGTTCATACTATCAGGGCGAACAGCGTTGCAAGTCGAAAATGGGACCAGATGAGGCGGAGTCCGCAGCCCATGGCGGGACCATGCGCAAGGACGACAACAAAGTCTGGGTCCATTTTCGCCGCAACCCGTAGGGACGGGCCGGCCCGTTTTTGAACAAATGCGCCGATTGCTTCGTCCCTCGTCGCTTGCGTACGTCCAGTATGCGTCACTTCTCGCTTCTCGCACTCAGAAAAATCCGCTCCGTCGCTGCCGTCCTGATAGTGTGAACAGGCCCCTTGCTTAGAGCATTTCTCCGAATCCTGCGGAATGATCTCCCGAGTCGAATAAGAATGCGGCGGGACAGCAGAAATCTGAGCTTTGGATAAAATACTTCAGATAAAATAAAACGTGAGGTTGAATTTTCCTTTGTCTTCGGTTGATCCAACAAATATTGAAAACGCAAATCCTGACGGTGCGAAGCCTGCGTCGGCGCCTTTAACGGCGTCTACCTGGGCGAGGGATTTGCTGTTTGCCGTTGCGATTTCTTTCCTGATCATCACCTTTCTGTATC
Source organism: uncultured Acidobacteriota bacterium (assembly GCA_963719625.1). Lineage (GTDB taxonomy): Bacteria > Acidobacteriota > Terriglobia > Terriglobales > Acidobacteriaceae > JAKAAZ01. The sequence goes on from CAVRDB010000026.1 coordinate 202,153, forward strand.
AGCCGGTGCGGGTGGAAGGCACCAGCATGATGCCGGAACTGCAGGACCAGGAGCGGCTTTTCATCAATAAATTCCAATATCACTTTGAGCCCATTCATCGCGACGATGTGGTGGTCTTTCATTTTCCACTGGATCCGGCAAAAAGCTACATCAAGCGGGTAATCGCCGTACCCGGAGATACTTTGCGCATCGACGATGGCCAGGTCTATGTGAACGGCAAGGCACTGAAGGAAGCATATGTGCCGATGCGATTTCGGGATGATCGTTCCTATCCGGAGACCGTTTTGACGCCGGAACGAATATTTTGTGATGGGGGACCATCGGTTGATTTCCAGCGACAGCCGGGATTTTGGTCCGGTCGATCGCAAGCTGATCTATGGCAAGGCTACCTTTGTCTATTGGCCCACGGACGATATGGGCGTGGTGCGGTAGGGAAGCGTGAAAGACGCGCCGAATTGGACGTTCTATCTTCCACAGGGAATAGCTGTTCAAGTCTGATAAGATTAATAAAATCCACTCCGCGGAGACGCGATGCAGGCCATACTTGCGCTCGAAGATGGGCGTATCTTTCAGGGCCGCGGCTACGGTGCCAAGGCAGAATGCTACGGCGAGGTTGTTTTTAATACATCGCTTTCCGGCTATCAGGAAATTTTTACTGACCCCTCCTATGCAGGGCAAATCGTTGTCCTCACCAATCCTCAAATAGGCAATTACGGCACCAATAACGCGGATGATGAAGCGAATCGGCCTTACATTGAAGGCCTGGTCACCCGTGAATTTTCTCCGGTCAGTTCCAACTGGCGCTCCCAGCTGGTGGCCGATGAATACCTGGAACGCTTCAATATTCCTGTCATCTCCGAGATTGACACACGTGCGCTGGTGCGGCATCTGCGCACCTACGGCGTGATGCGCGGCGTCATCTCCTCGCTGGAAACGAATCCAGAGGTGCTGATCGCAAAGGCACGCTCCATTCGCAAGATGGACGGGACAGATCTGGCCAGCGTGGTCACGACCAAGGTTCGTTATGAATGGGACACGACGGACCCGCAGAATGCGAATGAAGATCCCCTGACGATAGGCCCAGCGGCAGTCATGCCGGGGCTAGACTTGCACGTTGTTGCCTACGACTATGGGATCAAGCGCAACATTCTGCGCATGCTGACACAACAGGGCTGCCGTGTCACGGTAGTGCCAGCGACGACCTCCGCCGAGGATGTACTGGCGCTGAATCCGAATGGGGTGTTTCTGTCGAACGGACCGGGCGATCCGGAACCGGTGAAATACGCGCAGGAAAATATTCGCCGGCTGATGGGGAAGACTCCAGTGTTTGGAATTTGCCTGGGGCATCAGCTGATTGGGCTGGCGTTGGGCGGCAAAACCTACAAGCTGAAATTTGGCCACCATGGCGGCAACCATCCGGTACAACACACTGGCTCTGGCAAGGTGGAAATCACGGCGCACAATCATAACTACGCGGTGGATCCGGATTCGCTGAAACAGAGCGAAGTGGATCTAACGCACATCGACCTGAACGACAATACGCTGGAGGGCCTGCGCCATCGCAGTCTGCCGCTGTTCAGCGTGCAATACCATCCGGAAGCCAGCCCCGGCCCGCACGATTCGCATTACCTCTTCCAGGATTTTCGCAAAATGATGGAGGAGTGGAAGAAGTGAAGGAAAAGGATTTGATGACAAATAGGCAGGCCAAGTAATGGTTCAGTTCCTCAGACATGGCACTCGAAGGCAAGTGAAAAACATAGGTTGGAGTTAGATGCCGCGCAGAAATGACATTACGAAGGTTTTAGTCATCGGCTCCGGGCCCATTGTGATTGGCCAGTCGGCGGAGTTTGACTACTCCGGCACGCAGGCCTGCAAGGCGCTCAAGGCTGACGGCTATGAAGTGGTGTTGGTGAATTCCAACCCAGCCACCATCATGACCGATCCCGACTTGGCGGATCGCACCTACATTGAGCCGCTGACGCTGGAATATCTGGAAGAGATCATCCGCCTTGAGACGGAGATGTTGACGGCTGCCAATCGCACGGGCGTGTTTGCCTTGTTGCCAACCGTGGGTGGCCAGACGGCGTTGAACCTTGCGGTCGAATTGTCTGACTCTGGAGTGCTGGAAAAGTATGGCGTGGAGTTGATCGGCGCAAAGCTAGAGGCCATCAAGAAGGCAGAGGACCGTCTTTTATTCAAAGATGCGATGCGCCGTATTGGCCTGGATGTTCCGCGCTCGGCGTTGGTCAACAATCTGCGTGACGGGTTGGAGTTCGCCGGCAAAATTGGCTTCCCAGTAATTATTCGGCCCTCATTTACGCTGGGCGGCTCGGGCGGCGGCCTCGCTTACAACCGCGAAGAGTTGATGGAAATTCTTTCTCGCGGACTCGATCTTTCCCCGGTGCATGAATGCCTGATTGAAGAGTCTGTGCTGGGATGGAAAGAGTATGAGCTGGAGGTGATGCGCGACCTGGCCGACAACGTCATCATCATCTGCTCGATTGAAAATGTCGATCCCATGGGCGTGCATACCGGAGACTCCATCACGGTGGCGCCTGCGCAAACGCTGACAGACCGCGAATATCAGGCGATGCGCGACGCTGCCATCAAAGTGATCCGCGAAATCGGCGTCGAAACCGGTGGCTCGAACGTACAGTTCGGCGTGCATCCAACAACCGGGCGTCTGGTCGTGATTGAAATGAATCCGCGCGTTTCGCGGTCGTCCGCGCTTGCCTCGAAGGCTACGGGATTTCCCAATTGCGAAGATTGCAGCGCGTCTCGCTGTCGGTTACACGCTGGATGAAATTCCCAACGATATTACACAAAAAACGCCTTCATGCTTTGAGCCAACGATCGACTATGTTGTCGTAAAAATTCCCAAGTGGCAGTTCGAAAAGTTCCCGGGTACGGATGAAGGCCTCGGGCCGCAGATGAAGTCGGTCGGCGAAGTGATGGCCATTGGGCGCACCTTCAAAGAAGCCTTGATGAAGGCTTTTCGGTCGCTCGAAACTGGCCGAGCCATCAGCGCGGAAGTGATTGAGCCACGTCGATTGACGCAGCGGCTGGTCACTCCGCATCCAGATCGACTGGCGTACATTCGCTATGCATTTCGTTGTGGGCAGTCGGTGCGTGAGGTCGCGTGGATGACCTCGATGGACCCGTGGTTCCTGCAGCAGATTAAAGAGATTACAGAATGCGTTGCGGAACTGGGCGAAACAACCTACGACAAAATCGCTCCGGAGTTGTTGCGCAAAGCCAAGCGCATGGGAATTTCCGATGCACGCCTGGCCGATGTATGGGGAATCGATGGGCCTGATGCGGCCGTCAAAATCCGTGAGCTTCGTCTGCGGCACAAATTGAAAGCCGGTCTACAAACTGGTCGATACATGCGCGGCGGAGTTTGAAAGTTTCACGCCTTATTTTTATTCCTGCTACGACGAAGAAGATGAAGCCACGCCCACGCAGAAGAAAAAGGTGATCATTTTAGGGAGCGGCCCGAATCGCATTGGGCAGGGAATTGAATTTGATTATTGCTGTTGCCACGCCGCCTTTGCGCTGAAGGAAGATGGCTACGAAACCATCATGGTCAACTGCAATCCGGAAACGGTTTCGACGGATTACGATACCAGCGATCGTCTCTATTTTGAGCCGCTGACATATGAAGATGTGATGGAAGTTTACGAGCACGAAGCCGCATCCGGCGCGCCGATTGGGATGATCGTCCAGTTTGGCGGACAGACCCCGTTGAACCTGGCGCTGCCGCTAAAGGCAGCAGGCGTACCAATTATCGGCACGTCGCCGGAGTCGATTGATTTAGCAGAAGACCGCAAGCGATTCGGAAAACTTCTCGACGATTTGAAGATTGCGCAACCACCTGGCGCGCTGGCCACCAGCGTGGAAGAGGCTGTTGCAGGAGCGCAGCGTGTCGGATATCCCGTGTTGGTGCGGCCGTCGTACGTGCTGGGCGGACGGGCGATGGTCATTGCCTATGACGACGAAGCGGTCACGCATTACATGCGCGAGGCGGTTGAGTATTCGCAGCAGCGGCCGGTGCTGATCGACCACTTTCTGGAAGAGGCCATCGAGGTGGACGTCGATGCGCTGGCGGATGGGGACGATGTGGTGATCGCCGGCATCATGCAGCATATTGAAGAGGCCGGCATCCACTCCGGAGACTCGTCATGCGTAATGCCGAGCGTCGACCTGTCGGAGCAGGTGCTGGCGACGATTCGCGCGCATACCCATAAGCTGGCGCGAGCGCTGAATGTAATTGGGCTGGTGAACATCCAGTTCGCGGTGCAACGCGAAAACGTGTTTGTGATTGAAGTGAATCCGCGGGCGTCGCGCACCGTTCCCTATGTGTCGAAGGCGACCGGCATTCCGCTGGCCAAGATTGCCGCACGGCTAATGACGGGCCGCAAGCTGCGCGAATTTCTGGGCGATGCCATTGACCGCGAAACAGTGCTGGAGACGGGCGCGCATTATTTTGTGAAGTCGCCCGTATTCGCATGGAACAAATTTCCCGGAGTCGATACCGTGTTGGGTCCGGAGATGAAATCGACGGGGGAAGTGATGGGCGTAGCCGACAGCTTCGGCGAAGCCTTCGCCAAGGCGCAGCTATCAGCCGGACAAAAGCTCCCGGTGAAGGGAACAGTTTTTTTGAGCGTAAACGACCACGACAAGGCGGCCGTCGCGGCTCTGGCACTGCAGTTCGTCGAGCTTGGATTCAAGCTGGTGGCTACGCATGGCACTGCCGATGTGCTGGAGAAGGCTGGGTTCGTCGTGGAGCGTGTTTTCAAGGTAAAGGAAGGCCGACCCAATGTCGTCGACCTGATCAAGGGCGACAGGATTCAGCTGATTATCAACACGCCGCGCGGTCAGGATACATTTTTCGATGAAAAGGCCATCCGCCGGGCCGCCGTTACCCAACGAATCCCTACCATTACGACTATTGGCGCCGCGCGCGCTGCCGCGGAAGGCATTGTGGCCCTGCAACAACAGGAAATTTCTGTGAATGCGCTGCAACATCTACATGCAGCACGGATCGCGGCGGGCGTCTAATCTATACCGCGCGGAGCAAGCGCGCAGGCAAGAAGATCAACGCGGCTACCAACTCCAGTACCCCATGAACGGCAATGCCGACAATCCGGAAGGGTAAAAGAAGCAGCCACACAATTGGATACAGCACCAGCGCGAATAGAGCCAGCGGCCAGCACAAGATCAGCAAGATACACCACAGCAAAAACTTCATCTCACAACCTCCATTCCAAAACAGGCAGGGCATTCCGGCTACCGCAGCGATAGAAATAGCCGAACGCCTACACCGTCGTCCGAGCCACACCTCATAAGGGAAATACGCACGTCGAGATCGAAAATGTTCCAGCCAGAAAATCGCTTCGCCTACAATAATAGGCATCATGCTGCTTGAAGGAATTCTTCCGCCTATTACGACGCCGTTTTATCCAGACGGCAAGCTTTATTTGCGCAAGCTGGAACACAACGTCGCACTTTACTCCCGCACGCAGCTGGCGGGTGTGGTGGTACTGGGTTCAAACGGCGAAGCAATCATGCTGAGCACGGAAGAGCAGCGGGAAGTTCTGACTACGGCGATTGCAGCCGCTTCACCAGAAAAGGTGATGATTGCAGGTGTGGGTCAGGAAAGCGTCCAGCAAACTCTGGCGATGGCCGAGATCGCCGCTTCGCTCAATTACGACGCCGTCCTGGTTCGGACGCCGCATTTTTATCGGAGGCAGCTGCATCGCACCGACGGGCCGCAACTGGAGATGCTGACCTACTATCGTACGGTCGCCGACCGTTCTCCGCTGCCGGTGCTGCTCTACAACGTATCCTTCCTTACGGCGTATGACATGCCGGTCGAGGTGATCGCAGAACTGGCGCACCACCCGAACATTATCGGCATCAAGGAATCCAGTGGAGATCCAGAAAAGATCGCAGCGATTGCTGGGGCAACGCAATTTGTGAAGCGGACGGTGACGGTGACGACGACATTCAACGCTGTCACACAAAGGATGCTCACGTCTCAACCGGCAGACTCCGCAACACGGTTTGTAACTGCCGATGCGTTGCAGCAGGGAAACTCTGCGGTTGCCGTAGCCGCCCCTCCGTCGGCAATGAAGACGCGACAGAAGGAAGTGGGATTTGCCATATTGGCTGGCGGAGCGGGCACAATGCATGCGGCGTTTCGCCAGGGCGCATCGGGCGCTGTGATTGCATTTGGTTCCTGCGCGCCACAATGTTGCTGCGAGATATGGATGGCCTGGAAGGAAGGCGATGACGGCTTGGCGGAAGAGAAGCAGGAGCGCATTCGGAGCGCTGCGGCTATCGTCGGCGGCCAGTGGGGCGTGCCAAGTTTGAAATTTGCCTGCGATTTAAATGGTTATTATGGCGGTCGGGCGCGCCTGCCATTGCTCCCACTGACCGTGGAGCAGCAGCAGGAAGTCACCCGCCTGATGGCAGACATTCGCTATTAGGTTGCGTAATCACTACATTCAATTCATCCTATGAAACCCAAGTCCGGCTTGTACATTCGCTGGGATTGATGCAGCTTCAGGCCGCGTTCATCACATTTTTTGTCGATCACGACGGTACCCGATAAAATCGCTGTGGCGCTAATGTGCAGGCAACGGAGTATCGTGTCTCACATTCTTTGCCTGTGTGGCCCCGTAGCTCAGGTGGATAGAGCAGCAGTTTCCTAAACTGTTTGTCGGAAGTTCGAATCTTCCCGGGGTCACCACATCCAGGTTCAACCTATGGTGAAAAATTTGTTGCTATTTCATTCCGGCCACGATTTCAGAACAAGATGGATCATCCGCGTGCTGCTGCTGGGCACGCTGGCCGCTCCATTGTGTGCACACGCGGCGGATACCGATGCGGGTGCACGGTGCCGGGCGATCGCCAACATGAAACTCGATGGGGTCACGGTCACGGATGCAAAGTTCATCGATACGGGAAGTTTTACGCCGCCAGGCGAGACTTCGCCCATTGTCAACTTGCCTCCGTTTTGCCTGGTTGCAGCCACACTGCGGCCGACATCAGACTCAAACATACGAATTGAGCTATGGATGCCGGCGAAAAATTGGAATGGGAGATTCCTCGGAACCGGCAACGGAGGTGGAGCAGGAAAGCTGTCCTATCGCTCTATCGCATTAGGAATGCAGCGAGGGTACGCGACGGCGAATACGGACATGGGCACTTCTCCTCATGCCGACGCTGTCGTCGATCACCCAGAACGTTGGGCGGATTTTGGTTATCGTTCGGCGCACGAGATGACGGTGGTGTCCAAGCAGATCATCAAGGCCTACTACGATAAGCCCCAGGCTCACTCTTACTTTGTCGGCTGCTCGACTGGGGGTGGTCAGGCTCTCATGGAAGCGCAACGATATCCCGAAGACTACAACGGAATCATTGCCGGCGCTCCCGCGAACAATCGGACACATATCCACACAGGATTTGTCTGGAATGTGCAAGCGGCAAATCGGGCGCCAGGCGTTCAACTGTCTCCGGAAACAATCGCATTCGTCACCAAATCTGTTGTCGCCGCCTGCGCGGGAAAAGATGGAGGTGCGCCCGGCGACAATTTTCTGACAGATCCAAGAGAATGCAAATTCAATCCGGACACGCTTCCGAAATGCCAGGGAAATAGCCACGTTGATTGTCTTACTCCCGCAGAGTTGTTGACGCTGAAGAAGATTGAAGCGGGACCAACCAATCCCAGGACTGGAGAGAGAATTTATACGCCGATCCCTTTAGGAAGCGAAAATTCTTCGTCTAGCATTGCTGTGCAGGAAGACCCAATAAAGATGTCGAAACAGTGGTATCCGTATCTCTGGGCATTTGGATCGAATTTCGACTATCGCAAGTTCGACTTTGATCGCGACCAGGACGCGATGGACAAAAAGCTGGCCGCGATTCTGAATGCGAACGATCCCGATCTAAGCCGCATACAAAAACGTGGCGGAAAAATCCTGATGTTCACTGGGACAGCCGACCCGCTGGTTCCGTATCAGGATGCACTGAATTATTACGAGAGAGTGGTCCAGGCACAGCAGAGTCAACTTCCAGACTGCGGGTGGCATGGGATCTCAGCAAGGATTGACACAAACCCAGGAGTTTTTTCGATATTTTCTAGTGCCGGGAATGGCTCACTGTGGCGATGGTCCTGGATTGCACGATTTTGGCCAAAAGCTCCAAATCGGTGGACCTCAAGACAGCGACCATGATCTTTTGACCGCGCTGGTGCGATGGGTAGAACAGGGTGTTGCGCCAGACAAGATTATCGCCAGCAGATATGTCGATGACGATGCTGCGAAGGGAATTCTATTCCAAAGACCAATCTGCCCCTATCCAAAGTTTCCAAACTACGTCAGCGGCGGTCAAAATTCCCCATCCAGCTATCGCTGCGTCGATCATCCGCGAGATAACGTCCTGGCTCCTGCGAATCGATATCTTAACTAATCGGTGCTGCGGATTTTTGTCGCAGATACATTCCGCTGAAGGCGCGCACAGAATGATCCGGATGGAATGGGATGTAGCAGCCAAACTCCGGGTTTTCCCAGCTATCCACCAACTCATATCCCAGGTCGAAGGCTGACTGCAGGAATTCCTTACGATTGGCGATGCGGTAGGGAGCCAGCGCCGGCCCCATGTTGTGCAGAGTGTAGAAAGTCTCGAGATCGGTGAACGGCAGCTTATTGATTAACACATGCGCCGGGCGCTTGGTGAGCTTGCCGAAAGATTCGGCGAAGGTCAACTCCGGAAACTGAAGCGATCCGAAGGAGAGGAAAAGAGGGAAGTCCTGCGCACGCTCCAGCGATGTCGTGAAGGAAAGCTGGTGCCGAGCATCCTTTTCCTCCGCCAGTTTGGCTCCCGCAGTGGCGACAGCGGGAACATCGTAAATCATCCATTGAAGATCCGGCGGATAATTCAGAAGTTTTTGAAATGAGTAATAGGAGATGCCGAGATAGCCGCCAAAATCAAAAACATGCGGATTTTTCGGCAGCAGCTTCTCAAGCCAGAACAGGACCGGGTAATCGCTGGAGCGAATGGAACCCTTGTAACCAAGAAAGGTCGCGGATTCCGGGTTGTCGTAGCTGTTGTTACGGCCAGCCGGGATGGCCGCATTCGCCGCAGCGAACGAAGGATAGACGCCGGAAAACAGGCGCTCCCATTCCGCGACACGCACGAAATGCTCTTCATACTCGAAGCGGTGCCATTTGCGAATAAGCGGGACAGCAGCCTCGACCTTATCGACAAAATTCTTGGCTGCAGGCGAAAGCAGCAGCGCCTTGATGGCTTGTTTCATTGCACCTCGGCTGGATCAAGCTCGTTCCAGTCATTGTATGCGACGAACGTGCGTCAAGGTGACTGCGGGCATAGCTATCGAAGCGAGCAGTCCCGCGTTGCCTGCACCCGCTATTGCGCCATGTAGACCTGCAATTGCGCGGTCGTCAATACACCGCTGGATGGCATCGATGCTTGTACTGTGATTCCGTCCGAGACCGGCGGTGCAAGCGAGATGTTCTTGCACCCTGACAGAGAGCCGATTCCAAGACAGAGAATTACCAGCAGCATCCTACCCCAGCCAAGTGCGGCAGATCTCCGTCTCGAGAAAAACGGCAGCAGGATCGCCCAGACCCCCAGCAGAAGCAAAAGCAGCCGTATGAGGATACTTCCTTTTCCGGGCAGTCTGAATCCGGCGGTTGCCACCGTGTTTGGATTGATGACGAGTGTGACGGTTTGAGGCGTCTGGGTTTGTGCGACGAATACGACGGTGGGGGAGCTAAATTGACAGGTTGCTCCCTGGATCAGACCTGCACAAGAGAGGCCGACGGTGCCTGCAAAGCCATTCTTCGGCGTCAGTGTTAGCGTGGTTTGGCCGGTCTTTCCAGTGGAGATGGTCAGCAGAGTCGGACTTGCAGTCATGGTGAGCGTGTCATCTGCAACCGTTACAGTTACGGAGCCTGAAGTCGATGGCTGGAAGTTGCCATCGCCTTGATATTGGGCCGTGATGGTATCGGTTCCAGGCGGCAAGTTCTGTGTATTGAGAATGGCTTGTCCGGTCGCGCTCAGCAGCGCCTCCCCAATTTGCGCGCTTCCATTTAAGAACACCACTGTTCCCGTGGGGATGCCAATAGTAGTCGATGCCACGTTCGCCGTAAAGATCACATTTTGACCCAGGCGCGTCTGCGTTGTAGAAGCCGTCAAAGAGATTTGTGAATTGGCTGGCGTCACGATGAGGCTGGCTGTTCCACTGCTCGCCAGGTCGTTGCCCTGGGCAGCAAATGTTGCCGTCACGACGTCGGTTCCGGTGGGTGCCGCGGGCAGGGTGACCGTGGCAGTGCCAGAGCCGTTTAGAGCCGCACCTGCGACCTCAATCCCATTGATGGAAAACTCCACGGTTCCGCTGATAACCGGACCCGAGCCGCTGGTGACATTCGCTGTCAGCAAAACGGGCGTTCCATAGATCGCCGTTACTGGACTCACCGTTACTGTTGTCGTGGTAACAACGGATGTGTCCGCAACTCCGTTGCCGGTCATCGGGACCACTTGCTGGCTTCCAGTCGCATTCAGCGAATTGTCCGCAATCCATGCATCTTCCGTAAGAGGGCCGGGAACCGTGGGCTGGAAAACAAAGCTAAGGTCGCAGATGGCGCCAGCAACGAAATTGCCAACCGAGCACTGCATCGCATCGGTGCCCATGGGAAAGTCGGTGGGAATCGGGAGGAGCAAGGAACTGCGCGATCGCGAGCGGCTGATTGCCAATGTTCGAAAGAAAATCGGTTTGCGCTGCAGTGGTCGCTCCCACGGTTTCCGAGCCAAAATCGAGCGTTGGCGTATCGATGGATACACGCCGAACAGTGTCATTTCCGGGATCGGAGATAAGAACCTGGCCCAGGGAATCCAGCGCTACTCCAGAGGGAGCAGAAAGAACCGCCGCATTGGCTGGACCGCTGTCTCCTTCGTCGCCCATCGTGGCGGAACCTGCGAGTGTCACAATGGTACCGCTTTGCGCATAAATTTTGCGTACCCGTGCATTGCCTGTGTCCGCGACATACACGTTGCCGGCAGCATCTGCCGCAACCGCGGCAGGAGCATTCAATTCCGCGCTGACCGCAAGAGCACCATCTCCAGAAAATCCTGAGGTACCGTTGCCCGCAATGGTCGTGATCAAATCTGTAACGGGATCGACGGCACGCACCACGCTATTACCGGTATCGGCGATGTAGATACGACCAGTAGGGTCGACCGCGACGCTTTGCGGACTTTTTAGCTCAGCCTGCAGAGCGTCGCCATCGTCTCCGGAGTATCCCGCTGTGCCATTTCCGACGACGGTGGTGATTGTTCCTGAATGCGCGTACACGCGTCGAATAACGTTGTTGCCGGTGTCTGCGATAAACAAATCTCCGACTGCGTTTGCGGCGATTCCAGCAGGGGCATTCAGAGTCGCGCTGAGGGCTGCACCCTGATCGCCTGAATATCCGGCTGATCCGGTACCGGCAACGGTCGTGATGATTCCAGTGGCAAGATTTACCTTGCGCACAAGATTTGCGCCAGTCTCCGCGATATAGAGATTTCCTGCTGCATCGAGAGCCACAGCGTTCGGTTGGTTCAGTGCCGCATCCACAGCCTGGCCGCCGTTGGCTTGCGCAGGCGCAAGCGCGCCGCCGCCCGCGACAATGGTAGGAGACGCGCCGCTTTGATTCTGCAAGCTCCATACAACATTGCTGGACGGGTCCGCGACGAACACATTGCCTGCTGGATCAACAGCCATCCGCTCCGGCTCCGTCAATGCGGTTCCGTTATACATATCCGTACTGTAGAGAATTGTCTGGATAATTCCTGGTACGACGACTGCCTGTGGTCCCAGGCCGATCCCGTAGAGTCCCAGAGATGTTGCAATGCCGTTCGCCGTAAACTCCATAGCACCGGTTCGAGTTCCGGGATAGCCGGGAGTGAACGTGACGGGGACCGCGCAAACCGATCCGGACGGATTGGATGTGATGCCGTCCGCAGTGCAGCCCGTGATACTGCCGACGGAAAACTCCTGTGGCTGCGTCGGGGCTTGCGATCCCGGCTGCATTTCCGCCGCTGGAATGGTCGGACGTCGACAACACAGCGGCCTGGTTAAGGCCAAGATAAATTGTGTGCATCATTGCGGGCGGGGCTGCGGCAATCTCAACGGCAGGGAAGTTGAGTCCCTTCGAGACCTGGCGCACCGTATTGTTTCCGGAGTCTGCGAGGTAGAGATTGCCTTCATGATCGAGGGCCACGCCTCCGGGCGAATTAACCTCCGCATTGGAGGCAAGGTTGCCATCCCCGGAGAGTCCAGCCGTGCCATTGCCAGCCAGCGTCGAGATGATTCCCGCAGCGTTGATCTTGCGAATGCGGCTGTTCTCCCGATCGGAAAAATAAATCTGTCCAGCCAAATCGACCGCAATACCGGTGGGAAAGTTTAGGGTCGCTTGCGTGGCAAGTATGTTGTCTCCGTTGTAGCCGCCGGGAGAAGCGGGAACACCGGCCACCGTGGTGATGAGGCCGGACGAGGCATTCACTTCACGAATCAGATTGTTGGCCGAGTCGGCAATATACAGATTGCCTGCCGCATCCAGAGCAATTCCGGTGGGGTTGTTTAGCTCTGACTGGGTGGCAAGGATATTGTCCCCGGTGTATCCCGCGACACCAGTGCCTGCAACTGTGGTGATCAGTCCCGTGGTTGCAGAGACTTCGCGGACGCGGTTATTTCCAGCATCGGCGATGTAGAGATTTCCGGCGCTGTCAAGCGCAAGCGCAGAAGGGCTATTCAGTTCGGCCTGGGTAGCGGGGCCGCCATCTCCAATATTGTTCGGATCAAAAACCGTGATCGCAGGAGTTCCGGCGATGGTGGTAATAATGCCGGTATCCAGCCGAACAAATCGAACAATGTGATTTCCGGTATCGGCAATGTAGAGATTACCGTGTGGATCGACCAGGACGCTGACGGGCTGGTTCAGCAGCGCGTTGACAGCGGCGCCGGAATCGCCACCATAGCCCAATTGGCCATTTGCGGCCACGGTGGTGATGGCGCCGGTTGCAGCATCGATTTTTTGGATCTGATTGTTTCCTGTATCGGCGATGTAAAGATTTCCGGCACCGTCGATTGAAACGCCCTCGGGTTGTCGAAGAAGACTGAGGAGTGCCGAGCCGCTATCCACAGACCCGCCCGCAAGTCCAGTTGGCGAACCTGCGACGCGGTTGATCTGCAATAAAACGGAAACCGGAACTGGCGCCGCACAAAGTGGCAGAGGCAGCATGGTAGTGAAGGCAGCAAAAGCGCACAAAGCTGCGACACGAAATCGTGAAGAAAAAGAATTGAACATGGGGGAGGCCTCGCGCGGCGCGTATAGCGCACCAACAGGCGTAGTTTGAACGTAAGACAACGGGAAGGCTACGAGGAACCGCAGGTCTGTACCTGAGCGGGTTTCATATCGGGACGGGGATCGGAAGAGTGTCAAAACGGGATCAAAGCCAGTCATTCCTGCGTATTTACTATGTCCGATAACATGTATTCTGTAATGTCGAATGCGGGGCGGTTAACCTATGCTGTTGCAGGTCTTTTGCCCATGAAACTGCTAGTCTAAGTTGAAGGTACGGCCGTTTCCTGTTATGTCCCATTTCCCTATTGCAACTTCGTTGCTGGCGGATGCAATTGACCGGCGTGTTTTTCCTGGAGCGGCCTTTGGTGTTCTGCAAGGCGGCGAACAGCTCACGATTGAGTCGCTCGGCGGTTTCACCTATCAGCCGGATTCACCTCGAGTTCAGCCGGACACAATCTTCGACATGGCCAGCGTCAGCAAAGTGATCGCCACCACGGCGATGGCGATGCTGCTTTGGGAACGTGGTCAGTTGGACCTGGACGAGCCGGTGGGTTTACGGTTGCCAGAGTTCCTGCGGTCCGCTCCGGAAGCTGACACTCCCGCCAGCCTGAAATGGACAATTACAGCGCGAATGCTTTTAGCGCATTGTTCTGGCCTACCTGCGTATGTGCCCCTTTATAAAGAATGCGACACTGCATCGGCGCTGCTCGACGCCTGCCTGCACATGCCGCTCGAAGCAATTCCAGGAACCCGAGCAGCTTATTCCGACATTGGGTTCATCCTTCTTGGGCACCTGCTGGAAACACTTGCCGGCGAGCGGCTGGACAGCTATTGCCGTCGAGAAGTGTTCGCTCCGCTGGGAATGAACTCTACCCTGTACTGTCCACCCTCCGAATTGAAGCCGTCTGATTCCGCCGACAGCGGCTGCTGACAATTTCCGTCATCGCGTGTTGCAGGGCGAAGTGCACGATGACAATTGTTGGGTGCTTGGAGGGGTTAGCGGGCACGCCGGAGTTTTCTCCAATGTCGCGGATACATTGCGTCTGGCAGATTGCCTGTTACACGGTGGCGGCGCGGTATTTCGCCCGGAGACAATTTCCCTGTTTACCCGGCGACAAAACTTACCTCCGACTTCCGGGTGGGCCCTGGGTTGGGATACACCTACCTCGCCGTCTTCTTCAGGGAAATTTTTCAGCGCTCATTCGGTCGGTCATCTCGGCTATACGGGGACTTCTCTATGGATCGATTTCGACAAGGATCTGGCTGTCGTGTTGTTGACCAACCGCACCTATCCCGGGCATCGTGATGAGCGCGCATCAGAAGAAATCAAGAGCGTTCGGCCACGGTTTCACGACGCGTTGATGCAGGAACTGGGTTGGCATATGCCAGCCTAGCTTCCCCTTTCCAGGCGCCTGCGAATAGCTGCTGCATTCGGGCTATCCAAGGCGATACAATCGAGATGGAAGGTCGGGCCTGAGGTGGTTTTGACGCTTATGGGAAATGGAATTAACACGATTGAAACGACAACCACACGCACCGAAAATCACGGGAAGCATTCAATCACACAGTTAGAGACATTGACGACGGAAAGTGCAAACGAGGCTTCCCAGGGCTTCGATACCAAATCCGCACTCGAGATCGCACGGATTATCAACCATGAAGATGCAAAGATTGCAGCAGCCATCAAGAGATCTCTACCGGAGATTGCCACGGTGATCGACAATGTTGCGCGATGTTTGCGTGACGGCGGGCGCTTGATTTATGTCGGTGCCGGTTCCAGCGGTCGCATCGCTGCCCTGGACGCCTCAGAAATCCCTCCTACTTATTCGACGTTGCCGCAAACGGTGCAATACATCATGGCAGGCGGGCCGAAAGCGCTGGCTTCCTCCATGGAAGCGAATGAAGACTCTCGAGAATTGGGCCAGCGCGACATTGCCCGTCGTCGACCAACCCGCAAAGACATTGTGATTGGAATCTCCGCCAGCGGGCGTACCCCCTATGTGGTCGCAGCGCTTGAGTATGCGCGTGGGCGAGGCTCCAAGACCGCTGCGGTCACCTGCAATCACAATTCCGAATTGACCACGGTCGCCGATGTGACGATTGTTGCTGAAGTCGGACCCGAAGTGGTGTTGGGTTCTACCCGCATGAAAGCCGGCTCTGCGCAAAAAATGATTTTAAACATGATTACAACCGGAGCCATGACGCGCCTCGGCTATGTGTACGAAAACCTGATGGTGAACGTACACATGAAAAATTCCAAGCTGGTCGAACGCGGACTTCGCATTCTAAAGCAGTCTTGCAATGTGGATCAGGAGACCGCGGTTCGCACCATGAAGGCGGCTGGAAAAAGCGTTCCCATTGCGTTGGTGATGTTGAAAGCTGGAGTGGACAAGCAAGAAGCCGTGCGCAGACTGGCGAAGTCGGATGGAAATGTACGCCGCGCCATTGAGGACACGACCCTCGAGCTTTAGCATTTCAACATGAGCCAACGCCGCTATCACCCTGCATCGCGAGCAATGAAAAAACAACATGGATAGATGACCAATGGATAAGTTTGTCATTCGCGGTGGAACACCCCTCCGAGGCACGATCCGCATCAGCGGAGCCAAAAACTCCGCGCTTCCCTGCATGGCTGCGGCCATCCTGACAGAAGATGAAGTGACGCTGGAAAATATTCCGGACGTGCGCGACATTGAGACAGAACGCAAGCTGCTGGTCTCCATGGGTGCGGAAGTCGAGCTGGGATATGGTCGGGCGCATCATCGCACCCGCATCCGCTGCGCACTGCTGTCGGATCCTGTTGCGAAATATGAAATCGTGAAGACGATGCGAGCTTCCTCGCTGGTGCTGGGGCCGCTGATTGCCCGCACCGGCATGGCCCGCGTGGCAATGCCGGGTGGCTGCGCCATCGGCGGACGACCGATCGATCTGCACATCAAAGCGTCTGCAGGCGATGGGCACCAGAGATTACCCAGGAGCATGGCTACCTGGAGGCCCGAGCGAAGCGCTTGCATGGCGCACACATCGTCTTCGACAAAATCACAGTGACCGGCACGGAAGATCTGCTGATGGCCGCTGTCCTGGCTGAAGGCGAAACGTACATGGAAAATTGCGCGCGCGAACCGGAAGTGACGGACCTGGCAAAATTGCTGACTGCCATGGGTGCGCAAATTGAAGGCGCAGGAACTTCTACGATCCGCGTGCAAGGCGTAGAGAGACTGCACGGAGCGAAACATCGCATCCATCCCGACCGCATCGAAGCTGGCACGTTTTTGGTTGCGGGAGCCATTACCGGGGGCGATCTTACATTGACCGGATGCAATCCAGATCATCTTTCATCCGTCATTGAGAAGCTGCGAGAGGTTGGCGTGGAATGCGATCTGGGAGCCGATTCAATCCGGGTTCGCACATCGGGTGCGCTGCGCAGCGCCAATATTTCAACGGAAGAGTATCCCGGCTTCCCTACCGACATGCAAGCGCAGTTTATGACGCTGGCAACCCAGGCGGAAGGAACGTCGATGGTGACGGAAAATATTTTTGAGAACCGCTTTATGCATGTGCAGGAATTGATTCGCATGGGCGCAAACATCCGTGTGGACGGCCGCACGGCAACAGTTGTTGGCAAGTCACCGTTATCGGCGGCTGCGGTGATGGCGTCGGACCTGCGCGCGTCGGCATCCCTGGTATTGGCCGCGTTGGTGGCGGAAGGCGAAACCATCATCGACCGCGTGTACCACATTGACCGCGGCTACGAACGTATTGAAGAAAAGCTTCGTGGCGTGGGAGCAAAAATTCGCCGCATCGGAAATGTCTTCCGCGAAAGCGAAGAGCCCGCCGCAGAAGTCACGGCGTAACGAATGTTGAATCGCAACTGAAGTCGAATTTCTGAACCTACCTCCATCGCGATGCAAAACTTTCTGGCTCCTGTCCGATTTGCCTGGTATGCGCTGCGCGGACATTGGCTTCGTCCATGGCGCAGTCCCTACCTTCGCTGGCGGATCGAGACCTACTCCGGCATTCCTGCCAGCACGATCAATGCACGCATCTTCTGGAAGTTTTTCTTCGCGGAAAAAGGCAATCTGCTGCACTTCTTGTTGTGGACCGCGAAGCTGGAATCCTACAAAAACAATTGAGAGGCGTGCATGGTTCGCTACGGCATTCTAGGATTTGGACTGCATGGCTGAAAAGCGGCTGGTGCCTGCGTTTGCCGGCGCAAAGAATCCAAACTTACTGGCATCTGGCGCAGAAATCTCGATAAGGCGAAGGCCAATGCTCGCGACTATGGCATCGAGCACGTGTTTGCGACAGCCGAGGATTTGTGTGCGTCGCCGGAAGTAGATGCCGTGTTTGTTGCTTCCCCGGATGCATTCCACATGCGAGACAGCTTGCTAGCCTTGGCGCACGGCAAACCAGTGCTGTGTGAAAAGCCTCTCGCGATGAATGTTGGCGAAGTCGAACAGATGCTGGCCGCCGCCCGAAAAGCAAACGTGCTATTCGGAGTGGCCCAGAATTTTCGCTATAACCGCAGTGTCAATTTGATCCGCGACTGGGTGGAAGCTGGCAAAATTGGAAAGCCGATTTTTGCCAGTGCCCACTTTTATTTTCAAAGTGGACAGAGTCTGCGTACATGGATCTACGATCCAGCCCTGGCCCGTGGCGGCCCGATTGGAGACGTGGGCATCCATTGTCTGGATACGTTGCGCTTTGTCCTGCAGGACGATATCGCTGCTGTCACGACAATTGCGCATCGTGATGCGCAATCTGGAGGGGTGGAAGCAAGCGCAGCGCTCGCCATGGATTTTCGTCAGGGAACGATTGGATCTGTGATGGTCAGCTTTCGCTCCGAGTATCGGTCGCTGGTCGAAGTGGTCGGCGAAACGGGAGTGATCCGTAGCGAAAATTGCCTGACCGTCACCGGCCCGGTCGATGTTCAATTATTGCAGAGCGGTAAGGTGCTCGATAGCCAGCAGGTCACGAATGCCGATGCGTATTGCCGAATGCTGGATGCGTTCAGCGCCGCGATTGAAGGCCGTGGAAGTTATAGTGCAACCGGTGAAGATGGCTTGAAGAATCAGCAGGCACTCGATGCCGCCTATGCGAGCTGGCAGTCCGGTCGGAAAGAAATCATTTCGTAGGATTGTGCGGATGATTGTTTTCTAAGTCGAGCGCAATTTCCTGTTCATCGCCGCGTCGCGCACGCATCACAAAGACGATGCTTCCCAACACTACCGCGGCGCCGGCAATCATGGTCCACGGCACCGGTTCCAGCATGAATAGCGCTCCTTCCGCAACTGCCAGGACGGGAACGACCAGCTGGAGACTTGTCAGTTGGTAGGCCTCAATGTGCTGCAAGAGCCAATAATAAAGTGTGAAACTCAGCGCACTGGCGAAGACACTGAGGAAGACCAGTGCAATCACGGCCTGCATACTCCATGTAGAAGCTCGTCCATGTTCGAAGACAAGGCTGGCCAGCGCCAGCCAGATTCCTCCCAGAAAAAACTGAATCGATGTACTGACAAATGGATGTACCCCGATGAGTGCTTCTTTGGCGTAGACCGAAGAAGCCGCGTAGAGCAGCACTGCAAGCAATACTGCCAGAGCGCCAAGCGCCTGCCACAAGGAGATTAAGATAGCGCCGGACATGACGAGCCCCAATCCGCCCAGACCGACGATCATTGCCTGCCACGCCTGTCGCGGCACACTGCGGCCAGCCATCCACGGAGTCAGGAACGCAGTCATCAACGGCATTGCGCCAAAGATCAATGCAGTGAGGCCGGAGGAAAGTCGCTGCTCCGACCAGAACGTAAGCGCCGATGGAACGGCAATCATACTGAGGCTGAGAAGCAGTGTGGCGTGCAGTCCCCGCCCTGTCGGCCACGGCAGTCTTTTCCATTGAATGATGGGCAGCAAAATCACAGAAGCCAGCAGGAAACGCAGCGACGCGCTATGGAGCGGCGGAATATTTGTTACGAGAACGCGAATCGCCATCCAGGTGCTGCCCCAGATGACGGACAACGTGACCATGGCGAGAATGATGCGGGGTTTCATGCGGAATGGAAAGAGTGAGTGCGACTCGTAAAAGAATATCGTGGAATGAAAAAGCGGGCTGCATAAACAACACAGCCCGCTTCCCTATCGTTGCAATCTTAGCGTCGTCCGCCACCGCCGGACCGACCACCACCCCCACCGGGGCGACGTCGACGACGGTTGTTGTTGCCGCCACCAGGACCACGACCGCCGGGTGTAGAGCTTGGAGGACGAGGGCCATCGGCGCGGTTGAAGTTCGGCGCGTCAGTAGAAGACTCGCCACCTTCATCGTTAAAGTCGTCGCCACTTTCCAGCACGATGGTGCTGCCGTTCGAAGCAGGCTGACGATCCCCTGCCGCAGCCATGTCAGGAACGTGACCGCCGGCATTTGGATCCGGCAATCCCAGCTTGATCCGCTGTTCTTTCAGCACGGCCTTGCGGGACAGCTTGATGCGATTGCCTTCGATGCCCAATACCTTGACCAGCACCTGATCGCCATCGTTCAACTCGTCCGTAACTTCGTGGACGCGGTGCTCGGCAATTTCGCTGATATGCAGCAGGCCATCCGTCCCTGGGAAGATTTCGACGAATGCGCCAAACTCTGCCAGACGGACCACTTTGCCAAGGTAAGTTTTGCCAACTTCAGGCACAGCGGTTAAGTTGCTGATGGTCTCGATGGCGCGGCGGAGGCCATCGGCATCCGACGATGCAACGTTGACCTTGCCAGTATCGTCGACATCGATCTTGACCCCGGTTGCTTCCACAATGCCACGAATGGTCTTGCCACCCGGCCCGATGAGATCGCGGATCTTGTCGACAGGAATCTGTAGAGTGTGGATGCGCGGAGCAAACTCGGACTTCTCCGTATTCGCCTCGCCGAGAACGGCATCCATTTTATCCAACAGGAAGATGCGTCCTTGACGTGCCTGCGCCAGCGCTTCGCGCATGATCTGGCCAGTCACTCCGCCGATCTTGATGTCCATCTGGAGAGCGGTAATGCCGTTGCGCGTGCCAGCAACTTTAAAGTCCATGTCGCCGTAGTGATCTTCCGCGCCGGCGATATCGGTCAGAATCGAATACTTCTCACCTTCCTTGACCAGGCCCATGGCAATGCCAGCTACCGAGGCTTTTAGCGGAATCCCGGCATGCATCAACGCCAGACTTGCACCGCAAACGCTGGCCATCGAAGAAGAACCGTTCGACTCCAGAATGTCAGAGACGATGCGGACCGTGTATGGCGACTCGGCTTCGCTGGGAAGAACGGCAGAAATTGCCCGCTCTGCAAGCGCTCCGTGGCCAACTTCGCGACGGCCAACGCCGGTCATACGTCCAACTTCTCCAACGGAAAACGGAGGAAAGTTATAGTGAAGCATGAAGCGTTTCCGTTGCTCCCCTTCAAAGCTTTCCAGACGTTGTGAATCGTCGATTGTGCCCAGGGTCGCGGTGACCAGCGCCTGGGTTTCGCCACGGGTGAACAACGCCGAGCCATGGACGCGAGGTAACACGCCGATTTCGATGGAGATCTGACGAATTTCATCGAATTGGCGACGGTCTGGACGAATGCGGTCTTTGATGACCTGATCGCGGAAGATATTTTCGCGGAGAGATTCGTAATACTTCGAGAGTTTGGCCGGCGCGGTCGGATCATCCGCGGGCAGCGCAGCCTTCAATTCATCCTTAATCTGTTTGACCAGTGCATAGCTTTCAAACTTGGGATGTTTGTCGGTGTCGAGCGCGTCTTTCAAGCGATCGCCAACCTTGGCATAGAGCGCATCGTAATAGGCCTGATCGAACTCAACCGGCTTCACTTCCCGCTTGGGCTTGCCCGCCTTGCCAACCAGTTCCGTAATAGCCGCGCAGATCTTCTTGATTTCTGTGTGGGCAAATTCAATGGCATCGACGATGGAATCTTCGCTGACCTGCTTGGCGCCGGATTCGATCATCACAATGCCATCCGGCGTGCCGACGACTGTGATGCTCATATCGCCCGCGCGAAGTTCCGCGTAGGAAGGATTGATGATGAACTGCCCATCTACTCGACCGACACGAACAGCGCCGACAGGACCGCTGAATGGAATATCGGAGAGCGCCAGCGCACAACCCGCGGCGTTGATGCCGATGATGTCTGGATCATTTTCCTTGTCTGCGGAAAAGACCAGCGCAATTACCTGGGTCTCATTGCGGAAGCCTTCTGGAAACAGTGGACGGATAGGACGGTCAATCTGGCGGCAGGTAAGAATTTCGCGCTCGCTGGGGCGGCCTTCACGCTTGATGAAACCACCGGGGATGCGTCCGCCTGCGTAGGCGTATTCGCGATAATCGACGGTCAAAGGAAAAAAGTCGACGCCCTCTCTGGGGTCGGGTGAGGCCACGGCGGTGGCTAGAACTACGGTGTCGCCTAAGGTCGCGAGTACTGCGCCTGAGGCCTGCTTGGCCATGCGGCCAGTTTCAAATGTAAGTCGCTTGCCGCCGGCTAATTCGACGGTAACTTCATGTTTCATAGAATCCTCAAATCTTGCTGTATAGGGGCGTGGGTGCAGAGAGGCAGGAACGTGGGGAAATTGGCAGGCGGCTGGAGTGGGATCAATGCTGTGTACGCGGAAGCGACCCAATCGGGCCAATTCCCTTCCGCGTCGATGCCGCAGTGCTTGGGTTCAACCACGCTCGCAGCCGGAATATCTGCGGAACGTCGCTGCCGCTTACTTGCGGATGCCCAGTTTGCCAATGACTTCCCGGTAGCGATCAGTATCGTGTGTCTTCAAGTAGTCCAGCAGACGGCGGCGATTGCTCACCATCATCAACAAGCCACGGCGTGAAGCATGGTCTTTATCATGGGCCTTGAAGTGCTCCGTCAGCTCCGTGATGCGTTCGCTAAGAATTGCGATCTGCACTTCCGGGCTGCCGGTGTCGCTCGCATGGGTGCGAAAGCGCTCAATTACGTCGGTTTTTTTTGCAGGTGCCAGCACAGTGTGGCTACTCCCTCTTGTATTGTCGGTTACACTTCGTAAGTGTCTAATTAAGAGTAACATGCTTTACCTGTACCTGACATCCAAACCTGGGGTATAGCCGCCTCATGTATCCCTAGATTGCGACCCTGCCAATGACCCTTCGACCCATCATCAGCCTGACTACAGATTTCGGTCTCAGCGACCCTTTTGTCGGCATTATGAAGGGCGTGATTGCGGGGATCTGCCCGGCAGCGCAGGTCATTGATATGACTCACGGTGTACAGGCTTTTGATGTGCTGGAAGGCGCACTGGCCATCTGGCAGGCGTGGCGCTACTTCCCTGCCGAGACGATCCACGTCATCGTCGTCGATCCGGGAGTGGGCTCGGTTCGCAAGCCGGTTCTTTCTCGGATGGGAGAGGCCTGGTTCATCGCGCCGGATAACGGCGTGCTCACTCTGGTCGAGCGGGATGTGCGACGCAGCGGCGGAACTGTGCTACATCGGTCGATAGAAAATTCGAAATACATGCTGCCCGCGCAGAGCAATACATTTCACGGCCGCGATATTTTTGCTCCCGCGGCGGCGCACCTGGCCTTGCAGATCGAACGAGGCTCGGTTGCTGCCGAGACCTTCGGTCCAGTGATCGAAAGCCTGATCCAACTGCCCGTGCCCGAGCCTATTCGAAAACCGGATGGCTCCATCGAAGGCGTCATTCTAAAAAGCGACCGCTTTGGCAATCTGCTGACGAATCTGGCAGCCATTGATTTACCGGCCAGCTTTTCGGGATGGACGCTGGAAATTGGCGACTGGCGCATCACGCGCTTTTGCCGCTTCTATGCAGAGGCGGAGCCGGGCGAACTGTTCGCGATTGTCGGCAGTTCTGGTCTGCTGGAAATTGCCATGAATCGCGGCTCGGCAAAGGAGGAAACAGGAATTGCGCCGGGCGCGAAATTTCGCATGATTCCAAAGCAGTCGTCATTCTGACCCCGAGCTTGCCGAAGGGGTGCCCTACGCTGCGGACTCAACACAGATCATGGCTGCTTGAGAAACTTTCCCTGCTCAAGCTCGCTGAAGGCCTGTCGCAGCTGCTCCTGCGTGTTCATCACGATTGGACCATACCAGGCCACAGGCTCTTCAAGTGGCTTTCCTGAGACGAGCAGAAAACGGATTCCATCGTCTCCAGCCTGCACCGTGACCTCGTCGCCGCGATCGAAAAGCACGAGTGAGCGGTTGTCCGCTATCGCAGGGGGTGCCGTGTCCAGCCACTGCACACTCTCGGTCGGAACCGCGAGGGGGCCGGAGGCATTGCAGAACTTTCCCGATCCTCCGAAAACGTATGCGAACGCATGGCGCGTTGTCTCCACCGGGAGAGCCTTTCTTCGGCCCGGAGCAACGGAAACATCCAGGTAGGTCGGATTGGTCGCAATTCCGTCGACAGGCCCCACCTTGCCCCAGAAACTTCCGCAGACAACGCGGACCTCAGTGCCATCGTCGTCTTTGATTTCAGGAATGTCGAACGCTTTCACCTCCTGATAACGCGGAGGCGTCATCTTCTGGGATGAGGGGAGGTTCGCCCATAGCTGGAATCCATGCATTCGTCCCGCCGGATCGCCCTTGGGCATCTCCTGGTGGATGATCCCGCTCCCTGCAGTCATCCACTGAATGTCTCCGGCCCCAATGGCGCCGTGGTTTCCCATACTGTCGCCGTGCTCCACTGTTCCGGCAAGAACGTACGTGACGGTTTCGATCCCGCGGTGAGGATGCCACGGAAAGCCAGCCAGATAGTCCGCGGGAACGTCATTGCGGAAGTCGTCGAGCAGGAGAAACGGGTCGAACTCAGACGTATTGTCAAAACCGAATGCGCGGCGCAGATGCACACCCGCGCCTTCGAGGGTTGGCTTGGATTGGATGAGCCGCTTTACGGGGCGAATGGACATGTTGCCTCCAGGACTCGGAGTTTTCCTTCAGGATTGGATGTCTACTTTGTTCCGGACTGTGCTGCCAACGCTACCGCCGTTCCACCAGTATTTGCTCTGTCACAAGCTAGGTCAAATCTGACTTTTTCAGGCCGTGCTCGCGCTTGTTGAACTCATCCACCTTGCCCGACCAGTTCATCGAGCAGAATTTCGTTCCGCACATGGATCTGCTGACTTGCATCCTAGTATTTCTATTCTTCTGGAGTGAGGTGAGACATGCGTAACTTCTGGCTGGGATTCGCAATCGCCATCGTTATGGTAGTTCTGGCAGGGTTTCTTTCTATTCGCTATGGGTTCATCGATCCGCGCGCCGATATCCCGGTCAGTTCGCTGGAGAAGAATATAGCCATGCCGTCTCTGGATGCCGCCGTCGATCGACGCGCCCCGGAAACGCAGAATCCAATCCATCCAACAGACATCAATCTGATTGCCGGCATGAAGATTTATCAGACGAATTGCGCGAGTTGTCATGGCGACATCCATAGCCCTCATGGGATGTTTGCCGATGCGCTCTATCCTCGCGCGCCCCAGTTTTTTGAGGACGCTGCGGACATGCCTGAAAACCAGAACTTCTACATCATCCAGCATGGCATACGACTAAGCGGAATGCCTGCATGGAAGCAAGCCCTTAGCGAACAGGAGATGTGGCAAGTGACCACATTCCTGAGCCACATGGATAAGTTGCCGCCACAGATTTCCGATCAGTGGAAAGCTGTCGCGAGCGTCGCTACGAATGGGAGCTCTTCATCGCAACCACCTTCTCAGTGAGGACGAGATTCGCTAACGCCGCTCCACCAGCATCTGCTCCGTAACCAGCTGCGTCAGATCGGGCTTCTCCAGGCCATGCTCGCGCTTGTTGAACTCATCCACCTTGCTTGACCAGTTCATGGAGCAGAACTTCGGCCCGCACATGGAGCAGAAAGCCGCTTCCTTGTAGTAGTCGTCAGGTAGCGTCTCATCGTGCATGGAGCGGGCAGTGTCCGGATCGAGCGAAAGCGCAAACTGCTTGTCCCAGTCGAAGGTATAGCGGGCGTGGCTGATCGCGTCATCGCGGTCGCGCGCGCCAGGACGATGCCGCGCAACATCCGCCGCGTGAGCAGCAATTTTGTACGCGATAATGCCGTCCTTCACATCTTTTTCGT
Organism: uncultured Acidobacteriota bacterium; assembly: GCA_963719625.1. Taxonomy (GTDB): domain Bacteria; phylum Acidobacteriota; class Terriglobia; order Terriglobales; family Acidobacteriaceae; genus JAKAAZ01. The sequence continues at coordinate 227,618 of CAVRDB010000026.1, forward strand.
TTGGCAATCCCAGGTGCTCTTTCGGCGTGACATAACACAGCATGGCCGCGCCATACCAGCCGATCATGGCTGCACCGATGGCGCTGGTGATGTGGTCGTAGCCGGGCGCAATGTCTGTAACCAGCGGGCCTAATGTATAAAAAGGCGCGGCGTGGCAAAGCTCGACTTCCTTCTCCACCTGTTCTTTGATTTTGTCCAACTGAACGTGACCGGGTCCTTCAATCATGGTCTGGACATCGGATTTCCAGGCGACTGTCGTTAACTCACCGAGAGTCTTGAGCTCAGCAAACTGGGCTTCATCGCTGGCATCGGCCAGGCAGCCGGGACGCAATCCATCGCCAAGGGAAAAGCTGACGTCATGCTTGGCCATCACCTTGACGATGCGGTCGAAATGCTCGTAGAGAAAATTCTGCTTGTGATGGTGCGTCATCCACTGCGCCAGAATCGCTCCGCCGCGACTGACGATGCCGGTGATGCGCTTCGCTACCATCGGCACATATTGGATCAACACGCCTGCGTGAACCGTAAAGTAATCGACACCCTGCTTGGCCTGCTCTTCAATCACTTCCAGATACACGTCGATGTTTAGGTCTTCCAGCTTTTTGACACGGTTGAGCGCTTCATAAATCGGTACCGTACCAATCGGCACCGGCGAATTGCGCAGGATCGCTTCGCGGATTACAGGAATGTCGCCGCCAGTTGAAAGGTCCATGACCGTATCGGCGCCAAAATGAACCGAGGTGTGCAGCTTGCGCAGTTCTTCGTCAATGTTCGACGTGATGGCAGAGTTGCCGATGTTGGCGTTGATCTTGCACTTCGAAGCCACGCCAATCGCCATCGGCTCCAGCTCGGGATGATTGATGTTAGCTGGAATGATCATGCGTCCGGCAGCCACTTCATCGCGAATCAATTGCGCCGAAAGTTTTTCAACCTGGGCGACGTAGGCCATCTCTTCGGTGATCTTTCCCTGGCGCGCAAAATGCATTTGCGACATATTCCAGTCACCGGTGCGTGCCGCTTCCGCGCGCCTTTTTACAATCCAATCTGCGCGACCTGTGGGAACTTTCGTGGTGGGATTGTCTGCTGTTTTCTCGAGATGATTGCCATTGTTGCTCATGTTTTCCTCGTGCCGCCAGGATGATGTTCCCACGCAACGAACGCATCGCTTCGCTACAACGATTATACCTTGGCGATTTATGTCTCTCAGGCGCGCTAAATCGCAAAAACCCTTGCGCTCCATGCGTGTTTTCATACGCTGTAGAAGGGTCCGGTGAAGCCACTTTGATGGCGCAAAAGACCAGTCAGCCCGGTGCCGAAATTGCATTCCGTATACTTCAATGTGTGTCTACGCCTGCCAACGCAATCGAACTGCATGAGGTTTCCAAACTCTATGGAACCTTTGCAGCGCTTGCGAAAAATTACGGCGGAATTTCGCACCGGCCTTAGCTATGTGATTCTGGGGCCAAACGGAGCCGGCAAATCCACACTGCTGCGAAATCTTGCAGGATTGACGCGGCCTAGTTTCGGTACGATGACAGTCCTGGGCAGCGCCGAAATTGCCGCAGTGCGCAGCCGAATCGGATATCTCGGACACGATTCCATGCTGTACGACGAGCTGACGGCGATGGAAAACCTGCGCTACAGTGCGAGCCTTTACGAAGAAAACACACTCCCGGCCGGACGATGGACGCCGGAACAATCGCTGACCATGGTGGGGCTGGATGCCAGCCTTAACCGGCCAGTGGGCAAGTTTTCGCAGGGCATGCGTCAACGCGCATCGCTGGCGCGGGTGCTGATGGCGAAGCCGGATTTGCTGCTGTTGGACGAGCCTTTTTCCAACGTCGATCTTGCCAGCAGCGCCCAGATGCTGCACGTGCTGAGCCAGCTGCGTGCCGCCGGAAATACGATCCTGCTGACCACGCACCAACCGGAGCTGGCGCGTCCTGTCGCAGACTGCTTCTGCACCATGCACGAGGGGCAGATCGTGAGCATGGAATATTTTTCGCCAACGCATCAAGCCAGTGGTCCCCAATCTGACAAGGAGCACCGCGCATGAAGACCAATGCCTGCCGGCTCCTCGATGCGCTTCAAATTCGTTACGAGACGCGGGAATACGATGTCGATCCCGAGGATCTTTCTGGACAGACGGTCGCAAAGAAGATTGGATTGCCCGCAGAGCAGGTATTCAAAACGCTTTTGTGCCGCGTCGATCAGGCAGCCATCGTGTTTGCCGTTCTCTCCGTAGCCGATGAACTGGACTTCAAAAAATTGGCAGCTGCCGCCGGAGGACGTCGTGCAGAGCTGGTGCCGATCAAAGAGGTTCAACCGTTGACTGGCTACATCCGCGGCGGCGTGACGGTATTCGGCAGCAAAAAACCATTTCCAGTGTTTGCCGAAGAATCCATCGAATTGTTCGATGTCATCTCTGTTTCGGCGGGAACGCGGGGGATGCAAATCGTGTTAAGACCCGCAGATTACCTGCGAGCCGCCGAAGCGCAACTTGTCGACTTGACGCGTGTGCCAACAGCTTCTCCTGAGGGTGATCAATGATGAGCTATGCGCGCATTGTTTGGGCTCATCTGGGGAAAGATCTGCGGCTGGAGCGGCGCTCCAAGGACGCGATCAACGGGATGCTTTTCTTCTCGCTGCTGGTCGTGGTGCTGTTTAGTTTTGCTTTCGACCCCACGATGGCCGTGTCGCGTCAGATTGCAGGCGGCATTCTATGGGTCGCTCTGCTATTCGCTTCGACGACCGCACTAAACCAGACATGGACGCGCGAACTGCGCCATCAGGTGCTGGACGCGCAGCGCATGGCTCCCAGCCCGGCCAGTGCATTGTTTCTGGCAAAGGTCCTGGCAAACTTTCTCTTTGTCACCATGATCGAAGTGGTACTCGGGCCGCTCTTTGTCATCTTCTATAACCTGCACGCCTTGGGTCAGGGCTGGTGGATGGCGCTTGTTTTGCCCTTGGGAACGCTGGCGCTGGTAGTGAACGGCACCTTCTTTGCCGCACTTTCCCTGCGGACGCGCAATCGAGAAATGCTGCTGCCGCTGATTCTCTTTCCAGTCTCCATTCCCGCATTGCTGGCAATGGTGCAATCCACCTCCGGCATCCTGACCGGAGAGTTCGAGCCTGGCCTATGGATGAAAATGCTGGGTGGCTACGACATCATCTTCTTGACGTTGTGCCTGTTGCTGTTTGAAACCGTTCTCAACGCGGAATGACAGGATTCAAAAGGTCTTGGCGTACACTACTATATCGCCGCTATTGAGAAGTACAGACTAGGAGTTTCACATGAATCATCGTCATCTAGTGCTGGCGTATTTGGTGACCTGGTTTCTGCAACTGGGATATCTCGGCACAATTCTGGTGGGTTGGCGACGCTCTCGCAGCTAGCGACTGCCGCTGAAGTCAACGAGACCCAATTTCTGTGCTGAGCAACGAATGTGCGCGCAGTGCTGAAATTTTCGATCATCCCCAGCTACGCAGATTAAAAGACAGGAAGGTTTCCTATGCTGATTGTCATGAAAAAGCAGGCCAGTGCGGAAGAAGTCCGTGCCGTCTGCGAATACATTGAAAGCCTGGGATTTCGCGCGCACCCGATGCCGGGGGCACAGCGAACTGCTGTTGGAGTCACCGGCAACCAGGGGGCCATCGGGCAAGACACACTGGAAGAGTTGCCCGGTGTTGCCGAAGTGATTCGGGTCACCAAGCCCTACAAACTGGTAAGCCGCGAGGTGAAGGAAGAAGATACCGTCATTCACTTTCCCGGAACAAACGCCAGCATCGGTGGCAAGAATCTGGCGATCATGGCAGGCCCATGCGCGATTGAAACCCGCGAACAGGCATTTACCGTAGCGGAACAGGTAGCCGCCGCAGGCGCGCAGTTTTTTCGCGGCGGCGCGTACAAGCCGCGCACATCTCCCTATTCCTTCCAGGGATTGGGTGAAGAAGCGCTGAAGATTATGGCGGAAATTCGAGAAGCTTTCGGTCTGCGGATTGTTTCTGAGGCGATCGACCACGAGTCGCTTGCACTGGTTGAAGAGTACGCGGATGTGATCCAGATTGGCGCCCGCAATATGCAGAACTATTCCCTGCTTCGCGAAGTGGGCCGCACGCGCAAGCCGGTGCTGATGAAGCGAGGGATGTCGGCAACGCTGGAAGAACTGCTAATGGCTGCCGAATACATCATGAGCGAGGGCAACTATCAGGTGATTTTGTGCGAGCGCGGCGTGCGTACGTTTGTCGATCACACCCGTAACACGCTCGACCTGAGCATTGTTCCAGCCGTCCAGCGGTTGAGCCATCTGCCGATCATCGTCGATCCAAGCCACGGCACTGGAAAGCGCAACAAGGTTGTGCCATTGGCACGGGCAGCGGTGGCAGTCGGTGCCGATGGTCTGGTGATTGAAGTGCATCATCAGCCGGACAAGGCTCTGTCTGATGGCGCGCAGTCGATCTATCCGCAACAATTTGCCGATATGATGGGCGAGGTTCGGCAGATTGCGCGTGTCCTGCATCGTGATGTTCCGGATGGCATTCGAATCGAGCAGGACGTGGCTGAACTTGCGTCAACAAATTCGCACGTTGCGAAAGCAAGATAGCCGGCGAACGGATGACGCTGCACTGCCAAACCAGACATGCCACAAGAACGCGTATAGCCAGCGCGTTGTTTCTGCGTTCGCTGTGTTCCCTGTTGGCGGCCGCATCTCTGCTTTCGCTGGTCGGCTGTCGCCAGCACGAATTTCCGGACTATCCTGCAAATTACCGTGAATACGCCTACATCACGAATGGCGGCAGCAACACGGTAACCGCGCTCGACGTAGTGAACCTTCGTCAGGACAGAGTGATTCCCGTGGGTGTCAATCCTACGGGCGTAGCCGTGAACACCAAGCGCAACGAAGTGTATGTCGTCAATACCGGCAGCAATTCTGTCAGCGTCATCGACGCGGAAAAGAATGCCGTGGTCGCGACGATTCACGTACGTCAGCGGCCGTATTTCGTTTCTGTCAGTGCGGACGGAACGCGAGCCTACGTGGCGAATTCTGGTTCCAACAATGTTTCTGTGATCGATTTGAAGTTGCGCCGCGTAATCGCAACCATCGGAGTGGGAGAAGGACCGGGCGTGGCAGCCATCAGTCCGGATGGAAATACCCTGGTGGTATCGAATCGCGTTGGCAACAGCGTGAGCATTGTCGATGCGAAGACTTATCAGGTGCGCAGCGTGTGGAGCGGATGTCCGGGCGCCACGGATATCGCCATTCTTCCCGATTCCGGCAAGGCATTTATCGCTTGTTCCAGCGGCCATCAGGTAATGGCCATTGCGATGGCAACACCACCCCCATTGTCTGCTCGTGCTCGCCGATCCACAACGCAACCGACGCCGAAGGATGCTCTGCTGGCCCTGCTCGACGTCGGCAAAACTCCGATTCGACTGGTACTAAAGCCGGATGGAGGAGAAATCTTCGCAGTCAATTACGATGACGCATCCATCTCTGAAATCGACACCAGCACAAATGAGGTAGGCGGCGCCTATATGGTAGGAACGCATCCCGTTGCAGGGTTGGCAACTGCGGACAACTCCAAAATGTACATCAGCGACTTCGATGCCGATTCGCTGGGCGTTTTTAGCATCGACGATGGAGCGCTTCTTCCCAATCCACCGCGCACTGGAGACGGGCCGGACGCGATGGCATTCTCAAAGGCGGGACATTTGTTATTTGTGGTGGACGCACGTTCCGGCGATGTTGCGGTAATCCGCACCTCAACCAATAGCCTGCTAACGATGTTTCCGGTAGGCAGGAAGCCGAACGACATCGCAGTCAAGGCCTTCTTGGTCTCGCAGCATCATTCCCTATAAGTCTCCTGAAAACGGTTCTCAGAAGAACAATTCAATTCTGCCTGGCCAGCACAAGGGTGATGTCGTCCGGTTGTTCTTCGGCTCCGATCCAATCTTGTAGCGCCTGCAGCACACGGTCTGAAATTTCCTGCAGAGGCAGATGGCGACTGCGATGAACCAATTCCACCATGCGCGCCTCACCAAAGTCTCCAAACTCGTTTTCCGGCTCGGTGACACCATCGCTGTACGCGACGAGAAGATCGCCGGACTGAAGCGCGACCGATCCCTCTTCATACTGCATCTCGTCAAGAAGGCCGACTACAGTGCCACCGCGATCGAGCCGTAGAATAGAGCCGTCGGCGCGCAGAATAAGAGGTGGCAGCTGACCGCCATTCGAGTAGCGCAGGGTGCGGGTCGAAACCTCATAGTTGGCGAGAAAAAGAGTGGCGTACTTTTCCGGCTGAGTACTGCGATAGAGATGCAGATTCAAAAGCCGCATCAGGTTTGCAGGAGATTGGAAAATCCCTGCCGAAGCGCCGTTCGATCGACTGTTATGTGCGGACCCCAGCGGGTCTTCGGATAGCATTTCATTGCCGCCCAGACTAAACGCACGCACTGCTGAATGCAGCCCAGCCATCAACAAGGCCGCGGAAATTCCCTTGCCGCTGATGTCCCCAATGGCCATGCACAGTGCATGATTGCCTAAGACGAGAAAGTCGTAATAGTCGCCGCTAACCGTCCGTGCGGGACGGCAGATGCCATGCAATTCCAGTTCATCCAGGCGCACGTCGCAGGATGGGAATAAATTGGATTGAACTTCCTGCGCAATCTCCAATTCCCCTTCCATCCGTTCTTTTTCTTTTTGCTCTTCCAGCAACCGCACCAGCGATTCTGACATTGCATTGAAGGAGCGACTGAGGGCCGCAAGCTGATCCTGGCGCGACACCGGAATGCGATAGTTCAAGCGACCTTGATCCACCTCGCGCGTGGCGTGGTAAAGGTCCGACACCGATCGTGTAATGGTGCGACTGAGACGGCTTGCCAGAAAGATTGCCAGCAGTTCCAGGAAAGCAAAGACAATCGCGGTGGAAATTAGCACCGTGCGAATGCTTCCGGCAAACATCAGCGACTGCTGAAATAACCGTCGATACAACAGGGATGGGCGGGAAGTAACCAGCGCGAAAACCGTTGTCTGTTTGCCGGTCGACCATTCCCGAGTGTCGAGCGTGGTGGGAAGATTGATCGGGAAGTCGAGAATATCGTCTGCTTTTGGCAGCACTCCTCCGGTGACTTGCCCGGAGTTCCCGCCTTCATTTTCGACAACTGGGCCCAGACCGGCGGTATCATCTGCCGAGGCCTTTGCATCCTGCTTTGCGGCAGAATCGGTGCTGAGGCTAAATTCAGGATGTTGCTTTGCAACCGGGAGTTTTGTCTGCAGGTGAACCTTGGGCCACACAGTCATGCTGCCCAGTCCACTGACCACTCGTCCCAGGAATAGTGGATCAAGGCGCAAGCCGGTAATCACGGAGACCGTATCGGGACCAACTGGCTCTCGGGTAATCGCGGTGAAATATACCTGATTGCCGCTCAAGATCAATCCGCTAAAGCTGCCGTGTACCCAGGCTGGAGGTGTCGGCACGGTGGTTAGCGCATGACCGGGGGGCAGGTCCAGTTCTTGCAATTTGCCATCCAGGTAGACGCCAACCTGTAGTCCCGGGACGTTGATAATATTCCTGGCTTCTGGAGGTACTGCGGCAGGCAACTGCATGGCCTTGGAATGACTGCCAGGCGAGTTCTGCTCGGCGAGTTCCTGCTGAAAGTGCAGCGCCAGGGCGTCAGTATTGGCAGCCAAACTAACCAATTCAGAGTGGATCTCAGACGTGGCGGCAAAGTTGGCGAACTGGCCAAACAACACGTAGGCAGCAATTGCAGCCAACAGCCCGGAAAGCACAATAGGCGTAAGGCCGATCAAGGCATAGGTAACGATCAGACGGTTGCGCAGCCTCCAGAGCAGACGCCATCGCATCCAGCGAAACAGTGCCGGAAGCGCCGCCACAATTCCCACCACAAGTGCAATCCAGGGCGAAAGATGAATGTGTGGGCCTATGCCCGGTACCCAACGGAGCAGGAATAAAACCAGGGCGGCAAGTAAGAACCAGAAAGCGATACCGCGCTTCTTTTTTCGGATGGACTGGTGACGCAGCATCGTGCGGACCTGCTCTTTCATCGATCTCATCCAGAGCATTTTTGTCATCGATCGCACCAATGGTTCCTCACGATATTTCGAGTGTAACAATCGCTTCCGTTCGCACAATCCAACGGGTCGTGCGCTTGCGCAAGCAGACTGATAAGCGTCTCAAGAGTGGATGGAAGAATCAGGCAGGTGGATCGATTCACCACAAAGAATCGCAATCTGTAGGGGCCTGCTGGAACAAACCTCTTCGCACACCCTACGCTGTGGTTAAATCTTCCGGAGGCGGAGCAGTTTTTGCAGATAAATTGTTCGCAGAATCGGACTCTATTCGAAAAAATCGATAGGCGGAAAAATGTGCTCCTGCAAGCAGTATCAGCCCGGAGATGAACGCCCACAGCATCAACCCCACTGAAATGGAGAACGGCCCGTAGACTGATTTCAGATCAAGCCAGGGAAGCACCGCAATGTAGGCCAGCTTGGCCGCTTCCCATAGCAATCCGGTAATGACAGCGGCCGGCAGTACGGCCATGACCCGAATGCGGCGATTAGGCAGGATCCAATAAATCAAAAAGAAGATTGAGATGCTGGCGACTACGCCAAGTGCCTTGAGGAGCGTGCGCTCCAAAAAATGAAATACCGGACTGCCGGTATGCCCAAAGAAAATCATCTTGAGCAGGGCCTCATGCGAAGCCGATACTGCAATCGAGAGTAGAGACAGGATGCCGACCATAAATGCCAGGCTGAGAGAGATCATTTGATTTCGCCAGTACGAGCGGTTCTCCTTGACGGCCCATACCTGATTGAGCGCGACTTCCAGCGGGAGGAAAACGCCCGTCGACGAGATCAGCAGCATCACCACAGAAACTGCTGCGACCCGCTTCTGTGAATAGACCAGAAAGACCATGTTGCGCGTCACAAAGTCCTGGCCGGTAGGAAGAAGCACATGCAGCATCCCGCGAATCACATCGACCATAACAGTCGAGTGCAGCAGTCGGTGCGCAATCGTCAACATCAACACAATGAATGGAAAAAGAGACAGGATGGCATTCGCCGCCACGCTGAAGGCATAGGTGTGGACCGCAGTTCGCGAGAGGTAGCGGATCAGCGCCATCGCTTCCGATTCATGCAGTTCGGATGGTTCGCGCTGCATGGCGATCGAGTCAGGCGGATCGGTCTGTGACAGCAATGTCTGCATCGAAGGCATTTCAAATTGCAATGAATTTCTACGCCTGGGTTGGGTGACTGGTTCGACTATAGCTTGCCCATGCGTCAAGTGGAATGGAATGCGTCTGAGAAGAATCACGAAAGTCCCGTCGTGGCGGACTCAATAGAATCAACTGATTGCAAAAGATTTTCGGAAGTATGTACTTAACGCAAATAGCTGATTCTTAAAGATAAAGTTACTTTCATTCATTGCATTTCATTCTAGTAACCACGTGATATGGATGCAACGGAGAGAATGTGGTAGGCTATCTTTATCCTTGGAGGGATAAGATGCCTGTCATTTTGGACGAACTTAAGAGAAGGCAGTTGTTTGCGCAGCAGCGTCATGCCGAAGTGCAGCAGCGCTTCCAGAGAGTGCAAGCAGAGATGCAGCAAGTCCAGATGGAACTCAACACCTGGAATACTGCGGTTGCTCTTGAAACCCGCGAGGAACAACTTCGCACTTTAGCGGCAATACGCAATCAACAACCGCTCCCGTTGACTACATCGCATGAAGCTCCGTCTGCACATGCGGACGACGTACACGTCGATGTATCAGAACCCATCAGCAAAACTGAAGCCGTCCGAGAACTTCTCCGCGAACATCCTGCAGGATTGACTTCGCCCGATCTCTGGAAAGGTTTTCAGATCAAAGTGCCCAATACAGAACGAGCATATCTATACTCCGTGCTCAAGCGGCTCAGGGACAAGGATGAAGTCATGGTGCGACGTGGGAAGTACATGCTCAAAATTAAGCCTTCGGAGATCAAGGGGGAGAATGGTGTAATCCAGTAGCAAATAGAAAGCAGCCAGCGCCAATCCTTGGAGGGAGAAACGCTGGCTGCTATCGGTCATCGTGGGGCTGTAGGTTAACGTAGACCGCCGGGCCTTAACCCGGAAGCGCGAGAACCATACCGTCAGCCCCTCCATACTAGTTCTGCAGCAGTGCGGTGGTGGCGAAATTGGCAGTCGCGCCCGATTTGGGATCGGGTGGGGAACTCCGTGAAGGAAAGCCCCGTGCGAGTTCGAACCTCGCCCACCGCACCACACCTCCTACAAAATTAATCGCTTCTATTGAGTTTGTCAATCTTTTTACTTGACACAACCGTTGCGCTAAGTATAAAGTTAATCCATGAGAAAGCGCGATACGCATAACCTCTCAAAATCCGACATCGTGGCTGAGATTCCACTGGCTTGTTCCGATGAACTTGCAGCGGTAGAGTTCTTTGAAAATCACGTTGGGGCGATACTCCCTGCTGCGTGAAGTGCGGAAGTGTCGAAGTGTACAAGATGGCAGACGCGAAGACAGGCGAGCGCAGCAAGCGATTTTTGTGGCGCTGCCGTGACTGCAAAGAACAGTACACCGTTCGCATCGGCACCGTGTATGAGGAATCTAGGTTGCCAATGCGTCACTGGGCTTATGCGTTTTGGCGTGCTTGCACATCGAAGAAGGGTGTCTCTGCATTGGAGATTCAACGCCATTGTCAGATCAGTTACAAGTCCGCTTTGTTCCTGATGAACCGCATTCGCTTTGCGATGGCTCCAGACTTGCCAACTGCCCCGCCACTAACCGGAATTGTCGAATGCGACGAAACTTATGTTGGCGGAAAACCACGTTTCCCCTACTCTGAGGAAGCGGGGACGAGGCACAAAGAAAACTCCCGTCTTCGCAGCCGTAGAACGTGGCGGACAAATTCGCCGTCACGTTGTGGCGGACGTTACAGGAAAGACGCTCAAGGCTGCGATTCGTAATGTTGTAGACCCTCGTGCTCGAATTATCAGCGATGAAAGCAACGCTTATGTGGGAATAGGCAAGGATTTCGCGGGTGGACACAGCAGAATAAAACACAAGACCAGACGAGTATGCCCGTGGCGACGTAAATACAAATACAGTCGAGAGTTCCTTCGCGCTAGTGAAACGCGGCATTATTGGTACATACCACAATGTCAGCAAGGAATATCTCCATCGCTATCTATGGCAGTTCGATTTCATCTGGAATGGACGTAAACTAAATGACGGCGAGAGAACAGTGCTGGCAATCAAAGCGGCGGAAGGAAAGCGTCTGACCTACAACGCGGCCCCAAATCATGCGTAAGAACGCAAAGAAAACCACACCTGTTCCGCGTGGCCCTGAGCCTGATCGATTGAAGATCAAAGGCGATTGGAAGAGGGCTGTCAAGAAATCCCTAGCCAAGAAGAAACCTGCTACGGGATGGCCGAAAGCTTCTAACCTTGAGTAATAAACACGCCAAAGGCGGAGGCAGTCAGGGTCATCCCGATCCAAATCAGCACCGCAGAAGTCATGACAAGTGCGACATAACCGGCAGCGTTGAGGTGAGAGGTGTAGTTGAAACTAAGATTCCACCACACCTTGAACAGAAGCGCGATGCCGCCGAAGAAAAGAAGGAAGCCAGAGATAAAAAGCGTTTCGTGGTGGAAGTTCTCACTCTCGTTTTTATAATCTTCTATGCGGGCGTTACTTATTTCCAATGGCATGACGCGAGAATAAACTTTCGCCTCGACGAAAGAGCTTGGCTCAGTGTAATGGCTCCTGACGGCTTCCCTAAAAGCCACGAACCTTACACGATCAACATGCTGATACATAACACGGGTCATACCCCGGCCAAAAATGTCATTGTCAAATTCAACATGCAGTATTTTGGAAAAAATGAAACTCCAAGGTTCCCCTTTTGGGGGAGTCCAGTTCCCTTGGGTTCTGCAGCACCAAGCCAAGATCACCAGTTCAACTACTTCGGGAGTGGGTTTGAGATGGACATCGTTGGGCACCAGAATGACTTTCTCTATGCCTATGGCTCTGTGACCTACGATGATGCATTTGGAAAGCCGCACTGGACTACCTATTGCTTCTATACCTACAGCCAAAGCGCTTGGGGCTATTGCAAGGTTCACAATGATATAGGCGACGGCAAAGAGCCACCAGCGGGATAGATTTCTTCTACATTTAACGTCACCCTCCCCTTGCGTTAAGTACATACTTCCGAAGATTTTTCTTGCGTTTCTCTGCATTTCCTGCCATAACAATGCCAGATTCTTCCCGATTCCAATGTTGAAAATCCAGGAGCCGGGATAGGTTCGTAAACTTGGGAGAGGCAGTTCATGCCGATTTGACTGCACGATTGAAGTATTTGTAACAGGCGCAATTTTGGATCCATGGCAGTACTTTTTCTACGCTGAAAGGCCTTCGCTACGATCCCTTCCCCTCCCCGCCGGCGATGCGATAGATGATGCATGAAAGGGAATATTTGTGACTGAACGTGGTGTAGTGAAGTGGTTTAACGGGGCCAAGGGCTATGGATTCATTCAGCGCTCTACCGGCGAAGATGTTTTTGTTCATTTTTCTGCGATCCAGGAGAATGGATTTAAGACGCTCAACGAGGGCGACGCGGTAGATTTTGAATGCCAGGAAGGTCCGAAAGGGTCTCAACGCGGTCAACGTAGTTCGCAATCAGTAGTCGCGAAGGCAACCGCCTCGGCACGATACCGTCAGCGATGCCGCACGTGCAGAGCTAGTCTCGGTGCCGATTATCGAGATGGAGCAGGACTTCCGGCCGTGCGTTGTCTTGAGTTGACAAAGCGGAAACCGCACCCGATGGATGAGCGGCGTTCTCCTGCGCAATCGCCACGTTACGCTGGAAATCGCGGAATTTCGCACGATCGACCGGAGAGCCGCGAAACATCTGGCGGTATTCAATTTCACTCAAATTCGCCAACCAATCCAACGCAGGATTTACCAGTTCAGTTCTCGGCTGTAGTTCTGGCCAGTCTGTAATCGGCGCACGCCGGTTCCATGGGCAGACCTCCTGGCATATATCGCAGCCGAATACATTTCTACCTACCTTCGCTGCCAAATCCTCCGGAATTGATCCGCGCTTCTCAATCGTCAGGTAGGCAATGCAACGGGAGGCGTCCATCTGATATGGCGCCAGTGCCTCCGTCGGACACGCATCAATGCAACGGGTGCAACTGCCGCAGCGATCCGGCATCGGCAGCATCCAGTCTTCCCGTGGCAGTTCGAGCGAAGTAAGAATCACTCCAAGAAAAAACCAGGAGCCCAGCGATTCGTGAATCATGCAGGTGTTCTTTCCCTGCCAACCAAGCCCGGCATACCTGGCATAGATACGCTCGACGAGCGGCCCCGTATCAACGAAACAGCGAGCCTCAAAATCTCCGACGGTTTGCTTGAGCTTTGCGCACAGGTTTTCTAACCGTGTGCGTATTACCGAGTGATAATCGGTCGGTGCAAGCGAGACCGGCGTGGTCGCACCGACTTCTTTCTCGGAAGTCGGAGTCTGCTGGCGGCCCGACCATGCATAGCGTGCAATCCAGCCCTTGGGCTCCGTTGCATTCGCGCTATCATAATCGATGGAGTACGGCTGATCGCTGTTGTAATTTACCGCGCAGACAATAACAGACCGCACCCACGGAAAAGGAATCTGCACAGAAGATCGTAGAAAGTGATCGGCGGTGTCCCGTCGTTTTAGGTATTCCATTTCTCCTGCACGGCCCTCGGCAACCCACTTGGCAAAACCGGAAAGTTCCGGAAAATTTTGTTCGCTGTGTGAATCTGGATTCACGCCACGAGCAGATGGAATATCTGGAGAGGATTGATCCACTGGCGCGGCTGGAGCAATCCCACTCAGATGAAATCCGGCGTCTTGCGCACATTGCTGGACGATCTGTTGGAGAGATGGGTTTGACATGGCTTGCCAACTTTGGCCAAAAGGAAGCTGTTCCCTCGAGTGTACCGGAGCCGCGTTTGCAGAGCGATCCAGCGAATCGTGAAAAGTGATGGCAAAGGAAAGTTACGATTGCAATCAGTTTGTTAGATATACTTGCTTCCAAGCCCTTCGGATTTTTGTAGGTACACCGCTAAGTTGTTGGCTCGCGGACGTCCGCCGCGGATTTCAAATTTACTGTCTGAAAGAGTGATTCAGATGAAGTCAATGCTGTTTGTTCTTGCCGTGGCCCTTCCATTGGGCGCCCCTGCGACCTACGCTGCCCAGGCGTCCGGAAAGACCTCGAACTCAGATGCCATCACCATATCCGAGGGTGTACTGACCATTCCAACCTATCAAAGCCCGGGCAGATACATGCAGCCGCCTCTGTTTCCACATTCCACTTTATCGGGACTGTATCCCTTCACGACCTACCAAATGCCATTCAAAGAAGGTGGCCCGGTTCCTGAAAAGTATCCTGCTGTTTACGTCGAAAACGAATACCTCAAACTGACATACATTCCAGAACTAGGTGGCCGATTTTTTTCGCTCTATGACAAGCTCCATCACCGGCAGGTTTTTTACCGCAATGACGTAATCAAACCGGCGCATTACAACGATCGCGTCAATTTCCCTCTGTCTGGTATTGAACTGACCGGGCCCTACGATGCACACTCTCTTACAACCCACAGCGAACCGTATTGGTCCCACACCATTGTGAAGCATAAGGATGGCAGTGTGACCGTAGTCCTGGGCGAGCTCGACCCGATGTATCACATGACTGTGACGTTTTCGGCCACACTTTACCCTGGCGTGGCCGCGATGAAGACCGATGTATTTTGCTACAACGGCACCGACGGGCAGAAACCGCAGATGTTCTGGACCAGCGCAGCGTTACACTCCACGCCCAAAACGCGCTTCCTTTATCCGATGACGGAAACGGTTGGGCATACGACGGGCGTGGTGTCTCCATGGCCAATCTATAACGGCGATGACCTGAGTTGGGACCACAATAACAAGAACATGCTGGGTGTTTTTGGAATTGACAGCTATGACAACTTCGGCGGCGTGTACAAGTTCGATGAGGATTATGGCCTGTTCCGTTATGCAGATCGTCGTGTTGTCCAGGGGATGAAACTATGGACCTTCGGCTACGGAAAATTAGCGACTGCACTGGAGCATGCCTACACCGACAACGCTGGCCCCTACATTGAAGCCCAAAGCGGACGGTATGTATGGGATGGCCACTACGAATGGGTCTATCCGCACAGCGTGGAGCGCTGGCATGAGTGGTGGATCCCCGTCGCAGGCATCAACGGCCTGACCACGTTGACCCGAGATGTGGCATTGAATCTAGAAGTGCATCCGGATGGGGCAGGGACGAATTCCTCCGTGGATGTAGGGCTGTCCCCAGTGCGCCCAATTCGCGGCGCTAAGTTGGTTGTGAAAGCCAAGACCGGCGAGTTGCTGAACACTTCTATCGACTTGATTCCTGGAACTCCCGTGAAGAAGACGATTGCTGGCATTCATGCCGACGCTGCCGGCTTGGAAGACATGGAGGTTCTGGTCACGGGACCCGATGGAAACGTGTTGATGGATTATCACCGCCCGGATAGTAATCCAGGCGGAAACGTCACGCCCTTTGCCAAGGATTTACAGAATGCACCGATTCCACCGGACAAAATGACGGCGGAACAATTGGTGCTGGCAGCCATCTTTAAGCAGAAGGAAATGAATATCGCAGAAGCCACAAATTTGGCGAAGCTTGCGTTGAAGAGAGACCCGGGATATTCCGACGCCCATCAGCTGTTGGGAATCCTCGAATTCAATCAGGACCATTTCCAGCAAGCGGCGGAAGAATTTCAGCAGGCTGTCGACCGCAATCCATACGCGGATGCGAGCTGGTATTATCTTGCGACCAGCGAGATGAAATTGGGCGACGAGAACCAGGCGGAACATAATTTCTATTTCATCTGGCCGAACAGCGGCTATTATGGCGCGCGCGAATATCAGTTAGGATTGATAAATTTTTTGCGGCATGATGATGCAGCAGCGGCGCAACATTTCACTGGGGCCATCAACTCAAATGGCCAGGATCTAAAAGCGCATCTGTTGTTGGCACTGTCAGAACGGGATCTGGGCAATCAAGAGGCGGCGCTGCAGGAACTGGCTACCGTGGAGAAGATCGATCCTGCCGATCGTGTGGCGCAAGCGGAGAAGTATTTTCTGACGGGAGATGTAACGGCTAAAGAAAAGTTGATTGGCCTGATGGGCGCACAAAGTGAAAGCGCCATTGAAGTTTCGATCTTCTACAGTTCCCTGGCGCGCTGGAAGGAAGCGGCTGCGATATTAAAAATGGTGGAACCACCGCAGAATAAAGATCCATGGGGAACGCCGCCGGTCTATTACTACACACTTGCGTATGACGTGAAGCAGGCTGGCGATCCACAAGCGGCAGCCGAGTACCGTAAGAGAGCGCAAGCCGCAGCAGGGATTGTTGAGCGCTTCCCATATCGCGCCGAGACAGAGGCTCCACTGGCCGACGCCGTGAAAGACAATCCAAACGACACCGTAGCGCGGTTCGACTTGGCTTGCCTGCTGTATTACCGCGGTCATCACGCGGAAGCGATCGACCAATGGCAAGCCATCAACCAGATCAATTCGTCTGACTTTTCTGCACGCCGAGCACTGGGACTGGCATATCAGGAACAAGGTCAACTGGACAAGGCAGTTCCGCAGTTGCAGAAAGCAATTGAGATCGACCCGGACAATGCGAATACCATGAACGACCTTTCCAACCTATATGCACGAAACGGAAACTTCGATGAACAGGTGGCGTTGCTGCAGAAGGCGATCGCCCACGCGCCGAACGACGACGATCTGATTGAGGGTTTGCTGGATGCGTATCTGCTTGAGGGCAAGTTCCAGTCCGCACAGGACATCATCGATCATCATACTTTTGGACCACGGCACCGCACCTATCGGCTCCGCGATGAATACCGGGAACTCGAATACGGCAAGGGGTCCGAGGCCTTTAACAAGAGCGACTACACGCAGGCGCTACAGTTATTTCAGGCCGCGCTCAACCCGCCGGCGAGTCTTGGCATGGATACCTTTGAGCTTCAATCCACCCCCCGCATTCACTACTATATTGGCCGCACACTGGATGCAATGGGACGGAAGCAGGAGGCGAAACAGGCCTATCAGGAAAGCATTCGTGGTGTTGATCAGTTAGCCGGTGGTGGCAGCGATAGCTGGAACCCAGAGAACTTCTTTATGGTGCTGTCGTTGAACAAACTGGGCCAGCAGCAGCAAGCCACAGAATTGCTGAAACAATTTCAGGTGTTCGCGGAATTCAGGCTCGATGCAAGCCATCGCGATCGTGTCGCACGCGCGTACTATCTGCTGGGTCTAATCGACAAGTATCAGGGAGATTCCGCACAGGCGCGCAAGCAGATGGAACAGTCTGCACAAATGGCGCCTGACTATATTGCGCCGAGATTTGAATTGCGTGGTGATTCGATTGATCTCGTCGCCAAAAATTAGCGTTTGCCAAACACACTAAATTCTTGTCGGACGGTTGGCATGCTGTCTTAATGATTGAGAATCGGAGTACTCTAGTCTTGAAATGGTTGCAAGCACCGAGAGAAGAAGGAGGTGGGCGCAATGAAAATATCATGGCAAGCGGATACAGACCGTCTCGTATGTCGGTGGTTCGAAGTTGGGAAACGCGTCCAGTACAACCCGCGTTGGATTCAGGATGCTTCACCAAATGCTGATCAAGAGAATGCTTCCCTGTTGGATATGGATTACACCCGACTCAGTCGACTTGGTGGGAGTGAATGGTACGCTTACTCCCAGCATCGTCCCCGATAGCTTCTGCAGCTGCACAGCATAGTTGCCGATTACTTGCGGTCAAGTAACCGGCAACCCACTCGCTCTCATCGGGAAATCCATTTTTTGCTACTTCGGCCCATTCTCTTGCGGAACTACCGCGCCCTCTCCTGGGAACGGCCACTTCTGGTTTAGCAGGATTTCTTTTTCACGCTCCGCTTTTGGAACGCGATTCACCTTGAGGTTTTCAAAGAAGTGCACGCCGGTCTTGCCTGCAGTGGCAATGTCCATATCGCCATCCTGATCGAAGTCAGCAGTCACGAATTGCGTTCCGGCGCCTGCCGTTCCGTTGACGGAGATGGCATAACGCGTGAACTTCGTCGTCTTGCGATTGATCTTGTAGTAATAGATGACCAACGGATCATAGGAACCTGGATCGTTGCCTGAGTGACCGCGATAGCGCTTGCCGGTCAATAACTCCGGCTGCCCATCGCCATCCAGATCAACCAGCTTCAACGCGTGACTTTGAGAAAAGGATTCATCGATGACGTGCCGGACCCAGTGCCGACTTGCGCCGCTTCCCTGCTGCTCCAACCAATACAGGCCGTAACTATGGCCCTGGCCGTAAATAATGTCCATTTTGCCGTCGTTATTTACGTCGTAGCCGATGATCGGAAATCCAGCATCGCCCAGGTTCCAATCGGGATGCCATTTCCACTGATCGTGATTGGCATCGATATTTTCAAACCAGCCGTATGGAGTAAGTACGTCAGCCTTGCCATCCCCGTTGATATCGGCAATGCCGATGCCATGGCCGTCTTCCGCTTTACTCTCCGATGAAACTCGATGAACGATTCCATCGGGATTCCCAACGTCTTTGTCGCGACTATGGTCCTCTCCGAGATGGTGGACGATTGGCTTCTCGCCTGAAAAGTCTACCCACAAAACGCCAGAGTGGTTGTAATGCGCCAGCACCAGGTCAGGCTTGCCATCCCCGTTGATGTCGCCCATCCAACCGCCTTCGGTGTCGTAGCTGTTACAGATGAAATGGCGCTTCCACATCACGTTGGGCTTCTTCGGATTCTCCCACCAAAAAAGTCCATTTTCGATCCATCCATAGGTCACAACATCCGACGCGCCGTCGTGGTTCACGTCGACGGTCCATTCACCGGCATCAGAGACAAATTCATCGTGAATGCCGACGGTACGATACTGATGCTGTTTCCAAACCCCACCCTGCGGGCCAGGATTTTCGTACCAATACGCTCCACTCAAGATATCCAGGCGACCATCGCCATTCATATCCATCGTGGTAATTCCTTCGGCGTGGTCGGTGCCAAGCCGATGCACAAAGAAGGTTGCTTGCGGAACACCGTAGGGCCCGTTACCCGGCGTGGTCAGGCGCGGAGTTTCCACTTTCTGTCCGACCACAGGGGCTGCGCAGGCAAGCGCAAGGGCGATGACAGCAAGCCGAGGCGAAAAAGCAAAATGATTCATTCCATGTCTCCTTGCAGATATTCTTCAATTCAACTACCGTTGCCAACCCTACGAAACCAGCTCCATCGTCTCCGGATTCCAGTGTTCAATTTTTCCACTGTAGTAGCTGCGATTGCTCAGCAGTGCAGCTCCTGCGGCGCGATACCCGAATACCGCATCTTCGACGGCAGGCTGACGGGTTCGAACGGAGTGAAAGAAATTATTGAAATGGCTATACACGTCATCGTAGCCGGGCGCTGCCGCATACTTTTCGAAACTTGTCGCCGGCGCACCCAACGGGTGGGGTGGTGGATATTTCTGCAGATATTTCTCCAGAAGTTGCTTCTGCATGGCGTTCGTAAACGTATCGATGGTGTAGCCGGGCTCCGTCTCGCGTGGGGTGCGGCTCACGCTGACACTGTCTCCAGCAATTTCCATCGTTCCCTCAGAGCCGGTGAAAATAAGCCCTTCACTTTCCGAACCTCCATTGACAAAATTCACGCGGAGACTGAGATTGAAGGCTTCCGGATAATCGAAAAGCGCGACCATCACATCCGGCACATTCCGGCCATCCTTCCAATAACGCAGGCCGCCTGTAGCCATCGCGCGCGTGGGTCCATGCGCACCGGTCACGAAGTGCGTCCCGCTGAACAAGTGGACAAATAGATCACCCGCGACGCCAGACCCGTACGCCTTCCATTTGCGCCATTGGAAAAACTGCTCGGCATTAAACGGAATCTTTGGTGCGGTGCCCAGAAATTGCGGCCAGTCGCATGTCTCGGTGGAAGCATCGAGCGGAACCGTATAGTCCCATGCCCCAGTGGCGGAGTTGCGATCCCACCATGCGGTCACCATGTTGAGTTGACCAATGGAACCGGCAGCCAGCAGTTCTTTCGCCTTGGCGTAGACAACGTTGCTGACGCGCTGGCTTCCTATCTGAATCACGCGATTGGTGCTCTTCGCCGCCTCGATCATTTCCGGGCCATCAGAGTACTTATGAATCATCGGCTTTTCGCAATACACATCTTTGCCGGCATGCATTGCGTCGACGGCGATTTGCTTATGCCAGTGATCCGGCGTGGCCACAACCACAGCGTCAATATCTTTGCGTGCGAGGATTTCTTTATAGTCCACCGTGGTAAAGATATTGTTGCCCCACAGTTCCTTGCTATGGTCACGCCTTCCCTGGTAGGTGTCGCAAACGGCAACCAGCTTGACTCCAGGAACCTGCACTGCAGTTTGCGTAATCCCCTGGCCCCGAATACCCGCACCGATCAGTGCAAATTGAATCGTGTCATTCGCCGCTACCGGCGTGGCAGCCTCGGCTTGCTCCTCTGCCAGCAGATGCACATTGGTTCCGACAAGAGTTTCGGCCGTCGCCAGTCCTACAGTTTTGAGAAAAGTCCTGCGATTCAGATTGTTCACGATAATTCCTCTCAGTTCGAAAAAAGCATATGAGT
This sequence comes from uncultured Acidobacteriota bacterium, assembly GCA_963719625.1. Classification (GTDB taxonomy): domain Bacteria; phylum Acidobacteriota; class Terriglobia; order Terriglobales; family Acidobacteriaceae; genus JAKAAZ01. The sequence continues at coordinate 248,361 of CAVRDB010000026.1, forward strand.
CTAAAGTTGCACAAGCAAGAACAACCGAAGCATCGCCTGGCTAGCTGCTCGGTCGCAACGCAGATTGCAATAGGATGCACGTTATTCGGAACGTACTAACGATATCGCGAAAGAGTGGACCTCGCAATGTTGGCACCTAGTTCCTCTGTGTGTTTCGTAAGTTCGACTATGCGATTCGCACTCGTAGTGGGAGGAATATCAATTAACGAGAACTTTGACTGTTGCCATAGGTGATCGCAGAATGAGCTGCACGGGATTTGCGATGTGCCCGCTTACTGGCGCCTGAGTCGGAACTCTGACCCAATGGCCGCAAGGGTGTTACTGTCCAGCACCTGGGCCGCATGGCTGAAGACGACCGTTTCCTCTACCTGGATATGCTCTGCATAGAGTTGCTTGAGTCGCCGCGTCTCGGACAACAATTGCATCGTGTCCGTTGGCCGTAATCCGCCCAACGCGATCCACGTCGAGTACAGACGCTCGACCGATTCGTGCAGCTCATCTGCCTGACGATGGTCTCCTTCAAGCCGGCCAATTTCTTCAAGAGAACCCGCGGCAGATGCGAGCAGTCGTGGGAACAGCGACTCTTCTTCATCCGCTGTGTGCCGTTGGCCGCCAACACGAAAATAATGGAGCGAGGCCTGCACAGCGTCGCGTTCCTCGTCTGTCGTGCGTCTGCCTTGCGCACGCCCAACCACGACGCAGAGAATGTCCAGGAAGTTCTCGATTCTGCGATGGCAGTCTTTCAGCATGCCAATTGGATCATCGAATCCGCTGTCGGGCTTTGCGCCAATCTGTATCGCCATATCTCTTCCTCACTTTTGTTCGCTTACGTTGATTGTCGCCTATTCGGGCGTTATCTGGCGATTTAGAAAGCAAGTGGCATCGCAGGCCTAGATTCGCTGCTGCAAAGTAAGATTGATACCTTCGATAAGGCGTCGAGCACCGTTGCGGTTGTAAACAGGTGGTTCTGGTAACAGTACAGTTGGCCAGGATCTCCAGGCTTCCAGGCTTCCACGCAGTCGCGCCCGGTCACGCGCAGCATTGGCTTACTTCTTTTAACTGCCATCGGGCTTCTGCCGGCTGAATATGTATTCCAAAGACGAGCCGAGCGCGCGTTCCAAACCCTTTTTGCGATCCCTATGCATCGGATGTGTTGGCGTCGGCAGGATGGGGTTTCAGGTAAATGGTTGTGTAGTCCTGTTGCTTTTTCCATCCCAACCCTAAATAGACGTGCGTGTTTACCTTGGTCGGACTCATCTGCCCGGCTAAGACCCGGAGCTGGTCCGTGTAGGCACGCGTATCGATGTTCCGAAGCGTCAGCCATTGCAGACAACGGTCCGTGGCCTGCGAGTCTCCATGAAACAAGCAGTGGCCGCAGAATTCGATCTTTACATCCGGTGGCCAGTCTGTGCCAGGACCAAATCCGACTGAGAAAACCACCGATTGTGTTGGATAAGCGCGATCTTTTCCTAACATTACTTCTGTGTATTTTCTGAATAGATCTGCGTAGTACCCGCCCCCGAAATGCCAAAGCAGATTTTCATAATAGGACACGGGATTTCCATATCCGCTGAGGTAGATTCTTCCGTTTGGGCTTTCCCCTTGGCTCAGCGAAACTGCCATCCCCAGTGGCGTCATCTTTCCGGCCAGTAATTGCCTGACGATATGATGCGTTTCAAAAGCTTCAAAAAATGTGGCGAAGTCTTCAAATTTTGCCCATCGCTCACTTTCTGCGCCGCTTTTGCCATTGATGTAGATTTTGATCCCGGATTTCCCTCCCGCGGCAAAGCCTGCACCGAGCCAAAATGTTCCGCCGCGATCAGGATCGACCTCGCGGGCGTTTACCGCTGAAGCTTTGCGAACCAGGTTAAAAATGGAATCGAGGTCTCCTCTCAATTGGAGCAATATGGATAGCTCGCGCACCGTTTTCTCAATGAACTCCATCGTTTCAGAATAGGACAGACTTGGATCACCCGCCTCGCTCAGAAATTGCAACGGGATGTCTTGGTGGCCCAAGGCGAGAGCAAACTGAATGGGTGTGCCATCAAGGTTCAGTCGTGAGGATCTCGTTTTCAATTCGACTGGATAATCGCCCAAGGATGCTCGACAAATCAGTTCATACGCTTGATACAACTGCGCGGAACCCTGCGCGAGCCCGAACTTCGGGATCAGTTCCTGAAGCTGTCCAGCGATGAGCTCATACCACGAAGTTTTCACGCGCTCGCGTGCTCGAAGATTTTCAATTGTGGTCACGGGCACTCCCCTTGGATCGGTGGGCTTCAGCAGACGGGACTTTCAAGATCGTCGATGGACTCGGATCCACGCGAAATTACCGACGGGTCCATTTCCATCACGAGCAGATAGTGCATCGGCGAGCGGAATCGTTTCATGCAAATCAGAATTATTTAAATGGGGAGCCAAAACGCCATTGAGACGGTGGAATCGCTTTATACCGTCTCCTGAAAGTGTTGACGTCGGATGACAGACTACGCAGGAAGTTAGTGGCGTCCTGGCCGAAGAAAAGAACAATTATTCTTGCAGCGCAATATCTGTAGATGTGCGCGGCGGCAATTCTGTAACGTTTTTCATCCGATCTTCACTATCGGGAAGTAGAGGACAGTTGCCATGCAATCAACTGATAGTGGGAATCGCCAGACCCGGTCGATTCCGAATGACCACTGCTTTGCACCATTTGGAAAGTCTTCTGCCTCGGTTCACTCAAAGTGCAATCCGGCGCGACTCGACAGAGCGTTGTTTTCTGAGGCGCAAATAGCTTCGGTAGAAAACACTCTGCCGGGTCGCACGATTGGCGACCTCGAAAGAGACTACGTGCTTCACAGATATGCTCCTTTGAACAGCCTGGAGCAAGCCGTGAGTAATGACAGCGAAAATACAGTAGACGCGCCGGTCTTTTTCTACCGTGCAACGCTGTTCGATAGTGTGATGGATTTCCTGGATCGATATGATCACACAGCCATCCGGCAGCAATCCATCAGGAGTGAGAGATGAGGCCGAGCGTCGCGAACATACGTATTGTAAGAAATTTCTCCCAGTGTAATATGAGGCCTGAGCTTCAGCTGCATCGGAGGAATGGTGCGTGCAATTCTTTACGTTTGACGCATCTTACGTCGACAAACTTCGATCGGGTGACGCTCGAACCGAAGCTCATTTCGTGAGCTATTTCAGCGAACTCATCCGGCTTAAATTACGCTCTCGATTGAGATCCGACGAAGCTATCGAAGATGTAAGGCAGGAAACGTTTGCCCGAGTCATTGGGTTGCTGCGTGCCGAGGGAGGCCTGAGACAGGCTGATCGGCTGGGAGCATTTGTGAATTCGATTTGCAACAATGTCCTGCTGGAGCATTATCGGTCCAAAAGCATGAAGGAATCGAGCCTGGATGACGAGCCGGAAGGTGTCTTCGTGAATCGAGGGCCAAATGCACTCAGTATTCTCGAGACCAAGGAGACAACGAGGGCAGTGCGGCAGATTCTGAATCAGTTGACGGAACGGGACCGAGAACTGCTGAAATCCGTGTTGCTGGATGAACGCGATAAGGATGCGGTTTGCGCTGAGTTTGGAGTTACCAGAGAGTATCTAAGGGTGTTAGTTCACCGCGCCAAGCAGTCGTTTAAAACGCTCTATGTGCAGCAGCTGGGTGAGCAGGATCCTTTTTAAATAATATGAAACGATATTTGTAGATTTGACACCATGGAAGTGGGATGTGTTCGATGGACCATCAAGAAGCGACACAGTTAATGGCGGTCGAAAAGTATATGCTCAATGAGCTGACGCCCCAGCTGCGCGACGACTTCGAAGAACACTATTTTGATTGTCAGGAGTGCGCGAAGGATCTTCGCGCAACAACCGCATTTCTCGATGCGGCAAAGATCGAACTGAAGGCTTCTTCTGTTTCCAGGCAATCTCCAGCAGTGACCGCGAAACGCCGAGTCCCGTGGCTTTGGAGGCCTGTACTTGTTGTCCCCGCACTTGCGGCATCTCTACTACTCATTGCATATCAAAATGTTGTGGTATATCCGCGGTTGACGGAACAGGTTGCTCAATTAAGTACTCCGGAAGTCTTGCCCTCCCTTTCTCTGGTCGGCGGCAACAGCCGTGGCGGCCCTATCTCGTCCATCACTGTCCGCTCTGCGCAGCCCTTTCTATTGTTCTTGGATATACCTACGCAAGAACGCTTTTCGAGCTATACATGCACTGTGTATCCCCCTTCAGGGAAACCAACCTGGCATGTTCAGGTTTCCGCGCAACAGGCCAAAGATACTGTCTCTCTCCGCATCCCGGCAGCCGACAGGATGGATGGGACATATTCAATGCTCGTGCAAGGAAATCTGGATCCATCCCATCCTGAAGCCCCGGTTGATCTCGCACGATATAGCTTTGTTCTGAAAAGCCAGAATTAAATCCAGAATTCAATTAAGATTCCTGAATGAAGGAGCAACGATGCAATCCAATGGAAAGAAAGTCTTTTATTTTCACGCTGACGCAAATTCGCTGGGTGGGTTCATTGAAAAGCCATTTCAAGAAGTCATCCCCTCCCGGGCATCTGTATCACTGCCGGCCGTAGGCGGATACGCAACTGCGCGGACAGAAGCCCTTAATTTCAAAGAGATTGTCTCCTGCCGCTCTGCATACACACGCGTTTCAGGCAGAGCGCTTGAGGAGGGTGGCCCGTGGTCGACGCAGGTCACCTCTGTCATCGAGGGGCTAAATATCCTGGAAATTTTAACCGCAGAACGGATTGTTGCTCAAATATCGGTAGACCATGCAAGAGAGGGCGGCCCTTCTCTAGTTTCTTTTGCTGCCACTCACTTTGAAAAACTGCGCGTCGGTGGACAGGATGTTTGTCCCGTGCTGAACTCTAACTTGTTGGGGATAGGTGCCAAAGCGGATAATGTTCCCTCCAGGGTTACTTGGCCTGCGCTTCTGAATGCCGGTCAGGAACAGGCCCGCGAACTGGTTCAAAGCGTAACCGAGAGCACTGATCGAAATGCGTATGAATGGGTGCTCCAAAGATATGGATGGATGGAATCGAAGCGTGAGCTGCAAAAAGACGGATGTGTTCTATGTTCGTTAGTAAATGGCATAGAAGGAGCAGTTCCGGGCAAGAAGATCGGTCATTGCGTAGAAATTCCAGATTTCGGGAGGATTTTCCTGGGAGAGGTCCTGGCCTTCCCACGTTCGATTCAACTCACAATGGTTCGCGCCGAGCTAGGTTGCAACGTGCACGGACAGGTCGGCGTGTCTGGGGTGCATATCAATGGCAGTACGATGCCTCCTTCGTAATCGGGACGCTATTGTCCGCTATAACTTTCCTCGGCTGCCACTCTTCCCCGCCCCAGCCACCCGCGGTTGTTTATCAAAATATTCATAGAGAATTCCTGCGAGGCGATCTCGGTGCGGCACAGCAGGAATCGGAGAAAGCGCGTAAGGAGTTCGAGGGGCGGAACCCGGATTGGGATATAAGGTTTCGCCTGCTCGAAGCAGAGATACTTACGTACCAGGGAAGCAGCAAGAATGTACTCCTCTTGCTCGGCGGTGATCATCCGTCTTATCCACTAGCTGGCGATAAAGAAATTCAACGGCAATTACTCCTCAGCTTGGCGCACACCCGCCTCAGCCAATCGCACCAGTCAGATCACGAACTACAGATAGCGCAACAACTTTCCAGCACAAGCCATTCCTCATTGCAAGGAGACGTGCTCCAAACGCAGGGGCTGATTGAATTCCATCGCGATCAGCTTGCGGATGCGGAAGATTCATTTGAAAGAAGTTTGGAGTTTGCCCGGCAGCATGGAAATAAGTTTTTGGAAACAAGCGACCTCCTGAATTTAGGTACGGTGGCTCTGCGCACTGAAGAATATGACGAGGCTTTGGATAGGTTCAAAAATGCATCTCAGATTGCTCAATCGATTCAGGCCCGATTAGCTTTGGAATTAGCTCTTGGCAATGCAGGCTGGGCTTACTACAAGCTAGGCGACTTTGAGAAATCACTCTTCAACTTTCAAGAGGCGAAACAACAGGCCAAAGATTTAGGTTCAGCGCATGACCAGATTGTGTGGTTGACGAATGCAGGTTTATCTTTCTATCGACTTGGAGACCTGGAATCCGCCGAGGCCTCTTACCGGAAAGCATTGACCGCTGCTCAGGCTATCGACGACAAAGAATGGATAGCAGGTACGCATACAGAACTGGGATTTCTATTTCTGCAACAGGGCCAACTCGATTTAGCAAAGGCACAGAGCGATGAGGCACTCCAGGTCGCACGTTCATGGGGAAGCAAATCTGTTTTGATGGACGCCTTGTCTCTTCAGGGGCTCCTTGCGGTCCGGTTCAACAATGGCGATGAAGCGAAGCGTCTTTTGATGCAGGTCTACCAAGATCCGCTTACCATGCCGTCTGTTCGTGAGGAGATCGAAAATGCGATGGCGAAGTATTATGCACAGCGCCACAATTCGCAGCTCACGGAAGTTTGGTTCAAGAAATCCATCGCTACGTTTGAAACGCAACGTTCTTCCATCCAAGATGAGGAACTGAAGCTTCCATTTTTCGCAAATGCCGATGGTTTGTACAAGGACTATGCCGAATTTCTCCTGGAATCTAATAGGCCAACCGAAGCATTGCAGCTTTTAGACCTAAGTCGTGCGCGAACCATGGAAGAAGGTCTGGGTCTAACAAATAACGTGTCTCATCTGTTGCAGAAAAAGCCGGTGAACGCACAGATCGTCGCTCGCAAACTGGATGCAACCATCCTGTTCTATGCGCTCGGGCCCACAAAATCTTATTTATGGGCGATCGATCGCAATCGCACGCGTCTGTTCCCGCTTCCAGGGCAATCGGAAATCCAATCGCACGTGGAGAAATATCAGAGAGCCATTTTGCGATCGAATGATCCCTTGCGCCAAAAGAATGAAGACTCAAGATATCTCTATGACACCCTCGTCGCTCCAGCCGCATCCACCATCGGCAAGGGTTCAAGAGTAATTCTTGTGTCCGATGGAAGCCTGGATGGATTGAATTTTGAGACCCTTCTTGTTCCGGAAGATGTTGGATTCCACTATTGGATTGAAGATGTCACGATTGTGAATGTGAATGCGATCCGGTTGATCTCTGGGTTGAACTCTCGCGATTCCGGAACAAATGCGAAAAACCTTTTGTTGATTGGCAACCCAATCTCGCCCGGACCGGACTACCCAAATCTTTCCAACGCTTCCACAGAAATTCACAGCATCGAAAAACATTTTCGGCCTGACAGTGAAGTTGTCCTGACGAAGGCCAATGCTGTGCCTGCGGCGTATGCAGCAATTCATCCAGGCAGATTTTCCTACATTCATTTTGTTGCGCATGGAACCGCAAGCCGCTTGAGCCCTTTGGATTCCGCTGTTGTGCTCTCCGCATCTCCTGGACATCCCGATACCTTCAAACTATATGCGCGAGACATCGTGCATCAACCTCTCCAAGCTCGACTGGTAACGATCTCGGCCTGTTATGGATCGGGTCTTCGGGCCTACGCTGGGGAAGGACTGGTGGGGTTGTCTTGGGCGTTTCTTCGCGCGGGATCACACAACGTGATCGGCGCATTGTGGGAAGCAAGCGATGCCTCAACGCCCCTCCTTATGGATCGGCTCTATAGTGAAATCCAAACTGGACATTACCCAGATGTGGCTCTCCGAGCTGCAAAGCTGTCGCTGATCCATTCCCAGACCGTATACCGCAAACCGCTCTACTGGGCAGCGTTTCAGCTGTATTCCGGTGGGTAAGAAGTAGCAGGAATGCAAAACCAATCTTGCACACTCTTCAAAACAGTCATAAACCATTCAGCAAACCTAAAGCGCGTTCCATGGACTCCATAGGACGAAATATTTCCGTGTGAGTGAAACGCGGAGTGCCGTTTTCGCACCATCGTTATGGACAGAGTTCAGCCGCAAACACGGGGCTGGGGAACCACGAGGCTGTTTTATGACCGCTTTACGAATTACAATTGCCGCTCTTGCAGTGTGGCGGCTGACTCACCTGCTGCACGCCGAAGATGGACCGCTGGAAGTTTTTGCTCGCTGCCGAAACTGGCTGCGGCTACTGTCGCTTTCCGGCGCCACGGACTGCTTTTACTGCCTTAGCCTGTGGGTTGCCGCTCCATTCGCAATGGCATTGGGATCGCGGTGGGAAGAAAGACTAACGCTTTGGCTGGCGCTTTCCGGAGCCGCAATTCTGGCCAACCGTCTTACCGAAGAAGAACCCGACGGCGCCTGGTTTTACGAAGAGCCGATCGAAAAGGAGAAATCGCCATGTCCTGCTGCGGAAATGGAAGAAGAATACTAGCTCAAGATCCTCAGGTTCAGCCTGGCAGGATTCGTGTAGATTCCAATGTCTACAATACCGCTTTGTTTCAGTACAAAGGCTGGGCACGACTAACCGCTGTAGGTTCTGGAACCAAGACCGTGTATCAATTCGTCCGTCACGGATCGCGGGCCATCGTGGATGGGCGGGATGTCGCATCGCTGGCGGCACTGCCGATGCTGATGAAAGTGTGATGGAGAACACTATTCTTCGCTCGGTGCTATGCGTCGTAGAGATTCTGGTATGCACCGAGCCGAAAGAAAAATTGTTCTATGTACTTACGCAGGTTAGCGCTGCGCCGCGAAGTACGATCCAATCACCAAGACTGCCGCGATAGCCTGGGCCACTAATGTCTCGACTGTGGGGAAAACCGAGAACCAAAGGCCCATCCATGCTGGAATCACGTGGGTCAACCAGGAGATCTGTGTCGTCGGCAACCAGTGAGCAAGTTGCATCTCCTGCGCCTGCTCACCAACCATAACCAGCAACACCGCTCCTAGCAGCACTCCTGTGAGCACCAGCATTTTTTTATAGGGCAGTTTTCGATGGGCAAAAAAAGTGAGAACTGCGACCATGCCTGTGAATAGGAGACCGAGAAGCACTCCATACAAAACAACCTGGCCGCCGAGCCGTAAGCGATAGCTCTGCAGGAACAAAACCACTTCCACTCCCTCGCGATAGAACGAGGTAAATCCCAACAATGCCAAGCCATAGAGCACACGTCGTCTTGACGTGATCTGTTCCGCCGCTCCCTTGAGCAGATCATGTTTGCGTTTGTTGTGCAGGGATATCCAGCCGGTCCAGTACAGCTTATGGAAGAACCAATTCATTACCACGAGAAGTACGAGAATTGCGAGCAGACCTGTTGCCGCCTGAATGTAGAGGGCGTTGATGCTCTTTGTGAGGTCGTCCACAATGCCAACTGCGACGAACCAGGTTACGAGTGTCGCGACGAAAGCTACGCCTACCCCGGCAGTCACAGGTCGCCAGTATGCCTCCTCCGTTCTCATGCTGGCCGTAATCGCTGAGAGCACTAAAATGCATTCCAGTCCTTCGCGGAATACCAGGATGCCAATATCCAGAATTCTGGCGACTGAGCCATGCCCAATAGCGATGGGGTCAGGAACGCCTTTCGTCAAAATGCCTTGCCAGACCAACGTTCCAAGTAAGGCGAGTGTGCCTAGAGCCAAGGCGATGAAGACAAAGGACTTTCTATCTTGCGGCGTACGATATGTCGTTTCGGAATACATTACACTACGATGAATTATACATCTCGGACTGATCTGGTCGTAGTTTGTAAAACTGCCTGCTGAACGTCGCTGGGGATATATGGCATTCTGGCGCACGTTCACAACCTCAAAACCTTAAGGTGCCATATTTGGGGTCACTTTGGGGTGCCATTGGATTCTAAGATTTTTAGAATCTATGGCGGGGACGACGGGGCTCGAACCCGCGACCTCTGCCGTGACAGGGCAGCGCTCTAACCAACTGAGCTACGTCCCCAGATGCGCGATTCGTGTGGTTACAAATGCGATCTGCGATGCAGCGTTAGTGTATCAGAGCACTTGCGGTGATGAAAAGGAAGCCCGTGTTGGAATGGAAAGACCCAGACCAAGAAGAGCCGTCTCTTCCCTGCACCGGCGATTCCTTTGCCGACGGGTGAGCGTTTTTCGCACGAGTCTCACTCGCCGATGACGGGTCGCTAAATTAGTTGCCTTAGCAACTAGTTTGTGGATTTGGTTGCCTAGGCAACTAGTTTTCTAAGGTCAACTGATCAGCAATGGCAATGTCTGCTGGTTGGTGTAGGCAAGGTCTTCAATCACGACAGAATTGTCATTGATTTGGATCACTTTGTACCGTCCGTCCACGATATCGCCCGGGCCCGCGATAAATACATCTTCTCCATGCATCAGGAAAACCAGCTTGCGTCCATTCTGCTGCTTAGCAAAACCATAAAACTTCAAATCAATTGGGGGTGGCGGCGGAGGTCCTGCAATCGCCGCAGGCCCCGTCGTCGTACGCGCGGAGGCGATTGGCGACTCAATGGCGCCAATCGGGACCGGCGGCAAAGAGTCCTTAGAGAAAATGTTGCGGCTGGTGCCGGTGTACTCGGTATTTTCTGCCATTGCCATGCGCTCGGGATGCAGTGTGGGGTCGAGAGCAGTCGCACTCTCCAGATGCTGGGCGGCTGGTCCCGACGGCGCGACAGCACGACTGGTTGCAACAGTTGTCTGAGTGGCCTCAGAAGCGGCGGGCGGTGGTGGCGTGGGAGAAGGTCCACTGGCGAGTTGCCAGACCGTGTGAGCGATCAACGTTAATGCCACAGACACGCACACTCCCGCGATCAAACGCTTCTTCTTGTCCTCGGTACCGAGTCGAATCGCCATTCTGTCCCTACTGCTCCGTGGAGCTGCTATCGTCGGAGGTCACGGGCATCGCAGCCGCACCGTTGCCTTGCGCTGTATCAGCCCGTAAATATGTGGCCAAGCGCATGCGCAGACTTACTACGCCATTCTGTTGCCCGCTCAACGCAATTCCCTCAATCAAAAACAACATTTTGTCGCGTTCGAGTCCATTGATAAACCGAACGACGGGCGCGTAATCGCCGCTCAAACTCTCTTCCATTCGAACCTCTGACAATCCCTGATTGGGCTTGCCCTGCATATACTGCCCGTGCAGCAGAAGGACATTGTTCTGGACTGCCAGCTTCCCTAGCTCTGTCAGCCAGGCGGAGTAGTTATCGGGAAATCGCTTGTCGTAGAACGCTTGCTGGTCCGCCTTGGCCTGAACAATTTTCTTGTCTAGTCCGCGCAGCGGCCGCGTTTTTAGCTGCATCGCCTCATATTCTGAGCGCTGCGCCTGTACACGAGCCGCATTGCCAGCTTGCGAGCGATTCCACGCAATCGCCAGCCGGACGGCGAGTGTCGCATTCAGCAAGATCAATATAATCAGCGCCGCATAGTGCCAGTGCTGCGCTGTGATGCGGATGTTGGTCCAGTTCGGGCGTGAAAGCTTCATCGCACGCCTCGGTTCGCTCTCGGCTGTGTGTGTGTCTGCGCAGGGCGAGGTATGGTGCGACGGCCAGCTTGAGAAGCTGTGGTTTGAGCCTGCGTAGCATGGGTCCCGGATTTCTTTTCTTCCGCTTTCACATCTGTTGATGCAAGATCGCCAGCGTTGAATGCGGCGAGAATGTCGACGTTGACATCCGTCGAGGCCGACATGGTGGGACGAAAGCCAGCGCGATGTTCTCCTTCCACTTGGGAGGTCTCCCCTACCACGCGGGGCTGCAGGAAGTGCGGCGATTTTTCCATGTTGGATACCAACTCGACTGCTTTATCGCGGGGTCCGTTGACGCGTAGATGAATCAGCACCTGGCCCTCCTTGGTCATTTGCGGATCGATACTCATGACCTGCACGCCCTGCGGCAGCACCAGTTCAAGGTCCATCAGAGCTGTGGTCCAGGAAAATGACTTGCGGATAAAAAGCTGATTCAAAAATTCCGAGCGGTCGAGCGTAGCTGCGTTGACCGGTTGTCGCATCAATGCCTGATCCTGTTGCCATTCCTGTTGCAACTGCTGTGAAGCGACCGTCCAGCGATGGACCACGGCCTGGGCCTGGTCGGCTTTGACCTCGGCTCGACGCAGCAGCAGGAAGAGAGCCAGCGCCAGAACCACCAACGCGCCCGCGATGATCCGCAAGCGTAGCAGCACAGGCCGAAGTTCAAAAAAAGGCCGGGAAGAGAGATTGAGAGTGATGCGCATCAGCCGCGCAGCGCCCCCACCACGCTTGTAAACCGACCTGGATCGACCTGGCTGGAGACGGCACTCGCGGAAAAGGATTGCGAGTTGACCAGGCTGCGTAGCGGAATCTGCCACGCTCCGTCGGCCGCTAGATGCCGGCGCAATGCCTCTGTCGATTCCAGGCCCGCCACCCATACTTCCTGCAGAGGCACGTGCAGCGCGTCCTCGTAATATGCCGCGGCTACCAGAACAGCCTGCGCCATATCGCCGGGGTCGGTATTAACGCGATCCGTCGTCCGGTAGAGCAGCAGTTCCCCGTTGTGGGTGATGGCAGTCGTCATTGAATCCTGCTCTGTGTGCACCAAAAGATGCGAGCCCGTGTCCGGCAGCGCAGCCATCGCCGCCAACGTTGCCGGCAAAAGAACGCCCGGTTCACGCTGTATGCTGCGCACCATGGATTCGATTTCTTCGCGTACTTCCGCCGGCATGGCTGCCGCAATTACCTGCACAGGAGCATCCTTCTTGGCGACAGCGGAGGTATTCAACAACTGATAGGAGACCGCTGCCACATCGGCATCGAATGGCAACATCCGGCGCAATCGAAAGCGCACCAGCGGCAGGATCTCCTGCGGTTTCGCCGGCAACGTGTCGAAGTCCAAAATATGCACGCGCGTGCAGGCATCCGGCAGAATCATCGTCCAATCGCGTCCGCGTGGGTCGACAGAGTCTAGCGCACTTTTCAACGCAGCCAGGACAGCGTTGCTGTCGCGAAACACGGGTGCGGTCACGCCCACGGAGATGGAACCTTCCGGCAGGGCCTCAAAGACAGCCGAGTCCAGCGGAGACTCTACGCGGGCAGAGCCGCCCGCGAGAACTCCATCCGGCGCAATTTCGCAGGCTAACCGCGGACGCACTGCAGATTGCAGTGAAGTTGGAAAAAGACGCATGTAGCTTAAGCTTACCGTGAAGCTTCGATGAAAGTAACTTTGTTGATTTCTTTCAGCGTTGTCAGGCCCAAACGGACCCGTTGCAACGCCGACTCCCGCAAAAATGACATCCCTTCGGCCCGCGCCGCTTTGCGCACTTCGGAGCTTGGCCTCTTTTCCAGAATAATTTCGCGGATTCTGTCGTTTAGTTCCAATAATTCATGGATTGCTGTACGACCGCGATAGCCGGTTCCACCACATTCAATACAGCCAGCGCCCTCCTGAAATTGAAATCCCGACCACTCTGCCGTATCCAGGCCGCTGAGTTGTAAAGTCTCGCGATCGTATTCCACTGGTTTCTTGCAGTCCTCGCAGATCACCCGGACCAGCCGCTGGGCCAGGATGCAGTTCAGCGCAGACACAAAATTGTACGGTTCCACACCCATATTGAGAAAACGTCCCAGCACATCCACAACGTTGTTGGCGTGGACGGTGGTGAAGACCAAGTGGCCGGTAAGGGCGGAGTTGATGGCAATCTGCGCTGTTTCCTGGTCGCGGATTTCGCCCACCAGAATCTTGTCTGGATCGTGACGCAGGATGGAGCGCAGGCCGCGCGCAAACGTCAAGCCTTTTTTCTCGTTCACAGGAATTTGAGTGATGCCGCGAATCTGATACTCCACTGGATCTTCAATGGTAATGATCTTATCTTCATCACTTTTAATTTCGTTTAATGCGGCATAGAGAGTGGTCGTTTTACCCGATCCAGTAGGCCCGGTGACTAGCACCATCCCGTACGGCTCGCGAATGTAGCGGCGAAAGCGGCGTAGATCGTCCTCGTCAAAGCCGACTACATTCAGCGTCAGCGAGCGAAATGTTTCGCTCATCGACTCTTTGTCCAGAACGCGGAGCACTGCATTTTCGCCATGCACGGTCGGCATGATGGAAACACGAAAATCGATCAAACGACCTTTGTAGCGGACTCGAAAACGTCCATCCTGCGGAACGCGACGCTCTGCAATGTCAAGCTCGCTCATGACCTTGATACGCGAAAGAATGGTCTGGTGGTGCTCTCGCGCAATGGGCGCCATGGCATGTTGCAGGACCCCGTCAATGCGGTACTTTACCAGCAGACTGTCATCGTACGTCTCAAGATGAATATCACTGGCCCTTCTCTCCAACGCCGTAAAGACCATGGTGTCCACCAGCCGGATGATCGGGCTGATGTCTTCTTCCGATGTCAGCTTCTCAATCGAGAGCGTCTCGTCGGGATTGTCTTCGGACGAGAGAACGTCGAAGGTCAATCCTTCCGTGGCTTCGTCCAGCACGCGCTGCGACTGTTCCGTCTTCTTCAGCAGGTCGGTGATCTGGCTCAGCGTGGCGACCTTGACGCCCAGTCTCTGTCCCAGCAGACTGGAGATTTCATCCATCATCATCAGCCGACTGGGATCGCTGACGGCAATGATCAGCTTGTTCTCCAGCTGCTCCAGCGGAACGAAGTTATAGCGGAACATCATGTCGACCGGAACGGTGCGGAACAACTCATGCTGGATGCGAAAATTCCTGAGATCGACGAACTCGCAGCGATACCTTGCCGCAAGCATTTGCGCCTGGGCCGTCTCGTCGCTGACAATTGGTTTTCCGTTGGGACTGACAGCAATCTCTGCCATTGTGATTCTCCTTCTAGTGTTGCATCGCGCCAGCCGCGCCCAGATTGAAAATTGGCAGGTAGAGCGCGATCAGAATCGTGACCACGACACCACCCATCACAATCAAAATTGCCGGTTCAATCAGCGACAGCGCCGCTGTCAGCGCAGTCTGCACATCTTCCTCAAAGAATTCGGCAACAGAGTTCAACATGCCCGGAAGCGCTCCGGTGGCTTCGCCGACTTCAATCATTTCAATTGACAACTCGGGGAAAATTTTGGTGCCTTTCAAACTGGTCGCCAGGCCTTTCCCCTCGCGCACGCTTGTCACCGATTGCGAAACGGCGTGGCTGAGACGGCGGCTGCCAATGGATCTGGCAGCGGTTTCAAGCGAGGGCACCAGAGGCAGACCTCCCGATAGAAGCGTTGAAAGCGTACGCGAGAATAGAGCTACCTGGTATTTGACCCAAATACCGCCGAAAACGGGAGTTTTAATGCGAATGGTATCGATCTGGTTTGCGCCGCTGTCGGTACGACTCCAGCGAAACAGGGCAAAGACAAAGACTGCAAACGTTATCAATATATATGGCAGGTACGATTGGAAATCCTTGCCGAGCGCCAGCATAAACACGGTAATGCCCGGCAGCTTGGTGCCGATCTGGTCGTACAGCGCGGCAAAGCGCGGCACTACGAAGCTGATTAAGAAAATGAACAGCCCGGTGACCATGACGATCAGCAGAACAGGATAAAAAAGGGATGCAATCAGCTTTTTGCGGAAAGTGAGGGCAATGCGTTGAAAGGCCAGATATCGGGTAAGCACTTCTTCCAGGTTGCCGGAACGCTCTCCTGCCTGGAGCGATGTCGTGTAAATCACTGGAAATCCACCCTGAGACTCGAAGGCGCCGGAGAGCGATTGTCCGGTTCGCACCCGAATGGCAACATCTTCCAGTTGCGCGCGCAGGATGGAGGCCTTTTGCCGCTTGGCCAACAACTCAACGGAGGAAAGAATGGGCAAGCCGGCCCGAATCAACGTGAGAAATTGTTGATTGAAGATCAGAAACGGTTCCAGCTTGACGCGCTTGCCGGCGCCGGCCTTGCCGGCAATTCCCTTGGGCTTGACCCAGTAGACATAATGGCCTGACTGGGCAAAGCGTTGGCGCAGTTCCTCGGCTGAGTTTGCCAGGTGAACATTCTCCTGCACATGTCCACGCTCATCCGCAGTTTTGACGATGTATTCCAATGGATCCTATTCCTTCACCTGAGCGGGTACGACCGCTTCCGGAGCTTGATTCAACACGCGTAGCTGACCCCAAGATACCAGTCTTGCAATGCGGCCGTCTGGCCCAACCGCGAACGGCAGGCTCAGGGCGTTCCAGTTTCCGTGGTCAAGCGGCTGCCAGGTGTTGCCGTTGTCCCGCGAAATGTCGCTGCCTGTTGGTCCAGCTGCGATCCAGCTTCCGTCGGTCGCATTCCATGCCACGGTCGAGCGATATTCAGCGGGAGGATGGAGAGCGAGATGCCAGTGGGTGCCGTCGGTGGTAAACGCAGCGGTGTTGACTCCACTCTGGGGCTGGGCGTAGTCTCCGCCGACAACGACCCCATCGACGTCATCGTGAAACGCGATGGCGAAAATTCCGGCGGCGGAGTCATTGGCCTCGGGCAGAGGCTGCGAATGGGTGCATCCATTCTCGGCGGCATTCCGACCCGTTGCGGCAATCAACTCCAGCGGCGCCAATTCGAACCCGTGGAGCCAGCCTCCGCTGGTGCCAAACCATATCTGGTGATTGACACCAGTTCCGGGCGAAGAATTTGCGTCCTGAACAGGAAGAATTGCCAGCGATTGATTACTGGCGGCAAATGCTCCCTGCTTCGCTTCCATCGTCTTCAGGCATGGATCGCTCTGGCGCGTCCACTGGCCGCCTCCGTCATAGGTGACAAACAGCGTGAAGCTGCCGCGAACAGGATCGCCCAGGATCGCGCCGAAACGTGTTCCATCAAATTGCAGTCCATCCCAGAAACCATCCGCATCTGGATCGCTGAAAATTAGCCGCCATGTTCGGCAACCGTCGTGCGTCGAATAGAGTCTCGACTCACTGCCGGGGCCGCTGGACATGACCATGGCATGTTCGCCATCCCAGGCCCAGACGCTGCGAAAATCCAGTTTGTCCGCGTTCTGCCGGTACATTGCATGATTGCCAGGTCTGGCCTCCATTCAGGGTGCGGAGCACGACGCCGTTTGTCCCACTAGCCCAGGCGACATTCGCGCTGACGGCGTGGATGCCTCGCAAGCTGGCGGTCGTGCCGCTGGTCTGCATTTGCCATTGGGCATGGGACTGCGCGGTTGCGCTGAAAAATATGCCCAACACGAGTGCACAGATAAGCCGTGTCCAATGTTGCGACTGCAATCGATTACTCCAGAAAATTCGTCTTGCCCTAGATGGGAGCCATTCCCTGAACCACAGCAACTCCGGCTGGTGGATGAAAGGAGAATGTGTCCGCAGAGAGCGGTGGATTCACGATCTCCTCGGTGAGGTGAAAATCCGTGGTCGCGCCATCGGTTTCTCTCCACTGGATCGCATCAATCCTGCCATCGGCGGTCACCGTCAGCTCGACTTCGGCCACTCGCTGCTCCATGCCTTTGGGAACTCCGCGCAACTGATACTCCGTGCCCTTCTGGGTGAGCGTCAGATTTGTCAGTTCTTTTTCTATGCGTGTATGACCTAACAAGAACCGCAGAGGTGAGCGAAAATCTTCCAACTGTTTTGCCGGGTAGCGTTCGGCCTGAGCGTCTCCCGGCGTGTAGGAATATCCATACTTCTCGTTGATGACGAAAAGCTTCCCTGCCGGATCGGTGTAATTCCAGCGCATGCGACCGGGCTTTTCCAGCAGCAGGACGCCGCTTTCGGCCCGCTTCATCCCCATGCCCTGATAGGTTTCTACGAATTGGACACTGAGCGAATGCAGCCGGTTATAGTGCTGGTCCACCTGCCTGGTGATTTCCGGCAGGGTGGAAGCAGCCGTCGTAGCAGAATTGGCGCACCACGCTCTCGGCGCTGCCGCTGATGCGAGACACACGGCTGGCAGCAGGATACCTGCGAGCCAAAGTCTGGTTCGCTGCATAGAGATTATTGAACTGAGGAAAATAGCTGTGCCTGTCAAAACTTCACGAGTGGCTTACGAAGTTGAAGTTTACGAAATGGGCTGCGTGCAATTGACACCGCCTGACGGATCAGACTTGATTTCGCCGGTCTGGTCCATGCAGAACCCGCGATGCCCGGTTTTGCCCACTGCCTGAGGAACCGCCGTCACCTCAAACGAGGTGTAGACGTCCTGGTTATTGACGTTCACTTTGGTACAGTTCGTAATGGTGAACAAATACCCGCTCTTGTACCCACTGGCCAGATCCGCCGGTATCAACTGCGCTCCCGTGGGGCTGGGAGCGCCCGCTTTGGGATCGCCGCCAAGTTGGGACAGGTTGCAGGAAAATCCATTCGCCGGATAGTCCGTCTGATATTGGATTTCCGCGCTGTTCAGCGTGCGCAGTTCTTCCATGGCCGCGGTCTCGTTGGCTTGGCTACGCATGTTCATGTAATTTGGAATCGCGACTGCCATGAGGATCAAAATGACCGACATAACGATCAGCAGTTCCATCAGCGTGAAACCAGCCTGACGCAGCCCTTGGCCGCTACCTTCAAACCCTGTATTTTTCATTTTCGACACCCTGCATTCGGAACCAATGCGAATATATCCCCTACTGTATCAGCAGGCAAGGTGTTCGCGCGTGACCTTTAATCCATTCAAGTTGCCCAGCAGCGCCACGGCGACGGACTCTGGAACGAACAACTGCTGTGCCATGCGCATCAGGTCTGCACTCGTCACCCGGGCCACTTGTTCCAGAATTTCCGGAACCGCGTCAAATCGCTGGAAGTACATCTCCTGTCGGGCCAGGTTCGACATTAGAGCGCCGGAGCTTTCCAGGCTCATCAGAATATTGCCCTTCAACTGATCTTTGGTGCGCTGCAACTCCTCCTCCGGAACCGGTTGATCTTTCAAGCGCCGGAATTCCTCGACCGTCAGCCGAATCACCTGCTCCGCATTCTGCGCCGACGTGCCGGCATACACACACAGCGAACCGGTATCGCGAAACGAGCTCAGTTCGCTGAAAATCGAATAGGCCAATCCCCGGTCTTCGCGCACGTTCTGAAACAAGCGCGAGCTCATGCCGCCGCCAAGGATCGAATTCAACAGGGCCACGGTATAGCGCTGTTCGTCGTTGACTGGCGGGGCTGGAACGCCCAGACAAAGCTGCACCTGTTCCAGGGATTTCTTCTGCCTGGTAACAATCCGCGCATGCACCTTGGGCTTGGCGGCCGTTGGAGCTATCAAAGCACCCTCACCGGATGGTGCCGCAGGCAGGTGAGCCAATTTGTCCGCGACCATGGCGACAAAGGCGTCGTGATCGAGATTGCCAGCAGCCGAAAAGATCATATTCTGGCCCTGGAAGCGGCCACCGTAAAAGTCGAACAGCATTCCCTGATCAAAGCGCCGCACCGTTTCTCGCGTACCGAGGATCGGTTTTCCCAGCGGATGATCTTTCCAGAAGCTCTGGGTAAAAATTTCATGGACAAGCATGTCCGGGTTGTCCTCATCCATCTTGATTTCTTCCAGGATCACTTTGCATTCCCGGCCAATATCGTCTGGGGCAAAAATCGGCTGCGTCACTAGATCGCTCAGGACATCCAACGCCTTCGGCACATGCTCGTCCAGCACCTTCATGTTGAAGCAGATCGTCTCCTTGCTGGTGAAGGCATCGAGGTTGCCACCGATCGCGTCTACCTCTCGAGCGATGTTCTGGGCAGAACGGGACTTTGTACCTTTGAAGACCATGTGCTCGACGAAATGCGAAACGCCGTTGATCTCCGGGCGCTCATCACGTGAGCCGGTCTTGACCCAGACTCCCATGGAGACGGATCGAACATGCTCCATCCGCTCTGTGAGAATGATCAAGCCGTTGGACAATTCTGTACGGCGAACATTGCGGCTTTGCGTGCTATCCGGCGAGTTGCCATGCGAACTGAAATGCGTAGTATCCTGCGGACTGTCGTTCGTAATCATCTAGATATAATTTTTTCACAGACTGGGTAGGCGTGCCGGGAAGGCTGAAAGAGGCTGTCCTGTAACCAGTTATCCACATTCGATGCAAAGTTTTCCACAATTCGACTCTCTTCCGTCCAAGGGTAGCGAGAATTCGCCGAACTGCCTATTTTCCCTTTCATTACAACAACTTGAAGAACTTACTGAAAGATTAAGTTTAGAACGATATCGCTCCCGACAGATCTGGCACGCACTTTATCAACAGCGCGTCTCCTCAATCGAAGAGATGACTTCCCTGCCACAATCCGTCCGTGATCGGCTGACTCGCTCTGGATTCCAAATTGGATTGCCGCAGATCGCCAAAACATTTCTTTCCAGCGATGGAACAGAGAGATATCTGGTCGCGTGCCCGGATGGCGAGACGGTAGAAACGGTCTGGATGCCGAACGGCGACGATGGAGAAATGGGAGACGGGTCGGACGCGGCCAGCGAAGAAGCCGATGCTGCGACCCCGGTCATCGAAGCAAAATCAGAGAATCCGATTCCTTACCGGCGGGCAGCCATCTGCATCTCCAGCCAGGTTGGCTGTGCCGTCAATTGCCAGTTTTGCCTGACGGCGAAATTGGGAGTGAAGCGGAACTTGACGCCCGGAGAAATCGCCGGCCAGGTGGCAGCAGTGTTGAATCGGCATCAGGTGCAGGTTGGTCGAGATCGCATCAACCTGGTTTTTATGGGGATGGGTGAACCCTTCCTGAATTACGACAATTTTATGGCAGCGGTACATCTGTTGGTTGAAGGTATGGGCATTCCGGAATCGCGCATGACAGTCTCGACTTCCGGTATCCTGCCGGGCATCCAGCGCTTCGCCAAGGAGAAACTACGGCCCAAACTGGCACTGAGCCTGAATGCTCCGAGCGATTCCATTCGCGAGAGCATCATGCCGATCACGCGCAAATGGAATATCGAAGACCTGCTGGAGGCTTTGCGCGAGGTTCCACTGCGACCGCGCGAGCGGATGACGTTTGAATATGTCTTGCTGGGCGGAGTGAACGATCGGTTGCAGGATGCGCGGGAGCTGAGCGCATTGCTGCGGAATTCTGGCCTTCCGTCCAAAGTAAATTTGATCGTCTGGAATCCTGGACCGGATGTTCCCTTTCGGATGCCAACGCAGGACGATGTCGCCGCGTTTCAGCAGCACTTGATTGCCAGCGGCGTGCCCGCCTTCCTACGGCGTCCGCGCGGACGGGATATCTACGCCGCTTGCGGACAGTTGAAGAGAACCGTCGAGTAGTTACTTTACCAGTGGTGCCGGTGTGCCTCCACCAGAAACATCTCTGCGCCATGCGGGCCAACGGAGGCATGAAACTCGTGATCGAATTTGCCTAGATCCTTCTGGCGCCACAGATCGCGAACCGTGTGCCGTCCATGGAGGCCGAGATCGGCCCAGCTGGCAGTGACGACGACTTCCTTTTCGCCGCGATTGAATAAACCAATCGCTTTCGAGCCGTCTTCCATATCCTTCGCCCAGACCTCAACATCTCCATGTTTGGCAACGGGAGCGGCTTGCTTGCCCAGTGCGTCCTGGTTGACTGCAATTACCTCGGCGTTGCTGAGCAAACTCAACGTGAATGGATCCAGTTGCGTCATGTCACCACCGAAGACCAGAGGCGCGTCCATCAGGGACCACAGAGTCATGTAGGTGTATTGCTCATTGTGTGTCAGCGGCGCCGCGGTCAGATGGCCGTCCCACTGAATCTGCCCGATCAGAAGATTGTCCGGATCATTCCATCCGCCGGGACCCGCCCATTTCTCGATGCCAGCCTGTCCGAAACCATACGCCGTAACATTTCCCCACAGACTGCCCTGCTTCGTCTCCAGGTAGCCCACATCCCCATTTGTTCGCCAGAAATTTCCGTAGACGTCGCGAGCCCATTTCCATACATCGCCATTACCGTACTCGCACAGGTTGTAGACAAAATCGCGATTCTGCTTCTGCAGCTCGGAGCCCATCAGTTGATAGGGTTGTTTTAGTTCCTCCGTGTCGTTGGGATGTTTGAGGAGCTTGCTATAGGAACACAGGTCGTATTTAAGAAGATCGAAGCCCCAGCTCGCGAACAGGCGAGCATCCTGCGCCTCGTGCTGATAGCTGCCCTCGAATCCTCCGCATGTAAGCGGACCGGGCGAAATGTAGATGCCAATCTTGAGACCCTTGTCGTGCACGTACTCTGCAAGCGCCTTCATGTCAGGAAAATTCTGGTTGGATCGGAGATTTCCGTCGGCATCGCGCGGCGCGCCGCCAATGATTGGGTCGGATGAAGATGGTTTGATATTCCACCCATCGTCGATGTTGATGAACGAGTAGCCATAATTGGCAAGGCCGCTGGAGACCATGGCATCTACTTCCGACCGGACAAGCTGGTCGCTGATTTTGAGATGGACCATGTACCACGTGCTCCAGCCCATCGGCGGGGTCAAGGCAATTTTGTCACCAACGACAATGCGAAAATGTCGCTTCGCACTTCCCAGAGAATTGCGCACTCGGAGTGTGATGTCGTATTCGCCGCGAGCTTGGATGACGCCGTGAAGAATGCCGGTGCCAGCATCGAGTTGAAGGCCCGCGGGAAGTCGTTTGGCAGAGAATGTCATTGGACGATCGCCGGTAGCGGGGATCCGATACAAAATTGGGTGCCCGGGATGCACACCATAGATTGTCGGCCCGTTGATTTGTGGCTTGGCAGAAGGCGGTGGTGTAAGAATGCCGCGTTGCTGTGCCTGCATGGATACGGCAGCAAAAAAGATAAGATACGCAGGCAGAGCCAGCGCAGATATCGCCGGTGTTGCGAATCGGAACCGGCGAACGAATTGCCCCATGTGGAACTCCTCTTTCAACCGCAGCGAAATCTGCCCAGGTGAACTAGTTCGGCAAAAACTTTTTCTGTGTAAGCTACAGACCTTATCACGCCTGGGCTATCGATTGAAATTTTCGGTCGAGCAATCTTTTGTGTGAAGCGTGCTTCGGGGCAGAGTAAATCTATGTGTAAGGTGGTCCGTCGCCTAATCCCCAGAGACGCTACCGTTATGGGTGGACCGTTGCTGTTCTTCCGGATGATGCAGCCACTTCGCCAGTGCGGCGCCATTCAGTTCCATGCCTACCAGATCGAGTTCGCCGTGGTCATAATCTGCGACCAACATGCCCATGGAAGAACCGTTGGGGCGAACCAAAATCACCGACCGGTCACCGTCTCGATTTCCTCCCTCCACGTCGGTCACAAAAGGCTGCCAATCTTTCCCGAGCGTGGATCGGAGCAATGCATCAAGGTCCGTTCCATCCATACCGCGGATGTTGTCGAACTCTGCAACGTGCAGGTCGTTCACACCGCCGCGAGTTTTCAGCATGGCGCAGATGCTGACGAAACTCATCAAAGGAACACGTTGGGCGTGGACAGAGTAGCGATGTTCCACGCCTGCCACGACCGAGTCAAAGTCATGATCGACGGCTGAGCATCCGGTGGAGCAGAGCAACATGAAACCCAAAAGAGAAAAGAGAATACGCTTCATTTGGAATCTCCTTTCAACTCCTGCGAAGCGCCTTTGTCGACATTGATATTGGGAATCCCAAAATTACCGCTGAGCTTCTTCAAGTCTTCTGGGCGGATCGTACCGGAAATATAGACCATATCCAATTCCTTCGGCTCAGCGTCGAGAACAAAAATTCCCTGCACTTCGTTGTTCACCATCTTGACGTAAATGTCGGAGCCACCTTCACCTTTCTTCGAACGTTCTCTCACCATTGGATTCCAGTTGGGTCCGAGAAATTGCTGGCGGATGGTTTTCAGGTCCTCCGACGTGTACTGGCCAGGTTGGGAAAAGTCGTATTCCCGGACGTAGATGGCATTGAGATTCCGAATTAGATGTTGCACCTCCGCGTCATCTTTTTCATCTGAGTGGAGAAACTGGCTGGCGAATTTGAGCATTGTCTTGTTCAATGTCACTTCGTTGGAGTTACTTGCACGCGCCGCCAGCTTCTTGTCGAGCGCGACGGGAAAGTCTGGTTGTATGTCCTGGGCGATGGCAGGAAACGCAAACAGCAGACCGCAGACAAGCAGCAAGCCGGTTCGACATACGGCGATGGATCGTTTCGTGATATTTCCAGTCATGATGTTTCTCCTTAATTTGCGTTTTCGTGATTCGTGTAGTCCCTGTCCACCTTGTTGCGGACATCCTGTAGCGTGAACTGGTAATTCTCAACGCCAGCAACACCTGTTGACGTGCGTGTTCCCCAGCAATCTGGCGCTCGCGCTGATGCTCAAAATAGCCGCCGATGCCGACAGCCAGCAGCAGTGTCGCCGCAATCGCGCCGCGCACAACTGGTCTTGAAATTGACCTGAGAAGCCAGCGCGTTGGCTTGCGCCGTGGCGATTCCTCTACCCGAGCAAGCACGCGATCTACAAAACCCTCGGGTGCGGGGTGAGGACGAAGGCTGGCTCGCAGTTCTTGCTCCAATACCCCGTCCAACTCCAGGTCGAACCCATCGCTCTCTTGATCTCCGAATTCTCTACCAAGCTCAACCATGGATGACCTCCTTTCGTTGGTACTCTGTCTTGCTTCGCAGCAGCTTTAGCGCCCGTTGCAGATGGCTCTTCACCGTTCCGAGAGGCATCGACAGCAATGCGGAGATCTCCGTTGGCAGCATGTCTTCCTGATAGCGGAGCAATACGACCGCACGCTGTATCGGTGAAAGCATGGCGACGATCTGTTCCATGCGCGTCGTTAGAAAATCCGATTCGAAGCTCAACCCGGAATTCGCAGAGCCGTTTTCATGCAAAATTGTTCGTTCCTCACAAAATTCATCCGCTGCAAAATCTGCCCTGCAGGCACGGCGGCGATAGGCGTCTGTTGCCCGATGAACCGTGACTCGCCGCAGCCATGCCAGCAAATGTTCCTCGGACTTCAGGTTTTCCATGTGGCGATAAAGTGCGAGAAAGACATCCTGCGCCACTTCTTCTGCCGTACCTCGGTCGCCCAGAATGCGAAAAGCAATGCTGTACACGCGGGACTGATGAGCTTCAACCAAATCACGAAACTCCTGTCTGGACTGTGCAATCGCTGCCGTTGAGGGTTTTGTGATGGCCGATTTCAACCGATTCGTCCTTCCCGGAGAACTTCTCTGTACCTGCGTATACGCAGATCAGGGACGCGGAGAACGCAAAAAGTTGAAAATATAAAAAATAATTGTGGATTTTAGAAAAGCGGAAGCAATTTCCGCTCATGTTACGGGACTGAGACGAGTCTTATCGATGTTTCAGTCCAAGCTCAAGGAGTACGTCTGCCACGCGCTCGTAGTCGTGGCGCAACACTTCTTCCGCGTGAAGAAAATCACCGGCAATGCACCGTACGCCTAAACGTTCAATCTGGTCGATGTCGGCAGCAATCTGCTCCGCACCTTCGGCGGCGTAGCGTTGCCGCGCCCCTTCAGGGATTGGGGCAACGTTGACCAAAGCATAGTCAAAGATGGCTCCGCCGCTATGCTCGTAAATACGCTCAATATGCTGCGATGCGGTTAATTGAAGGCTCTCATTCGATTGCGTCATCAGATTGCAGATGAAAACCCGCAATCCGTGGGCGGCAACCAGCGAGTCGGCAATGCCTTCTACAAGCAAATTTGTAATAAGACTGGTGTAAAGCGAGCCTGGGCCCAGCGTGATAAGGTCCGCACCCAGGATGGCTTCGATTGCTTCCGGAAGCGCTGGCACACGCTCCGGTTTTAGCATCAGGCGAACGATGCGGCGCTTGCTGGCGGTAATCTCGGTCTCGCCCAGTACCGTGGATCCATCATCCATGCGGGCAGCCAGCGTCACATTCGAATTCGTCGCCGGATAGAGATGTCCGCGTGTGGCAAGAATCTGAGAAGAGGTCTTCACCGCCAGCGCAAAATCTCCGGTTACTGCCGTCAGCCCAGCAAGAAAAAGATTGCCGAAGCTATGGCCTTCCAGACCCTCACCGCTGTCGAAACGGTATTGAAACAGCCGCGACAAGAGATGCTCGTCCTCTGACAGAGCGACCATGCAATTGCGCAAATCTCCCGGCGGCAACATATTCATGTCTCTGCGCAGGCGGCCACTGGAACCGCCATCGTCAGTGACGGTAACAATGGCGGCAAGATCGGAGATCACGGCAGGCATCTCGGATGAAACATCCGTTGGATTCACTGTGCGCGAGGGAGATTGCGTATGCCTTTTCAAGCCGCGTAGCAGAGTCGACAGACCGGTTCCGCCACCGATGGCAGCTACACGCAGGCAAGCTGCATCTGTCACGGTTTCAGGCGCCGATTGTTTGGGCTCGGTTAGGTGGAATGTGGGGAAACCGGCTGGATGCATTTTCATCAAATTGCTAATTCTCCAGACGCCAACTGAGCGGAAGTGTTGGACCGCAACTTGAAAAGGCGCTTAAAGAATTTCCGGGTACAGAAGCTCAGTGAAACGCGGAT
This sequence comes from uncultured Acidobacteriota bacterium, assembly GCA_963719625.1. Classification (GTDB taxonomy): domain Bacteria; phylum Acidobacteriota; class Terriglobia; order Terriglobales; family Acidobacteriaceae; genus JAKAAZ01. The sequence continues at coordinate 274,604 of CAVRDB010000026.1, forward strand.
CATCAGACATCTCTTGAAAGTCTGAGTCCAGACGGGCCTGAATGCGATTGCGTGGATTCAGCTCAATGGCGCGACCCAGTTGCTCCAGGCATTCCTCGGCGCGGCTGGTCAAACTATGCATCACCGCCAATCCATAGTGGGCATAATCTGCCGATGGATGCTTTTTCAGGATGGCTTCGAATTGCTCGCGCGCGTCTTCGTAATAGCCAGTATTCAGCAGCGAAATAGCGTAGTCGTATTGTTCCTCCGGACTATGAAAAGAGACGGAGTTCTTCTTCATTTGCCGCTCGCACGCGGCCAGGTGCACGCGGACGCGATCCACCAGGTCGCCAGCATCCGACGAAAGTAATGCCTCCAACGCGGTCTTGGCCTTCTCATACTTGCCTTCTCGCATGAGACGCACGGCGGTCTCATAGTGCTGAATCCGCTGCTTCCGCGCCGGGTCGGAGATGGCGTCGGATTTGCCCGCAATCACGCGAGGCATCGAGGTTGTTTTCTTCTTCACTGGCGATGGCTTCATTGCAGACACACTCGTTTCATGTGTTCTAAAGGGCGTAGTTACCGAATGACCCTGACCCTCGTAAACCTAACAGGAAACGACCCTGTCTGCAATGGCGACGTGGTGAGTTCACGTCGAGCCGAGAGGTCAATGCAACATCTTTCCGCAAGCCAATGCCCTATGCGAGGCTCTTCCTAGTTACGGACCGCTCCTTCCGCCGTGGACCAAACCGCACGGGCGCAATGGTAAAATAGACTTGGAACGCCTTATGCCAGAAACCATTCGCAGAAAGACACCTACCGTCCTGATTGGCAATGTCCGGGTTGGCTCGGATGCACCAGTTGTGGTGCAGTCGATGACGAATACCGATACCGCCGATGTTCCCTCTACCGTGCGCCAGGTTGCCGCGTTGCATCGTGCCGGTTCAGAGATCGTTCGGGTCACGGTGAACAACGATGAGGCCGCCAAGGCCGTTCCCGCGATTGTCGAAGAATTGGCGCAACAGGATGTCCATGTCCCGATCGTGGGCGACTTTCACTACAACGGACATCTGCTGCTGAAGAAATATCCCGACTGCGCCCGAGCTCTGGCGAAGTATCGAATCAATCCGGGAAATTGCTCCATTGGCCGCAAGGATGACGATAACTTCCGCACCATGATTGAATGCGCCGTAGAAAATCAAAAGCCGGTGCGCATTGGTGTGAATTGGGGATCGCTGGATCAGGCTTTATTGACGCGCATGATGGATGAAAATGCGAAGTCTGCGAGACCGAAAGAAGCGCGCGATGTCACGATGGAAGCCATGGTCGCTAGCGCGCTTGATTCTGCTGCGCTAGCAGAGCGCTACGGCCTGCGGCATGACCAGATTATTTTGAGCGCGAAGGTCAGCGGCGTTCATGACTTGATCGATGTCTATCGCATGTTGGCTGGGCGTTGCGATTACGCGCTGCATCTTGGCCTGACAGAAGCCGGCATGGGGATGAAAGGCATTGTGGCCTCCACGGCTGGCCTGACGCCGCTTTTACTGGGCGGCATTGGCGATACGATCCGCGTAAGCCTGACGCCAAAACCGGGCGGCGATCGCACCGAGGAGGTACTGACGGCGCAGCAAATTCTGCAATCGCTCGGTATTCGCAGCTTTACGCCGCAGGTGACAGCCTGCCCTGGCTGTGGACGCACGACCAGCACGTTTTTTCAGGAGCTGGCCCAGCAGATTCAAAGCCATGTACGTGAGTCGATGCCAATATGGCGCGAAAAATATCCGGGCGTGGAAGAATTGAAGCTAGCGGTCATGGGTTGTGTCGTCAATGGACCGGGAGAATCAAAGCACGCGAACATCGGCATTTCCCTGCCTGGAACCTTTGAAGAACCCAAAGCACCGGTCTATGTCGACGGACGGCTGCTGCTGACGTTGCGTGGCGATCATATCGTTCAGGAGTTCACAAAAATTCTGGATGAATATGTCGAAACCCGCTATGGAGCATCCCAGGCAAAGGATTTAGTGGGCGCTCGCTAACATCTCTCTGGCTCTAAACATGCCGTACAACTGACACCCCACCCCTTTCGACTTCACTCAAAGTAAAGCCTGCGCAGCGGGGTGAATAGCCTGTTCTGAACAATGCGAACGGACCTGCGTGTCACGAATCCGCGCGATGTGCATCCAAAACGAGAGACGGTGCGCAATGAAGTCCCCTTTGCAACGGCTCTGTTTTCTGCTTCCAATCCTTCTTTGTTGCGTTTCTATCCCCGCCGCGAATGGGCAGGCCGCAATGCGCACTGGACCGCATCAACCGCCGTGGAACGGTGCGGTAGCCACTTCACGGCTCATCCATGTGGGCGGCGCCGCGATCCAAATCGATTTCGGACCCGGAGCACTCGACCTAAACCATGACGATATTGTCCGCTGGGTGGAAGCAGCGGCGAACGCGGTCTCCTACTACTACGGGAGATTTCCAGTGGCGCGTGCGCGGGTCCTTGTTTTGCCGGTTGCCGACGAGCGTGGAGTCCTGAGTGGAACGACATGGGGCGACGTGGACGGGTTTCCGGCGTTCACACGAATGCGGCTGGGGCAGCACACGACAGAGCAGGATCTGACGAACGATTGGACGATGACGCACGAGTTCGTACACACGGCCCTTCCCTCGCTACGGCAAAACCACCATTGGCTGGAAGAAGGGCTTGCCGTTTACGTCGAGCCGATTGCGCGGGCGCAGGTCGGCGATCTTTCGACCAGCACAGTATGGACGGACATGCTCCGGGACATGCCGCAGGGAGAGCCCGGAATCTCCGACGACGGACTGGATCATACCCATACATGGGCCAGTACATACTGGGGTGGCGCCCTTTTTTGCCTGGTGGCGGACGTGACCATTCGTGAAAAAACCGGCAACCGCAAAGGATTGCAGGACGCGCTGCGCGGAATCCTCGCCACCGGCGGGTCCATCGCTCAAGACTGGCCCATCTCCAAAGTGCTGGCCGTGGGTGACCGTGCCACTGGGACATCGGTTCTAACTGATCTTTACAACAAGATGGCAGAAGGTCCGGACCCCGTGGACCTGGATGCGCTCTGGAAGCAACTCGGGGTCGGTTTTGAAAACGGCGGCATTGTCTTCGACAGCTCCGCTCCGCTGGCCCGGATACGGGAAAGTATCACCTCTCCCAAACTGCATGGTGAAGGAGATTGAAGAGCGGAAAGACCGCCGGTGGATATGAAGACGAATTTGTCGCGCAGCCGCGAGACGGAAGAACGCCGATGCCCTAATTCTGACTCGACGCAGGCGCTGTGGCGCCTTCTGTGGATATCTCCGCCGATGCTCCCGCGGACTTTTTCGCGGCCTTCTTCCCGGATTTCTTCAGCAGCTGATTCAGCGTCGTTGAATCCAGTTCCTCTTCAAGACATTTCTGCGCCTTGCGAAACACGCTCCGCATGGTTTTTTTCAGATCTTTTGTTTCCGCGGAATCGTGTGCTGTCTGGTGGAGGAGTTCGCCCGCATCGAGAGCACGATAAATATCGCGCAGCGTGATTTGCTTCGGACTTTTTGCCAGGCGGGAACCGCCGGAAGGACCCTTCACACTGGAAACCAGGCCGGCACGACTGAGTGCCGAAAGCAGTCGGCGAATCACGACAGGGTTGGTCGCCAAAGCTGCTGCGAGGGCGTGCGACGTGTGGAATTTCTCCGGCTCAGTCGCCATCAACGCCAACGCTTCAATTCCTGTCGAAAACCGTAGATTGGCCGCCATGTGCCTCAAAATATCACAGTTCTTCAATCCTTGGGTCAATTCCGCGATCGATTGAATCCTGTGCCGTTCCGTCATCCTGTGAATTGATTGGCAGGTGCTACCATCAAGTTTTTACGCAGGAGTTCGTCCTCTTTTGAAAATACTTTTTGTCGGAGATATTTTTGGCGGTGCCGGGCGCAGGATTGTCCATGCGCATCTGGGCCACCTTCTCGAAACCCATGCGGTCGACCTGGTGGTGATCAACGCGGAGAACTCCGCTGGCGGCTTTGGTGTTACGCCAAACATTGCCGAGGAGCTATTCAACCTGGGCGCGCACGTCCTGACAACCGGCAACCATATCTGGGACAAGCGGGAAATCATCGACTGGATGCAGTCCGTTCCCGCAGACAGCCACGAGCAGCCTCGTCGCGTGCTGCGACCTGCGAATTACGCACCCGGCACGCCGGGCCATGGAGTCTACGAAGGTACATTGCGAGATGGGACCCCGTATGCGGTCATCAATCTGCAGGGGCGCGTCTTTATGGCTGCCAGCGACGATCCGTTTCGAGCTGCCGATGCAATCCTTGAAAAATTGCGAGCCAAGGTCATTTTGGTCGACTTCCACGCTGAGGCAACATCAGAAAAAGTGGCGCTGGGCTGGTATCTGGATGGTCGCGTGACCGCGGTACTGGGAACGCATACGCATGTGCCAACAGCGGACGCGCGCATTCTTCCCCGTGGTACAGCATTTCAAACCGATGTAGGGATGAGCGGTCCGTACGACAGTGTGATTGGGGTCGAAACCGAACAGGTGCTCGATCGATTTTTGCGCGGCATGCCTGCCAAATTTGATGCGGCTAAGAAAAATCCAAAGATGTGTGCGGCACTCATCGAGTGCGATGCGGCAACCGGGCACGCTCAGTCAATCCGTCATTTCATGCTTGGAGAATAATTCGAGCGGAGAAAAAAAGAACCGGGCATCCAGATGGATGCCCGGTTCTTTTTGTGTGGGAGCAATTAGTGTGCTGTGGTGTGGTGCGTGGTGTGATGCACAGCGTGTGGCTTCGTGACCACAGATGCTTCCCCGTCCTTCATGATGATCATGGCGGGAGTCGGTGTGTACGAGTCAAACGTTGCAATGTAGTTCACCATGGAATTGATGGCGGGCGGTGTCTTCAACGGTGTTTTCATGTTGATGGTAAAGTCCGCCTTGTTCGATTGCTGGGCATCGTCGGAAACGGCAAGTTGTACGGAATCCGGAGTCGCAGCGATCACTTTTCCGGGTACCTTTGTCGTCAGGCCCTTCATGGTGTCCCAGACCTTGCTGGCGTCGTCGGTAGTGCCGTTGGCAAGAACGAATTCCTTATCCGTCAGCGGCATGGTCTTCAAATCGGGAGTTGACGTAACTGCGGTGTGAGCTAGGTCCTGCGGAGACGGCGGTGGCGGAGCGGGTGTGATGGTAAACCCGGCCGGCGGATTCAAGGAAGCCTTCGCCTGTGCCTGTACCTGGTCGAAGCCATCCGTGCCGCCGTGGTATTTCTTATACCAGTATTGAGCAGCCTTTTGAATCTCGTCCTTGAATGGCTGTGGAGCATAAGCTGCGGCACGGGACAGGTACCAGACTGCATTTATCAGGTCCTGTGGTTGTTCCTGGGCGTACGCAGTACCCAACTGATAGGTGTCTTCGATTCCGGGCCCAGCCGTAGTCTGTGCCTCCGGCATCGCTTTCAGCTCGGCCTGAAAATTTTTGATCGCATCCGCGTAATTCTTTTTCTCAAGATCGTCGCTCGCGATCGCGCCGTCAAATATATACGTGACCTGGTCTCTCATCTTGTCAAAGTTTGCAGCATCCGCCCCAGAGGGCGGCGGAGCGGTCAGACCAGCCTGGGCATCTTTAGCCGCCTCATCCAGCAATGGCAGTGCGTCCGCCGGATTCGTCTTTTGTCCCGCTTCTGCGCGCAGAACATACGCGCTGGTTACCAGAGCGCGTAAGTCCGTCGGGTCGTTCTGCAATACTTTGCGTGCCGTATCAAGAGCCTTGTTCGTGTTGCCCGTCTGCATGTAGGCATCCATTAGGATTTCCAAGACTTGCTGCTTGACGACGCTGTCCGGATATTGCTGCAGAAATCCTTCGATCGCCGATTCCTTGCCCTGAGGCGTTGCTTGGCTAATCGCAGAGTTGTAGGCGTTAAATTCCGCAGGATCTTTAATCGTGATCGTACCTGGGGCTGCAGCTTGCGCCTGCATCATCATCGGAGCGGCACCAATAGCGGAGCTAGCCAGCGCCAGCACCGTGACGTACAAAATCTTTTTCTTCATCGATCACTCCTCGCGAACGAGTATTTCATTTTGAAATATAAAATTATGCCACGCGCTTGTCTGCTAATGTCGCACCTGTTCTTTTCTCCGGCAACATGAATCGGAGACGTAGTGGCGAATGGTTTTGACCGAACAGACTGTGCCGCATTTATGTGGTTAGCAGGATTATAAAGCCGAATATTCCAGCCCGTGTCAGTATTCCACTCAGTATCCATCTGACGCAATAGCATTCGGCCATGTAGGATTTCGGGAGGGATCTATGTCGCATGAAAAATTGGTCTGAAAAACTTGGCAACGTGCGCTTCATGGTACTCGGCATCGTATTGATACTGCTGGCAGCAATGTGGTTGATACGGAGAATCCTTGGCTGAGAGTCTCGCAAGGCAGTCAATCGCGCTACGTTGAATACCATCACTGCAGAGGATTGGAACAGTGAGCCAGCCTGCCACGCTTGCCGGACAAGTCGCAATCGTCACCGGTGCCAGCCGCGGAATCGGCGCAGCCATTGCGCGCAAACTTGCTTCGCTAGGCGCACACACCGTCCTGACTGCGAGAGATCAGAACCAACTGAAAAAAGTTGTTGCCGAAATTGTAGCGGCGGGCGGTCATGCCGAATCTCATGCATGCGATTTGACGCAGCCAGTGCAAATCGAGACCTTCGCGCGACTCATGCTGGAAACGCACGGACATTGCGAGATCCTCGTGAACAATGCCGGCATAGGCTGGTTTCAAGGTTCCCTGCATGAAACACCTTTGAAGGAATGGGACCGTCTTTTCGCCATCAATCTGCGGGCTCCTTACCTGCTGCTGCGCGCGTTTGCCCCCGTGATGATTGCAGCGAAGCGAGGCCACATTATCAACATTTCCTCTCTAGCCGGAAAAAATCCGGTGCCGAATGGCGCTGCCTATGCCGCGACAAAATGGGGATTGAATGGAATGATGGTTTCCGCTGCCGAGGAATTGCGGCAGCATCAGGTGCGGGTATCCCTGGTTGCTCCGGGGACGGTGCGGACGGAATTTGGGTCGGGTCTGTCCAGCGAAAAATCCACACTGGGAGCAATCGCGCCGGAGGACATCGCGAATATTGTCGCGCTGCTGGCGACCCAAGCCGACCAATCCTTCATTAGTGAAGTAATGGTGCGGCCTACACTCAAGAAGTAGATTTTTGACGTGTCCTGGATGAATGCTTTTCGCTGAAAACAAGACTTTCTGGGCGTCAGGTTCTCACTGGCAATACCATGGCTTGCGTTGCGGACTTCTTATCCACAACCCGCTGTATCCATATATTGACCCGCGACCATCTCCGGACTAAAGTTAAGCCATCGGCAGGCTAATTTTGCGCTGCCGCAACGCTGTCCCCAGAGGTGCCGATTGCTCGAACTTAAGCGCATTCATATTCTCGGCTTCAAGTCCTTTTGCGATCGCACGGAAGTATTGCTCGATAGCAACGGCCTTACTGCGATTGTAGGCCCGAACGGGTGCGGCAAATCTAACATCTCCGACGCCGTCAGCTGGGTGCTGGGTGAACAGTCGGCTAAGGATTTGCGTGGCATCAAGATGGAAGATGTTATCTTCTCGGGTACGCGGGAGCGGAAGCCGACAGGCATGGCCGAGGTTTCGCTTGTCCTGATCGATCCAGAGGTATATCAGCCAGCCAGCGTTCACCATGGACCGGAGATGGTCGAAGGCGATTGGGATGAAGCGGCTGCGCGATCCCAAGCCGCCAAAGAGACCGAAGAAATTACGGCCGAGCTGCAGCCGGGGCAAATCCTGGAAGAACCGGCGGAAGCCGGCGGAAATAGCTCGGCCCAGTCGGAAGAAACTGCGGGCACCGCAGCCAAAGATGCTGCGACGACGGGTGAAAGCAATGTCGTCCTGAAAATTCGTCGCCGAAAATTTCAGCGAAACCATGCTCAGGATGGCGAGGTCATTATTTCTCGGCGGCTGTTCCGCACAGGAGAAAGCGAATATCTCCTGAACGGAAAGCTGTGCCGCCTGCGCGATATCCATGATGTGCTGATGGGCACGGGCCTCAATTCGGACTCCTACGGAATTATTGGCCAGGAGCGCATTGGACAGTTGTTGAGCAGCAAGCCGCATGAGCGTCGGGCGATTATTGAGGAAGCGGCGGGGATCACGCGCTTCAAGACAAAAAAACATCTGGCGGAGTTACGCCTCGAACAGGCTAAGCAAAACCTGGCGCGCGTCAATGACATTTTTGACGAGGTTGCGCGCCAGATGAATTCGCTGAAACGCCAGGCGGCCAAGGCTGAGCGCTACGGCGCGCTGCGCGATGAGCTTCGCCAGCGACTGCGAGTGGTGATCGCCACCCGGATTTCCATTACGGATGCGGCAGCGGTAGCGGTTGCGGCAGAGCTGGCACAGCTGACCGTCGAAATCGATGAGCTGACGCAGACCATTGCCTCCGTTGACCAGCAGCGAGCGGCTGCCGTTGCGGAAGGCTATACACGGGAACAGCAGGCACGGGATGCCGCGACCAGCGCTAATAACGCTTCTGTGGAGTTGGAGCGGACGCTGGGGCAGCTCAAAGCCAATCAGGATCGCGCCGCGGACCTGACGGTTCGACTACAAGCTGCCCAGGCGGAACTGGCACAAACGCAATTGCAGCTGACAGGGCTGGAAACAGAACGCAGCCAACAGCAAACCTTTCTGGCGCAGGCACAGCAGGCCGTCGATCTTGCCCGGCAGGACATGCAGGCACGTCAAAATATTTTCCAGACGGCAACCACGGAACTGGCATCGGTGAGCGAGCGCATGGAGGCCTCCCGGCGCCAAATGCTGCACTGGATGACGCAGGCCAATCAGGTGCGCAACCAGATCAGCCAGGGTGAAGCCAGCCTGGAAGGCTATCAGCGCGAAGCGGAGCGTCTGACTGCGGAGCGTGCCGGAGTCCATGATGAGCTGGAAAAGCTTGGCGTAGAACGTGGGCAGGTTTCACTGAACTTTGCTTCGGCCAGCAGTGCTTTGCAGGATACTGAAGCCGAACTAACAACGCTGCGCTCCCAACTCGAAACGCAACGGACCGAAGAAGCAGCCTCCCGCCGCCAGGCGGATCAACTTCGCGCCGAGCAAGCGACGCTGCAGGGACGCAGCAATTCACTGGAATCCCTGATTCGTGAACATAGCTATTCGACCGACACAGTGCGACAGCTGCTGCGCACAAACACGATGGAGGGGGGACACGCACCGGTTGGCGTGCTGGCAGATTTCGTTGAAGTTTCCGACCAGTACGAAGCAGTTGTGGATGAATTCCTTCGCGATGAATTGAATTTCATCGTAGTGAAAAGCTGGAATGATGCCCAGGAAGGAATGCGGGTTCTCAAGACGGACGTCGACGGCCGCGCAACATTCCTGGTGCATCCAGACGACTCTCAGGCTAAGTTTTCTTTTGCGCCGGGGATGGTGCAGCCGCTCAGCGAAGCGCGCGATGGCGTGGTGCGCCTGAAGGATTGTATTCGTGTCCTGGATGGATTCGGCAGTTCCCTGGAAGTGATTCTGCCCAAACTGCGCCACGGCTATGTTGTGCCCGACTCCGAAGTTGCGCGGTCGTTGGCGCTGGAAAATCCGGAAGCGTTCTTTCTATCGCCAAATGGTGAGTGCTTCCACAATGTCACCGTTACCGGCGGCAAGCCGAGCGTCGAAGGCCCCCTGGCCCTGAAACGCGAACTGCGCAGCACACTGCAACTGCTGGCGCGGACGGAAGAAGCACTGGCGAAGGTAGAACTGGAAACTGTGCAGCTGGCCCACACAGTGGCGGAGCTGTCACAGCGGATTGAAATTAAATCGACAGAACGTCGCAAGGCTGAGCAGGAATCTGCCAACACCGGCGCTGCCCTGCGCCAGTTGGAAGCGGAGGTTGGCCGACTGGAGCGACGGCTGAGCGAGTGGACACTGCAAGCGGAGCGCAACACTGCTGCGCAAGCTGAGAAAACCGAGTGGGTGGCCAAGCGGCGGGAAGAAGTTGACCAGCACGAGCGGGAACGCATTCGATTTGAGCAGCAATTAAACGAAGCTCAAGGTTCGCTGGAAGCTCTTCGTATCGCCCGCGATGAAGCACAGCAGCAGATGTCCGCGGCGTCTGTCGAGTTGGCAGGTCTCGAAGAGCGCAGACGCGGAGCAGCGGCTTCCTCCGAACGACTGGATCGTATGGTGGAGGGTCTGGAGCAGCGCGTACGTCAATTGGAGCAAATGATCGCTGCTGGCGATGCCGAACAAAAACAGCGCGTCCTGGAGCAGGAGAGGCTGCAACTTCGCAGCCAGGAACTGGAGACCACTCGCGAGACGGCACGCCGGCAGGCGGAAGAACTAGCCCAGCAGTCCGCAGCCCTGCGCCAGCAAGCAGCTGAGGTGGAACAACAGGTCCGCTCGCTGCGGAGCGATTTGGAAGCGCTCCGCGATCGCCGCAGCGAAGCTGCCGCGCGAGCAGCACGCCTCTCCTCCGACCTGGTGCACATGGAAGAGACCTGCATGCAGGATCTTTCCTTGCCGGCTGACGAATTGCGTGCCGACGAGTCGCTGACGCGTCTGGAAGCGGAACCGCTGGCCGCGGAAGAAGAAGGATGCCGTGCCATCAAGCAAAAGCTTGAATCGATGGGCCCGGTGAATATGATGGCGCTGGATGAATACAAAGAAGCCGCGGAACGCCACGCATTTCTGGAGACACAGCGCAAAGACCTGATCGACTCGATCGACAATACGCAGAACAGCATTCGCGAAATTGAAGTCATCTTGCGCAGCAAATTTGAAGAAGCCTTTACCGCCATCAACGAAAACTTCTCGGCAGCCTTTGGCCATCTGTTTGGGGGCGGGCAGGCATTCATGAAACTTACCGATCAGGAAAATTCCGATGAGAGCGGCGTCGATATCATCGCTTCCCCTCCCGGGAAAAAATTGCAGAATATCCTTCTGCTTTCCGGCGGAGAAAAGGCGCTGACGGCTTTGTCGCTCTTGATGGCGATCTTCCAGTACCAGCCCAGTCCGTTCTGCGTGCTGGATGAAGTCGATGCTGCGCTGGATGAATCGAATGTAGGCCGCCTCGCCAACATGCTGCAGAAGATGAGCGCGCACACGCATTTCATCGTCATCACGCACAGCAAACGAATGATGCAGGCAGCGGATGCAATCTTCGGTGTGACCATGCAGGAGCCCGGTGTTTCAAAGATTGTCTCGGTCCGCCTGGGCCATGATCGTGCGCTGGAAAGAGCCTCCGCCTGACGGACACGGGAAGAGCCTGCATGCAAACAAATCGTTTCCTGAGGCATCTGTATTTGTAAGCTGCTTGCCAGAGACGCATTCGCATGAAAAGCTCAAGGGTATGCCAGACGCTCTTCTACAAGCCGACCTACCGACTCTAAAGCTGCACGCACGCGGGAAGGTCAGAGACATTTATGCTGTCGGCGACGAGCTGTTGTTGATCACCACAGACCGTGTCTCCGCCTTCGATCACATTTTGGCAACGGGCATTCCGGACAAGGGAAAAATTCTTACCCAGATTTCCCTGTTCTGGTTTAGTCTGCTTGCCGATCTGGTGCCAACCCACCTGGTCACGGCGGACATCGACCAGTATCCAGTATCCCTGCAGCCGTATCGTCAGCTGTTGCATTTTCGTTCCATGCTGGTAAAGCAGGCGGAGATATTTCCCATTGAGTGCGTTGTCCGCGGCTATCTGACAGGTTCGGCGTGGAAAGACTATCAGGAGACTGGCCGTGTGTGCGGGATCACTCTGTTGCCGGGCATGAAGGAATCCGAGCGCCTGCCGGAGCCCATTTTCACTCCAGCAACGAAAGCACCCGCGGGTGAACATGACACCAACATTTCCATGGAGGAAATGGGCCATCGCATTGGCCGGGCAAACGCGGAATTGCTACGAGACTTGAGCCTGATGATCTATGACCGCGCCTGGCGGCACGTTGACGGACAAGACATGATTCTTGCCGACACAAAATTTGAATTTGGCCGGACGGCCCATGGAGTGGTGCTGGCGGACGAAGTCCTGACACCGGACTCCTCCCGCTATTGGTGGAAGAGCCACTATCATCCTGGCGGTCCGCAGATTTCTTTTGACAAGCAGTTCGTGCGCGATTATTTAGTAGAGAGCCACTGGAACAAGCAGGCTCCCGCCCCTGGGTTGCCGGAGAGCGTAGTCGCAAGAACGCAGGAAAAATACCTGGAGGCGTTTCGCCGCATTACTGGCCGCATTTCGCTGCATTAAGCTGCTTCTCCATTTTCTGTTGGCAATTTGCACGTTCGTGTAGCTATAAAAGGGCTGCGAGGGTTTCGTTGACATGTTTCACGTTTGGGAGAATCTCTTTCGGCTGATATGACACTTTTCGATTGGTTCATTATCATCGTCATCGTTCTGTCGACAATCATGGCCGCAGCGCAAGGGCTTGTGCTGGAAGTTGTCTCCCTGGCTGCCCTGGTCCTGGGCCTATGGCTGGCGTTTTGGAATTATGGTGTTCTCGCAGCGCCGTTGTCGCGCGTGATTCACTCCGTAGGCGTTGCCGATGTCCTGGCATTTCTATTGATTGCCCTGGGCGTAATGCTGATTATCGGCCTGATTGGGAGGGCCATCTCCAAAGTGGCACGCACCGCCGGACTGGGCGGGCTGGACAGTTTACTGGGTGCAGTTTTTGGAGTGATTCGCGGTTGTTTTCTGGTGGTCGTTGCTATCATAGCAATTGCCGCCTTTATGCCCCAGAAGACATGGTTGAACGGATCGAAGCTGGCACCCTATTTTCTGTCTGCAGCCAACCAGTGCGCAGCAGGGGCGCCGGCAGAGTTACGCCAGAAGATTCAAGAGGGAGTGGCAATCATCAAGCATGGCCCAGGTTGGATTCAATTCCACTTGCATCCTCCCCCAGCCACGCGTTAGAACATTGAGAATAGATTTTTCGAAAGATTTTCTGCAATCGGAACCATTCCACTGCAACAGCATTAGCAAGCCGGGCTAGAGAGGTCACAAGTGAAACGCGAATTGGATAATCTTGTCGTACAGATGTACGCCAGTGGCATCACCTACGAGGAGGCCGTCCGCGAGTTTCGCCGCCGTTATATTCAGGAAGTCCTGCGCAACAATAAAGGCAACCAGTGCAAGGCTGCACGAGAACTCGGCGTGCACCGCAACACCCTGAGCCGCGTCATGGCCGAACTGGAACTCGATCCAGCCCAGATCAAGCTGGGATTGAAGCGACCGCCTCGTGGGGAGCATGCTGTTCTTCCTGCGGTCCAACTGATACGCTCGAGGTAGTTACCTCTCTCTGGGCAAGGCAGTGTATTGGCGCGTGGCAAAGACCCATTTAACGCAGATCTGTCCCATCTACAATCCAATATTGAGTTGTGTCTTTAGCGTGGCTCGAACCATGCTTCGGTGGAACCCAATTTCCGCTGGCTCAGTCCATCGCACGCGTAAACCTGCAGCAGTCACACTCGTCGCAAATTCCTCCTGGCAGAAAAAACTTACGGCTGCCAGCCTCACCCTATCGCTGGGAATTTTTACTTGCGTCCCACAAGTAATCGCTGAAGATGTCTCCACTTCCACGACCGCACCGGTTTCCAGCACAAACGGTTCGTCGCACGATCCTGCTTCCCTTCCCGTACCAAGCGCGCAACAGGTTGCCAAGGCTAGAGAGTACTTTCGTAAAGGCACGCACGCACTACAAGCACAGGACTCATCGCGAGCTCTGACGCTATTTGCCAAAGCTCACCTGCTGGACCCCGCTAACGGGCCCTACTTAGCCGCATACGAACTTGCCCGGCAGCAGTGGGTGGGTGGCTTGATACAGACAGCAAGACAAGACCAGCAAGCCGGCAAGACCGACTCCGCAAAGCAGCAACTGCAAAACGCGCTGAGTCTCGATCCTGACAATCCGTACGTTCGCGAGCATATCCAGTCTCTGGATACGCAAGAAGACCCCGCAGTGATCGAATCGACGCCAATGCCGAAGTTCTCCAGCGGCCTGATCGAAGTGGCTCCCGCCCCGATTCAATCCACATTTCATCTTCGCGGCAATGCGCAGGACATTCTGCATCGAGTTCTTTCAGCGTATGGAATTACCGCAATCCTGGACGATTCCGTTCCGAATAAGCAAATCCAGCTGGACTTGACGAATGCTTCCTTTGCCGAGGCATCTGGCGCCATCGAGCTGTCAACAGGTACGTTCTGGGTCGCTTTGGATCCGACGCATGTTCTGGTCGCGAAGGACACGAAAGAGAACCGTACAAAATTTGACCGGCTCCTACTGGAAACCGTGTTTCTTCCTGGCCTGGATACAAAGGAAGTGACCGATACCGTCAACGTCATCAAGAATGTCTTTGGAGTCCAGCAGGCTTCGAGCCGCGGAGACCAAGGCACACTGAGCATTCGTGCCCCTGAGAAGACTCTGCGGGCCATCAACGCGACCCTGGGGCAACTGTATCTCGATAAGCCGGAAGTGATGCTGGATGTCCGCGTCTACCAGGTCAACGATTCACGTCAGGAAGACCTTGGGGTTGCGTTTCCGCAGCAGCTGAACGTCTTTAATGTGACTTCGCAATTGACCAGTATTATCAACAGCAATCAAAGTACTATTACGGAATTGATTGCCGCCGGATTGGTGAATCCGGGAGATCTGGCCGGAATTGCCGCCCTTCTGATAGGACTTGGGTTGGTAAATGGAAGTGTCCTGAACCAGCCGTTCGCGCTTTTTGGCAATGGGCTGACGTTGAGTGGTCTTTCGTTCGGGGGAACGACCGCTAATGCTTCACTGAATATTTCCGACACGCGCGAGATTGACCATGTCCAGTTGCGCGCGGGCGATCTGGAGAAGCAGACGGTTCTGATTGGGTCGCGTTATCCCATCGTCACGCAAAGCTATTCCGCCGGAACCCAAACGCCGACAGGGTCGACCAATCTGGCGAGTTTATTGGCTGGCACCAGTGCGACAGCGACCGCCAACACGAATCCCCTGGCCTTAGCGCCGACCGTTCAGTATGAAGACCTGGGTTTGACGGTCAAGGCGTTGCCCCGCATTCTGCAAAACAAAGATGTGCAGATGCAACTGGAAATCACCATGGCTTCGCTGGCGGGAGCGTCGGTCAACGGATCGCCGATCATCAACAATCGTTCTTTTATTACAACCATCCAGATCCCTGATGGCGGCAGTGCGCTGGTCACCAGCAGCGTGAGCAGTACAGAATCGAAGTCCTTGTCCGGCATTCCGGGGCTGAGTGAGTTGCCAGGCTTTGGCTGGACAGCCAGCCCCACGACTCAGCTGACTGTCGGCAGGCTTTTGATCGTGATCAGCCCGCACATCATCAGCGCCACACACACTCGAATTGCGTCCAAAATGCTGTTTCTGACTCCGGGAGAGACTGGACGTTGAGCTGGCTTCTGCGACTGACTTAACGCTCTAGTCTCCCGCTCCGCATGTCGCCGCCTGGTCAACATCGGCAGGTCCCAGTTGTGGGTTGGCGAGAATTTCCGATGCGGATGCGCAAACACCCGGCGCCGCACTGAAATCGTCCCAGGCTAATTTGAAATTTTTAGTTGGAAGATTATGGGCCGCAGCAAATTGATTTCGAGCCGTGGCGATCGCATTCACCCATTCTCCAAAGGGAAGAAGTTTCTCTCGATAGACAAGATAGGACATATCAACCGTCCGATCGGGAAGATGGTCCTTCACGTCATCGAGTTCATGCACGAAATGCCGGCCGTTTGCATCTTCGACGCGCGGAAACCAGCTTTCATCCCAAGTCGCTACGGAATTTTTCAACACAGTATTCCGCTGCTGCCAGATGGAGATGGCCGTGTTTAATGCGCTATCGACCTGGCTAATTGCTCGTTCCGGATTTTTCTCTCTGATTTGAGAGGCAGACGCGAGATCCGCATCCATGCGCTGAATCCCTGCAATCATGGTTAGGTTCTGACGGCACAGATTGGCAATCGTCAGATAAACCTGGAGGTTATATCTGTTGAATTGTGCTTTCCGAATGTTCTCGTGCAGCAGACCCAGCAAACGGTCATTTTGTTGCTTTGCCTGTGAAGCTAACGCAACTCTTCTCTCATTTTCATTCGACCACGTCGACGTGTACTGCAAGTCGGCGGTAGGAACGCCGGGCAGCGGAAGCGTCTGATCGTCGGCAGGACGAGGAGTCGCGAAAATGCCGTACGACCATCCCCAAATGGGCTTCCTGGCCTTTGACGGCACCTTATCCCAGCTATCTGCCCAGGATTGCGCCTGTTCACTCAGCAGTTGATATGTATGATCCATGTCGACGACTTTTGGTCCGTAAAACAAGGAATAAAAGCTACTCGCCAGCTCCGATGCGCTGGGCGAGCCAGGATGCCAGCCAGCTGATCCACTGGCAACATAGCCGAGCCAGAACGTCTCAGGGTTCACTCCTTCATCGGCCCACCCTGCGTTGAATTCGCCAATGATACTGGTATTCACCCGAGCCGAATCCGTTGAGATTTTCCGCATAACATCTTCGATGGTTGGAACACCCGGATGGCCCGCGTGCAGTCGATCACTTTGCGGCAGGATGGTGTAGTGCGGAAAGAGATCTTCCACGCCCTCGCTTGAGGTATAAATCATCTGCTGAATGCCATGTTGATGAAAGGTTTTGTCGAAGACCGGGCCGTATACCTCGCCGTTCACCAGGTACGACGGAAGTGCGGGGATGTCAGTCGGTTTCAGCGGAAACTCCCCCCAGAAGACCACGGTCCGTCCCTGGTCGTGCAAATAGGCGCCCGCCTTATCGACAAAGTGTGCGAAGACTTGTCCTACCGAGCCCATTTGTTTTGCCATATCCGCTTCGTTGCACTGCGAATTATGAGCCAGACCTAAATAGTAGGGTTCGTCTGTAGATAGATAGAAATACTTCACCCCTTTGTTTGCATCCAGCAAGTCCTGATACATGCCTTCGAGAAGCTTGTACGAGTCGGGATTGGTTGCACAAATCTCATAGTTGCTGTTCGGAAATTCACGAAGCTTCTGGTACTCGGGATGTTTCAGGATGAATGAGATGTGTGCAGGTCCATCCAGATATGGAATGAGCTGAATGTGATATCGCAGGCCGTAGTTGGTCAATTCCTGCAGCTCTGCAGGAGTAAGAGCGTACGGTTCAACTACAGCCGGCGCGCTCTTATATTGAAAATGTCCATCCAGTTTGATAACGAAGCCATTGATTTTGTAGAACGCGGCCTGCCGCAAATCCCGCTTCAGATCATCGACTCTTTCAAGATGATGATTGTCATCCCAGTACGCGTGCCGGACTTGCAGGTCCGGCCAGTCTACAATCGTGCCTTCCGGCAGCCATAGCGTTCCCAGGTCTGGACGCAACAATTGCACCAGCGTCTCGACGCCATAGAAGAGACCCGTCGAAGCATTCGCAGTAATCGTAATCGCCCCGCTCTGCAGGTTGATGCGGTATGCCTGATCTTCCAACGATGCCTTATTGGCATCGAGCGCTTTCCCAACCGTCACGCTTCCGGGCTGAATACGTAAGGAGAGAGTTCCATCTGCACCTTTCGACGTGCCCAGTCGCACATTGAACCTGCTGGCGAGATCTTCCCGCAATGCATCGACAGCAACATCGTCTTTGGCGACGCTCTTGTCCACCTTGAGCTGCCAGTTCGAGCTGAAAGAAAAATCGTGTGCTTCCAGAGACACGGATTGAGGTTCCGGGATCACTGTGTAGCCGCGAGCGAAGAGTGGAGATACGGTCTGCGCCTGCCCAACAGAGCAGAACAGTCCCACAAGTATTGCGACGAATGGCATCCTCATCAAGATTTCCTTCCCATGGTCTTTCTGGCTCGGTTTTGCATTGTGATCAGCGATTACTTGGCGGTTACATCCAGCCGCAACGGAAGTGTCTGCGGAGGATTACAGGTTCGATCGTCACAGGCCTGGTAGTGCAGCTGGCCATGCAATGTATAGTGTCCAGCCCGCGCATGGACACCAACAAGCAGGGCAAAGTCGCCTGTGTACACGCTCAGCGCATCTTTTGGCGAGAACTGAAAATGATAGTCGACACCCTTTGGATACTCGACTTGAGCAATCCGGACACCGGCCGTTGGGTCGAGAGTGAGCGTTGTTGGAATCAAAAAATGCGAATGCGGTGTATGTGAATTGATATGCAGTCCATCCTGAATCGCGAACTGCAATTCGATGTCTTTCGAGTCGCTCGCAGGAGTAGCTGCCTTGACTGCAAGCTGTGACGGGGAAACCATCTGCACCCACTGTTTGGATTTTGGCTGGCCGAAACCGATGCCATGAGGGCTCGGCTGCCAATCCGATTGCGCCATCATAGCGGTAGCGCAAGCCATTCCCGCGGCAAGCATCCAGGTGACCGCTGACTTCCCTGTCGGCACGCTCAAGCTCCTTTAGCGAGAATCTTCTGGATATTGGCTTCCATTTCGCTTTCGGAAATCAGTCCGCCAGCCTCTACCATCACCTTGCCATTCCGCCCGATGTAGTACGACGTCGGCAAATACTCGATCCCTCCGTAGGCGTGGTTCAACTTGTCGTCGTACATCAACACCGGATAGTCGACGCCCATTTTGGCGATGAATTCGCTCACGTCTTTTGTGGAACCATCATCCTCGGAAATCCCCAACACGGTAAAACCCTGGGAAGAATATTTCTTCTGCATAGCAATCAACCACGGCATTTCCAGCTTGCACGGGCCACACCAGGTCGCCCAGAAATTCAACAGCACAGCCTTCCCTTTGTAATCCGAAAGCGACACTGTCTTACCGTCGACGGTTTTCAGAGTAAATGAGGGGGCGGGTTTGTCTCGGAAATCGGGTAGCCCCTGTGCGGAAGGGGAATTTTCATCGGTGACGGCGGCGTTGCCTTGGTTCGCTGATCCCGCAGAAGGCGTGCCGGGAAGGTTGCGTTGCTGTGGCGATGCGCTCTGTGCCCCGGGTTGTGTGTTGAGTTCCTTTCTCATCCGGTAGGCCATGAGTCCCGACCAGATCATTGCCGCTATGCCTGCGACCAGAATCAACACCACGATTGTGCTGCGCTTCATTGCCACTCCTCGACCGCCGGGAAAAGGAAACCCGGGATGCAACCTTTCATTGTATCGGTCGGGACGGAGGTGTTTCTACCAGAACGAGAGAAAGGCGCAGGATAAACCTGCGCCTTTCTCACTAAGACAATCCTTACTTCGATCTGCGAACTCCTGTTGCGTTACCAGCAGAATTTACGACACAGTCAACTGCACGGTGACAGACTGACTGACATTTCCCGATCCAGTCGCTGTGATCGTGACGGTGTACTGGCCGCCTTGAGGGGTGCTCGCCTTACTGCCACAGCCGGTCAGCCCTAGCAGGCCTGCGCCGAAGAGCAAGATCATTCCCATCCAGAGCCAGCGGGAGGATTTGGCACGAGTTTTGCGCTGCTTACCGGTGCGCCGCAGGTCTGACAGGGTACCCGGCGACCAGAAGATCATTGCGGGCAGGACAGGCAGGTTGCTCAGCGGAATCAATGGCTGCAGTTCGGCCAGATTCGAGCTGCGGGAAAGCTGTCCGGCAGAAGCAATCTGCATTGTCACCGTCACTGGCACAGGGTTGCCAGAGCCGTCAAATGTGACTGTAGAGGGCTGAAAGGCGCAGGTAGAGGTTCCGGGCATGCCGCTGCAGCCCAAGGTCACCGTACCCGTGTAACCGAAGGCTGGCGTCAGTGTCAGACTCACACTTCCCGCAGCTCCTGGCTGGACAGAGAGACTCAAGGTGCTGGAGGTCATGGCGAATCCTGGCGTGCCGACAACGATGGCTCCGGATAGCTGAGCCTGTGACCCGCTAAAGTTGGTGTCTCCGGCGTACGTTGCCGTGATGGTATTGGAACCGACGGGCAGCGTTGTAACCGCCAGCGTAGCGACCCCCTGGGCATTTAGCGACGCCGTTCCGAGCGAGGTTGATCCGCTTAAGAAGGTGACAGTCCCAGT
Source organism: uncultured Acidobacteriota bacterium (assembly GCA_963719625.1). Taxonomy (GTDB): domain Bacteria; phylum Acidobacteriota; class Terriglobia; order Terriglobales; family Acidobacteriaceae; genus JAKAAZ01. The sequence goes on from CAVRDB010000026.1 coordinate 294,594, forward strand.
CGGTATTCCAGCGGTGGAAGTGGCGGTTGCCGTCAGGGTCACTGAGGTTCCGACAGGCGCCTGAGTGGCAGAAGCCGTCAGCGCCAGCTGCGATGCCGCTTGCGCGACCGTGATGGTTGCTGTCGCCGATGATGCGGCATAGGTTCCAGTGGCGGCCGCGTCTACTTCCACCACCACGGTTCCCGCTCCGGTAATCGTAAGAACATTGCCGCTAACCGTCGCCGGTCCAGAATCTACCTGGAAGGTGACCGTTTGACCGGTCAGCGTGCCCGAAGCGTAGGCATTCGCTTTTAACGTAAGAGGCGCGACACCGTAGGTCACGCTTGCGGGAAGCGATGGATTGAAGTTCACGGTGGATGTCACCCGGGTGATGTCGAAGGGACTGCTGGTTGCTGTCAAGGTTTGCGGCGGTGTGATGCCAGGAGGCGTCACTGTCAGCGCGGTCGCCAGGGTATCGCCGGTGCTCAGCGAGGTGATGGCCAGATCGCCAAAGCTGGCCACGCCGCCAGTCGTCGTTTGCGTCAGCGTGCCGTTCAGCGGACCGGAGCCGTTCAAGGTCAGCGTAATGGGAATCCCGCTGACAGCATCTGTATTGTTCGGTCCAGGCAGATTGCCGTTGGTTTCGAGCACCTCGACCGTTACGGCTGGACTGATATCGGCATTGAAGAAGGTGTCTGTCGGCTGCTGTACAAATTGCACCGAAGTGTAGTTGGTTTGGGCCGCGCCCACGTCCAGCTTTCCGCCGGTCAGTCGCGGGAACCCACGTTCGTCGGTAGTTAGTTCTGGAACCAGCTGCGTCGGGTCTCCTATCTGGATGGCGCCGCTACCGGGCAGTGGCAGCATGGTCTGTATTGTCGCGTTCAAGCCGTTATAGGCCAGTGAACCAAGACCGGGATTACTGCCGGTCAGAATCGGGCCATTCTGAGTACAGTTGTCGCAGTCGTCCTCCGTGTTCGTACTCAAGTTCATGTTGGCGGCCAGAATGCTGTTGGTTACCGCCAACGCACCGCCGCTGTTGTCCATTCCAGCCCCGACACCTCCATTCAGAGATTCATTGCCAGTGATCGTACTGTCCAACACGAGCGCATTGGCAGTGTTCTCAATGCCGCCGCCATTTCCGTTGTAGGCTCGATTACCGACAAAGGTACCGTTGCCCACTATCATTGTCCCCTGGTTATCGATGCCGCCGCCGTAGGTAGCATCGTTGTTGGAGAACGTGGCATTTTCCACGCCTAATGTTCCAGCATTGAAAATGGCGCCGCCATTGTTGCCATCGTTATAGGAAAAGGCGCTGTTTAGCACAGTCAAAATGCCGCTATTCGAGACGGCGGGCGTTTGATTGATGACGTCAGTTCCCTGACTGATAGTTACACCGCTCAGATTGACGAATGTGCCGGGATTGGGAATATCGATCACCGAGGAAGTTCCCTGGCCCGAAATGGTGATCTGGTTCGCACCCGGGCCGGTGAGGTCCACATTTCCGGTGATGGAGGGCAGAATGCTGGCCAGTGCTATGGTTCCATTGAGGCCGGACTGAAAGACAATATCCGCGGTACCAGCGGTGTTCGCGTCGAGGACTGCCTGGCGCAAGGAACCGGCGCCGGTGTCGTTGAGATTCGTTACCGTCAGATAATTCGTCTGGACCGCGCCTAAATCGCTGGCGACGCCACTTCCTGTCGGGCGTGCAAAGCCACGCTCATCGGTAGCCAGCGTGCTACCTGACCCAGCGCCGATCGCAGGGCTGCCGGGCAGGGGCAACATTGTTTCTGTGCCGCCGCCATTAAATTGCAGCGGACCCAGATCCGGCGTGCCGCCGATCAGGTTGTTGGCGCTTTGTGTATTGCACTGGCCGCAATCCCCGCTGTTATTGGCCGCCACGATGCTGTTGGACAATGTCAGCGTCTGGCCGCCGTTGTTGTAAATGCCGCTGTCCGAATTTCCCGTAACGGTGCTGTTGTTCACCGTCATGACGCCGTTATTGAAAATTCCGCCTCCGGGTCCGTTCGGCGAGCTATTGCCAAAGAAAGTGCTGTTCTCCACCGTTGCAGTAGCACCATTGCTGAAGAGTCCGCCGCCGCCGAGCGTCGCGGTGTTGCCGGAGAAGGTGCTGTTTTCAACAGTCAACGGGCCGCCGGTGGCAATGCCGCCGCCGCCGGAGGCTGTTGTGTTACCAATGAAGGCGCAGTTGCTCACCGTCAATGTGCCGCTGTTGTTGTAAATGCCGCCGCCATTTGTCGCGCTATTGCCGTTAGCGATAATCAGGCCGGAAATGGAGACGGTGCCCGGGGAATAGATGGTGAACACGGGTACGGCGTTATTTCCAGAGATGGTCAGCAGGCCCACGCCGGGGCCTGTGATGGTCACGCTGTTGTTGATCGCCAGCGTGCCGTTGGTCAGCGTGATCATTCCGATCACGTTGGATCCAAATTGAATTGTGTCGCCATCGACCGCCGTGTTCACCGCATAGCGCAGCGAGCCCGTGTCCGCAGCGTTGTCCGCCAAGTCATTTACGGTGTAAGTGGTGGCGATAGGCAGCACACGAACAAAACACAAGGATGGCGAACGTCGCAATCAGCGAAAGCATCGATGGGTCGCGGCGGAAATGGCGTGAGGAATGAGCCAACGGAAACGATGAGGTTTCTGTACAGGAAGGCGTGGAGGCGCAACGGGCCGCGAATCTCGAGACATGCATCGGGGTCAACTCCAAAGGGGGTTGAAGTGCGTGGCATGATTTCCGTGGCTGGAGAGATTGCAGCGTTATCGCCGGCCAAGGGCAGAAAAGTGAGCAAGTTATTTTCCGGCCCTCAAGCGCGGCTCAGTCTTAATTTCTTGGGTTGGCAGCGAGCAGGAGAGTCAACCAAAAGTTACCGCCGGTCCCACAGAAGTGTCTACAGATTTTTGCGGGATACCAAACGAGAATGTCGCCAAAATTACCAATACCGGAAGACTTCCGTAATGGGAAAACTTCGCTTCTCGATGCCACTGTGGCCGATGGGTTGCTGGTCATCGTCGACGGAATAGCTTCGATGGGCAGGATGCAGTATCGTCTATGTGAGTTCCCTGCAGTATCCGCGATGAAACAACAGACACAATCCGACAAGCCTTCACACCAGGCCGCATTCAAAAGCGGCTCCGACGGCTGTGTCGATCCGGCACAGTTAGTTCGGATCGAGGCACAAGCTCTACTGGCGCTGGCCGAGCGACTGGATGGGAGCAAAAATTCGACCAACAACATGGCCCAGGATTTTGCGCGTGCGGTCGATCTGATTGTTGCCTGCGGCGCTGCCGGTGGACGTGTAGTGGTTACCGGGATGGGAAAGAGCGGCATCATCGCGCAGAAAATTGCCGCCACTCTCAGCTCGACCGGCTCACCTGCATTATTTTTGCATCCTGCGGAGGCTCACCACGGCGACCTGGGCATGCTGGCCAAAGGCGATGTCGTAATTGCGCTATCGGCAAGCGGAGAAACGGAAGAGATTCTCCGCTTGCTGGAGATGCTGAAGCGGATCGGAGATGCGCTGATCACCTTCTGCTGCGAGATGCGTTCCACGCTGGCGCTGGCGAGCGATGTAGCTCTGGACTGCTCGGTGGCGCAGGAGGCTTGCACGCTGGGCCTTGCGCCGACGGCCTCGACTACCGCCATGCTGGCGCTGGGCGACGCGCTGGCGATTGCGATTTCCTCTCGCAAAGGGTTTCGCACTGAAGATTTCGCCAACCTACATCCAGGCGGCAAACTAGGCAAGCGCCTGATGCGCGTGGAGCAATTGATGCACTCCGGCGATGCGCTGCCACGCGTTACTCCTGAAACAGCGATGAAGGACGTGATCTACGAGATGTCCCACAAAGGACTGGGCATGACGACGGTGGTTGCGGATGGAAAATTAGTCGGCCTGCTGAGCGACGGCGACTTGCGCCGGTTGCTGGAACGGGAAGGCGCCAGCGCGTTGGCGAAGACTGCCGGAGAAGCCATGCATCCCAACCCGCAAACCATTGCCGCTGGTGAATTTGCCGCCGAAGCCCTGCGCCGCATGGAGGAACGCAAGATTACTTCCCTGATCGTCGTGAATGCCGCGGACGGAGTGGAAGGCGTGATCCACCTGCACGATCTGTGGGGAACGGAATTGTTCTAGGCTGAAGCGACGCCCTGCGCCCAGATGGCATTCACAACTGAAGTTTTCTACGAAACGCTCTGCTCCGCTGCCTCCACGCTTGGGAACATACTCAGTACCGTATCTACGCGAGTCATGCGAATCAAGCTCAAAACACGCTCCGAGACGCCAGCCAAGGCTAATTTACGGCCATTCTTTTCGGCCGAAACATAGAACATCAGGACCGTGCCAAGGCCGGCAGAATCAATATATGGGACTTGAGACAAGTCGAGAATGGTCAGATGCGCGGTCTGCGCCTGCAACGCATCTTGCAGGGAGAACAGCGTACTCAGCGTCAGTGGACCCTGGAGACGCAGCACAACTACATCCGCGCGAGAGCCAGAAGATGTTTCAATGGTGAGTGGATCGTCTCTCATTCCCAATAACATTAGACTGCGGCGCAAATACTTTGATTACAAACCGGTTAAAACCGTATGCATGGCGCGAAGTGAGCGGACCGGGTGGGATGTTCCCTCGGTTGCGAAGAAGCCAACGCACTTCGAAAGACGTCCAACAATGACAAGCGAAAAGAGACCGGCGCAGAAACAAGTAGAATGAACGAATTGAGCTATTGAAACCCGATAAGGATATCCACCCAAACCTCATGCATCGCTGGTCGCAGCTTTTTCTTCCTACTCTTCGTGAAGCCCCGGCAGACGCCGAAGTTGCCAGTCACAAGTTTCTGGTTCGCGCCGGATACATCCGCCAACTGGGAGCCGGCATCTATTCCTATCTTTTCCTGGGCCAGCGTTCGATCAATAAGATCATCGCAATCGTGCGACAGGAGATGGACTCGATCGGCCAGGAGTTTCTGCTGCCGACATTGCATCCGCGCGAGTTGTGGGAACAGAGCGGTCGTTGGAACAGTATGGGCGACAACATGTTCCGGTTGAAGGACCGCAAAGGCGCGGACCTGTGTTTAGGTATGACTCATGAAGAGGTGATGACGGAAATCGCCCGCAAAGAACTGCGCAGCTACAAACAGCTGCCGCAGATCTGGTATCAGATACAGACCAAGTTCCGTGACGAGCCACGTCCAAAGTCTGGGCTGCTGCGCGTACGCCAGTTCCTGATGAAGGACGCCTATTCTTTCGATATCGACGCCGCCGGGCTGGATGCCAGCTATCAGAAACATGATTCCGTTTACCGGCGAATTTTCTCCCGCTGCGGGCTGAAATTTGTCGCGGTGGAGGCGGATTCTGGCGCGATGGGTGGTTCCCAGTCGCAGGAGTTTATGGTCTATACCGAAGCCGGCGAAGACCTGATCGCAAGTTGCGCGCAATGCGGATACGCGGCAAACACGGAAAAAGCAACATCGCAATTGGCACCTGCGGAAGATCTAGCCCCGGCTGGCGATGGCAAACCAGAGCTGGTACACACGCCGGGTATGGGCTCGATTGCCGACGTGACCGCATTCATGAAGGTGAGCGCCAGCCAGGACATCAAGTGCGTGGCCTACATGGCGGAAAAGCGCGATCCTGCCGACCAACCCGTGTGGCTGGCTGTGGCTGTGTTTCTGCGCGGCGATCACAGCGTAAACGAAACCAAGCTGCTGGGAATCCTGCGCGCCGGGCAGTTGCGGCCGATGCTGCCAGAAGAACTCGCCATTTACTTCAAAGCTCCGGGAGGGTTTCTTGGCCCGGTTGGCTTGACGCAGATCGTAGAGCCGAATTTACTGCCTGAATTGCAACAGATTGCATTCCAACCGAACCGGAAACAGCAATTCTGGGCTGCGGCAAACAGGCTCAAAATGGTTGTGGTGCTGGATGAGGCGCTGGAGGATCGCAGCAACATGATCTGCGGCGCTAACAAGCTCGATACTCACTTTCGCAATGTGACACCCAAGAGGGATTTCGCCTGGACCGTCGCGGCCAGCGTCCGTACGGTCAGCGAGGGAGAAGGATGTCCTATATGCAATGCGCCGCTGCGTGTGGCCAAAGCTGTGGAAGTGGGACATATCTTCAAGCTTGGCTATCGCTATTCAGAAAGCATGGGTGCTCGCGTGCTCGATCCCAACGGGAAGGAAGTCACTCCCATCATGGGCAGCTACGGCATTGGCATTGAGCGCATCCTGACCGCTTGCGTTGAACAGAGCTTCGATGACAATGGTTTTTCTCTGCCGCCTTCGATCGCGCCGTTTGATGTGGTGGTCACGATCACCAATGTCAGCGATTCCGCTTTGAAGGCCGCAGGAGAAACGTTGGCGGAAGAGTTACATTCCGCCGGTCTGGATGTTTTATTGGATGACCGGGAGGAGCGCGCCGGCGTCAAATTCAAAGATGCGGATCTGGTTGGGATTCCCTTCCGGGTCAATGTAGGGAAAAAAGCTGCGGACGGCATCGTGGAGTTTGTCACGCGAGCCACGAAGAGCAGCGAGGACATTCCGCTTCAGACTGCTGCAAAACAGATCCATGAGCGTGTGCGGGCCGCCACGCCGATCGCGGTGGCGTAGGCGATCAAACCGAACGACAGCAAAGGATACCCTCTTTGCACGCAATCCTGTAACACCAGTCGACATCGCAGGAACAGTCGAGAGGAACCATGGCAGGAAACGAAAGATCTTCGCGGACGACATCGCGGCCAAATCCACAAAGCAGCGCTGGCAGGGCAAGGCCCGGAAGCGGCGGGGGTAGTCGGCCGCGCAGCCGCTTGTATCGCGGCGGCGGGGGTGGTGGAAAATGGAACTTTGACTGGAAGGTAATGCTGTTGCTGGGGATTGCGGCATGCATCTTGTTTGTCTGCGCAGTGGGCGGCATCGTCTTCGCCTACTACTATCACGCGAACGAACATATGGTGGAACAGCGCCTGCGGCAGCCACTGTTTGCCAATACTGCAAAGATCTACGCCGCGCCAGCGGAGGTTCGGCCCGACCAGAAATACAGCGTCCAGCAGATCGCGCAGGACCTGACGCGCGCAGGCTATAGCCAGGCCGGTGGATCGCATCCATCCCAACTGGGAACGTTTGCCCTTACCGAAGACAGCATTCATATTCAACCTGGCCCACAGTCCTACCACGCGCCCGATGGCGCCACGGTCTACACATTGAAAGGCGTTGTCAAAACAATCAAAGCAGATGACGGCGAACAGCTAAGCGCCTATGAGCTGGAACCGCAACTGATTACCGGGCTCTCCGACAAAGATCGCGGCAAGCGGCGCCTGGTGACCTACGACGAGCTGCCCAAATATCTGGTTCCCGCTGTCACGTCTATTGAAGACCGACGTTTTTTTGAGCATGGGGCTGTGGACTATGTTCGGGTCTTCGGCGCTTTTTTTGCCGATGTGCGTTCACACCGGTATAGCGAGGGTAGTTCCACGCTAACCATGCAAGTTGCACGACTTTTCTTCTTATCTCCAGAAAAGCGTTTCAAGAGAAAAATCATTCAAACGGCAATTGCCTTCCAGTTGGAGAACCATTACACGAAGAAGCAAATCTTTACCATCTACGCCAATGAAATTCCTCTTGGTCAACGGGGAAGCTTCGCCATCGATGGCTTTGGAGAAGCGGCGCAGGCTTATTTTGGTAAGAACATTCGCGACCTTACTCTACCCGAGTGCGCGCTGCTTGCCGGCATGATCCAGGGGCCCAGTCGCTTGTCGCCCTACAGGTATCCGCAACGCGCGATTGCACGTCGCAACATTGTGCTCGATGCCATGGTGGAAACTCACTCCATCACCCGCCAGCAGGCACGCGAAGCAAAAGCTGCTCCACTTAGCTTGACGCCGTTCAGCGTGGATGAACGGGAAGCGCCGTTCTTTGTCGATCTGGTACGAAAGAAGCTGACTGAGCGCTACGGCGACCGCGACATTAATGGCGAAGGTCTGCATATCTACACCTCTCTCGATCCAGACTTACAGAGCATTGCCACAGTAGCAGTCGAGAACGGCATGAAAAATGTGGATGAGATGGTCCGCAGGCGGTATGAGCACCGCACTCGCAACGGTGTTGTTACTGAGACAAACCAAAACATCACGTATCCGCAGGTCGCTGTAATTGCTTTGAATCCCCATACCGGCCAGGTACTGGCATTGGTGGGAGGTCGCAATTACGGCTTCAGCCAGTTAAACCATGCGGTGAGCCAGCGGCCGACCGGCTCGGTCTTCAAACCATTCGTCTACGCCACAGCATTCAACAACAGTCTGACGGGAGTTGCCTTGCCCGGCCAGCAGGGGGTTTTCACCGCTGTGACCATGTTGAACGATGCCGACACTACCTTCGATTTTGACAACGGCAACATGCAGTATGCACCGCACAACTATAAACAGGAACAGATGGGCATGATCACGGCGCGAACGGCGTTGATGTTGTCGCAGAACGTGGCCACCGTAGCGCTGGGACAAATGGTTGGCTTCGACAATGTAGCAACGTTGGCCCACCAGGCCGGTATCACGTCGGCAGAGGCGACGCCGTCGGTTGCGCTGGGAGCGTACGCCGCTTCTCCGCTGGAAATAGCGGGTGCGTACACCATCTTTGCCAATAATGGCGTCAAGATTGAGCCGAACATGATCTCTTCTGTTCGCACCGCCGATGGAGATGTGGTGGACGATTTTGCGCCTATTTCAAAACCCGTGCTCGACCCGCGCGTAGCGTACCTGACTCTGAGCCTGATGCGGGACGTCATCAACCATGGCACGGCTGCGAATGTGCGCGGCCTTGGATTTTCGGCTCCTGCAGCGGGCAAAACCGGAACCTCGCACGATGCATGGTTTGCCGGATTTACCAGCAATCTGCTCTGCGTCATCTGGATTGGGAATGACGACTACACCGACGTGAAACTGGAAGGTAACCGGGCAGCGGCGCCAATTTGGGCGGAGTTCATGAAGAACGCGGTGAAGCTGCCGCAGTATTCCGACACGCAATACTTCGACCCGCCTGCCGGCATCACGGAAGTCACGCTGGACAAAGCGACCAACCTGATCGCTGACGCATCCTGCCCTGAGGACTATACCGCTGCATTTCTCGATGGCACGCAACCCACCGGGACCTGTGACCATCCGAACGGCGACCAGCGAAACATCTTTCAAAAAATATTTGGCTTGGGAGGAAAGGGGAACACTCCGCCTCTGATCTCCCCTCCTCCGGCAAACGTCGTACAACCCAGACCTCCCTCAGGAGCGAATCCTGCGTCTGGCGAAAATGGAGTACAGAGCCAGAATCAGGCCGAGCCGAAGAAGAAAAAAGGATTTTTTGGCAAGATATTCGGCGTCTTCAAAGATGACGATAAGAACCGGAATCAGCAGCCGAATCAGAATCAGCAACCACCGCAATAATTTTTCATCCTAATGGGGCATCCGGACCGAGAAGAGCACTGGGGACCCCTGAAAATGGAGACCACTTGGCTGAGCTGACACAAATGGGAACAGTGAAAGATCCTGTTTGCGGCATGCAAGTTGAGTCCAGCACGGCTGCTGCGTCGGTTGAACACAATGGCAAGACATATTTTTTCTGCGGCAAGTCGTGCGCGTCCAGATTCACTGCCAATCCAGAACTGTATCTGCAGCCTACTGCTCCAACTTCGATGAGGCAGACCCCAGCGTCAAATCCTGCAGCGGACGCACCCAAGACAGTCGCAAACATCAAAGTCGGTCAACCCACTGAATACATCTGCCCGATGGACCCCGAGGTTCACGAGAAGCACCCAGGCGCTTGCCCCATCTGCGGTATGGCATTGGAACCGGCCCAAATCGTAATGAGCAGCACGCGTACTGAGTACACATGCCCAATGCATCCCGAGATTGTGCGCACTGAGCCAGGCGCTTGCCCCATTTGCGGCATGGCGCTGGAACCGCGCACTGTAACGGTAGAAGAAGAGAATCCTGAACTTGACGACATGCGGCGACGCTTCTGGATCGCGACGGCGCTAACGGTTCCGTTGCTGGCGATCATGGTGGATGGATTCCTTCCAGCGCATCCGCTTGCTGGCCTGCTTGGAAAAACTGCGCGGGGATGGCTGGAGTTTGCGCTAGCCACTCCAGTCGTGCTGTGGTGCGGCTGGCAGTTTCTGGAACGCGCCTGGAACTCCGTGCGCACCCGACATCTGAACATGTTCACGCTGATTGGCCTCGGTGTCGGCGTCAGTTATCTGTACAGCCTGGGCGCACTCACCGCTTCCCTGCTCTGGGCGAACCATATTCCGTCCACGCTGCGCGCGCCAGATGGTTCCGTGAATCTATACTTCGAACCGGCGGCCGTCATTACCACGCTGGTGCTGCTGGGTCAGGTGCTGGAACTGAAGGCACGCAGCCGGACATCGAGCGCGCTGAAAGCATTGCTTGGGCTTGCTCCGAAAACAGCTCGCATGGTGCTGGCCGATGGCCACGAAGAAGATCGCCCGCTCGACGAAGTTGTTGTGGGCGACACGCTGCGCGTGCGTCCGGGTGAGAAAGTTCCGGTCGATGGCGTGGTGCTTGATGGAGCGAGTAGCGTCGATGAGTCGATGGTGACGGGCGAACCACTGCCAGTGGAGAAAACTGCTGGCAGCCAAGTCACGGGCGGTACTGTGAATGCGACGGGCAGCTTCCGTATGCGTGCTGAACGTGTGGGTAGCGAGACCCTGCTGAGCCAGATTGTGCAGATGGTGAGCGCAGCACAACGAACGCGCGCGCCCATCCAGAGGCTGGCCGATCGTGCTGCAGAATGGTTTGTGCCCGCAGTGGTGGGGATCGCTGCGCTGACTGCAATCATTTGGGCGCTGTGGGGGCCGGAGCCGCGTCTGGCGCATGCGCTTGTGAACGGCGTCGCGGTGCTGATCATCGCTTGCCCGTGTGCGTTGGGTCTGGCCACGCCCATGTCCATCATGGTAGGCACAGGACGCGGAGCGCAGTCAGGCGTCCTGATTCGCAATGCAGAAGCGCTGGAAACTCTGGCCCAGGTGACCATCCTGGTAGTGGATAAAACGGGCACTCTGACCGAAGGCAAGCCGCAATTGACACAAATCGAGACGCTGGGAGAGTTGCCCGAAAATGAGGTGCTTCGACTGGTGGCCAGTCTGGAACAGGCCAGTGAACATCCACTCGCAGGAGCCATTCTTCGCGCAGCAAAAGAAAGAAATTTGACCCTTGCCACAGCAACTGCGTTTCAGTCGGCAACTGGAAAAGGCGCGACCGCAGAAATTGACGGTCATGCTGTTGTCATTGGAAACGCAATCCAAATGCAGGAAGCAAACATTCCGCTGCGCAATGCCGGCGCAAAAGCCGAAGCGATGCAGCATGAGGGCGTGACAGTGATATTCGCCGCAGTCGATGGCGCGCTGGTTGCGCTGCTGGGCGTCTCCGATCCAATCAAGGATTCCGCGCGAGAAGCAATGCAGCAATTGCATCACGATGGCCTGCGCGTCGTGATGCTGACCGGCGACACGCGCACCACAGCAGAGGCTGTTGCCAGGCAACTTGGCATCGATCAGGTGGAAGCTGGAGTCTTGCCGCAGCAGAAAGCACAGGTGATCCAGCGCCTGCAGGCGGGCGGTAAAATCGCCATGGCCGGAGATGGCGTGAACGATGCGCCTGCGCTGGCGCAAGCTGAGGTCGGGATAGCCATGGGTACCGGCACGGATGTTGCTATTGAGAGCGCGGGAATTGTTCTGGTGAAGGGCGACCTACGCGGCATTGTACGGGCTCGCAACCTGAGTCGGGCAACGATGCGGAATATTCGTCAGAACCTGTGGTTTGCTTTTCTCTACAACTCGCTGGGCGTGCCTATCGCCGCCGGCATTTTGTATCCCTTCTTGGGGTTGTTGCTGAGTCCGATGATCGCCAGCGCTGCCATGACGATGAGTTCGGTTTCCGTCATCACAAATGCCCTGCGTTTGCGAGCGGTCAAACTCGGCTAGGCAATCGATTCTCTCCGCAGAGCGCTGCGGTTGGTAGAATCAAACCATACCGATGAAATGTCCCTATTGCGGCTTTACGCAAGACCGAGTTGTCGATTCGCGAGAGAGCAAGGAAGCCGATTCCATCCGTCGGCGTCGCGAATGCGAGCGTTGTGAAAAGCGCTTCACAACCTATGAACGTCTGGATGAGATTCCCTACATGGTCATCAAGAAAGATGGTCGCCGGGAAAAATTCGAGCGGCAAAAAGTCTTAAGCGGCTTGTTGCGCGCCTGCGAAAAACGTCCCGTGCCAGCGGCGCAGCTGGAGTCGATCGTCAACCAGGTGGAAAGCTATGTGATGGATTCGGCTGAGCGCGAACGCAGCACGGCTGAGGTGGGCGAGCTGATTATGCGTCAGTTGAAAGCGCTCGATACCGTCGCTTATATCCGGTATGCCTCCGTGCATCGTGACTTCAAAGATGTAGATGAATTCAAGTCTGAATTGGAATCGCTCTGAGCTGATCAAAGCGGTCCGGGCAAAAACTGAACCAAAAGTATTTGGAGAAATGCCGGATGAATGCACAGTCGACCGCGCCGGAACACACGATCACGTTGATTCCGGGCGACGGAATTGGACCGGAAATTACACGCGTAGTGGTCAGAATTCTGGAAGCCACTGGGGTGAAATTTCGCTGGGAAGAGCACCTGGCCGGCGCGGAGGCGTACGAACGATACCAGGAATACATTCCAAGCGATCTGTATCAATCGATCGATCGCAACCGCGTCGCGTTGAAAGGTCCGGTGACTACGCCGATTGGCGGCGGGTTTTCGTCGATCAATGTCATTCTGCGCAAACACTTTGAACTCTACGCGAATTTTCGTCCTATTCAGAATCTCCCCGGTCTGCCCACGCATTATCCCGGCGTCGACCTCATCATCATCCGGGAAAATACAGAGGGCGAATATGTCGGCATTGAGCATGAAGTGGTGCCGGGGGTGGTGGAGTCGATCAAGATCATCACCGAGAAAGCATCGACGCGGATCGCGGAATTTGCCTTTGCCTATGCTCGCAAGCAACACCGCAAGAAGATCCACGCCGTCCACAAAGCCAACATCATGAAGATGTCCGACGGGCTGTTTCTTCGTTGCGCGCGCGATGTTGCGAAAAAATATCCTGACATCATCTACGGAGAGCACCTGGTCGATAACACCTGCATGCAATTGGTGACCAATCCGTATCAGTACGACATGCTGCTGCTGGAGAATCTTTACGGAGATATCATCAGCGATTTGTGCGCTGCGTTTGTCGGCGGTCTCGGTTTGGTTCCAGGAGCCAATCTGGGCGCAGACTGCGCTATTTTCGAAGCGGTCCACGGCTCAGCACCAGACATTGCTGGTAAGAATATCGCCAATCCTACCGCATTGCTGCAATCGGCAGTTTTGATGCTGCGCCACATTGACGAAGCGGATGCGGCAGACAGTTTACACCGTGCGATTGAAAAGGTGTACGAAGCCGGGCAATCGCTGACGCGTGATGTTGGAGGCACGGCGGGAACGAACGAATTTGGAGATGCGGTGATTGCAGCGTTGGCGAACTAGTCCGCGGCGCAACCATCTGCCTGCGGTCACCCACTCACTGGATGGAAGAAATTTGAGCATGCCGAAAATAACCTCCATACGGATTGAGTTCTGGATCACCCCTCTGCTCGTTCTGGCGCTTGCAGGCTGTAACAAAAATGGGTCGTCCAATCCGTCCGCTGGTGGAACCGGCAATGCCTCCACCGCGCAGTCTGCCAATACGCAAATCGATCCTGCAACGGCCGGGGCGGTATCCGGCACCATTCACTTCAATGGGGATGCGCCCAAGCCAATTGTGATTGACATGGCACAGGACCCTGCCTGCAGCGAGGCCACGAAAACCCCAAATACGACGGAGCAGTACGTGGTCCGCGATGGCCGGCTGGCGAATGTTTTCGTCTATGTGCAAGACGGCCTGGGTAATCGGATCTACATGCCCTCCAAAACGCCGGTGGTGCTCGACCAGAAAGGCTGCCGCTACGTGCCCCATGTCATTGGTGCGATGGTCGGCCAACCGGTCGAGTTTCGCAATAGCGATCGAACCATGCACAACGTCCATATCGTTCCGCCAGACCTCCAGAACAGCGTCGGGTTCGACATTTCTCAGCCGCCCATGGCCGGCACTGAGCAGCATGTCTTCCGCGCCGCAGGCTTGATGATTCCCGTTCGCTGCAACAATCACCCATGGATGGAGGCATTCCTGAACGTCGTCAAAAACCCTTTCTTCGCGGTTTCCGATGCGAACGGAACGTTTGAAATCCAGGGGCTACCGCCGGGAAGCTACACCCTGGTAGCGGTGCATGAGAAGCTGGGAACGCAGACGCAACAGATCACCATAGAAAGCCACAAAACGTCGGTCGCAAATTTTACCTTCAGCAAGTGATGCATCGACGCGCACGGGGCTGCTATAAATGAAATAATTATTTTTCATGCAGACACCATACAAAATAGGCATTCTGGGCGCGACCGGGATGGTCGGCCAGCGTTTTATCCAACTCCTGGAGAATCATCCGTGGTTTCAGGTGACGTGGCTAGCTGCGAGCGATCGCTCCAGCGGCAAGCTCTACGCCGACGCTGTGCGCTGGAAGTTGGACACGCCAATTCCGCACTCGGTGGCGAAACTGCCGGTTTCGCCGGCGACGCCGGAACAGAACCCGGATGGGGTTCCAGAGATTATTTTTGCCGCGCTCGATACCGACATCGCGCGCGATCTGGAACCGAAATTTGCTGCGGCCGGATGCGCCGTCATTTCGAACTCCAGCGCATTTCGGATGCAGGAGGATGTTCCGCTGGTCATTCCAGAAGTCAACGCCGACCATTTGGCTTTGATCCCACAGCAGAACTGGAATGCTTCACAAAAAGGCAGCCAGAAGCGCGGCTACATTGTGACAAATCCTAATTGTTCCGCTATCGGATTGGTGTTGGCCTTGAAACCGCTGGCGGAGCGGTTCGGCCTGCGTTCCGTATTTGTCAGCACCATGCAAGCCATCAGCGGCGCCGGGTATCCTGGCGTAGCTTCGCTCGATATCGTCGGCAACGTCGTTCCCTTCATCCGAAATGAAGAGGAAAAGCTGGAAGCAGAGACGCGACGTTTGCTGGGCAAGCTGGCAAACTCCCAGGTCGTGCCCCTCGATGCGCGGGTCAGCGCGCACTGCAATCGTGTCGCGGTTGAGGATGGCCACACGGAAAGCGTCAGCATTGAGCTTGCCAGCAAACCGACACGGGAGGAGATTCTGGCCGCGTGGCGCGAATTTCAACCGCTGCGCGGGAAAAAATCTACCAACGGCGCCCGAGCAGCCAGTCGAGTACACCTCCGCAGAAGATCGTCCTCAACCTCGCCTGGATCGTATGCGCGGACGCGGCATGGCAGCGACGGTCGGTCGGTTGCGGCCCTGCTCTTTGCTGGACTGGAAGTTTACGGTGCTATCGCATAATACGATTCGTGGCGCTGCTGGCGCTGCTCTGCTGAATGCGGAGTTGCTTGCGTCCCAAGACAAACTGTTGCCGTCCGGACTGAAGCCATGAGCGGCAAGATGAAAATCGTTGTGATGAAATTCGGCGGCACCTCGGTGGAGAACGCGGCCTCGATTGCCCGGACCGCTGAAATTGTCGAAAGCCGCCGCGCGCGTGGACTTACTCCGGTCGTAGTGGTCAGCGCCATGGCCAAGGTAACGGACCAATTGCTGGCCGCGGCCGCAGCCGCCGAACGTGGAGATCGCACCGGCGCGCTTGCCATCAGTTCGCGGTTGCGCAATCGCCACCTCGATGCAGTGTCGGCACTTATCACTGGAGCTTCGGTGGCCTCCACCCACGCATGGATGGAAGAGCAGTTCCAGTCCCTCGATGATTTGCTTCGCGGACTGGCCGCAGTACAGGAACTGACGCCGCGCACCACGGACCTAGTCGCATCCTATGGCGAACGACTATCCAGTCGCATGATCGGCGAACTCTATGGTCAGTCGGGATTGAACGGAATCCATGTCGACGCCCGCACCTGCATCGTAACCAACGGCGAGCACGGCAAAGCGACACCGCTGGAAGAAAAAATCGAACACGCATTACGGCACCATGTTCTGCCGCTGCTTGAAAAGGGCCAGGTTCCCGTGCTGGGCGGCTTTATTGGCGCTACAGAAAAGGGCGTGACGACGACGCTGGGCCGAGGTGGATCAGACTTTACGGGAGCGCTGATTGGTCGGGGCCTGAACGCGCACGCGATTGAAATCTGGACCGATGTCAACGGCATTATGACCACAGATCCCCGCGTTTGCTCCGATGCGCTTCGGGTCAAGACCATTAGCTTTGAAGAAGCTTCGGAGCTTGCCTATTTTGGCGCGAAGGTCTTACATCCAGCGACGATTCTGCCAGCCGTGCAAAAAAACATTCCGGTATGGGTGCTCAATTCTAAAGACCCCAGCAATCAGGGCACACAGATCACTGCGACTGCGAGACACTCGCGCACGCCGTTCAAATCCATCGCCATCAAACGCAAGCTCACCATTATCGACGTGGTGGCCAGCCGCATGTTGATGACTCATGGCTATCTGAAAGCGATCTTCGATGTATTTGACAAACATAAATGTGCGGTCGATATGGTCTCGACATCGGAGGTGAGCGTCTCCTTGAGCGTCGACTCGAATGATCGTCTGCCAGCCATTGCGGCCGACTTGAGTCAACTGGCGGACGTGAAATATGAAGGCCGCAAAGCCTTGATCTGCATGGTGGGCGAAAATATTCGCGGACAGCGTGGGATCGCTGCGCAGGTGTTTGCCGCCATCCGTCACGTCAACGTGCGGATGATTTCTCAAGGTGCGTCGGAGATCAACATGAGTTTTATGATCGAGGAAGACGACGTGGAAGAGGCCGTGCGATCCCTTCACCGGCACTTCTTTCAAGACCCCGATCCGGAGATTTTCGACGTGGAAGCGCGGATACCTCTTGCAGATGTTCCCGCTGAAGCTCCCGTTGTTGCGAAAAGGAGTTAGCCCATGCGCATGCTGATCTTAGGTCAAGGAAAAACGGGACGCGTGGTGACAGAGATCGCTCGAGAACGAGGTCATAGCGTCCAAACACTGGAAGAAAGGGAGAACCAGAATGCCGGTTCCCTCACCGCTCCCAACCTGGCATCATTCGACGTAATCATTGACTTCACCACGCCAGAGTCTGTTGTTCAAAACCTGCGCGCCTGCCTGGCCACAGGAGCCAAGGTAGTGGTGGGAACTACTGGCTGGTATCAGCATCTGGAAGACATGCGTTCTCTTGCCGCGCGCAAGGATGCCGGACTGCTGTACTCGACGAATTTTTCCTTCGGCATCCAGTTGCTGTATCAAATGGCAAAGTTGCTGGGAAATCAAGCCGGCGGCTACACGTTCAAGATCGATGAAACCCACCACACAGAAAAACTGGACTCCCCTTCCGGTACCGCTCTGACGCTGCAAAAAAGTTCTCTCCACCACGCCCTATGGAGCCTCGGCCACCATCGACGCGCATCGAGTCAAAGACGCCATAGGAACACACCGGCTGGAAGTCAGTTCAGAGAATGAGCGCATTGTTGTCGAACATCAGGCTCTATCGCGGCGCAGCTTCGCCTATGGAGCGGTGCGCGGCGCAGAGTGGCTGGCCACGCGCACTGGATGTTACGACTTTCAGGATGTATTCCCGCAGATTCTGGCCTAGCCATTTCTGCTGGCTGGTTTCTCACAGTGAGCAACGCCCCAGTTATTCACAGAATTCCTGCGGAACCATGTATCCAAATCCATGTTCGTTGTAGACTGCGAAGATATGGAGCTATCTGGATGTGGTACCGCGCTGGTCACGCCGTTTCTCTCAAACGGCGATGTGGATTGGCATGCACTGAAAAGCCTGGTTCGCTGGCAAATTGAAAGCGGCATTCGCTTTCTCGTCCCCACTGGGTCCACCGGGGAAGCCTGCGCCCTTTTGGAAGAAGAGTGGTTGCACCTGGTGCGCCTTGTCGTTGAGGCTGGAGAAGGCCGTGTGCCCATCTTCGTCGGCTGCAGCCACAATACGTCTCGGCAGGCCATCGCACGCGTCAAGAAATTGCAGGCTATTCCGGGTGTCGACGGCGTGCTGACGGCAAATCCGTACTACACCAAGCCTACCCAGGAAGGCCAATATCAGCACTTCCGCGCCATTGCAGAAAATACACATCTGCAGGTGTTGATCTACAACATCCCCAGCCGAACCGGAATCAACCTGCTGCCGGAAACGACAGCGCGTCTGGCAGAGATTCCCAACGTTGTCGGCATCAAGGAATCCAGCGGAAACCTGCAGCAGATCACGGAGGTCGTCCACTCGGTGCCGGACCACTTTAAAGTGTTTGCGGGCGACGATAATCTGGCGCTTCCTATTCTTTCCGTCGGAGGCGCAGGCGTTATTTCGGTCGCGGCAAATGTCATTCCAGCGCAGATGACGAGAATGACAGACGCGGCGCTGGAGAATGACTGGACGCTGGCGCGAAAGCTCTATCGGAAGTATTACCAGTTGATCATCGGCAACTTTATTGAGCCGAACCCGCAGCCGGTCAAGTGCGTGCTGGCCCTGATGGGACGCATTCAGGAGGAGTATCGCCTGCCGATGATGCCCGTGGTTCCGAAGACTCGCACTCACCTGGAACGTTTGGCCAGTGAACTGGGCTTGCTGGAGACCGTGTCCGCTGGAAAACAGTCCGCGGATGACCTGGCCACGACTCCGAGTAAACGCAAGTAATTCAACGCCTCAAAATCGTCAACGCACTTTAAAGTTACCCAAACCAGAGGATGTTCTGTGTCTCACGCCGCGCTCGCCGCTCGAATTGATTCTGCCTTTCAGCAAGACGCGCAGGCTGCCGATCCCGCGGAAATCGAGATGGCATTTTTTGATCTGCGTGAGGCGCTCGCTTGCGGAACGGTTCGTGCCGCTGAGCCCGATGCCAGCCAGCCCAACGGTTGGCGCGTCAATGCCTGGGTAAAACGCGGCATCCTGCTGGGATTTCGTATTGGGCACTTGATTGAAACCGGTGTGGATTTGTCGTTTGTCGATAAGCACACCTATCCTGCGCAGCGTTTCACCGTTAGCGACCGAGTTCGCGTGGTTCCTGGAGGCTCCGCAGTGCGCAGCGGCGCCTATCTGGCGCCAGGTGTTGTTTGCATGCCACCCATGTATGTCAACGTAGGCGCGTATGTGGATGAAGGTACGATGATCGACTCGCATGCGCTGGTCGGCTCCTGCGCGCAGATCGGTCGCAATGTGCATCTCAGCGCCGCGGCACAGATTGGCGGCGTGCTGGAACCGGTGAATGCCAGCCCTGTCATCCTGGAAGACGGCGTGCTGGTCGGCGGCAACTGCGGCATCTATGAAGGCACGCTAGTACGGAAGCGCGCTGTGCTGGGTGCTGGCGTCATTCTGACGCGTGCAACGCCGGTATATGACATTGTGCGTGGAGAAATTCTTCGCGCCACAGAGAGCGCACCCCTGGTGATTCCGGAAGATGCTGTGGTGGTGGCGGGTGCGCGGGCGATCTCTCGCGGCAAAGCTGCCGAGTGGGGTTTGAGCCTCTACACTCCAGTGATTGTGAAGTATCGCGATGAGAAAACCGAACTCTCGCTCGAACTGGAAGATCTGCTGCGCTGAATCAGTGTGCAGCGGTGGGCTGATAGCTGCCCGGGACCATTCGAAACCCAATAGCAATGCGATTCCAGGCATTGATGGTCGTGATCGCCAGGGTCAAGTTCACCCTCTCTTCCTCACTAAAATTCCGACTAAGTTCGTGATAGATTGCGTCGGGTGCGTGTCCGGTTTGGATATTGGTGATGGCCTCTGTCCAGCCTAACGCAGCCCGTTCCTTCTCTGTAAAAAACGGCGTCTCGCGCCATGCGTCCAAAGCGTAAATGCGCTGTTCCGTTTCGCCCTTGAAACGCGCATCTTTCGTGTGCATGTCGATGCAATACGCGCAGCCGTTCAATTGCGATGCGCGAATTTTTATCAGCTCCAACAACTTTGAGTCGATCCCGCTACGGCGTACAACGGATTCCAGTTGTGCCATCGCCTTCGCCGCTTCCGGTGAGGCCTTGCTATAGTCCAAACGAGGTTCCATCGCAACATTCTCCTGTCAAAGTGTAAGATTCTGCTCCAATTTGACTGGATGCATTTTCACTTCGCGCAGCTGGTCGCGACGAACACGCTGAAATCCTCCCCAAGAACGTGCTAGCATCGTCTTTCCTATGATTGACGGCAAGTTACAGATTATCCCCCTTGGTGGCCTCGGCGAATTCGGCAAGAATTGCATGGCGATTCGCTGGCAGGATGACATTTTTGTCATCGATGCCGGTCTGATGTTTCCCGACGAAGAATTGCTCGGTGTCGACGTCGTCGTGCCCGACATTACCTATTTGGTTGAGAACCGCGAGCGCGTGCGCGGCATCGTGCTGACGCACGGGCATGAAGACCACATCGGCGGCTTGCCGTGGATTTTGTCGGAACTGCGCGTGCCCGTCTACGGCACAGAGTTTACCCTGGCATACGTTGAGGGCAAGCTGGAAGAGCATGGCCTGCTCGATGATGTCGAAATGGTTGAGATGGTACCGAGTGAGCCGTTTTCTCTCGGCATTTTCAATATCACTCCGATCCGCGTCACGCATAGTCTGGTGGATTGCGTCGCGCTGGCGATTGAAACTCCGGCCGGAGTGGTGATTCACTCGGGTGACTTCAAAATTGACCTGACTCCTCCCGATGGCCAGCCTTTCAATCTGCACGCTTTCGCCGAATATGGAAAACGTGGCGTCCTTGCCTTCCTGCAAGATTCCACCAATGTCGATCGACATGGCCACACGCCCAGCGAACGCGCCGTTCGCCCCGCGCTGGACGAAGTATTTGCGCGCACAAAACAGCGGCTATTTTTTAGCTGCTTCTCCTCTTCGATCCATCGCCTGCGGATTGCCACCGACCTGGCTGCTGCACACGGCCGCAAAGTTGCCATTGTGGGCCGATCCATGCAGAACTCGTTTGAGATCGCGCAGGATTTTAACTACTTGGATGTTTCCGACTCGCAGCTGATCGCTGCCGGGCAGGTCAAAGATTACGCGCCGGAAAAAGTCTGCGTTTTCATCAGTGGTACCCAGGGCGAGCCCATGTCGGCGCTAACTCGCGCAGCAGTCGATAATCACCGCCAGGTAAAGATCGAGCCGGGCGATACCGTGGTGCTCAGTTCGCGTGTGATTCCTGGCAATGAGAAAAGCATTTTTCGCATGATTGACCATTTGTATCGCCGCGATGCACACGTTATTTACGACGATGGCACCAATGGATTGATCCACGTCAGCGGTCACGCCAGCCAGGATGAACTGCGACTGCTGCTGCATCTTCTCAAGCCGAAATATTTTGTTCCCCTGCACGGCGATTATCGCCATCTCAAGCTGCACGCGGAATTAGCGGCCGAGTTGGGCGTCGTGGAAAAAATCATGCTGTTGGAAAACGGGGATGTGCTGGAGTTGACGAAGGATTCAGCGCGGAAGCATGGCAAAGTCGCCGTTGGCCGCGTTTGCATCGATGCCGGTTCTACAGCTGGAGTGGTGGAAGACGTCGTGATGCGCGATCGACGCCACTTAAGCGAAGGTGGCATCGTGCTGCCCATTCTCGCCATCAACCAGACGACGGGGCGCGTCGAGAGTATGCCGGAGATTGTGACGCGGGGTTTTGCCGCCGGCGAAGAAGCGTTGATTGAGCAGGCCCGCCAGGTGGTCGGCGCGACACTGGAAGCATCCAGCGCGGAGGAAAAAGCTGACTACGGTGTTATCAAAGAAAAAATCCGCCAGGACCTGAAACGCTATATCCAGAAAAATACCAGCCGCCGTCCGCTGATCATGCCCGTGATTCTGGAGATCTGAGCAAACGCGTTTTGCACCTTTGGTACAACTGAAAGAGTGAACGCCTCGACACCTCCTAGACGCTCAGCACGAACATTTCGGCGATCATTTTTCTTTCTTGTGTGTTTCCTGATTTGTTTGCTCCTCCTTCCGGTCCTATTTTGGTCGAAGACGCGCGCGTATTTGCAGGCTGCGGCGATTCTTGACCAGCTAAACGGAATGCCCGTTCCACAGCTGCTGCGACCCATAGCAGCCATGCCGGTGACCACCAGGACACTGAATATTCCTTCTTCCGCAGGCTTGGTCGAAGCGCGCCTCTACACTCCCATTCATGCGCCAAATGCACCTGGATTGGTACTGATTCCTGGCATTCATTATTTGGGCATGGATGAGCCTCGCTTGATTGCGTTCGCTCGATCGATGGCAGCCTGTGGTCTGCGCGTATTGACCCCGGAACTTCCGGACAGCCGCGACTATCGCATCCAACCCTCAGACGTGCAGGCGATTGGGGATTCCGTGCAATGGCTGCAGAACACCATTGGACGACCGGTTGGATTGATGGGTCTTAGCTTCTCCGGCGGATTGGCACTAATGGCTGCAGCGGAACCGCCGTATTCGAATGAAGTTTCCTTTGTTTTTTCCGTGGGCGCGCACGACGATTTCTATCGCGTTGCAACCTTCTATGTGACTGGGGCTGATCCGCTCCCCGATGGGGATGTCGAGCGCGCAACACCCAACAATTACGGGCCGTGGGTTCTCGAATATGAACATCTTGAGGATTTCACTTCGCCGGCGGATATCGAGGCGATCCGTCCAGTCTTTCGGGCACGTCTGTACGAAAATCCACTGCTAGAAAGAACATTGCTTGCCAAGCTAACGAGCGAGCAAAGGGCCGAGTACGCACGAATCATCGACACTTCTCATCAAGAGATCGCCTTATTTGCCTCCAACAAAAAGCATGCCGCTGAAATGGCCGCCGTTTCGCCGCAGGGGCATCTCGGCGGCTTGCATGTGCCGGTGTATTTGCTGCATGGCCGGGGCGATACGCTAATTCCCTTTCCAGAGGCGGAGTGGTTGTCGGAGGATTTACCGCACGGAACCCTAAAGGAGATGCTCGTCAGTCCGTTGATTGTGCACGTCACTACAAACAAAACCAAGCCACGCATGTGGGATGAATGGAAACTGCTTCATTTGCTGGCGCAAGCGATGGAACATGCCGAGGCTGCTTGAATCAAGAATAGAACGCCCTGCAAAGATGGCTAGCGTAGCGTCGCGATCAGCTTCCTATACAGTTCGATGGTTTGATCGGCGATTGCGGACCAGGCAAACTTTTCTTCCACGCGCTCGCGGCCGGCTTCACCAAATCGTTTGCATGTTTCTGGATCGCTGAGCAGTTCCGCAATCTTTGCCGCTAGATCGCGCGCAAATTGCTCTGGGTTCGATGGGAACCCTGTCACCGGATCTGGCTTAAATGGCACCAAGTATCCCGTCTCGCCATCGACCACGACTTCCAGAATTCCGCCGGTTGCGCTGGCCACTACGGGAGCGTGGCACGCCATCGCTTCCAGATTGATGATGCCAAAAGGCTCATAGATAGAGGGACAGCAAAAGACACGCGCATGACTGTACAACTGGATCGCTTCCGGCTTGGTCACCATCTTTTCAATCCACACCACATGCGGATGCGTGGTCTGCGCTTCTGCTACTTTCTGCCGCATCTCGGCGGCAATCTCTGGCGTATCCGGCGCACCAGCGCACAGTACCACCTGGGTATTGCGCGGCAAGTAGCGGATGGCTTCCACCAGATGCGTGACGCCCTTCTGCCGTGTAATGCGGCCAACAAATAAAACGTAGGGCCGTGCTGGATCAACTCCATACTTGGTCAGCGCCGCGGTGTCGTTGGTCTTGTCGTATTCCTCCAGGTCGATGCCGTTGTAAATGACGTGAATTTTTTCCGACTGTAACTCCGGATACACGCGCAGAATGTCTGCCTTGGTGCCGTTCGATACCGCAATCACCGCGTCAGCATCGAGGATCGCAGTATGTTCCATCCATGAGCTCATCGCATAGCCGCTGCCAAGTTGCTCGGCCTTCCATGCGCGCAATGGTTCCAGGCTGTGGGTGGTCAGAACGAACGGAATGTTAAAGAGCTTTTTCGCGAGAAAACCCGCCATCGACACGTACCAGGTATGCGTGTGCACTACATCGATCGCTGCCAGTGTCTTCATCTGAAGCAGGTTCAGGCTCAGCGCTTCCAGCGCCGCATTGAATTTTTCCTGCGTACCCTCCGCCAGTTCCGTCCATGGCTCTGCGCCACGTACATGCAGGTTGCCTTCATCGAGCCGTTGATCGCCCCAGCAATAGACCTCAACTTCAATTTTTTTCGCCAGCTCACGGCTCAAATACTCGACATGAACCCCTGCGCCCCCATATACATTGGGCGGATATTCGCGCGTCATCAGACCTACTCGCAAACCGATTCTCCTGACATCTCGAAATCCTTCGATGCTCTCAATTCCCTGCTGTGCTTCACTCATTCACGAACACACGCCGGGAAGCGTTATTCTAGTCATAGCGGTTGCACGCGGCAAACATGCTTATTCTCCTACGGAATGTCCCAGAAAAAACCTAAGCTCGGCCAGAATTTTCTTATTGACCCCAGTGCGCGCCAACGCATCGTGGAGGCACTCGGCGACATTTCCTCGAGTACCGTGTTGGAAATCGGGCCGGGACGAGGCGCGTTGACCGATCTGCTTGCCACTCGTGCGCAGAACCTGATCGCTGTGGAACTCGATCGCACTCTTGCGCCGCGCTTGACCGACATATGGAAATCCGCCGGGCATGTTGCCATCCTACAAGCCGATATTTTAGAGCTTGATTTGGCTAGCGTGCGCGGAATGACTGGTATAGCTGGCGACGCTCCGCTCGTTGTGGTCGGCAACCTGCCTTACTACATTACTTCCGACATTCTGCTGCGCCTGTTTGCGCAGTCTGCGTACATCTCGCGCGCCGTCGTTATGGTGCAGGAAGAAGTAGCCGACAGATTGGCCGCGCCATCGGGTACCAGCGTCTATGGGCTGCTTTCCGCCACCGCGCAAATGCACGGGCGGGTGGAGAAGTTGTTTGCGTTGCCACCGGAGGCGTTTTCGCCTGCGCCTGGCGTATCTTCCGCAGTGGTCCGGTTGGAAATGCATCCTCGTTTCGAGGGGTTGCATGTCGAGCGAAGTGAATTTTTGCGATTCTTGCAGATTTGTTTTCGCCAGAAGCGAAAGACTCTCGTGAATAATCTAAAGGGTGCTGGGATTGCAGAGAATGCGGATGTGTTGGCGGCAATCGAGGAAGCAGGTCTAAGCGCTGCGGTGCGTGCCGAGGCAGTTTCGCCGGAGGCGATGGCTTTGATCTATCGGCGGCTGCGTTCAACCCGCGCGTAAACAAGAAAACCGGCGATTTATTGGCCGGTTTTTCTTGTTATGAACTCAGATGCATCTAGTGTGAGTGCCCGCCTCCGCCGCCCCCACCACCGTGAGATCCTCCGCCGCCACTGAAGCCGCCACCACCACCGCCGTGGAACCCTCCGCCACCACTACTGCTGCGGAATCCCCCCCCGCTGCTATGGAAGGAAGAAGTATTGGGTCCGCGAAAACTTCC
Organism: uncultured Acidobacteriota bacterium; assembly: GCA_963719625.1. Taxonomy (GTDB): domain Bacteria; phylum Acidobacteriota; class Terriglobia; order Terriglobales; family Acidobacteriaceae; genus JAKAAZ01. The sequence continues at coordinate 320,130 of CAVRDB010000026.1, forward strand.
ATGCGATCCGAACGTTGCGCGTTGTCCATTGCGAGTCCCAAAAGAACCTGTATTCGAGGCACGCATTCTGTTGAATGCTTGCGCGCGCATTGCACTCGATGTTCCACTCGATGTTCCTAACAGTCCGTTCTCACCTCGTCCCTGCAACGCAGCACTGTGGCCCGTGAATGCGCCATGCATGCCACCTTGAAAGGTTCGCGCTGGAGAGTTATTGAACAATGCCGCATTCCGAACCGGCACGGTCGCTCCGGTCATCACAGAATGAAGTGGAGCAATTTTTGCCCCATTGAAATCGATCGTACGTGCGCGGTTGGCTGCGGAACCGGTCGTGATGCCTGCACTTCCGACATGAATTAAATTCTGCCCAGGTTGACCGCCACGCAAGCCTGTCTGCAAATTAGCCGGTGGCACCGGCGCATGGTACCCTGCGGGACCTGAGTAGACGTTCGTGTAACGATGACCTCGGCGTCCAAACCAGTAGCCGCCGAAACCGCCATAGGCGAAGCCGCCAAATCCGCAACCGCCGGGCGCCCATCCCCAGCCGAAACTACCGATATAGGACCAGCCACCACATCGAAACGGAAGCCAACCCCACGGATATCCTGAAACCCACGAAACACCGAATCCGCCAATATCTGCCCAGTCACCAAAACCGTAGGGATCAAAGCCCGGCCCGACCCCGTACGGCTGCCAAACCATGCCATAACCGGGGAGCGGATACCATCCGCCGTAGGCGTCCAGATCGCCCCAGCCGAAACCGAGACCGCCGTCCATTATGCTGCCGCCACCTTGCTGCACGCGAGCTGCTGTTTGATTCTCAGCTTGTTTTGCGGCTTCCTCATCCCGCTGATCATTCCAATCGTCAAAACCATTGGGAATCATGCCATCGGCGATGGTGTACTGCGCGCCATTTGAAGGCTGGAATTCAATCGCCTTGCCCTGCGGAACTTCCGCAGTGTAGTCGCTCGATATGCCGTTGACCTGCACTCGCCCGTCGATGACCGCCAACGCCGCCGGCAAGGAAGCAAGATTTACACGAAATGTGCTGTTCACTGTCGGCGCGACTTTGCTCTCGCCAAATATCACCGTAAAAGCCGACCGCGAATCACTGCGCAGCTCGTAATAGACGAGGCCTGACGCCTGTTCCAGCGTGGTTTCCAGGGCTCCGTCCGACGCGATATCAAGTTTCGCCAGGTTCAGCGAGCTGTTCGGCGTGATGCGGGTGACGCTGCCATCTTCAAACTCAATCTCTGCGCGGCCGTCGGGGCCTGTCTCAATGCGCGAACCTTGAGTGAGAGGCATATTCATCACGGCATGCGAAAACTCCGTTTGATTGTTTCGCACAATCTGTACGGTACCTTCCACATCGCTCAGACGAACCACTCGAGCTCTTGCGGTTGCTGACGTCATTGGTCCGCCTGCGTCAACAGCAGATTGGCTGGGTGCCTGGGTCGCAATAGAAGGCCGGTTGGTATCAGCAGAGGTCGTCAAAGCGTGGCATCTGGAGCCGAGAAGCAGCAAACTGGCCGCCATTGCCAAGAGCGTCATTTGCGCAATGTGGTTCCAGGAGAATGGATTTGCGTTCAGGATCGATACGACTGGCTGATCGATGTTTTCCGATTGAGCGTTTCGCATGGCACACTCCTTGCCCAACCCTATTAGACACGAGTTTGGAGCTTTGGTTGCGGCCTTTTCACGGACGTTTGCGCTGGGTGAAACCCTGCTCTGCGGCTGCTCCCTGGGCTAACTCTGTCTCGGCATGGTGAATGTGGCAAATGGCGACCGCCAACGCGTCGGAAGCATCTGTTGGCTCCGGCGGTTCAGCCAGACTCAATAGCCGGGTCACCATGAACTGAACCTGCTCCTTGTCCGCTCTGCCGTACCCGCAGACAGCGGACTTGACAGACAGCGGAGAGTATTCCGCGATCGCCACTTTGCAGGTTGCCGCAGCCAGCAGGGCGACACCCCGCACCTGGCCCAGTTTCAACGCCGTCTGCGAATTAACGGCGTGAAAAACCTCTTCCACCGCCATAACCTCCGGCTGATGTTCTGCGATCAACTCCAACAAACGGCTGTGGACGATTGTCAGTCGATGCGGGAGGCTATCGCGCTTAGAAAGATGGATTGCGCCATGGACCATCGAATGCAACTCGCCCGCGCGATCGGTCTCGACGATCCCGTAGCCCGTCCATTCGGTGCCGCAATCAATTCCCAAGACTCGCATCGTGTGCTTTCCCATCCAATTTCGACGTAGCTAGCGGGAGATGCCTTCCAAGGGAGACGACGCTGTCGCATAGAGTTTGCGGGGCATACGGCCAGCCAAAAACGCTTGCCGGCCCGCGAGTACCGCATGTTGCATGGCTTCCGCCATCAAGACAGGATTGTCTGCGTTCGCGATTCCGGAGTTCATCAGAACAGCATCTGCTCCCAGTTCCATGGCAAAAGCTGCGTCTGAAGCTGTTCCCACTCCCGCATCGACAATCAACGGGACTTCTGTGATAAGTTCGCGAAGAATCCGCAAAGTGGTAGCATTTTGGATTCCAAGACCGCTTCCGATGGGAGCGGCCAAGGGCATCACGGCAGCAGCCCCAGCATCGATTAGCCGTTTTGCAACCACAATGTCATCTGAGGTATATGGCAAAACAGTAAAGCCCTCCTTTACTAATATGCGGGTTGCCTCGACGGTCGCCAACACGTCCGGATAAAGAGTGCTTTGATCGCCGATCACTTCAATCTTTACCCAGTCGGAAAGTCCGACTTCCCTGCCCAGCCGGGCCGCCCGAATGGCTTCCTCCGCGGTATAGCACCCGGCGGTATTCGGCAGCAGGAAATAACGCTGCGGATCGATGAAGTCCAGAAGACTTTCTTTACTGCGATCCAGGTTCACGCGCCGCACGGCAACCGTGACCATTTCGGCTCCAGACGCCTCAATCGCGCGTTGCGTTTCAGCTCCGTCTTTATATTTTCCAGTACCGACGATCAACCGCGACTGGAAGGCTTTGCCAGCGATGACAAGTGTGTCCATGTCCCTATTGTAGTGCGAGCCAACTCGACAGATAGCCATGTTAAGAGTCACTGAACAAGTTCCATATTCATCGCAATGGATAGCAAACCGGATGGAATGGCCTATGGCTTGTCGCGCAAGAATTGATCGTACGTAGTGTCGGCGCATCCATTTGCGTCGCAATGCTTTGACGCTTTCTCGCTAATTCGGAACTTTTCTCTTGACAGGCTCTCGCGACGGGCCTAATCGTAAATGCATTGATATCAATACGTACGGGGGCACCATGATCGATCGTCGAAAGTTACTTCTCTACTCGTTGACTCCTATCCTCGCTGGTTCAGTATTGATTGGCTCAGCCTCGGCATCCAGCAAGAAAAAGAAGGCTGCCAGCGCCACAACCACTCAAACAACGGATGCAACCAAAGCCACTACTGGAACAGCATCGGCCAAAAGTAAGAAAGCCGCGAAGGAAACAGCCAGCGAAACAAAGACGGCTGCAACCAAGACTACAAAAGAAAGCAAGAAAACCGCGAAAACGGCAGCGGTAGAGACCAAGCAGGATACAGCTAAGGCAACCACTGCGACCAAGAAATCAGCAGCGGCAGAAACAAAGCCAGCGCCAGCGGCAACACCGGAACATGCAGCGGCACCCGCGAAAACTGCTGCGAAGACACCAGCTGCGACGAACTCCACGGTCAGTTCCAGTGATATTGCGAATGCAAAATCCAAGGGCATGGTATGGGTCAATACCGAATCCAAGGTGTACCACAGCAGCGGCAAATATTACGGCAACACCAAACACGGCCAATTTATGTCCGCGGCTGATGCACAGAAGGCGGGATATAGAGCCGCCAAGGATTGAGAAGCCTTCTGAATGTATTGCCAGAAAAACCAACGGCCCGATGTCTTCAATAAGACACCGGGCCGTGGCCGGTGAGTGGTTAGATTGACCGGAGGCATCCCCGCAGGTGGGCCTCGACGATAGTGGTGCTTGCCGTCAGGACTGGCGGTGGACGCCTAAGCCCCAGTCACCTCACGTGATTTGCTACAACTTCCTTCAATATTTTTCATTCTATGGATCGCCCTCCTTTCCCGTGTAGGAATACTATCGCCCGTATCGGGAGTCAGCGTCAAGCTCACCGCACGTGAACGCTGTGGAAACGCTGTATTGTCCTGGAAGCTCCACGCTGCGAATCTGAGAGCATGGGATCTTTGTGATATCCATTGCGTAGACTGTGATCTATGCAGATGGAAATACCACCGCGCTCTGGCGATGAAGTGTGGCTGCGCGCCGCGCTCGAGCAGGCTGAAGAGGCGCAGGTTTCCGGAGAAGTGCCGATCGGCGCTGTGATCCGTGGGCCAAATGGCACGATCATCGCTCGCGGACAGAACCGCGTGATCCGCGACCATGACCCCACCGCGCATGCAGAAATCGTTGCAATGCGTGCCGCAGGAATAGCACTCGCAAATTACCGACTGGAACAATGCACACTCTATGTCACGCTGGAACCTTGCGCCATGTGCGCTGGCGCCATGATCCATGCGCGGATTGAGCGTCTTGTATTTGGCGCGTTGGATCCAAAGGCGGGCGCTGTGGGAAGCGTCCTCACTGTGCTGAATCATCCTCAACTCAATCATCAGATTGAGCTAAGTGGCGGCATTTTGGCAGAAGAATGCGGAGATTTGCTTCGCAGTTTTTTTCAGTCCCGGAGATAAGGCCCTTCACCGGTCGATTGCGCCGCGTGCTTAAATCAAGCAATTTCGCGATCAATGCAATGCGTTCAGGTCCGCTTGTACTTGAGGCACTAAGCTTTGATACGCCGGGGGAACGTCTGCCAAGAAGGCTCGAAACGCTGTCCGGGCACAGGGAATATCATGCGTCTGCGTACAGGCCATGCCGAGGTTGTATTGCGCTAGAGGAACGATGCTTTGATAGGCCGGCGTTGCCTTTGCAAGAAATGCTTGAAAAGCGACTTTAGCGCAGGGAATATCGTGCAGCCTTGCGCAGGCAACACCGAGATAATATTCGGCCTGCGGCACGATAGCTTGATACTGCGGAGGCGTGTTGGCTAGGAATGCCTGCAGCGCCGTCCGAACACAGGGAATATCTTTTGTTTCTGCGCACGCCATGCCGAGATCATATTCGGCCTGCGGCTTTTCATTTTGGTACTCCAGAGAAGCTTTGGCGAGAAATGTTTGAAATGCGGTCTCAACGCAAGGAGCATCATGTGTCTGTGCACAAAACAAGCCTAGATTGTATTCGGCTTCCATGTTGTAGGGGTCCAGTTGCAATGCGTGGTTGAAGTCTGAACGCGCCGTGGCCAAATCGTGGCGATTCAACGCAATAATGCCGAGCCCATTGTAGGCCGGTGCGTTCGGCTGGATTCCGTTGACAAAACGGAAAATTCGCTCAGCTTCGGCGATTTGACCGTTTTGTCTGTACGCGCTGGCGAGATTGGTTTGCCTCTCCAAATTAAGTGGATCAATGTTGACCCCCTGCTGAAAAAAAACGATGGCTTCTTTCGTATGGCCCTGATGCAGGTAGAGGGTTCCCAGCAACGAAAAGATGACGCCGTTCTTAACGCCATGGTGCAGCGCCGAAAGGCACGTTTGCACAGCCAGATCATTCTGTCCTGTTTCTCGATATTGCTCTGCCAGAGTGGAATACAGGTACGGATTGGTTGGATCTTGCTGGATCGCTTGCTGGAGTAGTGTAGTCTTGCGCGCCGAGGATAAGTTGACGCTTTCCGGCCCCGTAACCCGATCGAAAAGTCTGAGTACTCCAATGCGATCCTTGGGATCCGCACCTTTGCCGTTGAGCTGAATATTGCTGTCCGAAGATCCGCCAACGTATCCCAGCGACCGCAGTTGGTCGATCGTTTTCTGATCCATCGGCTTAGTCACCACCGTCTCCGTATCGCTAGTCCCCAGCTGGCTCAATTGCTTCAACTTGGCTTCCAGTTCACGAAACACTTTCGGCTGCGTGGCAATCACATTTTTTAGTTCGCCAGGGTCCTGATCGAGATCGTAGAGCTCTGGCCTGGGTGCGCGAATATACATCCAATGAGCGGTGTGAATTCCGCGTAGTTCAGACCAGCCCATATTGATTTTCGGGTACAGAGTTTCTTCGTACGAATAGGTTGTTGGCACAGTCTTGCCAGAGAATGCCGGAACCATGCTCGTGCCCTGAATCGCTGACGATGCTTTTCCACTCAGCAAATCCAAGATGGTGGGGAGCGCATCTATTTCGCGCGCCTGTTGTTGAACGCGGACCCCGGCGGGAACTCCGGGACCATCCATGATCCAGGCAATCCGGACAGTGGAGTCATAGAGGAAAATTCCGTGGCCGTCTTCACCGTGTTGACCAAGACCCTCGCCATGGTCTGAAAGCAAGAGAACCAATGTTTTGCTGGCGGGAGATTTTTTTCCGACAACCTCCATAAAGCGGCCCAGTTGTTGATCCTCAAATGCAATTTCTGCGTCATAGGGATCGTTGGGATATTGTTTGAGAAATTGCGCTGGTGGATTGTAAGGCTCGTGCGCATCATAAAGATGCAGCCACAGCATGAATGGCTTGCCAGACTGTTGATTTAGCCAGCGGATTGCATGATCCACTGTGACGTTGGCCGGACGCGCGGCAGCCGGTTGCCCCGTAATCTTATCGATTGTTTCCGGAATTTGATCGTCGTAGGCGGCAAAGCCTTGATTGAAGCCGAATTGCCGATTCAATACAGCAGAACTAATGAATCCAGCCGTATCCCAACCCGATCGTTGCAGAATCGTTGCCAGCGTTACCGAGGACGGCTGTAGCGCGAACCCACCGGTATCCCGAACATGGTGGACGTTCGGGTTTTCGCCAGTAAAGATGCTCGCGTGAGAGGGCCCCGTCAGCGGCGTTTGCGCAACTGCTTTTTCAAACAGCACGCCGTTTCTGGCCAGTGTATCGATGGTGGGCGTCTTGATTTTGTTGTCGCCATAGCAATGCAAATGGTCCGCCCGCACCGTATCCAGCGTGATCACCACAACGTTGACAGACTGGCGTTCTACTGTAGAGTTTGCAACTTCCGGTGCAAACTTTTGCTGATGCGTAGGAGAGCCAGGAGATGAGGGGGGCGAAGATTTACATGCCGCTAGCGTCAGCAGCGCCAGCGAACAAGAAACCAGAAGAAAGTAACGCCCAGCTTGGAATTGCATCGAGGAGGGTCTTCTCACAGTCAACGAACGTATGATACCGAAGAAGTTGCTCGATGGCCTAGATGGTTCTGTGAGCGGACAATATAAAGCTGGGCACTCTCGAGGCCATGTGAGAGTGCACCGCACAGTTCATGTAGACCAGAGTGACGCCCTGCCCAGAGTCATCCAATCCAGCCCTAGTGGAAATGGAATCTAGTTCTTTACCCGGACCGAGGGGGTGACCGACATACCAGGACGCAACAGATGATCGTTGTTCTCTCGCGGATCCGTCAGATCCAGGCGAACCGGAATACGCTGTACAACTTTCACATAATTTCCGGTCGCATTTTCAGGCGGAAACAGGCTCAACATTGAACCAGTGGCACCGCCAATCTGCGTGACCTTTGCATGGTAGGTGCGGCCGCCGTACGCATCGACTTTAAATGTCACCGGCTGTCCCATACGCATGTGATCCAGCTGTGTTTCCTTAAAGTTTGCGGTGACCCATATGTTCGTGAGCGGAATCAGCGTCATCATCGTTTGGCCGGCACTCACATATTGGCCCACCTGCACCGTCTTTTGGTTCACGATGCCGGAATCAGGGGCAATGATTTTTGTGTAGCTCAGATTCAGACGATCTGTCTCAAGCTCGGCTTCCGCAGCCTGCACCTGTGCCGCAGCGGCATCGGCTTTGGCCCGTTGCGCAGCCACCTGTTTAGGCCCCGATCCAGCGGAATTATAGTCGGCCCGCGCCGATGCAAGCTTGTCATTTGAAACCCGTACCTGATCGTGCGCAGCTTGCAGATTCGCCTGCGCTGCAGCGACGTTCGCTTTGGCGCTGGCAGCCGTAGCCACGACAGCATCGTACTGTTGTTTGGAGACAACGTCGCGCTGCACTAACGGGGTATAGCGTTCAAGGTCAAGTTGCGCCTTGGTATTGTCCGCCTCTGCCGACAATACTTGCGCCTGCGCCGCATCCAGTTGTTTTTCCGCCTGCGCAATCGTGGACAATGCAGCCTGCACTCCGGCGGCGGTGGAACTCAGCGTAGCGCCCGTTGACGTAGTAGTAATCGGCACATTCGCCAGCGCAGCTTCATAGTTCGCTTTCGCAGTGGCCAGCGATCCTTCGGCCTGTTCCAGCGATGCCTGCGCGTCCCGCGGATCGATCTCTACCAGAACCTGACCCTGTTGCACCTGCTGGTTGTCCTGGACGTTGACTTTAGAAATGTAGCCTTTGATCCGGGCGCTGATCTGGACCAGGTTTCCGTCGATCTGCGCATCATCCGTGCTCTCGTAATAGGTCGAGTGCCACCAGTAGAGACCCACTCCAAGCAGAACCAGAACGACCGCTCCAATAATAAAAAACCGCTTGCGCGTGGGGGGCACTGGATGATGCAGCTCCGTTTCCTCCGGCGACACGTCCTTTTGATTGCGGTCTGTATCCGGGCGTCTGTCGCTCTGGGTAGAAGAACGATCATCTGATCGCTGATTTTCTTCCGCTCGACCGCTGGCTGGGTCGACTAGCATTGTTTCTTCGGGTCTCGATTCCGCCACGATTATTTTCCTCCGAGATAGGTCTTGTACCGTGTCTGCGCGACGCCTACTGCCCGCGCCAATGAGAGTTTCGCCACGTTCAACTGATACAGGCTGCTAACGTACTGGTCGTTGGCTTGCGCCACGGACGACTGTGCCTGCGATACCGCTAGATTGTCCGAAACGCCCGCTTGAAAACGGTCCTGCGCTTCCTTCAACGCTTCGCTTGCCAGATCGACATTACTACGCGCAACGCTAACCAGTTTCTCAGATGCCTCGATATCCAGAATCGCATCCTTCACGTCAGCGCGGATCTGACCCTGCAGGTCGTTCAACTGGGCGCGAGCCTGTTCGAGTTGAGCAGTTGCAATTCTGGCATCACCCCTCAATTTTCCCTCTTCAAAAATCGGCCCGCTGACCTTGCCGGTTGCATTCAGAGTCGCGTATGAATTGCTTGGATTCACGCCAATCTCGCCATAATCAACTGTGGCGGTCAGCGCAGGCAAACGCTCTGCATGAGACGCGGACAACGACTTCTGTGCCGCCTGTACCTGTTGCTGCGCAGCTTTCAGATCATTGCGGTTTTGCAGCGCTTCCGTCATCGCAGTATCCACGGTCAGAGCGTCAAACTCGGCATAAGGAGTCTGATCCGTAAGCTTGAATTTCTGATCAAGTGGCAGTCCGATCGTGCGCGCCAGAGCAATTTCATCTTTTCGATACTGATCGGTGGCAGCGATCAGGGATTGTTCCTGGGTCTGATAGTCCACACGTGCGCGCAGTTCATCCAGCCGCGGTGACACTCCATTGCGGTGATTCTGAATGGCCTGATCCAGCGACACTTTCGAAGTTTGCACCTGGGCATTTAGCGACGCGATGCGTGATGCATCCGCAAGACATAAGAGGTAAGCGTTTCCGACGGTCAGAACGACCAAATCCTGAGAGTCTTTGACGGAAAGCTTGCTGGCTTCAAAGTTGTGTCTGGCCGCCAGGTAATTCTGCAGAGAAGATACATTCAGGACTGCCTGATTGAGGCTGGCGCGAAAATCCGTATAACCGAACGGTCCAATTACGGCGGGAAATCCTGGAATCCGTAGCCCCTCCGCCTGCAGGTTCACTTGCGACACCGAATCTTGTGCGGTGCCCGTAATCGTCGGCAGCAAAGCCTGCAACTGCTGCAATTTTTGTCCGCCAGCCGTTTTGACGCTGATATTTTGCAGAATCGCACCCAGGTTGTTCTTCAATCCCATCTGGATGGCGTCGTCCAGCGACAGCGGCAATTCCTCGGCGGTGGCCTTTTGCTGCACAACGCTACCCTGATAGGAATTCGACACCTGCGCCTGCGCGCAAAACTGGCTCAGACCGGCCGCAACGGCCAGGAACAATAGAAATCGCAGACAGCCACGGCGTGCTTTAAGAGGTATTTGCATTTCTTTCATTAAGACGGTTTGCGTAGCAGGTGTTGCCAGAACGTAGGTGCTAGATAATAGATGACAAAACTGGCAGAAGAGTGCAAATTCTTGCCATCATGCGGTTCTTTTTCTGGCCCTCCTCGCTCTATTTCAGCCGTCGCATTGCGACGATCTCATTTGTTGAACAATGTCCTGCTTTAGGATACCGGATTGCAGTTCGTCGACGGGATTTACATGACCGTCATCACCGATTGGTAGCCTGTCGCAGCGGGATTTGAGACACTAAAGATATCTGTTTTACCTGCGGAATGTTGCATCACCGGAAGAAGAGCACCCACGCATGGCACTGAAAAGCCAGGAAACTCCGATTTTTACAAAACGCTATTTCAACCGGGACGAGTCCTGGCTGGATTTCAACCGGCGCGTGCTGGAGGAAGCTCAAGACGATTCCAACCCCCTGCTTGAGAGGGTCAAATTTCTCGCCATCACGGCGAGCAATCTGGACGAGTTCTTTGAGGTTCGCGTCGCCGGGCTTTTGCAGCGCATTGAAGACGGCTACAACGAACCGGGTCCGGATTTGATGACTCCGCAACAGACGCTGGACTCTCTAGCCCAAAAGACCCATGCGTTTGTCTCCGACCAGTACACATGCTGGAACAAACAGCTTTTGCCAGCTTTGGCTAAAGCAGGAATTCGCATGCGGGCCTGGAAAGATCTGGACGAAAACCAGCGCGAGTTTGCGATTGCCTTTTATCAAAGCGAAGTCGACCCGCTACTGACACCTATCACCATCGATCCCGCGCACCCGTTTCCGCATGTCCTGAACAAGGCACTTTGCCTGGCGTTGTTGCTGCATCGCAAGCGCAAGTCGGCTTCGACGCAGGTGTTGGGAGTGGTGACTGTCCCGCGCGCGCTGCCACGTCTGGTCGCGCTTCCCTCTGCCCCAGGGAGTTTCGACTACATTTTTTTGCATGAACTGATTGAGTCTCAGGCCGCAGCCATGTACCGCGGGTATGAGTTCCTGTCTCGTGCGGCGTTCCGCGTAACTCGAAACAGCAATCTTTACTTACAGGAAGAGGAGACGCGCAGTCTGCTCGAAAGCGTGCGATCAGAATTGCATAATCGCCGCAAAGGAGATGCGGTACGGCTGGAAATCGAAAGCGATGCGGCTCCTGAAATTGTCGAGCAGCTACGGGCGAACTTCGATCTGGATGATTTTCAGATTTTCTACACGGACGGCCCTGTCAACCTGTCTCGCCTGATGAACCTTTATACAAAAACAGATAAACCAGAGCTGAAATATCCGCCGTTTGTGCCGCGTGGATTGCGGCTGCATCGCGAATCTACGAATCTTTTCGCGGAAATTCGCCGACACGACATTCTGCTGCATCATCCATATGACTCCTACAATGCCGTGGTCGAGTTTATTCGTGCGGCTGCTGAAGACCCTGCTGTGCTTTCCATCAAGCAGACGCTCTATCGCACCAGCGCCAATTCACCCATCTTCCAGGCCCTGCGCGAGGCCGCACAAACCAAAGAGGTCACTGTCGTCGTGGAGTTGATGGCCCGCTTCGACGAGGCCTCCAACATACGCTGGGCGCACGATCTGGAGGATGCCGGGGTCCAGGTCTTCTACGGTACGGTCGGATTAAAAACGCATTGCAAGCTGGCGCTGCTGGTTCGCCGCGATCCCGAAGATGGAGCGATACGGCAATATGTCCACCTGGGAACGGGCAATTACAACGTGGAGACCGCATCGTTCTACACCGACCTGAGCCTGCTAACTGTAAATTCAGCCCTCACGAATGCTGTCCACAACGTATTTAACTACCTGACGGCCCACTCCGAATCAGATGACTATACCCCGCTGCTAGTGGCCCCATTGAATCTGGCCGAGGGCTTCGCCCAGCGCATTCACCGGGAGGCGAAACACGCCGCCGAAGGCAAGCCAGCGCACATCATCGCCAAAATGAATTCGCTGCTGGAGCAAAGTGTCATCGATGCCTTGTACACAGCCTCTCAAGCCGGAGTATCGATCGACCTGATAGTGCGCGGGATCTGTGCTCTGCGCCCGGGGGTCAAGGGGTTGAGTGAAAATATTCGCGTACGCTCGGTAATCGGCCGTTTCCTCGAACACAGCCGCATCTACTATTTCCTCAACGGCGGCGAACCAGAGATTTATGCCGGAAGTGCTGACTGGATGCCCCGCAATTTGTTTGAGCGGTGTGAAGTTGTTTTTCCGATTCTCGATCCGCAACTGCGACAGCGCATCCACAATGAAATTCTCGGGGCGTATCTGGCGGATACCGCTGAATCGCGCTTCCTTCTGCCTTCCGGCGAATATGTACGGTCCAGAAATCGGTCTGGAAAGGTGGTTCCACCGTTCGATGCACAGGAATTCCTGATTCGACTGGCGGAAGACAAAGCGAGCGTCCGAGACATTCCCTCAGAGCCAGCAACCATATCGATTGCCGATCCTGCCGCAGCAGCGCATGGTAACGGCTTGGCACCTCTGCTGGGAAAACAGAATGAGTCGGCGCAATCTCAACCGAAGCCAAAAATAAAAGCTTCCGCAGCCAGGAAAACCACCGTCCGCAAGAGCTCGCGTACAGCCCAAAAAGAATCCACCCCTGAGTGATTTCTTACATCTGAATGAAAATGAATTCAGTCGCATTAGAAACCTGGAGGTTTCTGGGTGCGTCGAATACAAATAGAGTCATTTTGCCGTCGGGCTCATTCGCAGTATTTTTATACTGTGACTCGTTGATATGCCAGCCAGCCCAATCACCAGCGCGCCCTCAATTCAAACTTCCGCTGCCAGACAGGATATCCGTGCACTGCCAATTCGCAGGCTAGGTCTGTGGTGGCATTTGCTGAGCCTGGATGCGCCTACGGTGGCCGTTGTCTGGTGCTGGTTTTTTGCCGCGGCTTTTCGTCTCAGTCTTCCATGGACTGCATTGATCACGCTGGCCCTGGGAACATGGTGCGTCTATGTCGCGGATCGCCTGCTCGATGGATGGCGTTCGACAGATATAACCACTCTCCGGGATCGCCACTGGTTTTACCTTCGGCATCGCAAAGCGTTTGTTATTGCCTGGATTGCGGCCGCGATTCCGTTGGCGTATCTAATTTTTTTCCGCGTGGAGGCTGCAGTACGAACCGATGATGTCGTTCTATGTCTGATTGGTACCGCGTATTTTCTTCTGATCCACAATCGTCCTGCAAAACATCGGTTTTCGAAAGAATTCTTCGTTGGCTTCCTGTTTTCCATCGCAACGGCGGTACCAACCTGGACGAGGCTGCAGGAAGGACGCAGTCTATTGCTGTCGGCAACTCTAACCTTCGGAGCCGTTTGCTGGCTCAACTGCGTTGCAATTCAGACATGGGAAGATGCGGAAGCTCAGCGCGATAGCGTGCCCGATCCTTTTTTTCAGAATTGTTCGCACGAAAGCGAGGGTCAACAGGATGCAACACGTCCGTCAGTACTGACGAATTTTTTGGGCAATCATTTGACTGCGTTCGCCACGATCCTAGGAACGCTGGCTCTATTGCTCGCGTGCTTTCCTGCTGCAAGAACAGCGTGGCCCGTATTTGCGGCTGTAGCGCTCAGTTCCCTTCTATTTGTCACGCTGATCCGCCAAACGAGACGATTTAGCGCGCTTTCGCTGCGCATTCTGGCTGACGGAGCCCTGCTGACACCCTTGGTATTCTTCCTTCACCTACTTTGAAGACGGCATGCCCCATGCATCGATTCCGTGGATAGCAATCCTCCAAATTTCGATCCCCTGGCCCGCGTCTATCGCTGGATGGAGTATGTAAGCTTCGGGCCCATGCTGGAGCGCTGTCGCCTTCGCTTCCTCTCGCAATGTTCCCAAGCGCGCCATGCCCTGGTCCTTGGCGATGGGGATGGTCGTTTTACAGCGCACCTCCTGGCTGCAAACCCGACCCTTCAGGTGGATGCAGTCGATGCGAGTGCAGCGATGTTGGCAGTACTTCAAGATCGAGCGAGCCGCTGTTGCTCCGAGGCTGATTTGCGGTTGCATACGATTCATGCTGACCTTCGTCACTTCCTGCCAACCGCCAAAGACTATGACCTGGTTGTCTCACATTTTTTTCTTGATTGCCTGACCGATGTCGACGTCTCTGCTTTGGTCGAGCGACTGGTTCCGTGCCTGACCGACAATGCTATCTGGCTGGTATCAGAATTTTCCATCCCAGAAAAGGGCTGGCGATGCGCTGCAGCTCGCCTGGTGGTTCGTTCCCTGTATGTTTCCTTTAGCATGCTGACGCGTTTGCATGTCCAGCGACTCCCTGACTACTCCAAAGCCTTCCGCGATCACGGATTTCATAGAAGTGAAGTCACACAGTATCTTGGAGGCTTGCTGGTCGCTGAAGTGTGGAGGCACCGGGGCGCCTAGCGGAGCCTTTTCAGTGGTCTGTGCTACAACTGGTTGGTACAATTTTGCATGTTCTAAAGACGCGTGTGCCCGCAACATCCGTGTGTGACGCCTTTGCGCTGCTTTCGGCATCCAATCCTGTAGCGTCGCCGGATTCTTTATCATTTCTTAATCGTCGCATTGGACTTTACGGCTCCATATGCGGGCAGAGCGGATGCGACGGAAATTGAACCATTAGGACGGACTATGAATTTGTATTTATTGCGCCATGGCAGCGCAGGACAACGAAAAATAAATCCCATACTCGATCACAAGCGGCCGCTCGACAAGGAAGGAAAACGGCAGTGCATACTGTTAGGTCGGACCTTAAATTCACTGAAGGTACAATTTGATTCCGTAATTTCCAGTCCCTTGAAACGCGCCTTGCAGACTGCCGCGCTGGTGGGAACGGAAACCGGCTATGAAAAAAAGATCCAGCTATCGCAAGCCTTGGCTCCGGACGGGACATGGGGTGATTTCCAGCGCCTGCTCGACAGCGTGGCGGAGCAGGAAGAGGTGTTGCTGGTGGGCCATAATCCCAATCTTCCGGTGTATCTGAATCGCTTGCTTTCGCCATCCGCGATCAATCCAATCGCTCGAGTACGTAAAGGTGCAATCGCCGCCCTTACCCTTCAACGCGGGTCTGCGAAGCTGCAATGGCTGCTCGATCCACGCCTGCTGCGGGCCATTCAGTCCAAAGATACGAAAAGATCGCGAGCAAAAATTTCTCGAAAATAGTCGACTTCTTTTCGCAACGCCCACAATTCCAGATCCGCCCCTCTTCGTCCCGGCATCAGCGTGATCGAAACTCTCTTCGCTGTCACACGAATGCGAAAACGAGGCACCCCGCTGGACTGGTTCTGGTGCAACGCCACAGCTATTCGCAATAGCACGGCCGCCCGTCGCACACTGACGTGCTGCTCCACTGGAATGAAGCGCAAAACCCTGTCCGCCGGTGTGGGCCTGGATTTCCCAAGATAGCGCGCAATGGCGGAAACGATCACCCGCTGTTCTGGAGTGAATCCATACAGTTCCGAGTTGGCAATAATGTATTGGGTGTGTCGGTGATGACCCTGGTAGTTCATAAATTTCCCAACCGAGTGCATCATGGCTGCCGATTGGAGCCACAACTTATAGTCCGCCGACAACTGGTGAACGCTTTTTAAGTCTTCAAACAATTGCGTCGCATACTGGACCACCGGTTCCTGCCGTTTCGGGTCGACCCCGTAATGACGACATAGCCCCAGAACGCTGGCCCACCGTTCCTGCTCAAAGTGCTGATGTGCGGAGGTGCGGGTATCGCCTTCAGCCAGCATCAGTGCCAGGATGCCGTCGCGCAATCCCATGGGGGAGTAGCGGAAGCCCGGCAGGTGGAGCCGCTCCAGCAGATCCGCATAGACATGCGCACCCGCGACGATGATTTCCGATCGCTTCGGTCCGATCCCGGGAACAGCGTTGCGCTGTGACACGGACATCCGCCTCAATTTGTCGGCAAGCTTGCGAACCATTGCGGTCGGCGTGCGGTCCCATGCTCGGACACCTGGTTTTGCATCCGGCTTAAAACTTGATTTGGTGGCCGCGCGTGCGGCAGCAGCCAGCGCTGCCGCCGTCCCAGATGTCGCAAAGACGCTTACCCGCTCGTATCCGATCTGCTGTTCCGCGCGGTGCAATTCTCGCCGGATCCATCCCTGCATCCTCGCTATTTCTTCCGGTGTTGGCGGGTCATGGCGAAGAAACTCCCGGGTAAGCCGAACCGCGCCAAGTGGGAGACTGACGATCTGCCGAATCGCACTGTGTTCAGAAAAAGTGATTTCGCAACTGCCACCTCCCAAATCAACAAGAAAACAGCGACCCCGCGCGGCAGGCTCGTTCGAGACGACGCCTAAATGAATCAGTCGGCCTTCTTCCAGACCGGAGATAATCTCCACCTTCCAGCCGGTTGCGGAGTGCACCCAGGCGAGAAATGCCTGTTGATTGCGCGCGTCGCGGATGGCGCTGGTCGCCACCACTCGAAGTTGGTCGACAGCATGTGCCTGGACGGCGCGATGAAATCGTCGCAGAGCGCGGATGGTCGTCGCCATCGATTCCGGCGAAACGACTCCGCTCTCAAAGACGCTCTCGCCCAGCCGGGTGATCTCTCGGTCTTCGTGCAATGTTTTCAGCCGGTGATTGTGCACGGCGGCAATTTTCAGGCGAACGGAGTTCGACCCGATATCAACGGCCGCGTATGTTGTCAGTTCCTGTGCTCGAACGGTACCCACATTTGCAGAATGCCACGAATCCCAGAAAAAGTGGCGAAGATTGGACTGCTATTCTAAGTTTGCTTCTCAATATGCGCATGCAACCTTTGAATTCTTCCAATCAGCCACCCCTCGCCAGGGTCGGGATCTCAAACTCGACGGCTAACTTTCCGCTCTCACGACGTGCCGAATGGATTTTGATTCTTACTGTATTCGTGGCTGTCTACTTTGCTGCGTTGTTTACACCATCTTTGCTGGACGATGCCGATGCCACCCATGCGCAGGCGGCCCAGCATATGGCGCTTACGGGCCACGTCGTCACCCTGATGGTGGATGGTATCCGCTACCTGGAGAAACCTCCGCTGCCATACTGGCTAGTTGCGATTGATTTCAAACTATTCGGCTTCAATGCCTTCGCGACACATCTACCCGAGGCACTGGCGGTATTGGGCTGCGCGATTCTGGCATTACTGTGGGGTCGGCGCGCTTATTCCGAACGAGCCGCTTTCTACGCCGCGCTTGCCTTCCTCACCTCGATTGGGACCTTTTTATTCACCCGCTACTTCATTCCTGAATCCATTCTGACCCTACTGATCGCGCTGGCTCTTTATTTATTTCTGACCGGATTGGAAGACCGCCAGCCGACGCGCATGTACTGTACCTATGCCTTGCTGGCGTTAGCTATGCTCGCCAAGGGGTTGATTGCGCCGGTATTTTTCCTGGGTGGCGCAATCCCATATCTTTTGCTGACGGGGCAATGGCGGCGCTGGCGAGAATTTCATTTGTTCAAAGGAACGCTACTGTTTCTATTGATTGCCGCACCATGGCATATTCTCGCCGGATTGCACAATCCCGATCAGGGTCATCCTGTCGGTAACATTCCTTTGCCAGGCAATGTCCACGGATTTTTTTATTTCTATTTCATCAATGAACATGTTCTGCGTTTCCTCGGCAAACGCTATCCGCACGATTACAACAAGCTGCCTGGATACCTATTTTGGAGTTTGCATCTGGTCTGGCTCTTTCCCTGGAGCCTCTATTGGCCGGCCACCCTCTATGCTGCGTGGCGCAAGAATCGCGCGTCAGGCAAGCGCTTCAGATTGGAACGCTGGAAGCACCTGGACTTCCGTGGCAATACATCCTTACTGCTGGCGCTCTACGGTGGTTTTATCCTGCTGTTTTTTTCGCTCTCCACTAATCAGGAGTATTACACCTACCCTGCATACTTTCCTCTGCTTCTATTGACGGCTGTGGGGCTGGCCAATCTGGAAACGGATGCGATGACTTCCTCCGCCACGGAGCAGGCCGTAGACATGCGCTGGCTGGAAGGTGCACAAGCGTTGTTCGCCGTTGTGGGCCTTGGTGCGGCAGTGATGCTGGCGTACGGACTGTGGGCTTCGCGTCATTTGCCGTATGTCGCGGATATCGGTGCGCTGCTCGCCCACCGCGATGTGGGCGGCTACTCGCTTTCGATGTCCCATTTCTTCGATCTAACGGGCCCATCCTTTGCTGCACTGCGTTTGCCCGCATTGCTGGCAGCGGCCACGCTGTTGCTTGGACCAAGCCTGGCATGGCGCTTCCGCGTGCGCAAACAACATTTGACCGCGACCTTTACTACAGCAATGACGGCAGCCATGTTTTTGGTGGCGGCACATATTGCCTTTGTCCGCTTTCAGCCGATGCTTTCTTCGCGCGCCATGGCCAACACCATCAATCAAATGGCTGCGCCAGATGACATGCTTCTCCTGTACGGCGATCAGTCCTATGGATCATCGATTCTCTTCTATACGCAACGGCGCGGATACCTTGTGAATGGACGCACCACTTCCATGCTATGGGGGTCATATTATCCGGATGCGCCACACATTTTTCTGGACGATACCCAGCTGCTTGCGATGTGGGGGCATGGACCGCGGAAGTTTCTCTTTCTTCCGCCCGACTACCGCGAGCACGTTGAAGGATTGCTCGGAAATCGCACCTACCTTGTGCAAGAGCTTTCCGACAAGGAACTGCTAACGGATCGCCCGCTGAACCGATAACCGGCGCGATGGTGGATCGTGTCGGCCTACAATACAGGGTTGGAATGTGCGCAAAATAATCAACCCTTGGAGAACCCGATGACAAGGATGATCGTCTCCGACGATGCCGCTTCCACAGCTACGGTTGGAGACATCCATCGTTCGTTTACCCCCCAGCGTGTTTCGCTCGCGCTTCGACGTTTTGCCTGGTTCGTGCTTGCCTATAACGTTCTCGTCATCCTGTGGGGAGGGGTGGTGCGCGCTACTGGGTCCGGCGCTGGTTGCGGGGATCACTGGCCGCTTTGCAACGGCGTCGCGATTCCGCAGTCGCCGCAGTTCCATACCATCGTCGAATTTACGCACCGCTTGATGAGCGGCGGATCTTTGATTCTGATCGCAGCGCTGCTGATCTGGACATGGCGTGCAACCCGCCGCGGACATCTGGCGCGCTGGGGCGCCGGGGCGGCCATGGTGTTGGTGTTGAATGAGGCCTTGCTCGGTGCTCTGCTTGTATTGCTGCCGTTAGTCGCGCATAACCAGTCTGCTGCACGCGGAGTGTATCTATCCTTTCATTTCGCAAACACACTCCTTCTATTAGCGGCGCTAGCGCTGGCGGCGGAATTCCTTTCGAGACCGCACACCCGTGCCACGACCACGCTTAGGCGTGGGATGCTGACGTTTCCGGCTTTGGGAATTCTCGCAACATTGTTGGTAGGAGTGTCCGGCTCTTTGGCAGCTTTGGGAGATACGCTGTTTCCCTCGTCCTCGCTCGCTGCCGCGACTCCAGCAGGATTTTTCTTCAGCATCTCCCTGGTTGTTGCGTCTGCGCTGGGTTCATCCCGCCCTCGCGTTTATCGCCGGGAGCATTCATTGCGTGGCTGCTGGTGCAATCGTTCCGTCGTACAGCGCCGACAAGAACTCGCACACTCGGCATAGCCGTACTCGCAACGCTGATCGCGCAATATTTACTTGGAGTTTTCGATGTGTTGCTGCAGGCACCCACATGGCTCCAGATTGTCCATTTACTGGGCGCCGATGTGTTCTGGATTTGCCTGGTTCTGCTGACTGCCAATTACTGTCTTCTAGAGAAATCACCGGCATGAGAAAGTTTTCGATTCGTCGGCGATCCGAGCGGATAGAAAGCGCCGTTTTGGTGTATTTTTGTAACGCAGTGAAAAATTCCCTCCGATGGAGTGACAATTGAAACGCATCGCCTTTCGTTCTCCGTTTGTTTCCCTACTACAGTTTGGTGTGCTTCTTCTCACTCTCGTCGCTCTGCTTACAAGCGGAGCGGTAGCTCTGGCTCAAGTTGCGGTCATCGATCCGTACACATTTTCTCCCCAAGCGCAGAAGGTGATCGATCGGTTGTCTACGTTCGATTCAATCTCAGCGAGGGATTGGCAATACCATCTGGCGGATGTTGCCCACGGCGAACGACCCGACCTGGACGCTAGCGGCTGGCAGACCATTAAAACTCCCTTCGAAGCGCCGAAGGAGGCTTTCTGGCTGCGCCGTTGGATTGAGGTTCCCAAAAATTTAAATGGCTACGATGTCAGCGGATCTCAGATCTGGTTCCACATCACAGCCAGTGCCAACGGTCCGGTCCCAATGATCCTGTATTACAACGGTAGCCGCGTCGCCTTGGGAAGCGATCTGGAAGACCAGGTACTTTTCAATCAGGCGAAACCTGGAGACAAGATTCTAGTTGCCGTGAAATTTATGGAGACGCAGGATGGCAAATACATTCCCAATCCAGATGTGCGCATTGTCCTTCCTAGCGACCGCCCGAACCCAGGTGATTTTTGCAAGGAGTTGCAGTCCGCTGCCGCCATTTTTCCAGCCGTCACTCACGTCGCCGACACGTTGGACGCAGAACAAAAAGCGCTGGACGCCGCTGCCACTACGGTTGATTTGACTGCGCTCGATAAAGGAGATCAGGCAGCCTTCGATGCTTCGCTTCGGCACGCACAGACGAAGCTGGAGACACTTCGACCCGCACTGCAGCAATACACCGTACACATGACGGGCAATGCACATATCGATGCCGCATGGTTGTGGCCCTGGACCGAAACTGTCGACGTGGTAAAACGTACCTTTTCCACCGCATTGCAGCTGATGGATGAATATCCGGACTACACCTATACCCAATCCGCCGCGCAATATTACGAATGGATGCAGGACAAATATCCCGACTTGTTCAAACAGATTCAACAGCGGGTGAAGGAAGGCCGCTGGGAGGTAGTCGGCGGCATGTGGGTTGAACCCGACCTAAACCTTCCCGACGGTGAATCGACGGTACGGCAGATTCTGGTGGCGAAACGTTACTTCCAAAAGAATCTGGGAGTTGACGTGCGGGTGGGATGGAATCCTGACTCCTTCGGCTACAACTGGCAGTTACCGCAAATCTACAAGAAATCTGGCATTGATTATTTCGTCACGCAAAAGATGGCGTGGAATGACTCCAATCAACTTCCGCTGAAACTATTCTGGTGGCAGTCTCCAGATGGCAGTCGCGTCCTCACTTACTTCCCGCACGATTATGTCAATCAAATTGAGCCCGTGCGCATGGCCACCGATCTGGCACGAGCGGTCGATCTGAATCCCGGACAGAACGAACTGCTGCATCTTTACGGAATCGGCGATCACGGTGGCGGCCCCACGCGCGACATGCTCGACAGCGGAATGCGATGGATGGAATCCAATAAGGTATACCCGCACCTTGAATTTGGACCGTCACAAACCTTCTTTGACACCATGGCCAAGCAGGTCGACACCGCCGATGCCCCGACATGGAATTACGAGACTCTGGCGGCCGGCAAAGCGCAGGTAGCGAAGCCCACGGCGGGCAAAATCTGGGTTCCCGTCTGGAACGACGAACTCTATCTCGAGTTTCATCGTGGTACATACACCACGCAGGCCAAGCATAAGTGGAATCTCCGCCACGGATCGGAGTGGTTGCTGAACGCCGAAAAATATTCCTCATTGGCGTGGCTTGGCGGTCTCGACTATCCCGGTACACAGCTTACCGCTGCATGGAAACTGCAACTATTTAATGGCTTCCACGATCTCGCTGCCGGCTCCGGCATTGGCGTGATTTACAAGGATGCGCAGAAACAGTTCAACGTGGTGCATGCAACAGCCAAGGATGCCACCCACAACGCACTCGCCGACATCGACAGCCATATCGACACCAGTGCGCACGCGGGTGTCCCCATACTTCTTTGGAATCCATTGAGCTGGAACCGCACGGATGTTGTGAAAGTGGATGTGCAAATGCCGCAGGCTGAGCCGAATGGCATCACAGTGCTGGATGCAGATGGCAGGCCCGTGCTGACGCAAATTCTTTCGGAAGATTCCAGTACCCACACCTATCACCTGTTGCTGGAGCCGAAAAATGTTCCCTCGATTGGATATACGGTACTCCACGCTGTCCCGGGTGCGCATCGGGCAGTCAGTGATCTTGAAGTTCATGGCACCACCATGGAAAATTCCATGTTGCGTGTCGTCGTTGACCCGAAGAACGGCTGCATCAATAGTCTCTATGACAAACAAAGCCACTTCGAAAGCATTGCTGCGCATCAATGCGGCAACCAGCTGGAAGCCTTTGTCGACACACCAAGGGAATACGATGCGTGGAACATCAATCGAAATTTCGTGAAGCATGAAACAGACATCACGTCTGCGGATAGTGTGCAATTGGTCGAAAAGGGTCCAGTACGCAGTGTGGTTCGCGTCACCCGCCATTGGGATAAATCTACATTCGTGCAGAACATCATTCTCTATGCCGGCCTGCAACGGGTCGATGTGGTCAATGACGTGGATTGGCACGAAACGCACATTCTGTTGAAGGCTGCTTTTAGCCTGACCGCTAGCGCGCCTACCGCAACCTTCGAAATTCCTTACGGGACCATCGAGCGGCCCACGACTCGGAATAATTCAGTCGACAAAGCGAAATATGAGGTTTCCGCGCAGCGATGGGGCGATCTCGGCGACGGCCACCATGGCTTCAGCCTGATCAACGATTCAAAATATGGCTACGATGTCATCGGAAACACGCTGCGGCTTTCCCTGCTGCGTTCTCCAGTGTCGCCCGATCCCGATGCCGATCGAGGTCCGCAGCATTTTCGCTATTCGCTCTATCCACATGAAGGTAGCTGGCGGGATGCGAACACCGTTCTGCACGGCTTTGATTTCAATTACACTTTGCGTGCAGAGCAAGTGGATGCGCATACGGGCGAGTTGCCCGCGACGCATTCTTTCGTCACCGTCAAACCGGAAAACCTGGTGTTGACCGCGATGAAGAAGAGCGAGGATGGCAATAGTTTGATGCTTCGCTTCTACGAGTGGGCGGGAAAGGAAACCACTGCTGAAATCAGCGTTCCGGACGGAGCCTCAGCCGCAACGGTTACGAATCTGATGGAACATCCCGAAGGCGATCCACTGCCTGTTTCCGGCGGCCATGTCACCGTGCCGGTAGGTAAATATTCCATCAATACCGTGCGCATCGATTATTCAAATCGCGGTGCGGCCTTCTGGCAGGCACAGAAATAAGCTGGAGCATATCTCGCTTTATGAGTGCGGCCTTTTCTCCGCAGAAGGCCGCATTCACGATTGACACCTACGATTCCGACAGCAGCGGGCCAGCGCCATCGGATGCGCGACTCCGATAAATCTCCGCTCGTATTCCGGTAGCTTCCTCGTACCCCGCACGAACATTCTCAACAAACTTGTCCGCATGGTCCGCAGCGACCAGATTGATCGTGCATCCGCCAAAGCCTCCGCCAGTAATTCGTGCGCCAAAGCAACCGGGTTGCCGCGCCGCCAGCTCAACCATCACATCGGCTTCCACACAACTGGCAGCATAGTTGTCTCGCATACTGATGTGGGCCTCGTGCATGATGCGTCCGAAATCGGAAAAATTTCCATTTCTCAACGCCTGTGCCGCCTCGAGAACCCGTCGATTTTCCGTGACCACATGCAGGCACCGACGAAAGATATCTTCCGGCATCTCGTTCACATGGGATCGCAATTCGTCCTCGGTGACATCACGCAATGTATGGATGTGGGGATCATGCTGTTGAAGAATTCTCACGCCAGCCTGCACCTCGGCGCGTCGTGCGTTATATTCTCCGCCACCGGCCAGCGAATGCTTGACCATGGTATTGCAGATCACCAGCAGCACCTCACTGGGAAGCGGCAAGGCTTCGTAGGCGAGCGAGCGACAGTCAATCAGCAGCGCGTGATTGTCGACTCCGCAGCAGGATGTAAACGGGTCCATGATGCCGCTCTGCGCGCCGACAAAGTTATTTTCAGAAAACTGGCAGATTTTTGCGATCTCAGGCTTTGGGTAGCGCGATCTCCGCATGGGCGAGAACGGCGACGGCAACAGCCACCTCGACGGAGGCCGAGGAACTAAGTCCCGAACCCAGCGGCACATTTCCAGAAAGGGTCAGGTCGAAGCCGCAGGAGCCGAATTCCCCGCTGCTCCAGCGTCCACAGAACGCTTGTGGGATAGTCGCTCCAATGGCCGCGTGGACGCGACGGTAGATGCTGCAGATCAAGGCTGACCTGTTCTGCAAAATTGACAGAGTAGATATTTGCGATCGAATCGCTTCGCGGGCTCAGAACGGAAATTGTGCGTAGATCGAGCGCCGCAGGCATCACATAGCCTTCACTCGTATCCGTGTGCTCGCCAATCAGATTGACTCGACCAGGCGCTTGATAGGCCACGCCCTGCGAGCCAAACCTATCATGATGAATTTTTTGAGTTGACTGCGAGGACATTGCCTCTAGGGTATCAGGCGAGCGAAAGTGATCAACCGAAACGTCCAGTGACGTAGTCCTGGGTCTGCTGCATTTCCGGGTTTTGAAAAATTTGTTTGGCGCGATTCAGCTCAATCAATTCCCCATTCAGGAAGAATCCAACATAGTCGGCGACGCGCGCTGCCTGCAGCATGTTGTGGGTCACAATCACAATGGTGCAGAGGTTTTTTATCTCAAATAAAAGATCTTCAATCTTTGCCGTGGAGATAGGATCAAGAGCCGAGCACGGCTCATCCAGCAACAGCACTTCCGGTTCGACTGCCAACGCGCGCGCGATGCATAAACGCTGCTGTTGACCACCAGAAATTCCGTTGGCGGATTGATGCAACTTGTCCTTCACCTCGTCCCAAAGAGCTGCCCGACGCAGGCTTTGCTCCACCTTATCAGCGATTTCATTGCGACGAACTGATGGGTCGAGGCGCAAGCCATACGCCACGTTGTCGAAAATCGACTTAGGAAACGGTGAAGGCTTCTGAAAAACCATGCCCACAACACGACGCAATGTGGTCGCGGGAAAGCTGAAGAGATCCTTGTCTCCCAAACGAATGCTGCCTTCAACCCGCGTGCCCGGTACGGTTTCGTTCATCCGGTTAAAAGTTCGCAGAAGCGTCGTCTTGCCGCATCCGGAAGGGCCAATGAACGCCATCACACGCTTGTTGGGAACAATCAGGTTGATTCCCTTTAGGGCTTGATGGGAACCATAGAAGAAATTTAGGTCAGCTACGGTGAACTGTGGCCAGGGCAACTTTTCATCGGTCGGTTCATCTGCCGCAAAACGCACTTCATGGGCTTTGGAAAGTTGGCTTAGGTCAAATGGCTTCATCGAGGTTGTCATCACTGATTACCGATTACCCATGTGATAATTTCTTGCCACGCGCCAAAATCGCGCGGGAAATGATGTTGATCACCAACAACCCTGAGAGTAGCACGAACCCTGCCGCCCACGCCTGCCGGTGCCACACGTCATAGGGAGAAATAGCGTACGTGTAAATGATGACCGGTAGCGATGCTGAAGGCTGCAGCCACCCAGGACTGTTAAAAAGATTGCCGAAGGCAGTAAACAGCAGAGGCGCTGTCTCTCCGGCAACACGCGCAATATCCAGCATAATTCCAGTTAGGATGCCGTAAATCGCTGCCGGGATGACAATGGTCAAGATGGTTTCTGACTTACTTGCCCCCAACGCCAGGCCGCCTTCTCTCAGGCTGCGCGGCACCGCTCGAAGAAAATCTTCTGTGCTTCGTAAAGCGATTGGAATCATCATGATACCGAGAGCGATGCCGCCGGCGAGCGTGGAAAAATGATGCATGGGCAACACTACCAGGGTATAGACAAAAATTCCCATTACTACGGACGGCACACCATTCAGTAAATCCGTCGTGTAGCGAATGGTAAACGCTGACCATCCACCCGCGAACTCCGATAGATAAATTCCACCCAACAGGCCGATCGGAACACCAATGACGGTGGCCAACGCTAATAGCTTCAGCGTGCCAATAATGGCATTCTCTACGCCGCCGCCCGCCTGTCCTACCGGCGCTGGGATTTTGGTGAAGAAATCAAGGTTCAGGGAACTGGCGCCCTTCCAAAGCAAATATCCCAAAATGGTCAATAGCACAGACAACACAAGCAGAGTGCACAGACCAGTCAGAGTCAGCATGACGATGTTGGTAACCTTGCGGGACATCGGCGGATACGACGCTGCGCGGGGTGGGTAGGAAGCATTCATCCGGTCACCTCATGCCCCTTCATGGTCAGCATCAGCAGCCTAGCCAGCGCGTTAAAGATCATGGTCACCACGAACAGTACCAGACCAAGCTCAATCAACGCATGAAGGTAGAGATCGCCGGTCGCTTCGGTAAATTCGTTGGCGATCACGGCAGCAATGGTGTAGCCGGGTGCCATCAAAGAGGTTGAAACCTGGGCTACGTTGCCGATCACCATCGTAACAGCCATGGTTTCGCCCAATGCACGCGCCAACGAAAGAAAGATGGAGCCCATAATTCCCTGCCGTGCGTAGGGCACCACTGCGCGCCAAGTCACGTCCCATTTGGTTGCGCCCAGCGCCATCATGGCTTCGCGCTGAGACACCGGCACCGCGATCAGTACTTCCCGCGAGATGGAAACAATGAATGGCACCACCATAATGGAAAGCACGATGGACGCGGAAAAATAACTGACACCATAGAAGGTTCCATTGAAGATGGGCAGCCAGCCAAAAAACCTCTGAAAATATGGCACCACAGTAAATAGCACGGGGATCAGGAGAAAGATGCCGATCAGGCCATAAATGACGCTGGGAACCGCCGCCAGCAATTCAATCAGGAACGTCAGTGCGTCAGAGATCTTGCGCGGCGCCAATTCCGCCAGAAAGATCGCGGAGCCAAGCCCGATGGGAATAGAAATTGCCAGGGCCAGCAACGAGGTCACCACTGTGCCGTAGACAAAAGGCCATGCGCCGAACGCTCCATTGACGGGGTCCCATGTGCTGCTGACTAAGAAATGCCAACCAAAAGCATGCCGTGAAAGGCGCGAATACACCCACAGGTGCTGCACCAGAAGCGCCGTGATGACGAGTATTGACCATCCACCCGCCATGGTGATGAGGTGAGCGACCTCATCCCCTTTCCGCAGACGTTCCCACCATGTCTGTTTCTTATCCAAACCCCTGGATTCAAACGGAACCTCAGGGGTAGCGAGTACAGCGTTGACCATCGATTGCTCCTGATAGTTCTGCCACCTAGTATTGCAGCTTCTTCATTTGTTGCAATTCCTTCTGCACAACAGCGGCAGGCAACGGAGCATACGTGAGGGGGGCGCAATACTGCTGGCCATCCGTCAAGCCCCAGCGCAGAAACGACTTCAGCGCTTTGGCTTTCGTCATGTCGCTCAATTTTTCCGGAATCAGCAACCAGGTGTAGGTGGAGATGGGGTAGGCACCCGCGCCCGGCGCATTCGTGATGGAAACACGGAAGTCCGCCGGCATTGTCTTGGTAGCTCCAGCAGCGGCAGCGGTTACCGAATTCAAGTCCGCCTGAATGAAGTTGCCAGAGCTATTTTTGACTTCGCCATACAGGATGTGATTTTGGACGGCATAGATGAGTTCAATATAGCCAATCGAGTTTGGGATACGGCGAATCAAACCGGCTACGCCTTCATTTCCTTTTCCGCCCAACCCGACTGGCCAGTTCACCGACGTTCCCACGCCGATTTTGCTCTTCCATTCCGGACTAACCTTCGACAAATAATCAGCCCAGGTGTAGGTGGTGCCGGAACCATCCGAACGGTGAATCACAACAATGTTAGAGTCCGGCAGCTTGACGCCTGGATTCGGGCCCTGAATCTCTGGATCATTCCATTTCGTGATTTTGCCCAGATAGATGCCCGCCAATGCAGCCGGGGTAAATTTCAACGAGGCGGTCACGCCGGGAATGTTATAGGAGGGCATCGCCGCGCCCAGCGCGGTTGGAAAATGTAAAATCGCTGTTCCGCGTTTTTGCTGTGCTTCCGCCAGTTGCTCGTCGGTCATAGGACCGTCGGTCGCGCCAAAATCCACCGTGCCTGCGATCAGTTGGCGGATTCCACCGCCGGACCCAATCGACTGATAATTAACTTCCACATTGGAATGAAGTGTGTGATAGTGTCCGGACCAAGTGGAGTAGAGCGGATTGGCAAAAGTAGATCCAGCGCCCGTCAGCGTAACCTGCTGCGCAAATGCGCTTGCAGTGGTAATCAGGGCCAGCGCGAGAAATCGACGAATCATTGAGAGTCCCTCTTAAGTATCGAGATCGAAAGATACGAGCGCCAAATATTCAGGCTACCCTTGTGCTTTTCGGAGGCACGTCTCTTTCTTAAGGTATTCGCGTGAAAATAAGATGAATTTGCTCTCAAATCGTGATAAATCCTGCTGAATGTTGGGTTTCCTTTGCAGCCTTAGACTTCACCGCCTCATTCGTGGCCAGACACCGCCAAAGTCGATAAACTGCAATAGTTCATAACTGGTCCAGCGATGACGCATACCCCTTTTCTTCCCTCAAAACTCGCTCTCAGCGAACTTTCTGCAGACATCCTGCAGTCAGAGATTCGCGCTATGTCCGTGGAATGCGATCGTATCCAGGGAATTAATCTGGCCCAGGGAGTGTGCGATACGGACCCTCCACCTCCAGTGGTCGAGGCCGCCATCGCCGCGATTCGGAATGGGCAAAATATCTACACGCGACTGGATGGTATTTCCAACTTGCGCGTTGAGATCGCTAAAAAATTAACCGACTACAACCGGCTTACATGCGATCCAGAATCTGGCATCCTGGTCACTGCTGGGGCGACTGGCGCATTCCTCGCCACCTGTATGGCGCTTTTCAACCCGGGAGATGAAATCCTGCTGTTTGAGCCCTTCTACGGATACCACCGAAATACGCTGCTATCTCAGCGGCTGACTCCGGTAACCGTGTTGCTGGACGCTCCCGACTGGACGCTGGATCTCGATCGCCTGAAACAATCGATCACTTCCAGGACGCGCGCCGTGGTCATCAATACACCGTGCAACCCGTCCGGCAAGGTGTTTCGCCGACAGGAACTGGAGGCGATTGCGTGTGTGACTGAGCAATACGACCTCTTTGTGATTACGGATGAAATTTACGAATATTTCCTCTGCGGCGACGCGAAACACATTAGCTTCGCATCGCTTCCAGGTATGGCAGAACGCACCATCACCATGTCCGGCTTCTCAAAAACCTTCAGCATCACGGGCTGGCGGCTTGGCTATCTAGCCGCCGATCCGCAATGGATTCCAGCCATCGGATATTTTCACGACATCGCTTACGTGTGTGCACCCGCACCCTTGCAGCACGGAGCGGCCGCCGGCCTGTTGGAACTACCACCGAGTTATTACATTAATCTGGCCAAAGAATATGAACAACTGCGCGATCAACTCGTGGAAGCATTGATGGCTGCAGGCTTGACGCCATCGATTCCCGACGGCGCGTATTACATCCTCGCCGACGCATCCCGGCTCCCCGGCGGTACAGCAAAGGAAAAGGCACGCAATCTTCTGGCCCGCAGTGGGGTCGCGGCCGTTGCTGGAACCGCGTTTTTCACCCAAGGACGCGGCGAAAATCTGCTACGGTTTTGCTACGCAAAAAAGCAGGAAGACTTGGCCGAAGCTTGTCAGCGATTGAGATCGCTAAGCTAACCTCGAAAGGCGAAGAATAGTAGAAACCTCCGCTGCCTACTCCGATCCGTCAGCCTATTCAGCCGGCAGCGTGTGCAGTCCTGCTGCTCCGAGATGTCTCGCAGTAGCGTTGAAATGTTGTTATGTTGGTTCCCTCACCCTGCAATGACTGCGTAAAGTTCCATTCAAAAATAAGACAAATTTGCTATGATGGCTGCACTTTAGCATTCATTTCCCCTTAACAGGTGATTGCGATGGAGATCTTATACGTTACGACCATGGCAGCTGTTTTTGTGCTGTGTCTCGCCTTGCTCTGGACGGCGCGCAGAATTTTACAGTCTTCCCCGCTTACCAGCGGCGAGCTGTCTTTAATACATGTGGATGAGACGATCGATCGAAGCGAGTTGTCTGCACAGCCTAATTTCGTAGAAATCGCGCTGTCACACTGCGAACCCGAAATCGCCGAAATTAGCCCGAGCCTCATCGACCCGGTTGCCCTGGAGATGATGGCGTCGGAACAAGCGATGGCAGAACCGATTCAAACACCGGAGATGCCGCTGACGGACGTCCATTCGACCGTGATACCGGAAAGTTCGGAAGTTCCGGTGCAGTCAGTCGAGAAGCGCGGCGCGCGGATCACAAGGCGCCTGCCGCACGGATACAACTACTTGTTGGAGTGCCTGCTGCTTGGCGTATCCGTCGTTGTGCTGGTACAAACCCAGAGAAGCAGTGCGCGGCATCGGTCGATCATGTCTTCCGATCAAGTCGCTTGATGCCAGACCGCTAAAATCCATTCGCCAGCATGCTCAAACGGCGCGCATGCCATAGGCTTTCTAGGGATTTTTTGGGCCCAGTCACCATTTCCTTTCCTACCCTGCTTTACTCTTAATTATGGGGAGTGTTCATGGCAATGGAGACGACAGCGGCAGTTCAGCAGATCAGTATCGCGCACAGTCCGGACTCGGATGATGCTTTCATGTTTTACGGATTGGCTACCGGCAAAGTGTCCGTCCCCGGCTACGAATTTACTCACACGCTGACCGACATCGAAACGCTAAACCAGAAGGCCATGCGCGAAGCCTTCTACGACGTAACAGCAATCTCTTTCCACGCATATCCCTATGTTCAGGACAAATATGCGCTGATGCCCTGTGGCGGCAGCGTTGGCGAAGGCTATGGCCCGATGATCGTAGCTAAACGTGCCTACTCCTTAGATGAAGTTCGGCGGCTACGCATTGCTGTCCCAGGCCAGCTGACCACGGCCAATCTGGTTTTGCAGATGGCGCTTCCCGGCGTCGCTACGGATTTGGTTCCCTTCAATCAGATCATTCCCCAGGTACTGGCCGGCAAATACGATGCCGGGCTCATCATCCATGAAGGACAACTCACCTACGCCCGCGACGGTCTTACTTGCATCCTCGATATGGGAACGTGGTGGCGCGAACAGACAGGTCTACCGCTCCCACTGGGAGGCAATGCAATTCGGCGCGATCTTGGCACACCCGTCCACCACATGATGAATCGGGCGTTGCGCGACAGTGTCGGCTACGCGCTACAACATCGCGAGGAGGCTCTCGCGCATGCCATGCAATATGCCCGTGATCTTGATACCCCTTCCGCGAATCGTTTTGTCGGTATGTATGTCAACGAGCGCACGCTGGACTACGGCGAAGACGGAAAAGAAGCCATCCGCCGGCTCCTGGCCATGGGACATGAACGCGGCGTGATTCCTCATCCGGTCCACGTAGATTTTGCCGAGTAACCAATCGCAAATCGCAACACATTTTCATTGCGAGCACAAGTACTAAACCCGCTTCCACCGAGCCTCTCGACAACCAGAAGTCTTCAAACCAGAGGCAATTACAAAAGTCTTACATTCGTCGTTCTCCGCCGCTGCTAGCCTCGAATTAGCAAACGATTTCATTCTCCCCTTTGAGGTACTGCGTGGCTCCCATATCCAACGAAACCGTCGAGATGGACTCCATCGCGACTTCTCCCCTTTCCTCTGCAGCGATAGAGACCGCCGAAGCCTCCTTTGTAGGAACTCCGGTAGCCGTTCCTGTGTTCATGCCCCCAGCCACCACCGCGCGCACCAAGCCGTCGCTTCCAGTGCTGGGTCGCGCAACCCAGGATAAAGGCGTCACCTGGACCACAGCCATTTTCCTGGCCATCTTTCACGCCGGAGCGATTGCCGCTTTTTTCTTCTTCAGCTGGAGCGCACTGGCGGTCTTCGCCATTACTTACATACTGGCCATCAACGTTGGAATCGGAATGTGTTATCACCGCCTGCTGACGCATCGCGGATACAAAGTTCCCAAATGGTTGGAGTATGTCATGGCCATCTTCGCCACAACAGCGTTGGAAGGCGGACCGATGTTCTGGGTAGCCACGCATCGCGTACATCACCAGTACAGCGACCATGTCGGCGACCCGCACACACCCACCGAGGGAGCCTGGTGGGCGCATGCTGGCTGGATTTTAAAGGGTAAGGCCCTGCACACTGAGACCGCGATGCTGGCCCGTTACGCACCGGACCTTGCGAAGAATCGCTTCTATGTTGTGTTGAGCAAGTACCACTGGGTCCCGTTGACCATTGAGGGACTGATTTTGCTGGCTATTGGCGGATGGCCGTGGGTTCTCTGGGGCGTATTTCTCCGCGTCACCGTCGGACTTCATTCCACGTGGCTGGTTAATTCTGCAACCCACTTATGGGGTTCCCGCCGCTTCCAGACTCGCGATGACTCCCGCAACAGCTGGTGGGTTGCACTGCTGACCGGCGGCGAGGGATGGCATAACAACCATCACGCACATCCGGTATCTGCTCGGCATGGACTGACATGGTACGAATTCGATCCCAACTTCTACGGCATCTGGTTGCTGAAAAAGTTAGGGCTTGCGCGCCAGATCAAGATTGCCCAATTCGATCCCGACGATCCACGTCCAGCAGGCGTACAGTCTTCCTAAAGCGCTTCACGTCCCTCTCCTGCCCTGAAGCCTGACGGCTGGAGCGATTTCTTATAGGAAATCCGCTCTATACTGCCGTCAGGCTTTTCGTTTGCCTCGAAGACTTTAACGATCATGCAGAAGATTACGCGCCGCCGCGGAACGATCGCCTTCTTCATCACCCTGGGTGCCTGCCTGGTGGCGCTTGCGATTGCGTTGAATGTCCGCTGGGTGATTCTCAACTGGCATGAAATCGTCCCTCTGGTTCTTGGCGTTTTCTTCTTTGGGATTTTGATTGCCGGCGTGGTGCTGAACACCATCTTCCTGGTAAGGGAAATACGACGCAATGAACGACATGACAGCTTTTTGAATGCCGTCACGCACGAATTGAAAACACCGATTGCCTCCATCCGGCTCTATCTTGAAACCTTGCAGCGTCGCGACCTCAGCGAGGACAAGCGGCAGGAGTTTTACCGCATCATGATCAACGACAGCGAGCGATTGCTGGCGACAGTAGAGCAGGTGCTGAAGGCCGGCGAGGTCGGCCAGCGCGGGCCAGACGACATCAGCATTCGCGTGGATATCAAGGCGATGGTGGAAGATTCCTGTCAGGTGGTGGCGCTGCGGAACCACCTGCCATCCGAAGCAATCGAGTTCTTGAATGAAACCGATGGCATGTCCACGGTCGTCGTTGGCAACCCGGAAGACTTGCGCGCAGCTATTATGAACGTGCTCGACAATGCGGTGAAATATTCTCCGAAAAATCCGAAAATTAGCGCCCGGCTTACGGTGGAGCACGATGCCTGGGTAGTGCTGCGAGTGACCGATAATGGGATTGGCATTTCAGATGTTCATCTGAAGCGAATTTTCAAGCGTTTCTACCGCGTGCCCAGCCTGACTGTATTGCGCACCAAGGGCACAGGGCTGGGGCTGTTCCTGGTTCGCACTATTGCACGTCAGCATGGCGGCGACGCCAGCGCCACCAGCGATGGCGAGGGCCGAGGCGCCACTATCACGGTGCAACTGCCACGCCTGCTGCATTCGTAAAGATCTCGAGGACTATTCGTGAACAAGGATGGAGTGAACTCGATCGATTCTGGAACCACTGGGAGAGCCGTCGAGAGAACCGCCAGCCGGATCCTGATCGTCGAAGATGAAGCGCATCTTGCTCAGGGTTTGCTTTTTAATCTCCAGGCCGAGGGACATGAAGCCGTGGTAGCTGCGGATGGCGAAACTGCAGTTGATTTGCTCCTTACGAAATCTGCTCCGTTCGACGCAATCGTCCTGGATGTGATGCTTCCTGAAATGGATGGCTTTGCTGTGGCTCGCGCTATGCGTGCAGCACAAAATTACACGCCTGTACTGATGCTGACCGCGCGCGGACGGCCGGAAGATGTGCTGGAAGGTTTTGCCGCCGGCGCCGACGATTACCTGCCAAAACCCTTCGAGCTTTCCATTCTGCTTGCCCGGCTGAACGGTCTGCTGCGGCGCTCCCAGTGGCTTCGTCCCCAGGCAGCTGAACAGAACGTGCAAGCAGTCGATGAGTATACCTTCGCCGGCAAAACGATCGACTTTTCTCTGCTGGAACTGCGTGCTGCCGACAAACAAGTTCGGCTGACCATGATGGAGGTTGAGCTGCTGCGATATCTTGTGCACAATCCGGGACGCGCTATCTCTCGCAGCGAGATTCTGGATAAGGTCTGGCATTTGCATGAGGATACCGACACGCGCGCCATTGATAACTTCATCGTTCGCCTGCGCCGATATCTTGAAGATGATCCCGTTCACCCCGTACACTTACAGACTGTGCGCGGCATTGGCTATCGCTTTGTGCCGGATACAAAAAACGATAGTGAATAAATTTCGACGCCATATCCATATGTAGTTGCAATACATTCGCCTTGGAGTGCTCCTCTGCCATGAATCGCAATCTTGGGTACAAATTTGCAATCTCCTCATTATTAGTGATGATCGGCCTAG
The DNA here is from genome assembly GCA_963719625.1 of uncultured Acidobacteriota bacterium. Classification (GTDB taxonomy): domain Bacteria; phylum Acidobacteriota; class Terriglobia; order Terriglobales; family Acidobacteriaceae; genus JAKAAZ01. Next base: position 354,857 of record CAVRDB010000026.1, read on the forward strand.
TAGCTCCTTGCCATGCCGCCAAGCAGACAATTACTCTGGACGGAAAGAGCAAGGGAAGCATTTTCGAAGGCATTGGCGCGCTCAGTGCCGGCGCATCTTCACGCTTACTTGTTGACTATCCGGAACCCTATCGCAGCCAGATTCTGGACTACTTATTTAAGTCAAACTATGGCGCGGCTCTGCAACACCTGAAAGTAGAGATTGGAGCCGATGTCAACTCGACTGATGGCTCCGAGCCAAGTTCCATGCGCTCCCGAAGCGATCACAACTACGATCGCGGGTACGAGTGGTGGCTGATGGAAGAAGCACGCAAACGCAATCCGTCTATCATTCTCGACACCCTTCCGTGGGGTGCTCCGGGATGGATTGGAAATGGGCATTTCTATTCGGTAGATATGGCCGACTACGTTGCCGATTTCTTGGTTGGTGCGAAAACGCACCATAATCTGGACATTGCCTACACTGGAGTCTGGAACGAGAAGCAATTCGATGCTGCCTATGTTCAAGAGCTCTACCGAGCACTCAGGAAGCACGGGTTAGATACGAAGATTGTGTGCTGCGATGAGTTTCCGGGCGAAGGCCTTGGTCAGTGGAGCATCATAGATGCGATGCATTCGAATTCTTCACTGAACGCCGCAGTTGCAGTAGTGGGAGTCCATTATCCCTGGGTAGACGGAAAGGCGACGACTCCAGCCGCAGCCACAGAGATTGGAAAGCCCCTCTGGTCAAGCGAGGATCAACCGAACGGCGGTGGAGGCCCGATTCTTTCTCGAGATTGGAACATAGGTGGAAAGATCTGGGCCAAGCAACTGAACCGCAATTACCTGGAAGGTCATTTTACAAAGACGGAAATATGGAGTCCGATTACTTCGTACTACGACATTCTTCCGGCGCCTAACTCCGGACTGATGTATGCCAACACTCCCTGGTCAGGACACTACAATGTGCAAAGTGCAATCTGGGTCACCGCTCACACGACTCAATTTGCACAACCTGGCTGGCAATACCTAGACGAATCGTCTGGTTATCTCGCCCAGGGCGGCAGCTATGTTGCTCTCAAATCCACGGATGGGAAAAATTGGAGCGTCGTTCTGGAAACAATCGATGCCAAATTAGTTCAGCCAGTAACTTTCAAACTGAATGGTGGCCTATCCAACTCGACAATCCATATTTGGGAGACCAATCAAACTCGTACCTTTGCGCATGTCGCAGATATTTTCCGCGGCATTCTAGCTTCACGTATACATTTGAGCCGGGTTCGCTCTATTCCTTAACAACGACGACAGGTCAGGCCAAAGGAGCTGCCGCGCCGCCGTCCGACAAGCCCTTTCCATTTCCCTACCGCGACTCTTTCGAGACCACGCCCTTGAATCGCGCGCCAAAATATTTGTCGGATCAGGATGGAGCCTTTGAGGTGCATCCCTGCCTCTACCGTTCCGGTCAATGTCTTGAGCAGGTCATTACCGCGAAACCCATTCCGTGGAGTCACCTGGCAGATCCCTGGACACTCGCCGGAGACGAATCATGGACCGACTATCATCTTGCTGCGGATGTGTTAGTCAATGAAACTGGACCTGTCACCCTACTCGGTCGCATCGATTCGGCGAACTCGTTTCACGATGGTGTTTATCCAGGTGGCTATGTATTCCGTTTGCATCCCACTGGCAAATGGGAATTCTTGTCCACCACCGATTCGGGACTGCCGCGGCTACTTTCCTCTGGAGAGGTTGAACTATCGACCTTGAAGTGGCATCATGTCGACCTGGATTTTCATGGTAACCATATAACCGTGACTCTCGACAATACATCCTTGGCTGACATCACCGACAAATCGCATCCCCATGGAATGGTCGGTCTGGGTACAGGCTGGAATCAGGGACAGTTCGACAACTTATCCGTCTCCAAGGATTAATCATTTTCAGAGACTCAACACTGACCGTGAATATCCAATTTCGTCAGCGATATGTTCCCGTGCATTTTGCGACGCGGTCGATCTATTCCTTCTCCAATAACTTTCGGATCGACTGCAGTTCTGCACGTCGCGTTTTGGTGGCCTTAGGATAGCCTACTTTGAGTTCAGCAAGCGCATCCAGAACAATCGTGGAAACAATCAGGCGAGCATTCTCCTTGTCATCCGCGGGTACAACGTACCAGGGTGCGTGACGGGTTGTGGTTGCGTGCAGGCAATCCTCATACGCTTCCTGATAATCCTTCCAGTACTTTCTTTCGTGAATGTCTGCCAGACTCAGCTTCCAGTTCTTACTCGGATCGTCAATGCGCGCGAGAAAGCGCTTCCGCTGCTCCTCCTTGGAGAGATGGAGAAATATCTTCACGATCCGCGTTCCGTTCCGATATAGGTGATCCTCCGAGTCCACAATAGAGCGATACCGCTCTTTCCAGAGGGTCTTGTCATCGCGCAATTCTGGCAGCCCTTCATTACGCAGAATTTCCGGATGCACTCGAACAACCAGCACTTCCTCATAGTAAGAACGATTGAAAATACCAATGATTCCACGTTCTGGAAGCCGGCACGTCGTGCGCCACAGAAAATCATGTTTCAGTTCTTCTGCACTGGGTTGCTTGAAACTAAATACCTGGCAGCCTTCTGGATTGATTCCGGACATCACGTGGCGAACGGCGCCATCCTTGCCCGCGGAATCCATTCCTTGAAAAATCAACAGCACAGCGTAGCGGCTGCAAGCGTACAGCAACTCTTGCTGCGCGCTCATCTTCTTCACATGATCTTCCAGGATTTCTTTGTAACTTTCTTTCGATCCATACACAGGCTTCACAAGTGTCGGCCAATCTTTCAGGTTGACCTTCTTGCCTGGCGATACGCGGAAATCCTCGGAGTCGATTTTTGTCTTTGATTTTTCGGTCATTTGAACCTCCCTGTTCGCGTCTCTTTAGGTCGAGCTTCCGTTCTGTGTATCTTTGCTTCCTGGTTCCAACATCCGATTCAGCAGTTCAATTAACGCTTCGGCCTCATAGACAGGCGGCTGGCAACTTGTTCCGCTACACACTACCGCAAAACTGCGGCCGGTACTTAACTCCGTCAGATGCGGGAGTGTCTCTGCCAATGCGGGCGGCAGCATCCTCCCTTGCACCACCGCACGCGGCAGGCTCAGCACAGTTTTGTTCACTGCATATCGCGCGGTTGCAATCACCGCGAGCCGACGAGCTTCATCATCCTCTCCCACAATACATACCTGCACCGGCGGCAATAGGTAACGTTGCAACGCCAGCCCATAAGCGCCGGCATACAATCCGAATTGCTCTGCGACGCCAGCAAAAGCCTCAAGTGTATCTTCAGCTTTCTCTCGTAATTCATTGCGTCCACTCAATTCCGATAAACGCAGAAGCAGCATGGCTGCCAGCGAGTTTCCTGCCGGGGTGGGCGAATCCTGCAACGGCTTGCGCCGAGCGGCCAGCACACCCAGCGGCTCTGCCGCGAAGGAATTCTGCGCCGTATCAAAAAAACCGCCATTCGTAGCATCATAAAATCGCGCGACCATGGCATCGGCGATGCGTTCGGCCTGCTGGTAATAGTGCGTATGTACCGTCGATTCCCAGGCATCCAGACACGCCAGGCCAAGTGCAGCATAATCATCCAACATGCCGGGCACAGGCGTCGTGGGACTCTGGCCGTCCGCATATGCGACGACACGATTAAGACTGCCATCGGCCTTCCATGATTCCCGCAGAATTCTGTCAAGCGAGAACAACGCAAATCTGCGCGCGTCCTCGATTCCCAATACGCGCGCCGCTTCCAGATAGGCAGAAATGGCAAGCCCGTTCCAGTTGACATAGACCGTCTTGTCCACATACGGCGTCGGTCGCCGTAGCCGAGCGGCATACATTTTTTTCTTCGCAGACTGCAATAGGTCGGTTGCCTGCTCCACGCTGATCGCAGCGCGTCGCGCCACCTCCCCCAGGGAGTAATCGATATGCAGCGTATTTTTCTGCGGGTTGTGGTGCATATCGCCCAGTTCGCCAATGTCGTAATAGACGGCAGCCACTTCCATTTCTTTCGGGGTTAGTACCGCGGCAGCCTCTTCGCGCGTCCAGGTAAAATAGTCGCCGTCGTCATCGAGAGATTCGTCTGCATCCTGAGACGCATAAAAACCGCCGTGCTCCCGATCGCTCAATACTGTGTCCATCCATCGAATCACTTCGAGCGCAACACGCGCGTGCTCCGGCTCAACGAAACTCTGAAAACTATGCACATAATTCTTGAGTAATTCGGAATTGTCGTACGACATTTTCTCAAAGTGGGGCACAATCCAGCGCTCATCGACCGAGTAGCGATGAAACCCTCCCGCCAGATGGTCATACATCCCGCCACTCGCCATCTTGTCGAGCGTCAGTCGCGCAACGTTGTGCACTCCCTCATCTCCGCTACGCGTCGCACGATCGAGCAATAAATCCAGGATGGATGGGTGAGGAAATTTCGGTTGAGTTCCGAAGCCACCATGGTGCTTATCGAATTGCTGCAGCGCAGACTGCACAAGCTTTTCGACGATGCCACTATGCAAATCCGCTGACCGGCCGGAGAACGATTCGTTGTACTCGATGGCTGCTACGACACTGTCGGCAGATTCCAGCACCTCTTCATTTCGGTCGTGGTAAGCATGCGCCATGGTCAGTAACACGTGGCCAAAACCAGGACGTCCATACCGTTCATCTTTCGGAAAATATGTGCCTCCAAAAAATGGTTTGCCATCGGGAGTCAGAATTACAGTCAACGGCCAGCCGCCCTGCCCGCTCATGGCCTGCACAGCGGATTGATACCGCGTATCGACATCAAGACGCTCATCACGATCCACCTTGATTGCAATAAAGTGTCCGTTGATGATTTCTGCAATCTCCGGGTCTTCGTAGGATTCACGATCCATCACGTGACACCAGTGACACCACACGGCCCCAATATCCAACAAAATGGGTTTGTTCTCGCTACGAGCGCGCGCAAACGCGGCGTCGCCCCACTCCTGCCAATCCACCGGCTGATGCATCGCAGAACGCAAATAGGAAGACGCTGCCTTCGCCAGTGCGTTGACGTGCCCTTCTCCGGTCTGCTCGAGGTGACTCTCCACAGTTGATGTTGTTCCCGAAATTTTATCTGTACGTCTTTCTTGCTCTTCCATGTTGCGTTGCCCTTCTATCCTGAATCGCTCTTATCGTCTGTTAGATGCCGTCTGACTACTGGACCAGGCGATGCGCAACCTGTGTGTAAAGATCGATGGCCTCCATCTGTTCCTGCTTGGCCAGCCGCTCATCGGGCGTATGCGCTACGTGGATGGAGCCAGGCCCGAGCAACAGAGGTTCTCCCCAGTTTGATAACGCAGGAATGTCCGTGGTGAAGGCTGCAACCATGGTAGGTAGTCCTTCAATGCGCTTCAGTTTTTGAAATGGGATTTCCAGTGTCACGTCCAGTTCCGCGTCTCCTCCCAAAACATCCTTCAAAGAGGCACGAATTTTTTCCGAGGGTCCTACCAGACGCACCAGGATCGTGGCGGAAGCTTCATCGGCGATCACATTTGGCGCATGACCGCCTTCGATCAATCCAATGTTCAGTGTGGACGGACCCGCTTCCGGATCGGAAGGCAGAGGCATGTGAAGAACTCGCTCCAACACGGGAACCAGCTTATGAATTGCAGATTCACCCAGCTCTGGATATGCCGAATGTCCCATTTTTCCGTGAGCGCGAATGACGGCGTTTAGCGCTCCTTTCGACGCCAGCGCCAGCCGATTGTCCGTAGGCTCTCCATTGATCAGAAACCGGCTGCCTTTGGGCTGCGTGTTGGCCACTTTCGCGCCATGGCTTCCCCGCTCTTCGCCGGCCAGGAACAACAGGCCGACGCGAACGCCCATGCTGCGCAACCGCTCTGCTGCCACAACCTGCGCAGCAATAATGCCTTTAGCATCGCTGCTGCCGCGGCCGTAAATGTAGTGGTCGTCTTCCCAGCTAGGAAAAAACGGCGGCACGGTATCCATGTGCGTCGACAGCACTACATCGGGAGCATCGCTGGAAATTCCGGCATACACATTGAATCGTTCGCGACCGGCGCTGTGTGGGACCGGCATTGTTTCTACCTGAAAGCCGTGCTCCCGAAGATAGGCCGATAGGAAATGGCCGACAGCAGCTTCATTTTCACTGATGGATTCGATATCCACTAATTGGCGCGTGAGTGCAACAGGGTCTGTAGGCATGCAGTTCCAGCATACCGCTACCAGGCGGGTTCCACTGCATCTTGTACCCGCCCAATGACCCACCGGCGCAGCGATGCTCACGGAAAATCTGCGAGAACGTATCCCCGTTAAAACCGCCTGCCATGGACCCGCTCGGATGCACGTAAAATATCTCTACTGCCACCTATGGAATCTTCGCCCATCCCTTCATCCATTCGATCCTTCGATCTGGCCGGACCGGCTGGCTCGCTGGAGGCCCTGCTAAACCGTGGCCGCGAGGATGCGCCGTACTGCGCGTTGGTCTGTCATCCCCACCCGATGGGAGGAGGCACCATGCACAACAAGGTGGTGTATCACACCATGAAGGCCTTGCATGGGCTGGGCTTTCCCGTTCTGCGCTTTAACTTTCGTGGCACTGGCCGCAGCCAGGGATTGCATGATAACGGCCACGGTGAACAAGACGATGTCCGGGCAGCACTCGATTGGCTTCAGCAGGAATTTCAACGTCCCATTTTGTTCGCCGGATTTTCCTTTGGCGCCAACGTCGGAATGCGCGCCTGCTGTGGCGACGCGCGTGTCCACGGCTTAATCGCGCTTGGCCTTCCCGTTGTGGCAGAGGGTCGCCGGTACTCCTATTCATACCTGCCATCTTGCAATCAGCCAAAACTTTTCATCAGCGGCGATCACGATCAATACGGTCCCGTCGATGAGGTGAAAGTTGTTGTAGCAACGGCACCGGAACCGAAACAGATGATCTGGATCCCGGATGCGGATCATTTCTTTGTTGGCAAGCTGGACCAGGTGCAGGCTGCCATCGTCAGCTGGGTGAAGCAATTTTTTCTCAGTGGCGACCGGTAATACCGCGTACTCACGAATGGATGAACGCATGGCAAATTTGCGTGACATAGCGCGAACGATCTTCGACCAAGCACTGGCCGAATGCAGTGTCGAGCAAGCCGTTGCCCGCCAGGTGTCCGTGCATGGCGAGACATTGCACGTGGGCGAAGAGACGATCGACCTTCGCGACATTCAGCGCATCCGGATAATTGCAGCAGGAAAAGCCGCCAGCCCAATGCTTTTTTCGTTGCTTCAGCAACTAACTATTGCCCGCAACTGCGATCTGGCTGGAGTGCTGATCGCGCCAGAGGGTTCGCTGCCGGCTGGCTCTCAACTGCCAAAAACATTTCAATATTTTCCCGGTGGCCATCCATCGCCGAATGAAGCGTCCCTTGCAGGTGCACGCGCGGCATTGGCGATGTTAAAGGAATTGCCCCAAGACTCGCCCGACAAAACCCTCTGTTTCTTCCTGATCAGCGGCGGCGCCTCCGCAATGATGGAGTTGCCGCTCGATCCATCCATCTCGCTCGAAGACACGGCGAATTTTCATCGGACACTGGTCGCCAGCGGCGCTTCCATTGCAGAAATCAATTGTGTGCGGAAGCATTTTTCCGCAGTAAAAGGTGGCCGTCTCGCGCTGGCTGCCGGACAGGCGATCTGTCGCTCACTATTGATCTCCGACGTTCCCGTGGGCCGCGAGGACGCTCTGGGCTCTGGCCCGACAGTTCCCGACTCTTCTACGGTCGCCGAATGTAGAGAGGTCCTGGAGCATTACCATCTGCCTTCACAATTTCCCACTGCCGTGCGCCGTTTCTTTGAGTCGGACGCATTGGTAGAAACGCCCAAGCCGGCGCAGTTGCGCACTCAAGCCTTGGTTCTGCTGAATGCACAAGCCCTCGCCGAAGCCGCTGTGAGAAATGCCGAGGCACAAGGTTATATTGCGGTGATTGACAATACATGCGACGAATGGGAGTACAAGGCTGCCGCGCACTACCTGCTTGGCAAGCTAAGGAACTTGCGCGGCCAGCACACCAGCGTGTGCCTGATATCAGCGGGCGAATTGAGCGTGAGTCTGCCACCAGACGGTGGCCACCAATCCGTGATCGGCGTAGGCGGACGCAATCAGCAATTTGCTCTCTACGCGGCCACGTTGCTCACGCCGGAAGACGACCCTATCGCCATTCTCTCGGCCGGATCGGACGGAATCGACGGTAACAGTCCGGCTGCGGGTGCCGTCATTGATCGCCATACGCTTGCGGCCATGGAACCAGGCGCGGCCACACAAATTCTGGAAAGATTCGACGCCTATCCCTTCCTGCTGAATCGAGAAGCAGCAATCGTGATTGGACCCTCGGGAAACAATCTACGGGATCTGCGAATCCTAATCGCGGGAGCACCACAAGCCCCGGAGGTGGCGAGACTTGCCACAGAAATTCCATAAATCATATATTTCCATTTAGAATTGCGGATAGATATGGATCGAGAAGAAACGACCGTTGTAGTAAGTTTCTACGTTTCTCGATCAAGTTCAGCGCGGCAGTAAGCCTGAAACGACCACTACACGCAGCCATGCAAAGCCAAAATTGGCGCAACTGGGCGGTTGGCGGCAAAGGAAAGATCGAGATTCGAAATTGCACTAGGTATTTACTTTAAGTGCTGGTATCTGCAAGAGGTAGGTTCTCGAGATCGGTTGCCGCTGGTCTGGCACGCAAGTTGCACAACAGAGATAGACTGCATCAGAAACGCACAATTAGCCCTGGCATTCTGACGCGGAAAGATTAAGTCTCGAAATGCCACGGAACATTCCATTCCGGATCGCCGCCGTCGTACTGGCAGTCTTGACGGTCGCCGCAGTCATCCTGGCGTCCATCAACTACAGCCACGAGAGTCAGTTTCAGACTCCGACAGATCTCGTGTGGTGGGCAGAGGCTCCTGGTGGACTGATCGCGCAGAAAGTCTTACCCCACGGTCCCGGCGACCGTGCTGGCATTGAACCTGGGGATCTGCTGACCGAGGTAAATGACCATCGCACTCGGAGTATCGCCGACTGGCAACGCCAAATTTCCGCTACGGGTGTGTATTCCAAGGCCACTTATTCGGTAACTCGCTCGGGCATTCGGCTTGAAATTCCGGTTTATTTGACAGCGACGGACCGCAGCATCAACATTGGCCTGCGGTTAATTGCGCTGATTTACCTGCTCATCGGACTGTACATTCTATTTCGCCGCTGGACTGCGCCTCGCTCCGTCCACTTCTATATTTTCTGCCTCGCGTCTTTCATTATGTACGCCTTTATTTACACCGGAAAGCTAAACCTGTTCGATTGGTTTATTTTTTGGGGCAATATCGCGGCACTTGCTGCTCAGCCAGCACTTCTCCTGCACTTTGCTTTCACATTTCCAGAGCACAACCCGACTATGCGGCGACGTCGTATGGCGTGGCTTCTCTATCTTCCAGGAATCGCCATGGTTGGCCTGTTCGTCACGGCCATTCGCCTCTGGTCTGCCACGGACCTGCTTAATTACAGGCTGAACCAGGTTGCGATCGGCTACATGGCTGTCTATTACGTTGCGGCGGCGTTGGTGTTCTTCATTAACTATCGCCGCGCAGACAACCCGCTCACGCGTCAGCAGTTGAAATGGCTGAACCGCGGCACTCTGCTTGCGGTCACCCCCTTCACGTTGCTCTTTGCAATTCCCTTTCTGGTTGCCGGACCATCAGCGCCGACACTGCTTGGTCAGATCGGCGTACTATGCCTGGTCATCCTTCCCCTGACGTTCAGTTATGCGATCGTCCGCTACCGCTTGATGGATGTGGACCTGATCTTCAAGCGTGGTGTGACATATACGTTGGCAACAGGAACACTGGTCGCCATCTATTTTGGAGCGGTTGCGTTTGCCGGTGAAGTTGTCCACACGCGTTTGCCGGCGGCTGGCGGCTGGGGACTGGCGGCAGCCATTATTGTAGCCGCGCTGGTGTTCGATCCCATCAAGCGCGCCATTCAGGACCGCGTGGACCGCGTCTTCGACCGCAAGCGGCTCGACTCGCGTGCCACCCTGGTCGAATTCGCCCGCAGCCTGAATACGCAAACCGATCTGCGCGCGTTGCTGAATGCATTGGTCGACCGGTTGCCGCGCATTCTGCAGGTCGCCCGGGTTGGCGTCTTCCTCGATGACGAGCGGGACGACCGTACCTCGCGCTTTCGTCTCGCGGCGAGTCATGGCATTCCAGCGCTGGCTCTCAGTCATGCCGAAAATCTCGATGCAGGATTTCTTCGCTTTGACGGCCGTGAGGACGGTTCACACATCTTTCTGGAAAGCACGCAGAATGCGCCCCATCTTACTGAAAGCCAGCAGCGTGCCGTTCTGTTGCTGGATCTGAACTATTACCTTCCCTGTCGGGTGCAGCAGCGCACCATTGCCGTGTTGGGCCTGGGCCGCACGACAAATGGGGATTTCCTTTCCAGCGAAGATGTGGAGCTGTTGGAAACACTCGCCAGCTATGTGGGTATCGCAATTCAAAACGCGCGTTTGTATGCCCGGCTCGAAGAAAAGATTGCCGAGTATGAGCAGCTGAAAGAATTCAATGAGAATATCGTCGAGTCCATCAACATCGGTATTTTGGCCGTCGACCTCGCGGACCGCATTGATAGCTGGAATGCTCAGATGGAATCCATGTACGCCGTGCCGCGTTCGGAAGCGCTGAATCAGCCCTTGGCAAACTTATTCCCGGCAGATTTTCTGGTCGAGTATGACCGCGTCAAGCATGAAACCGGTGTGCACAATCTCTACAAATTCCAATTGGCTACGCGCGCCGGAGAAATACGCAACGCCAACATCACCATCGCTCCGCTTGTCGATAAAGACTTTACCACCGTCGGCCGCATCATCCTGGTGGACGACATTACGGAGCGGGTGCAGTTGGAAAGTCAATTGATGCAGGCCGACAAGCTATCTTCTATCGGGCTGTTGGCAGCCGGCATCGCCCATGAGGTAAACACTCCGCTGGCGGTGATCTCGTCCTATACCCAGATGATGGCCAAGCAGATTCGCGGGGACGAGCGGACTGCACCGCTGCTGGACAAGATCACGCAGCAGACGTTCCGCGCGTCGGAAATCGTCAACAGTTTGCTGAATTTTTCTCGCACCAGCACCATCGAATTCAAAGCGATCAGCGTGAATCATGTTTTGCAAGAAACACTGGCATTGCTGCAGCACCAGTTCAACACCGCGAATATCACCATCGAGCTTGCCTTGCAGCCGGAATTGCCAGACATCCTTGGCAACATGGGAAAGCTTCAGCAGGTATTTCTGAATCTGTTTTTAAACGCAAAAGACGCGATGACCGAGGGCGGCATATTACGCGTGGAAACCATCGACAATGGACATGTTGAAGTGATCATCGGCGATACCGGCTCCGGCATTGCCGCGGAAAATCTGCGCCGCATCTACGACCCGTTCTTCACCACAAAAACGGCCGTGATTGAAGGTCAGCGACGTGGGACCGGGTTGGGACTCTCTGTGAGCTACGGCATTATTCAGGAGCACGCCGGCAAGATTCAGGTAGACAGTAAAGTTGGGCGCGGCACAACGTTCCATCTGCAATTTCCGAAATTGAGGAAGCCCGTTCATGCCTGAGGTCGCGCACGAAAACTCTCAAGACACCGACAGTCCTCTGCCACTCCGCATCGTCATCATCGATGATGAAGCAGCCATTCGTGAATCGCTGCAGCTTCTGTTAGAGCTGGAGGGCTTTGAAATTGTGACCGCGCCCGACGGGATCAAGGGCTTGCAAGTTCTGGAAGAGTCGGTGTTCGATCTAGTGTTGCTTGATCTTGCCCTGCCCGGTCAGAGCGGCTTTGAGATTCTCCAGGCAATCCGCGCGCGTCATGCGAATCTTCCCGTCATTATGATTACGGCGTATGGGACGGTGCAGAACGTGGTCGAAGCCATGCACTTCGGCGCCAACAACTTCATACAAAAGCCATGGGACAACGAGAAACTGCTGGCGGATATTCGTGGTGCCATTGGACAGCATCGCGCGGAAGTAGAAAATATCCAATTGAAACGGGCGCTGAAACAGCGCTACAGTTTCGAAAATATCATCGGCAAAAGCGAGCCGATGCAGGCCGTGCTCGACCTGGTTGGTCAAGTGGCGCCCAGCCGGTCGACGGTGCTGGTGCAGGGCGAGAGCGGTACCGGCAAGGAGCTGATCGCCAAAGCCATCCACTCGCATTCGCCGCGTCGTGACAAACCGTTCGTTCCCGTACATACAGGAGCCGTTCCGTCGGACTTGCTGGAAAGCACCCTGTTCGGCCATGTTAAGGGAGCCTTTACTTCCGCCATCGCATCGAAGAAGGGCCTGTTCGAGATCGCCAACGGCGGCACGCTGTTCCTGGATGAAATCGGCACCATGGCCCTGGACACCCAGGCAAAACTGTTGCGCGTTCTGCAGGACCGGAAGTTTATGTTGGTCGGCGGCGTGCAAGAGTTGCAGGTCGACGTGCGGATTGTCGCAGCTACAAATGCCGACCTTCGCGTGGCCGTGCGCGAGGGCCGATTCAGAGAAGATTTGTTCTACCGGCTCAATGTGATCACCATTGATCTGCCTCCGCTGCGAAATCGCAAAGAAGATATACCGTTGTTGGTCGCGCATTGCTTGAAGCGTTTTTGCGAGGAAAATCAACTTCCGCTGCGCACCATTCCGGCGGAAACCATGCGCGCGTTGATCGATTATTCATGGCCGGGTAATGTGCGAGAACTGGAAAATGTCATCGAGCGGTGCGTTGTCCTCTCCACCGACCAGACGATTCCGAAGGATCTGTTGCCAGATCATCTGACCGGGCGCAGCTACGAAGCAAGTCTGCTCGAACACAATCCAGATGCATCGTTGTTTGAGATTTTGGAAGAGATCGAAAAGCACATCATCACGGACCGGCTGGAACATTGCAACTGGAATCAGACCGACGCGGCGGAAGCCTTTCGCATTCCGTTGTCCACACTAAATCAAAAAATCAAGCGATTGAACATCGAGATACGAAAAAAGCTGAAGGATTGATTGTGTCCTAATCTGCCTTCGCCAATCTTCCTTCTATGCGCTTGCCAGCGCTTGATCCAGATCTGCAAGAATGTCCTCAACGTCTTCAATCCCTACCGAGATGCGCACCAATCCATCCGTGATGCCAAGCTTGCGTCGACCCGCCTCACCAATGGCGGCATGGGTCATCGAAGCTGGATGTGAGATCAACGTCTCAACGCCACCCAGCGACTCTGCCAGACTGCAGACTTCCACCTTCTTCAACATGTGATTCGCTGCTTCTAGCGAACCTAGATCGAAACTCAGCATCGAGCCAAAACCAGACATCTGCCGCTTGGCCAACTCATGTTGAGGATGATCCGGAAGACCCGGGTAAAAGACGCTGCGCACTTTCGCATGCTTGTTGAGCCAGCTGGCAACGATGCAGCCGTTTGCATCATGCTGACGCATCCGTACGGCCAGCGTTTTTACTCCACGCAGCAACAGCCAGCATTCAAATGGCGACAAAATGCCGCCGGTGCATTTCTGCACAAATGCGAACGTCTCCGCGTGCTCTGGCTTGGTGCCAATTAACGCGCCCCCCAAGCCGTCGGAATGCCCATTCAAGAACTTTGTCGTCGAATGCATGACAATGTCTGCACCCCATTCAATTGGCCGCTGGAAGTAAGGCGACATAAATGTGTTATCGACGCTTAATTCAACACTGTGACGGTGGCAAGCATCTGCAACCGCACGGATGTCGGTCAACACCAGCATTGGATTTGTCGGAGTTTCAATATGTACCAGTTTGGTGTTCGGGCGAATGGCCTGATCAACATTTTTCACATCAGAGGTGTCGACATAAGTGAATTCCAACCCATACCCTAATAGCACCTGGTTGAAGAGTCGTGTCGTCCCTCCATACATATTGTCGCTGCACACAATGTGATCCCCGCTCTTCATCATGGTGCAGAGCGCGGTGATTGCTGCCATCCCGCTGGCAAAAACGTGGGCCGACGTTCCGCCTTCGAGCGATGCAAAGTTTTCTTCCAGCGCCGTCCGCGTAGGGTTGGTGGCGCGCGAATATTCGTACCCTTTATTCCTGCCAATCTCCTCCTGCACATACGTGGAGCTGGCATAGATTGGAACATTCACCGCGCCTGTCATTGGATCGGGAGCCTGCCCATCGTGAATCGCGCGCGTGGAAAAACCTTTCTTCTTTTCAGGCATGTTTGTCGCACTCATCATAGCGTTCCCAGCAAACTGGTTCAGTTTATCAGGGCATCCATAGGTGCTGATCTGCGTCTCATTCGCCGAGTCGTCACAAAAAATGAGCGGACCTTTTCCCTGCCCGGGAGCGTTTCGTGTTCGGACACTACGCGACGAAACAATCTCCCCACATGGAGTCTTCTGTGCAGTTGGCCGGAACAAGGCACTCAATCAATTTTTGGCTTTGCCTTGTTGCCAAGCACTGACCTAGTCAAGACGTAGGAGCATGCGGTTCTCTGTGATAATTTGGATCATGGTGAGAGCGCGTAGCTCAGGTGGTAGAGCAACGCACTTTTAATGCGTGGGTCCTGGGTTCGAGTCCCAGCGCGCTCACCAGATACGCTGAGATATACCCTCTTTATCTGGCCATTTTCTGCGCCAGATTTTGCTATGGCGTAAGCCAGCCATCCAATCTTTGCCGCACAAATTCGTCATCGTTCAGATGCGGATAGGCTGCATAGACCCGATCAATCTCTTCTTTCTGTCCTCGGCTGAGAGTCTCATCCGGGTCGAGGCACCAGATGCCTTCCAGCAATCCCTGCCGTCGCAGAACTTCATTCAAGCCGGCATTGCAACCAGCGAAGCGATTCGCCACGTCGAAGAACGCCGCATTCGCATCGGTAACTTCGACGTTTCTTTGCAGCAGATCTTGTGGCACTGGACTGCACCCGCAAGCGGCTTTCTCGACAGTCGCGGAATAGCTGGACCGCGTTGTGTGTCCAAACCGCCCAGTGACCCAACAGGCCGCCGCACATACGAACTTTTCGCTCTTCGGCACCGACCGGGAAAACATACGGTGTCAGCAGATCCAGCACAATATTGTCGTCATTTCCTGTGTAAAGCGGAATCGGTCGATTGGATTCACACACGGCCCGAACCACATCCAGCGTCCGATAGCGATCGAACGGGGCGATCTTGATGGCCACGACATTCTCAATCTCGGCAAATTCACGCCAAAATCTGAACGAGAGCACACGACCGCCAACGGCAGGCTGCAGGTAGAACCCTACAATCGGGATTGCTTCCGCAACTGTGCGGCAATGGTCGCAGCATCGCCGCGTCATCGGCACCAGTCAAGGCACCCAGGCTCAGCAGACCGGCGTGATATCCCAAATCGCCCAGCAACTTTGCCTCTCGCAGAGCCTGTGCGGTTTCTCCGCAGATTCCTCCGATTCGGATCAGGGGCTCTCTGCGGACTCGATCGGCGCGATCCATCTCCTCTACCGCCAACTGCAAGACCGGTTCAAATAATCCAATGCGCGTATCTCGAATGGCAAATTGCGTGGTGTGTACCCCTACAGCCATGCCAGCCGCGCCTGCGTCTGCATAATAGCGAGTGAGTGCCCTCTGCCGTCTTTCATCCAATCGCCGCTCCGCGGTAAGAGCCAATGGATGAGCTGGAATAACGCCACCTTTTGCGATCACTTGCTTAATGCTTGAGTCCAGCATTTTTGTCATTTCACTCGTTTTGTAGAGATGCCCATTGATGGGTCCAAGGACATGGATGTCCGAATTCTGGATAGTATATCTGTTATGCGGACACTCCCCACAACATTGTGAAATGATTTCTGAGACAGTAAGAAACTTTATTGGCCGCCTATGGTGTCGCAAGTCGCATCATGTCCCGTAAACCATGGCGGCAAAATGCCAAAACATGCGGGAAACGCTATAGAACAAGCTGAGCAACACGAAAGATAAAAATTTTCTTAACTAATGCTTGCGACTTCTTGGTTTTTGTGAAATAAATGCTTGACACTAAATTTCAAACGTATCAATACCGTCCACGCTGCAGACGCCGAGGGTGGATTGTGGCCATGCATACAGAGATTTCGAAGCGAATTTCACGGCTTGACCGGGATCTGTTCGAAGTTCCACGGATAGCACAACAATGGGGTGTATTTTTAGGGGGCTTATGAGAAATAAACAAATCGTAACGTGGTTCTGTTGTGTCGTTCTTCTCTTCTGCGGGGCTTCGGCTCTCGCCCAGACAATTACAGGGTCGATTCGTGGAACTGTAACAGATGCCAGCGGGGCTGTTTTGGCGGGAGCAAATGTTACCGCCACCAACGTAGCCACCAACGTAGCTACACAAACCGTGACCGATAAGAGCGGCCTTTATAATTTCCAATTTTTGAACCTTGGAGATTACACCGTTACGGCAACCGCATCTGGATTTACCACCACATCGACTGCGCCATTCCGCCTGCAGATCGACCAGATCGCCAGAATTGATGTGAAGCTGCAAGTCGGAGCAGCCGCCACAACCGTCAAGGTGGCCGCGGGCGCGGGCGCGATTCTGAATACGGAAAATGCCACGCTCGGAACCAGCATCAGCGCGCACGCCCTGGAGACGATGCCGTTGCCTGGGCAGAACGCCTTATACGCCACCATGTTTGTGCCTGGCGCGCTCAATCCTACCGTCGCGTCCATGGCTTCAGGGTATCGCATCACAAGCTGGGATAATATTCCATCCTTCAACGGAAATCGTCAGCAGGGAAATAACTTTGTTCTGGATGGTATCGAAATCAACGAGACCACTCAAAATACCAGCGGCTATAACCCGAACCCATTTTCATTGCAGGAAGTGCGCGTCATCACTGGAAACTCCGACGCCGAGTACGGAAACGTAGACGGCGCCGAAATCCTTTATGTTACCAAGGCGGGAACCAACCAATTCCACGGCAATGGGTACGAGTACTTCGAAAACCAGAACTTCGCCGCCAATGGTTGGGGCAACAACTATAACCACGTCCCAAAAGGGAAGTACCATCAACACCAGTTTGGCGGACAAGTGGGCGGCCCGATCTTCAGGAATAAACTGTTTTTCTTCGCCGACTATTCAGGATTGCGGTACAGCAATTCGACCCTGGGGCTAGCCAGCGTTCCCACCACGCTGGAGCGCGAGGGCAACTTTAGCGAAGTGCTGGCCACCGATGGGAATGCCATTTTCGACACGTCGAACGGGCTGCTCGCCGAAACTCCGTATCCAAACCAGACGATTCCTGCCATCGTGAACCCGGTGGCCACGTATCTTTTTGCTCACCCGGAAGACTTGCCGGTGTCGAACCGTCTACCGACTAACGGCGTGAACGTAAATAACTATCAGAACCCGGTCACGAACAATAAAAACAATGATCAGGGCGATGGCCGTCTGGATTATACCCTCAGCAGCCACGACACTTTAATGGTGAAAGGCACCTACGGAGATGCCCACGATTCCCCATCCAACGCTGTCATTCCGGTCGATTTCCCCATCACAGACAACTATCCTTTCGCGATGGGTGTGATCGACTGGATCCACACTTTTTCGCCATCGCTGGTGAATGAATTCCGTGCCGGATATTCCCGCATCATCGCGGACACGGAGACATCGGATCCAAGTGGTAATTTCGGAACGAATGGCGATACCCTGATGGGAATTGGATATCCGGGCACCCAGCCGCTCCCCGGATTTACATTTATGCAACTATACGGTTCTGACACTGGCAGCTTCGGCACCAACATTGGCGCCGGCACCAAGACCGTCGACAACAACTTCGACTACGGGGACGACGTTACCTGGGTACATGGAAGACATATCACCAGGATGGGCGCGCAATTCGTCCGCTACCAGGAGAATTACGTCGCTCCCAGCAACCTCGGCGGACTGAACGGCCAGCTTTCCTATTTCGCCGATTACACCGCAAACTATAATGCCTACGGTGGTATTTATTCCGCCGGAGACGGCCTTGCCGACTTCGAACTGGACAAGGCCGAAGTCGGTCTTGTAGCTCAGGCTACCGGTGCGTTTGGAGCGCGGCAATGGCGTGATGCTTACTATGTCCAGGACGACTGGAAGGTGCTTCCAAATGTGACCGTAAATCTCGGCTTGCGGTATGCCTACGACCAGCCGATGTATGAGGCTCACGACAAGATGTCCACCATCAACCTATCCGCGGCTCGCTTCGCGCCCGTGGGACCAGACGGTACACCGGATCCCACCCCGTACCTTGAGTTAGCCGGAAAGAACGGCAATAGCCGTGCGCTGATTAATCCGTTCTATGGCCAGTTCATGCCACGGGTTGGGTTTGCTGCGCAGATCAATTCCCGCACGGTGCTAAGTGGCGGGTATAGCATCACCGACGACTCCGAGGGCACAGGCACCGGCCTGCGCATGACGCAAAACCTGCCCTTCCTGGTATCGGTTACGAACCTGCAACACGGGCCCACGGACCTTACCAATGGAAACCCGATTAGCGTGACAGATGGTCTTCTCGCAGGAACCGGCGGTACCCCTCCATCACCGCAGTTCGATGTCTGGGACCCCCATTTCCGTGCGGCCGCGGTCCAGCAATTCAACCTGACAGCGCAGTATCTGCTTGCCAGCAAGACTTCTCTTAAAGTTGGCTATGTCGGCCAGGTCGGCCAGCCATATAGCGGAACCCAGACTCCTGAACCAGTACATCGCTCAGGAACCAAGTACATGCACGCCATCCTATCCCTCGAGGCTCGATCCCACTGGATGCTCATACTTAGTTGCACCGTATTGGGCAGTGGTGGGGGGCAACAGTCAGATCGTCGAGACAGTTTCTGGAGGGCAAGTCAAACTACAATGCCCTGCAGGCAACACTTCATCAGCAGGAAACGCAAGGCCTGGAATATACATTGAACTACACTTGGGCTCGTGCGATGACGGATAGCCCCGGAGGGTATTTTAACGTCGATGGGGTTGGTAATGGTGGCACCTTCGCCTTCGCCCAGAATGCGTATGACCCAAATGCAGAATATGGCCCTTCGAGCTTCGACGTCCGAAATAATTTCAGTGGAATGGTTGTCTACCAGCTTCCGTTCGGCCATGACAAACAGTATGGCGGCAATTGGAACCGGCTGACGGATGAGGCCCTCGGAGGATGGGAACTGTCCGGGAATGTGATGATCCACAGCGGTTTTCCCGCCACTATGACGTACACCGGTGGTAACACTGGCCTTAATGCCGCGGCAGACAATAGCAACTATAACTATGCGGGCCGGCTCAACGAATACTTTCCCCTTAAAACTTCGGGCAGGAATTCGCAGCACTGGTGGGGTACAGATCCGTCGTCGCTACCATGCGGGACCGGCAACATCATCAACAGTAACGGTGTGGCTTGCGCCTACGGCAAACCGGCGAGTGGCGATTTTGGAGACTCCGCTAACTACACAGAACGCAATCCAGGATTCAGAAACGTCGATCTGTCGCTCTTTAAAGGGTTCCGGACTGTTGGGGATCAGTCTTTTAAGCTTCGCATCGATGCCTACAATGTACTCAATCTGGCCAGCTACGCAGCTCCCAATACACGGGCAGGCAGCAGTCAATATGGCAAAGTTACCACCTCAGCGAACAAT
This sequence comes from uncultured Acidobacteriota bacterium, assembly GCA_963719625.1. GTDB lineage: Bacteria > Acidobacteriota > Terriglobia > Terriglobales > Acidobacteriaceae > JAKAAZ01. The sequence continues at coordinate 374,531 of CAVRDB010000026.1, forward strand.
CCACGACAGCTGCAGATTTCGGGGGTCTACACGTTCTAAACTGCAACGCTGCTAACTTCAACCTATTTCCTGTGGATTGTATACCTACAATCCACAGGAATTTTCATTTTTGGCCTAGTTCACAGTGCTAGTTCCCTATCTCAATTGAATAACTGGTGCAGATATATTTTGGGATGGAACCACGGGGAATGCGGGTCTTAAACAGGAGTTATGCTGGTTTGGACTGTTCAATACCGAAGTGAGGAATATAGCCCAACTGAATCGAGGTAGTACGCGCTGCCTCACAGAGAAGTACCGCATAGAGAGATTTTCTCTCCGAATGCTCACGATCCACGGGTAATGTAACGCTGACTGCTCCCACCGTGCGCCGGCTGGAATCAAGCACGGGCGCCGCCAGGACAAGATAACCCGGTAAAAGCTCTTCATCGTTCACCGCATATCCAGTGGCTTTGACCCGCGCTAGTTCATCCTTCATCCGGGCAAAAGAAACCGTGGTATGTTCGGTGTATTTTTCCACTCCCTGCGACATCAATTGCTCAACGGCATCCAGGGGCATATCGGCAAGGAACAGCTTTCCTGAGGCAGTAGCATGCAGCGCCCTGCGCAGGCCCACATCCGCAAACGCATCTGCGGCCCCAGCATAGCCCACTGAATGGATGAACAGGACCTTGCCTTCAGAAAGTACGCCGAGTTGAACCGTGCCAGGTACCTGTTTCGCTAGAGCCTGCATCGGGAAAAATGCGGCGCGGTAAATCGGCGCATGGCGCAAATATCCGGAGCCAACCCATAGCGATTTTGCGGTAAGCCGATAGCGCTTGTCTGCGGATACATACTCAACAAAACCACCTTCTAGCAGGGTCGCGCACAAACGATGGGCCGAAGCCCTTGGAATCGACAAGGTTTGTGCAATACCGGTTACGCTCAGCTCAAAAGGTCCCTCAGCGAGTAGTTCAAGCACTTCAAAGCAACGTAATGTTGAAGACATTGCACTCGACCGCGGGATTCTTACCTGTTTCACCCGTATGTGCTCCATGGCTAACTTTAGTCCCTGCAAGGATGTAAGCACAAGAATAACTCGAGTGATCTACTATTTACATTTGTTCTCGGTACAACGGCTGTACGAGGCCACTCCAGAGCAGTCCAGCGAGACTGGCGAGCTAGAAGAATTCGATAGATATTGAGGAAAACTGAGATGAGAGTTATGGCTTGGATTACTGATCCAAATAAATCAGATAGGCCTTGCGACGTTCCTTAAACTGTTCGATACTGCCCCGCCATGAGTCGGCGATGGTTTGAGGGTCTACGTGGTCTTCAAGCGCTTTCAGCGTCGCTTGATTGGCCAGCAGCGGCGCGATCGAATCCAGGTGGTACTGGGCTGGATACAGTTTGTACAGCATTGCGGCGATCTCGATGCCGACTTCCGGAGCATTCAGCTCATTACGATTGGTGATGACGAACTGGACCCCCCGGCAGACTTGGCCCGCGTAGGGATACGGGGCGCTTGGAGTAAACTCCACCGGAACGAAGCGAATACCTGGGATCATCCGCTTATTCAGCGCAGTTGCAAGCTCTGTCGCGTCGATCCACGGAGCACCAATCCATGCGAACGGCGTATCGGTGCCTCGGCCTACGGAGATGTTGGAGGACTCGATCATTCCAATGCCGGGATACATGGTAGCTTCGCTGAGACTGCGCAAATTGGGCGATGGATTCACCCACAGCAGAGAGGTAGCATCATACCAATCCCCGCGCTGCCAGCCCTTCATCGGGACCACGGTCAGCGATGCGCCTAGATGGCCCTCTCCGTTAAAGTAACGTGCCAATTCCCCCAAGGTCATTCCATGCCGTGCTGGAAGGGGCATAAAGCCGGTGTAACTGGAATTCCCTGTATCCGAAACCGGCCCCTGCACAAACGATCCGTTGATGGGATCGGGTCGATCGAGGATCACAATGTCGGTTCCCGTATGGGCCGCTGCCTGAAGAAAGTACGCAACCGCCGTTTCGTAAGTATAGAAACGCACCCCCGCATCTCGCAGGTCAATCACCACTGCATCCAGATGCCGTAGTTTGTCGATCGGTGGATGGCGCTCAGATGCCGTTGCGCCGTAGATGCTCACAACCGGCAATCCCGTCGCCGCATCGGTGCTGCCGGAAATATCCGTCGTATCCATCTTGCCGGTGATTCCATGTTCTGGACTGAATAGCGTGGTCACGGTCAATCCCGGTACCTTTGCCGGCGCGTCGTGTACCAATACATCGATAGTGCGCAGGCCGTGGCTGTCCAGTCCGGTCTGGTTGCTGAGTACTCCGACGCGTAGGCGCCCACCATGCTTTCTTTCAAGCGCTGCCAGTGTAGCAAAGTTTTCCTGTTCCAGAACATCGATGCCTGTTTCCACGGTACCGTTCCGGCTCGGCCACCGGCGCATATCCGTCAGTGACTCGTTGTAGCCAGTAAGCCTTGAAATTTCCCTACCCGACTCTGGAATCTGAATATCGAGCGCCTCGGCGGCAGCGTTGGCAATATTTCCTTCCAGAGGAACTGTGTTAACGCCGCCGTTGGGATGGACCCGATTGCTGAGCAAAATCACATAGCTATCGCTCCATGGGTCAATCCATATGTCGGTCCCGGTGAAGCCAGTATGCCCGAAACTGCCGACCGGAAATAAGTCGCCGCGGTTCCCAGAAAAGGGACTTTCAATGTCCCAGCCCAGGCCGCGCAACGCAACGCTGGTAGCTGGCTGCTGTGGAGTCGTCATCTTTTCTGCCGTCAATCGATTGAGTGGAAACTTGCTGGACCTTCCCGCCAACAGGTCTAGCAAATTCTGGGCGAAAATGGACAAGTCGTTGGCGGTACTAAACAGGCCCGCGTGTCCAGCGACCCCACCCATTCTTCTGGACGTGGGATCATGCACCACCCCCAGCAGCATGTGATGGTTCTCGTCATACTGGGTCGGCGCAATGTCGCCACGCCAGGATTCAGGAGGTAGAAAGCGTGTGTGATCCATTCCCATCGGAGCAAAAACATACTGCTCCGTATATGCATCGAGCGACATGCCGCTTAGCTTCTCAACTAACGCGCCCATCATGATGAAGTTGATGTCGCTGTAGCGAAATGCAGTCCCCGGCGGGCGTTCAGGCTTCACAGCAAACGCCATGTCGTATGCCGTTTGTTTACCCGACCACGGCTCTGTCAGGTCCAGATCCGGTGGCAGTCCGGAATAATGCGTCATCACCTGCCGGATCGTGATGTCCTTTTTCCCATTCGCGGCAAATGCGGGAAGATATTTCGATATCGGATCGTTCAGTCGAAATCGCCCCTGCTGATAGAGCTGCATCGCAGCCGTCGTAGTGGCAATGACTTTTGTCAATGACGCCATGTCGAAGATGGTATCTTCTGTCATCGGCGCACGGATTGGCTCCAATGAGCGCTCCCCGTAGGCTTTGTGGAAGACAATATGGCCGTCATGTCCAATAACAATCACCGCTCCCGGCACCTCGTGCGCATTGATCGCCGAGGCCATGATGCGATCAATGCTGCTGAAGTCCGGCGAGGTGCGTTGCTGTGCCTTCAGTTGAAATGCAAACAACAGCCATAGTGTCAGTGTCACCCATTGCAGCGGCGTCGTTCGAAACCTCAATATTGGCGAGCAACTTTTGTTGTCCATATCCGATTTTCCGTAGACTGTGAAGAACCGAGCGTGAAATGACTTGGTTGCATCGGTTCCGGCGACCCGGGCCACCCTATGCACAATGTGTATTTCTGAACGCGACCTATCTTCTGACATCTCGAAACAATGGCCGAGAGTCTTCTAATTATGCGGCAGACTAACGGCGTACAGATACCATGCCGCGTGGGGTAACCATTCCTCAGTCCAGCGCCAGTCTTCGTCTGCACCAGTTCTGGCAAACCCTTCGTTGAAGGCGATCCCGTCCTCATTGTCAAAACCAGCGGTGATTCCATTCACAATCGCACCGGGAGCACTCGTGTACTTGTAAGAGCGAAAGAACATGTAGGGAGCGTTGCCGTGCCCGCTGCCCATCAGCATGCTTGCATCGAATGGATTTCTTCCCAGTATCCAGTGCAACTGGTTCCAGGCATATGTCTGCAACTCGTGTTGAAATGCCGGGTCATCCTTGTAGAGTGGCACAGCCATGCGCGCTGCCGCTGCCAGCGAAGCCAGCCGGGCATCCTCACCTTGCCACCATGGCGCGGCTTCCGTGTCATGGGGAAAGAAGAAAGCGCTACGAACGGTACCATCCCCCATACGTACCAACTGCCTGGCGTAGCCAAATGGATTGTTCGTCTCTGCTGTGATCTTCAACTCGAAATGCAACGACCGTGACACTACATCCCGTACCCTTTGTTGCTGGGCAGGTGACGCGATCTGCGAATATTCGAGCAGGCTGACAACGGGCAGCCCGGCATCTGACGGATGAAAGAATGGGCGGCTGCCATCGTCTGCTCGCCAATAATCCTGGTACTTTCCATTCGAGATCAGTCGAGCCATCAGATGGTTCGCTCGTTCGTCGGCGGCATGAAGGTACTCAGGCTGATGTGTGGCTCGATACAGTTCCGTGGCCGCCATTAAAGCGCAGTAATCGTCCAGGATATTTTCTTTGCCGTCATTCAGCAGATCACGATTATGGGCCGAGAGAAAAGCAAATGCGTCTTCGGCTGCTTTCAGGTACGCTGCATGATTCATGTCGCCGCTGATTGGCATGGTACTGGCAAGCGCGAGCGCAGCGATCGACATGCCGCCGCCAGCTCGAAAACTGGCCTCGTAGGCGTGCGGCCCTTCTGCTACGCCAATCTGTTCTGTGCTGTCGGAAACGCTCTTCTTGATCTGCGTGCGCGTGTTGGGATTACCAATCATGCGATCTTTGGCCAGCTTGTCTTTACCAGGTGCGGAGATGTGCTGGAAAAAAGAGCCGCCCGGCCGCTTCATCCGTACCAGGAAATCCGCGCCAAACAAGCCCTCGTCCAAGAGACGGCGGTTGTATTCGCTAAAGTTGTCGTCATGGCGGGCTTCCAGTGTGCGATATGTCTTGAGCAATGACCAAACGACGAGTGGAACCTGTTGTGGATTGAAGTAAGACGTTGGATTTTGGTGCGAAAGATGTATGCCGTAATCGCCGGTTGCGTCGTACCAACCGCCTCTCATGTCCACAAATCCACTGCCATCCGGTAGGCGAAGATGCTCATCGGCCCGGTTCATGTCGCCGCTGGCCCGCTGTCCCTTGAAGTAGAAAATGATATTCGAGAGCGTGTTCCGTTCCAGCACATCCTGGTTGATGGAGAACGCGCACGATGTGATGGGACCGCTTTTCGTGGGAGCTGATATTTTGTAGTAGCCAGTTTTCTGCCAGGAAGAGAAGTCAGCCAGCCAGAAGCTTCGACCCCATTGATCCACTTGGCCTGCAGCCTTAACCGGACCGCTCAACACTACTTTGCCGGTCTCAGCATCGCTAAGCGTAAAGCTCCGTGGCGCATTCTCGGGATCGCGACCATTATCCGACACAACCAGCGCTTGCTTCGACGCCGTTGTTTCGTAACCAATCTGGTCTACCACAATATGCATTTGCGCCATGCAGGTGGAAGCGATCAGTGCAAAAGAGAAGTAGGCGAGGACCCGCATATGCGAATTTTTGATTTTAGGGCACTCGCGCAGCAAAATATCTGAAAAGGCAGATGATCGCATAAGAATTTACTCCCTGCATTTGTTAACAATGATTAGAATGCAGGAGGGGAGCCTATGAGCGCAACTGTACTGTCGCAGCTTAGAAAATTTCCTTGCAGTTCTTCCTATTGGGGATGCATGGTGAAGTACCCGGTTCAAGTTCTCTTCCTGGCAACTTTCACACTCGGCTTATTCTCATCGCCCGCACAGGCGAAGACGAAGAAGTTTGTGATTGCTGCCTACGTTTTCCCGCGCAATATGCTTCTTACAGCAGATCAGGTAAGCGCGAAGAAGCTGACGCGCATCAACTTCGCATTCGCGAATATCGATCAGGGGCGCATTGTGGAGGGGGATCCTTCCGACGCTGCCAACCTCGCCACACTGGTCGGTTTGAAAAAAGACAATCCCAATTTAACCGTGCTGGTCTCAGTGGGAGGCTGGCTCTGGTCCGGTCGTTTCTCCGACGCATCGTTGACAGCGGCCAGCCGGGCCAAATTCATTGACAGTGTTGCTGCCTTTATTACTCGATACAATCTGGATGGACTGGATATCGACTGGGAATATCCAGGCCTGGAAGGCGCACCCGGAAACGTTTTTCGTCCCGAAGACAAGCAGAATTACACCCTTTTGCTGAAGGAACTGCGCGAGCGCTTTAATAAGATGCAGAAGCCGTTGCATCGCCACCTTTACATCACCATTGCAGCTGGCTCATCGACTGAATTTCTGCAGCATACCGAGATGGCGAAGGTGCAGAAGTATGTCGACACCGTGAACCTGATGGCCTACGACTATTACGAGCCTGACGATGGCTCGACCACCGGCAATCATGCTCCACTGTTCGTCGATCCAGCCGATCCCAAGGGTGTTTCGGCAGACAGATCCGTAGGGGAATTTGAAGCCGCCGGTGTTCCAGCAGAAAAAATCGTGCTGGGAGTTCCCTTCTACGGTCATGTGTGGGGTCATGTATCGGCAACCAGCAACGGACTCTTTCAGTCCGGACAGCCAGTGCCAAATATGTATGCGAGCTATGCTGCGATCACCAGCACAATGCTGGGCCAGGGTTACACGCGCTACTGGGATGCGAAGGCGTCGGTGCCCTATCTCTACAATCCGCAAAAACAGATTTTTGTTTCCTACGAAGATCCGGAGTCATTAGCGCTCAAATGCAAGTACGTCATCGATCACCATCTAGCAGGCATCATGTTCTGGGATTATGGAAGTGACCCTTCCGGAAAATTGCTGGATTCTATTGATCTCGGACTGGCGGTGAATCTTCATACCGGCGGGCAGCAGGTGGCACAGTGAGCATCTCGCCTTCACCGATAGCTGCCCCTGTTTCAGTTCCGGCATCTACGTCGCGCATCGCTTCCATCGATGTCTTTCGCGGTCTCACGATAATGGTCATGGTCTTTGTCAATGATCTATCCGGTGTCCACGGGCTTCCGTGGTGGACCTATCACGCGCATCAGGACCAAGACGCCATGACTTATGTGGACATGGTTTTCCCGTTCTTCCTCTTTATCGTTGGCATGTCGATGCCGATCGCAATCGCTGGGCGGCTCAAGCGCAATCCGTCCTATGCTGTCCTTTGGAAGCATGTCATCTCTCGCTCCCTCGGACTGGTCGTGCTGGGGCTGATTCTCGCGAATGCCGAGAAGGGCGACCCGGTTCGAATGGGAATATCGACCGCTGCCTGGGCTCTCATAGGACTGGGAGGGGCCATCCTATTCTGGCTCGCTCCCAACCGTAACACCCAGCATCCGCGCATCTATCGTGGGCTGCGCATCGTGGGCTTTTTGATTCTTATCGGTGTGTTCGCAGTTTTTCGGCGAACGACGCACGGAGCCGCTGCCTGGATCGATTTCTCCTATCCGGAGATCCTCGGCCTTATCGGTTTTGCCTATTTCTCCGTCGCGCTCCTTTATATTTCCACGCGGCGATGGTTGTGGGCGCCCTTCGCCTGGTTTGTTGCGCTCACCGCGCTCTGTACCCTGACCACGGCACACATCATTCAACTTCCACGGCATCTGCCACTCTATTTCTGGCCCTTTGGCGCGGGCGATTCAGCTTCCATCACCATGGCTGGAGTCGTAACGTCCATCATCTTTCTCGGTCAGCATCGCTGGCAAAGTCTCCGCCAAAAAATGTGGATGGCTCTCGGCTTTGCCGCCATCACTCTGATTGCCGCATGGCTGCTGGCTCCGCTGGGCATCTCAAAAATCCGCGGAACTCCAACCTGGTGCCTGGCTAGCGTCGGCGCCAGCGTGCTCTGCTTCATGTTGCTTTACTGGGTTTGCGATGTCATGGGAAAAACGCGGTGGGCCTTTTTTGCGAAGCCTGCGGGCGAGAATACTTTGCTGACCTATCTGCTGCCCGATATCTATGGCTGTCTTGCGGCCCTTGTCGGGTTCACATTTCTCGACAGGTACTTCCAGACTGGTGCTTCGGGAGTTCTTGGCGCGGTGGTTTTTACGTTCGTAATCCTGACTGTGGCCGCCGTATTGACTCGCATGCGGATACGCCTGCAGCTATGAGGAAGCAGAGTTCGATAGAACCGCTATTGCCGGGGGAACATCGACACAGTTGTCAGGTAGTCTAATGCATCCAACTATCGAAGGCGCCGCGAACAATTGCGGCGTGCAGGTTCGCAATGTCTGGATGCAGGCTGCGGTCGCGTTCGAGCTTGGCGACAACGCTGCGTATCTGATTCCACGCTGCCTCCACCCGTAGCGCAGGCTTCAGCGGCCGACGATATTCCAGGCCTTCGGCTGCCGCCATTAATTCAATCGCCAGCACCGACTCTGCGTTCTCGACAATCCGTCTCAACTTCCACGCTGACATCATTCCCATCGACACATGGTCTTCCTTGCCGCCAGAGGTAGGCACGCTGTCGACGGATGCCGGATGTGAGAGCACTCGAGCCTCGGCCAGCAAAGAAGCGGCAGCCACATGGGCAACCATGTAACCAGAGGAAACCCCGGCTTCCGGAGTAAGAAAAGGCGGCAGGCCTTCGTTCAAGTCAGGATTCACCAGGCGGTCGATGCGGCGTTCGCAGATGCTCATCAGGTCCGTCAACACAATCGCCGCATAGTCGAAAACATACGCCAGCGGCGCACCGTGAAAATTGCCGCCGGAAACAATTTCACCAACGGTGGAGCTTGCGTCTGCGCCCTTCGCGGCAACAAACACCAATGGATTGTCGGTTGCCGAACCCATCTCAATTTCCAGCACCATCCGTCCATGAGCCAATCCATCCAACACAGCTCCATGAACCTGCGGCATGCAACGCAGGCAATACGCATCTTGCACACGCGGATCGTGCTCGCGATGCGATTCACGAATTTCACTCTCCGCCAGCAAAGAACGGAGATGTCGCGCCACTTCCAACTGGCCCGGATGAGGACGCACGGCCTGAATCCGCGCATCGAAAGCCGTTGGCGTCCCCTTCAACGCTTCCAGCGTCATGGCGCCGGCCAGACTCGCCAGGCGTGCTACACGCTCGGCCCGCAAGAGTGCCAGCCCACCCACAGCGGCCATCGCCTGGGTGCCATTCAGCAGGGCCAGGCCTTCCTTTGGCGCAAGCTTCAAGGGCTCCAGACCCGCGGCAAGTAACGCATCTTGTGCGACAACACGCTTGCCTCGATAAAAAGCGTCGCCCTCGCCAATCATTCCCAACGCAAGATGTGCCAGTGGGGCCAAATCGCCGCTGGCTCCCACAGAGCCTCGAGCTGGCACGACGGGACATACATTCTTTTCGAGCATCGCTAGCAGATGCTCCGCAACCAACACCCGCACCCCACTGGTTCCCTTTGCCAGTACATTGGCTCGTAGCAGCATCATGCCTCGAATCTCCGCCTCCGGCAGCGATTCGCCGATGCCGCAAGCATGACTGCGTACAAGGTTCAATTGGAGATCGGCCAGTTGCTCGGGTGGAATCGTTACTTCGGACATTTTGCCGAAGCCAGTGTTGATGCCATAGACCGTCGCGCCTTGGGTCAGATATCGTTCCACCACGGCACGCGAGGCCTCCATGCGCTGGTACGCTTCCGGATGCAACACAACCGGCAGCTTTTCGTATGCGACTGCCGCCAGCTCTTCCAGCGTAAGCGGCTGACCATTCAATGCCAGCGGTGTGGAGTGCACTTCGTTCGCCTCTTCTATTTATTTCTTTAATGTGTAATGCAGATCGCTCACCGCGCGGAGTCTTTCGGCTGCGCTTTCCGGGGTAATGTCCCGCTGCGGCATGCCCAGCATTTCAAATCCAACCATGAATTTACGGACCGTAGCAGATCGCAGCAGTGGCGGATAGAAGTGTGCATGGAAATGCCATTCGGGATGCACTTTGGAGTCCGTCGGACTCTGGTGAAAGCCCATGGTGTATGGAAAACTGGTTTGGAATAGGTTGTCATAGCGTGTGGTGACCTGTTTCAAAATATCTGCCAGGCCTACCCTTTGCTCGTGATTCATTTCTAAGAACGAGCCGTGATGGCGGCGGCTCAGCACCATCGTTTCAAATGGCCATACCGCCCAGAATGGTACTAGCGCGACGAATTCCTGATTCTCGCAAACGACCCGCTGCGCGAGCTTTACTTCTCTCTGTAAATAATCGCAAAGCAAGCATCTGCTATGCGCATTGAGATACTCAAGTTGTGCGGCCTGCTCCATGTGCGGCTCGTCTGGAATATGTTCGGTGGCCCACACCTGGCAATGCGGATGGGGATTGCTCGCCCCCATCATCGCGCCCCGGTTCTCAAAAATTTGTACGTAATTGATTTCTGGTCGCTGACCTAAGTCGTCATACTGCGTCGTCCATGCTGCCACCACGCGTTCGATATCCCGGGGCTGCATTCGCGCCAGTGTTAGATCATGATCGGGATGAAAGCAGATCACACGGCAAAGTCCACGTTCGCGTTCAGCCCGTAACAAGTCATCGTGGGGAGCGTCCGTGAATGGAAGAGCTTCCGGAAGCAGTGCAGCATAGTCATTGTCAAAAATAAACACGCCGTCGTACTGCAGATTTTGATGGCCGCCAGCGCGAGTATTTCCCGGACATAGATAGCAAGTGGGATCGTAGTGAACCGCCGAGGGCAGTTCTGCTTTGGCAATTTCGCCTTGCCATGGGCGCTGGGTACGGTGCGGTGATACCAGCACCCACTGGCGGCTTAACGGATTAAAACGGCGATGTGGAACTTGAAGCCAGGTCGATGGCGGCATAAGAGATACGCGGCGAAAACGCCACTCCTCATGCTAATCGATGTTGGGCTTCGCTGCTCTTGGGCAATATTTTGCGGGCTGTGCGAGTGGATGGCAGCGCATAACGCTCGCCGCGCATGGCCGCAACTTCCAGCTTCGCCCACTCTGCCCACAGATTCAGACCATGAGTCTGTTTCATCGTGTCTTCAATGCTGCCATCCTCGACACTTGCCGAGGTTTCCACAAAATAGAAGTCGCCGGTCTCATGGGAGCGCAAAAATTCCGTGTGCGTCACCCCACGCACCAGTCTCAGATTAGACAACAACGCGGTGTTCACCCGTCTGAGTCTCTCGTCGTCCGTCGTGCCGGAGGTCACGGGGTGTGTCGGCAGCAGCTCTCTTTTCAGCGCGCTGTTCATAAATGCCTCTCTATACGGATATACAGCGGCGAACACCACTGCCCGGTCTGCCATGATGCTGTCGACGTAAAAACGATCTCCCACAACGGATTGCTCCAGGAAAAAATAACTTTGCCGATCACCCAGCTCTTCCAAAGCGCGCCAAACCTGTTCAGAATCGCCAAGCTCTGGGATCGCACAGCCCGAAGACTCGCTTCGCGGCGTCAATAGCCAGGGCGCGGGCACGTCCTGCATGTAGGCGCGCAGATCGTCATAATTCACGACCGAGGTAAACGCGGGAACTCGCACTCCAAGCTGACCCGCCTTGATTCGAGTCGCCAACCTGTCGGAAAAATAGCGCGCCGTAGTCAAGCCCATGCCAGGAATTCGCAGATGCTCCCTGAGCGCCGCCGCCATCTCCATGTGCCGTCTGTCCAAGGCAAAAATGCGCGAGAATTTCCGCGAGCGTCCGAGATATGTCACTGTGTTCGTGATCTGCTGCAGCGTCATGCCTGCAGGCATGGTGTGCAATTCGTCGATAAAATCGAGCGGCCACCCGGCATCGCGGTGCTCGTCAAGGGTCAGCAGGACGACCCGGCAACCAAGCTGTGCCAACTCTTCAAGAAACCTATGGCCGTTATTGCTGCCCGTAATACATAAAATGATCTCGCCATCCTGCCTGTGCATCTTCATATGGCGGCAAGTATAGCTCGATAATCGGGTTCGAAAAAGCTGCTTCATGAGCCAAAGGCGATCATCCCCAACGTAGAGAAAATCGCAGCCGCAATATTGTCGGGGATCCCAAACGGTGAATTAGTATGATGTTTTCTATGGCATCTACCCGGCAGCTCCGCGGTGAGCGCATTCTCCAGCTGTTCGATCAGTGGACCGCGGGTTGGCACCATCAACCCGATCTTTCAGAAACTACGGATCCGTTTGAGGTCACGATGGAGGGACTGCATCGGGCAAATTTCGAACTTTGGCATCAGGAAGATAAGGCCCGCGACCGTCGTGCTGGAGATGCAGTGGTCGCCACCGCCAAGCGGGCGATCGACGCGATCAATCAGCGCCGCAACGATCAGATGGAACGCTGCGACACATTTTTACTGGAAGAATTGTCTGCGGAAAAACTGCCTGACTCCCAAGCGGAGCTACATTCAGAAACGCCGGGACTCATGCTGGATCGGCTGTCGATTCTTAGCTTGAAGTGGTATCACACGCAGGAGGAGACGGAACGAATTCCCTCTCCTCCCGGTCATCGCGAGCGCAATCTGCGACGCTTGGCGACACTTGAGAGTCAACGCAATGATTTAGCGGCTTGCATCGATCGGTTATGGCAGCGGGTGTTGAGCGGAGAGGCTCGTTTTCAGGTCTATCGCCAACTCAAGATGTATAACGATCCCGACCTGAATCCCGTCCTGTACGGCAACTCAGCACCCTAGCCACCTGTTACTGCTGCGGCGCGCCAGCATTGGCTTGGTTGACCGCGGGAGGGTTTGACTGCCCTGTGGTTGCGGGAGCGGAATTCGCCGCTCCTTGTGAATTCGCATCCGGCTGTCCATTTGCATTTTGCGCGTTGGACAACAGTTGAACTTCTACGCGCCTATTTTTCGCACGGCCACCGGCACTGGTGTTGCTGGCGACCTCAACATCTTTGCCGATTCCGATCAGGTAGAACTTATGTGCGGGCACGTTATATTTCGCGGCCAGGTACTGCGCGACAGTTTCGGCACGCCGCTCACTCAGCTGATAGTTGTAATCCTTATTGCCGGTCGAATCGGTCCCGCCCGTAATTTCCAGAATGTACGACTTCGTATTTCCCAGTTGACCGGCGAATGTATCCAGATCGGACTTAGCGCGACGGGTTAGATCTGCTTTGTCGAACGCGAAATGCACGTCGGTATCGGCGACCTGGTGGTAGCTATCCAAGTTGCTGACGACGCTGGCAAGCGTGTCGGCATGGTTCATCGCGTCCTGGGCGGATTGCTGGGCCTGCGTCGCAGCCTGACCTGCAGCAACGGCCTTCTGGTCGGCGTTGTTGGCGGAGGTTTGCGCCTGCTGGATGCCTTGTGTGGCTCGTGTATCGACATCTTGCAGATTGCGATGGTTGGCGGCTGTTTGATCTTCCAGCTCATTCGTATGCTGGATCAACGGAGTCGTCTGTGTGCGAACATAGTTTTTCGTAGCGCAACCAGCGAGCGCCACGATGAGAATGGATGCTCCCCCCAACAAAATTTTTGAGCTTCTACGACTTCGTCTCATAGCCATCTTCTCCTCGTTAAGGCGCAACTTCATTCGCCATCTCATATCCATAGATGCAATTCAGCAGCCAATCGAAGAGATTGACCTATGCCTTTCTTTTTCAACGGATTACGCGCAATTTACCGTGAAATCTAGCCCGGGCAGTTCCAAAACGGGCAAATTTTACATGCGATTTACGCTTCGGCGGTGCTGATTTCGCAACCCGTTTCGAAGCGCATAAACTATTACTGGCTCCCTTTTTCATGGACTTACACGAGAAAATACGCACGCTTCCAGCTGGCCCCGGAGTCTACCTGTTTCACGATGCGGATGGAACTGTCATCTACGTTGGCAAGGCAAAGAGCCTTCGCTCGCGAGTGCGGTCGTATTTCCTTGATGCCGCGCAGGCCAACGCAAAAACCGGCTCGCTGATGCGTGAAACCGTCGATCTGGAATACATCACGGTCGCAAATGAGCACGAAGCGCTGGCGCTGGAAAACAACCTGATCAAGCAGCGCAAACCCCGTTTCAACGTGCTGTTGCGGGATGACAAAACCTACCCCTATGTGAAATTGACGCTCGGCGATCGCTATCCCAAAGTGTTGGTAACCCGTCGAGTCCGCAAGGACGGCGCTATCTACTACGGCCCTTTTTTCCCTGGCAATCTCGCCTATCGCATCGTCGATTTGATTCATCGGACATTCCTGATTCCCAGTTGCAAAGTAGATCTTTCGCGCTATCATCCGCGGCCATGTCTCCAGTACTACATTCATCGCTGCCTCGGCCCGTGCGTCGAGGGACTCACAACTCCGCGACCTCTACGCCGAGGCGGTCCGCGATGTGCGGCTGATGCTGGAGGGACACGCAGCCGAGTTGGAGAAATCTCTGGAGCAGCGGATGCAGACCGCCGCTGCCAATGAACAGTTTGAGCTGGCCGGTCGTTATCGCGACCTGGTCATCACGCTCCACCAGCTGCAGGAGAAACAGCGCATGGCCGCTGCTTCCGACGACGATGCCGATGTCTTCGGCTTTCACTATGAAAAGGGAATGCTGGCCGCGAACCTTTTTCACATTCGCAACGGCCGCATTGTCGACCGGCGCGAATTCTTTTGGGAGGACCTGCCCGAATTTCCGGAAGCTCAAGCGGTCGAAATTCTGGCGCTCGATTCCGCAAGCGAAAGCAACACATCCACACCTGCGGCCAGTGATTCAGCGGAGATACCTACCAGCGAGAAGTTTTCTCCCGCAGCTTTTTTCTCCGCATTGCTGAAGCAGCTGTATATCGATCAGCAGTATGTGCCGCGCAACATCTATGTACCCGTCGACTTTGCCGATCGCGCGCCGTTGACGGAACTGCTGTGCGACCACACCGGCCATAAGGTGGAAATTGCAGTGCCACAACGCGGCGAGAAGCGTTCCCTGCTCGACCTGGCGGGTCAAAATGCAAAACAATCGTACGACCAGCGCTTTCGCGTGCTGCAGCCCAGTATCCTTGCCATCCAAGAGGCACTGCAGGACGCACTCAACCTGCCCGCTCTGCCGGAACGGATTGAGTGTTTCGACATTTCCCATATCCAGGGCGCGGAAACGGTTGCCTCGATGGTGGTATGGGAAAAAGGTGCAATGAACAAATCGGAATATCGCAAGTTTCAGGTGAAGACCGTCGAAGGCGTCGACGATTTTGCCAGTATGCGAGAGGTGGTCACGCGACGCTATCGTCGTCTGCAGGAGGAGCATCGACCCATGCCCAGCCTGATCCTGATCGATGGCGGACTTGGCCAGTTACACGCCGCAGCCGCCGCCCTGGAGGAGTTGAGCTTTACCAGCCAACCGTTGGCCGCAATCGCGAAACGGGAAGAAGTGATCTACGTATATGGCCAGGAGGATGAACCCGTGGTGCTCGATCGCCACTCGCCGGTCCTGCACCTGATCCAGCGCATCCGCGATGAATCTCACCGCTTCGCCGTCACCTACCATCGCAAACGGCGCGAAATGCGCGACCGCGACTCTGACCTGCTGCAAATTCCCGGTGTCGGCGCCCAAACCCGCAACCGCCTCATCACCCACTTCGGCAGCTTGAGGGCCATCCAGTCCGCGTCCCTCGAAGCGCTCCAGTCCGTTGTTTCGCGCAAAGTCGCAGAAGCGATTTGTGCCCACTTCCAGACTTCGACTCCCTCCGGTCCAACTGAGTAGAAGCACTATTGCGGGGTACGTGCTCCAGCTTCTGACTAGCCAGGAACGCCCGCCTCACGAAAACGCTGGACAGTGAGTTGAAGGTATTCTTTCTCTTCCATCTGATTCAAGCTGCGAAGCATTTGACCAACCGTCATGTGTGGGTCATTGGACCAAAAGATTCCCCGGTCGTCGTCCTCGTAGTAGCGGAAACCTGCCTTGTCGCCAAAGGCTTTGGTAAATGCTTCTCCATTCCCTAGTGTCGGACTCCAGGCAAGGATGGCGTAGCTCAGATCGATTTCCTGCACTAGAAGGTTGTCCGTTAGAGATCTGTCTCCGACGCTCTCGACCGGACCCATGCTACTGGTCCACTTGATTTGGGATACGATCTTGCCCGTGGGGTCGAAGACTGAAGCATTATTGCGCCAGGTGCTGGAGACAATGTAGTAGCCATTGCGCATGGCACGAGCTGGAGGGTGTCGTAGTCCCCGGGGATTGTGTAGGCCACACCACAATCTCCGCGCCCTTGCGCGCCAATTCCTCCCAGCCATAATCGAAATTGATGTCGAAGCAGATCTGTATTCCCAGCTTGCCAAAATCGCACGCGAAGACAGGCTCTTCTTTGCCCGCCGTGACGCCATGTTCCATGGAGCCGGTGTGTAAATCAGCCACTGGATGCACTTTGCGATAGATGCCAACAATCTCACCCTGACGGCCGAAGAGGACAGCAGCGTTGGAGCACAGCTTCGTGGCCTTGTCCTCAAGCAGGAACAGAGTGGCCACGATATAACACCCGTGTTGGCGCGCCTTCCGCGCAAAAGTCTCTTTCACGGGCCCATCCAACGGATATGACCAATCCACAACCTCACCGGTGGATTCGCCCTCTCCGGTTATGGCCATCTCTGGCAGGACAACGAGATCCAGTCCGCGCCCGTACTGCTTCTGCGATTGCGCCTGCAGTCGATCTACTATCTCCGTCAACTGCTGCAGGCGTTTCTCCAAACCTGGATATTTTCCCCAGAAGGGTTGCATCACCGTGCCTACAATGACCTTCCGCGGTGGTTGGTTCGACGTGCTTCTCCAGTTCTCCCAGAATTCTGCACAACCATTAGATGTGTCCGATACACTCCCGTGGTGCCGGTCTAAATGGGACCCTGAAACAGTCCCGCTTTCCGCGGCGAATGTGACAGGAAAAGCGGGTAAGGCCAGCCCACCCAACCCTACCCCAGCAGCTGTACCCAAAAATCCGCGACGCGTGATCTTCTTATTTCGCATGTTGTGCTCACTTTAAAGCTTCCCAAATCTCGTAGAGTTGCCAAGACCGTGATGTTAGCAGCACCACTACCAGATGCGAACACGATCGGGGGGTGTCAGATAGAGTGTCTGTCCCGGCTTCACATCGAAGGCCTTGTACCAGGCGTCAATGTTTCGGACCGTATCTGCACGATACTCAGCTGGTGCATGCGGGTCGGTCATCACTTGCTGGCGCAGCGCGGCCGGACGCGTTTTCGATCCCCAGTTCTGGCCAAACGCAATAAAGAATTGCTGATCGCCGGTAAAACCATCTTGTTCTGGTGCAGGTTTGCCCGTGAGCGACGCGCGATACCCGTCATAGGCTGCCGAAATTCCAGCAACGTCGGCGATGTCTTCCGCCAATGTCTGCTTGCCGTTGACGTGGAGATCGGGAAAGGGCATGTACGTGTCATACTGCGCTGCCAGCTTCGCAGTAGCCGCTTCGAAGTGCGCTAAGTCAGCGGAGGTCCACCAATCCCGCAAACGACCCTTGGAGTCGAACGTGCTTCCTTCAGTGTCGAAGGTATGGCTGATTTCATGCCCGATGATCGAGCCAATGGCTCCATAATTCGCGGCAGCCGGCGCTTTCGCATCGAAGAACGGCGGTTGCAAAATCGCAGCCGGAAAATTCAATGCGTTCTGTAGTGGCAGATTCACAGCGTTCACTGTCTGCGGCGTCATCGACCATTCCTTGCGATCGACAGGCTTGCCCAACCGCGCCACCTGCTGGTGATACTGAAACAATCCGGCGCGCCAGACGTTGCCGAACATATCATCTGGCTTCACGTCGTAGCCGTCATAGCTGTGCCAGGTCTCGGGATAGCCGACGCCCACATAGAGACTCGTCAGCTTCGCCTCGGCCTCAGCCTTGGTGGCAGATGCCATCCACGGCAGCGCTTCAATGCGTACTCGATAGGCCGCGACAATGTTGGCAACCATGGCCTGGGCCTCCGCTTTGGCCTGCGGCGAAAAATAGCGTTGTGCATAGATTTTTCCAACCGCGTCGCCCAGCAGTTCGTTCACCACCCGAACGCCGCGCTGCCAACGTGGCCGCTGTTGGGGCACACCTGAAAGAGTTTTTCCAAAGAAATCGAAATCTTCATCCGCCAGCGGTTTCGGCAGTACTCCCGCATACTCTTCAATTGCGTGGTAAGCCAGCCAGTCTTTCCATGTGTCTAGAGGAGTCGACGACACCAGCGCCGACTCGCCCGTGAACGCGTTGGGCTGCCATACGATGAAGCTCGCTTGGTTTGCCAGACCGGCGGCGCGGAAATACACTGTCCAGTCCAGTCCAGGAGCTTCGACAGCAAAATCCGACTGCTTCCATGTGTTGTTGGCTTTGTGGATGTCTTGATTATCGGCGAGGCTGGTATGCGTTTCAGCGATTGCACGCTCCAGCGCAATCACGCGCGTGGCACGCATATCTGCGTTGTCGAACCCGGCAAGCCGAAACATCGTGGATACATGAGTCTGATACTTCGTGCGAATCTCCTGCATATGGGTGCTGTCGTCCAGGTAGTACTCGCGATCGGGCAGCTCAAGTCCGCCTTGCAGAAGGTATGCGGTGTAATGTTCAGAATCGTTGAAGCCTGGCGCAACCCATAGTCCAAAAATATTGGCAGTATGGAAATTGGTATTGTTAAGCGGATCGACATCGGCCCGCAGGCTCTCGCCCAGTGCACGGGCCAGTTCGCCCTTAGTCCGGATCGTGGCGATTGCGGCCAGTTGCGGATGAAGTGGCATCAGTCCTTTGGTCTCAATCGCAGCCTCATTCATATAGGAGTTATAGAGATCGGCGATCTTTTCGTGAGTTCGAGCCAGCCGGGGCGTTGGATTTCGCTGCTTCCTGAATCAATGCCGCGGTGTTCTTATTTGCCAAGTCGTCCAGCGCGGAGAAGACTCCTATCCCGGCCCGGTCCGCCGGAATCACAGTTCGTTTGATCCAGTCGCCGTTGGTGTACAGATAGAAATTGTCGCCCGGCGTTACAGAGCGATCCATGTTGGCAACAGCGATACCATGAGTTTCCTGATGCGATGAACTCTCGGTGTTCTGCGCCCAGCCCAGAACCAATGACGACACAAGGGTCATGCAGGCAAAAGCTGTGACGAGGTAATTTCTGGACGAATTGAGTCTCATGGTATTGCGCTCCTCAAATTCCCTGCGATTGAACCACAATCGTAAACAGATCCAGCCCCTGGCTGGGCAACGATCAGGGTAGCATGACCGAAATTGCAATGGTAATCGCCGCGATGGCGTGGCTTGTGGAGCTACACTGAAGATCAATGACCGCCGAACAACGCCAGATATTGGCGAGACACTAGACAACGACCGTGCGTATTCTGACACGCTACATTCTCGGTGAAGTCCTCTCCCATACTCTGGTGGGATTGGCGCTGTTCACTTTTGTCCTGTTCATGCCCCAGCTTGTGCAGATTTTGGAGCTGGTGGTGCAGGATGGCGCGTCTCCTGTGAGCGTTCTGAAGCTAGTCCTCTTCACACTACCGAATTCCTTGACCGTCACCATTCCCATGGCGTTGTTGGTCGGCGTATTACTCGGCCTCAGCAGGCTGGCAGCCGACAGCGAAGTGACAGCGATGCGAGCTTGCGGCTTCGGCGTTTTTCAGTTTGTTCGCATCGTGGCCATCGTCGGCGTGACCGCGTGGTTTCTCGGTCTGTTCAATTCGCTCTACCTGGCGCCGAAGGCGACCACCGCCATGCTGAAGGTGGAAAACTCTCTGCGGGATTCGCAGGCGACATTTCAAGTCCAGCCGCGAGTCTTTTACGAGGATTTTCGCAATTCCATTCTGTACGTGCAGGATGTCCAGATTGGCCGCCACGCCTCGGTTTGGTCGCATGTGTTTCTTGCGGACATCACGGACCCTCGCTCTCCGAAAATCACTCTGGCAGAACAAGCCACGGTGGTTGGGGGCCAGCATCATGACCTGCGAATGCGCCTGCGCAATGGCGAACAACATGAGATGCCGCCAAACGATCCCGGAGCCTACAGCATTTCCACCTTCGCACAAACAGACTTGCCAATCCAGATCAGCAGCGGCGGTCAGGATACAGTACACATTGGGCACAGTGACGTGCCCATTCTGGCGATGTCAAACCGCCAATTGTCTGAACGCGCCGGATCTGCAGACGGCCGCAGGTATCAGATTGAAATGCAGAAGCGCTATGCCTATCCGACGGCATGCCTGGTCCTGATGCTGGTCGGCATCCCGCTGGGCTTATCTTCGCGCCGCGGCGGCAAGAGCATGGGCTTTGTGCTTACGATTTTTCTTGTCTTTATTTATTATTTCCTCTCCTCGACCGGGATGACCCTAGCCATGCAGGAAAAGATTCCTGTCCTGCTGGGTGTGTGGGGAGCGAACTTGTTGTTCTCCATGGCAGGATTATTGCTGCTCTACCAGATGTCACGCGGCACGGTCCGTTTTCCCATGCCTCGACTTGGCGAGACAGCACGCAAAATCCTTCATCGCAGAACCGATCCTGCAGCGGAGACCGTATTTGACGCGCTTCCGCGACGCACGTTATATGAAGGTTTTCCGCTGATTCTCGACGATTATGTGCTGCGCTCGTTTGTCGGCAGTTTTCTTCTGGTGGAAATCAGTTTTGTCATGCTGTCGCTGATTTTTTCTTTGTTTGAGATGCTCAGCGATATCATCCGCAATCACGCCTCGCTGGAGGTCGTCGGCGGATACCTGCTGAACCTGACGCCAAGTATGATCTACACCATCACGCCCCTCAGCGTATTGATCGCGGTTCTGGTAACGATCGGGACGCTGAATCGCTCCAGCGAACTTACCGCGATGAAGGCCACCGGCATTAGCCTCTACCGTGCCGTCGTGCCGATTTTCATGATCGCCGGAGTCCTCTCCGTCGTGATGTTTACCTTCGACCAGTTCTATCTGCCGAATGCCAACCGCAAACAAGAATCTTTGCGCAGCGAAATTAAAGGCAAACCTCCCCGTACTTTTCTGCGTCCAGACCGTGAATGGGTGTTTGGAAGAACCAAACCCAATGAAGGCGCGCGCATCTTCTATTATGAATATTTCGATTCAGCGAACAATCGTTTCGCCAATTTGACGGTGTTGGAGTTTCAGCCCAACAGCTTCGTCCTGGCCGGGCGCATTTTTGCATCTGACGTGATTTGGGACCCACAACAGCATCAATGGACCTTTGAAGACGGCTGGGAGCGAACCTTCCAGGGCGGTACGATTGCTTCCTATCGCACATTCACCAGCGAAGTATTTCCCAACATGACAGAACCGCCTGGCTATTTCAAAAAAGAAGATCTCCAATCTTCTGAAATGACCTTCTCGGAACTGGCCCACTATATCCACGACTTGAGCCAGAGCGGTTTTGACACTCTTCCCCTGCGCGTGCAACTGGACAAAAAGATCGCCTACCCTCTGGTCACGCTGGTGATGGCGATCCTTGCGGTCCCATTTTCGCTCTCCATGGGCCGGCGTGGGTCGCTCACCGGCGTTGCTGTCGCCATCGGAGTGGCCATCGCATACTGGGTAGCCGCAGGACTGTTTGAGGCGATGGGTAATGTAAATACACTGCCTGCTGTGCTGGCCGCGTGGTCGCCCGACCTTCTGTTCGGCCTGAGTAGGCGGATACTTGCTTTTACGTACTCCGACATAGGAAAGCACGGACCGCCGAAACGAATCCACGGTTCCCGGCGACGATTCGTCTTGACTACAATGGAATCTGAGAAGGCATCTCTTTGACTCTGATAGAAAATCTTCGGCCCCTGTTCCCTTACATGCGACGGTATCGCCGCGGATTTCTGCTGGGCGGTTTTTTCGCAGTTTGCGCGAACGCCATCTGGATCATGCTCCCGCTGGTGCTACTTCAAGCCGTCAACGCTATAACCCACCACCTCAGCTATCGTGTCGTTGTGTTATATGCCGCAGAGATCGTGGTAATAGCTCTTTCGAAAGGCGTGTTTCTTTTCTTGACGCGATGGGTTCTCATTGGCATTTCGCGCGACATTGAATACGACCTGCGCAACGATTTGTTCCGTGTGCTCGAGCGGCAAGCTCCTTCATACTTCCAGGAAAATCGTACCGGCGACATCATGGCGCGGGCGACCAACGACCTGAACGCGGTGCGCATGCTGCTGGGTCCAGCCATTATGTATAGCGCGAATACGCTGCTATTCACAGTAGGCGCTCTTATTTTCATGGTCCGCATCAGCCCTTGGTTAACCTTGCTTGCATTTGTGCCGCTACCTGCGGCCAGCATTCTAGTTCAGTATTTCGGACGCAAAATTCATGAGCGTTTCGAGCGTATCCAGGCTATGTATTCCGACATTTCTGCACAGGTGCAGGAAAATGTCTCCGGTGCCCGCCTGGTGCGTGCTTTTGCCCAGGAAGAGGCGGAGATTTCTGCCTTCGAACGCGCCAATACAGAATACATTCGTCGCGCGTTGCTGCTGGTGCGGCTGATGGGAATGTTGTGGCCAACGCTGGAATTCATGCTAGGACTTTCCCTCGTTGTCGTCCTGTTGGTGGGCGGGCATGAAGTTGTTTCGCACAGGATTAATGTAGGCGCATTCGTCGCTTTCACCGTGTATATGACGATGCTAACCTGGCCCGTAATCGCATTGGGTTGGGTGGTAAACCTGGTACAGCGCGGCACAGCATCCGTTTTACGCATCCATGAAATTCTTATTGCGGAACCAGCCATCTCCGACGCTACTTTGCCCGCGACCGGGCCAATCACAACAGAGATCCGCGGCGAAATTGAATTTCGCAACCTCAGCTTTACTTATGACAACTGCGCCGCTCCGGTTTTGAGGAACATAAATCTCCGCATTCCAGCAGGCAGCAGTTTTGCCATCGTTGGCCCCACCGGCTCCGGTAAAACAACATTGGTTCGACTCATTCCCCGGCTTCTCGAAGTGGAACGAGGAATGCTTTTGGTAGATGACCATTCCGTCATGGATTATCCACTGGCAAGCTTGCGGGAAGCCATCGGATTTGTTCCGCAGGAAACATTCCTCTTCAGCGAATCCATCCGCGAAAACGTTGCCTTTGGGGCACCCGTTGCCACTGAAGAAGAGATACTTGAAGCTGCCGGCACTGCGCACATTCGCGACGAAATTCTTGAATTTCCCAAGGGCTTCGATACTTTGGTCGGTGAACGCGGCATCACCTTGTCTGGCGGACAAAAACAGCGCACCGCCATCGCGCGTGCATTGGTGCGTGATCCTCGTATCCTGATCCTCGATGATGCCCTCTCGAGTGTCGACACCTATACTGAGGAGCGTATTCTGCAGGGACTTGCGGAGGCCATGCGCGGCCGTACCACCATTTTTATTTCTCATCGTGTTTCGACCGTACGCCACGCTGACCAGATCGCGGTTCTGGTCGATGGAGCCATCGTCGAACTGGGCACGCATGACGAGTTGGTCGCGCAAAACGGCTACTATACCCAGCTGCATGAGAAGCAAATGCTGGAAGAAGAACTCTCCGTTGTCAGCTGATCCGCGACGTTACTTCAACGTGTCAGTTTCCGTCACACCCATGGCTTTTACGATCACGCGCTTGCGCCGTTGTCCATCGAACTCCGCATAAAACACGCGCTGCCATGGGCCAAGATCGAGTTTGCCCGCAGTGATGGGCAGCGTAGTCTCATGGTGCAGCAGCAACGACTTCAGATGAGCATCCCCGTTGTCTTCGCCAGTCTGATGGTGCCTGTAATCCGGCCCGACGGGCGCCAACTTGTCCAGCCATTCCATGATGTCTTCAATCAGGCCTTCTTCCAGATCGTTGACGTATACCGCGGCCGTAATATGCATCGGCGACACGAAGCATAGACCATCCTGAATTCCACTGCGGCGAACTATCTCTTCTACCTGCGGCGTAATATGAACGATCTCGCGCCGCTCGGGCGTTTGCATGTGCAGGTATTCCGTATGTACCTTCATGAGACATAGGATACTGAGAAGAGCTGAAGCGCTGCCAGCGCAGCAAAATCATTGTGACCCGCCGCCACCACAAATCGCGCACCTCAGACTCTGGCTCAGGAGCCGAGATGCGCTTGCGCGAAATGTACGCCGCACTGGTCTCCGCTTATGGAACTCGCAAATGGTGGCCGGCAGACACTGCTTTCGAAGTAATTCTCGGGGCGTATTTAACCCAAGCCACAGCATGGCGCAGCGTGGAACGCTCTATCGCCAACCTGCGCCAGGCAGGCCTGCTAACCCTTGAAGGCATTCGTGACATTTCAGAAGAAAAACTGCGCGAACTAATTCGGCCCTCCGGTTTTGTTATTCGCAAAGCAGTCTCCATCAAAATCTTTGTTCAATTCTTGGATGAGCGTTATGGTGGCTCGCTGGAACAGATGGCAGAACAGCCCACCGCTGAGCTCCGCACTCAACTGCTGGCGTTGCCCGGCGTTGGTCCGGAAACTGCCGACGCTATTCTGCTGTACGCGCTCAAACATCCGGTGTTTGTCGTCGACGAATACCTTCGGCGCGTAGTCACACGCCATGAACTTCTGCCAGCCAATGCACGTTATGCGGAATTGCAAGCCCTGGGAGATGGTGCGATCGCGAGTGCTACGCGTGAAGAAACAGCGCGCCACGCGAATGAGCTGCACGCCTTGATTGTCGAAGTCGGCAAACGCCACTGCGGCACCACGCCGCGCTGCGAAGGCTGCCCATTGCAACCGTTTCTCCCTGACGGCGATTCGAAACCTTTATACTGAATACGCCTTTGCTGGTTATGTTCGCCAGCTGAACAGACCGCACCTCTGAAAGGAAACCCTTATGAAAATTCCCCACACGCTTGGCGCGTTCGTTATCGTTGCCCTGCTGACTACCGGCACTGTCCGCGCCCAAACCACAACGCTCAAAGGCGTAGTCACGGACCAGATGTGCGGCGCAAAACACATGATGGCCGGTGCGAGCGCAGCAAAATGTACACGTGAATGCGTTGGCATGGGCTCTCCCTACGCGCTGGTAGTCGGCGACAAGGTATATACCCTGCAAGGTGACGCCCAGGCAAAAAAAGAACTGGATGCGCTGGCCGGCGAGTCTGCCGTGGTCAAGGGCACAGTTTCCGGGACAACAGTGCAAGTTGCTTCTGTGGCCCCAGCCAAGTAGAGACACTCTGTCAGATTTCAAACGATGCCCCTCACACTCCATGTTGCGACGACAAATTCAGGCAAACTTCGTGACTTCGCCGTTGCCGCGCAACCATATGCCGGGGAAGTTGAATTCGTCGTCCTGCGCGTGATGGAACAGATTGAGCCTCCACCCGAAGACGGTGTCACATTTGAAGAGAATGCCCGCAGCAAGGCAATCGAATATAGCCGGCATGCTCCCGGTTGCATTGTGCTGGCAGACGATTCCGGTCTGGAAGTGGATGCATTGAACGGCACTCCAGGTGTGCGTTCCGCTCGTTACGCAACCGACGCAGGCTTCACTACGGAGTCCCTCCTCGCAAGTACCGATGACGCACGCAACAATTTATTTTTGCTACAGAATCTGCGACGTGTGGCGAAAGACAAGCGCAGCGCCCGCTATCATTGTGTGCTGGCGACTGCCCGCAACGGAGAATGCATCGCAGTTGCGCATGGCGTAGTGGAGGGCGCCATTCTCGATGCTCCCCGCGGCAGCGGTGGATTCGGCTACGACCCTCTTTTTTATCTTCCGGAGCTCGATCAAACGATGGCGGAAATCAGCTTGGAGCAGAAATACGCGATCAGCCATCGCGGTCATGCGTTGCGCCGTCTGCTAACGCAACTCATCCCCAGCCAGCAGCAAGCGTCAAACCTATAACAGAGAGTTTCGCTATCTCTTGGCAGTCAGTTCGATCACAGGAGAGATGGCTGTCACGATATCCTCGTGCTTGTTCCAGCTGGCGCGCAGATAATCGCGATTCATCGTGGCGATCACTTCCAGCGGAATCTCTTTCGGGCAAACGCCTGTACATTCGCCAATACTGGTGCAGTTGCCAAAGGCTTCGGCGTTCATTTGCGCAACCATGCCCAGCGCGCGACGGTCGCGTTCCGGACCTCCCTGGGGAAGAATTCCGAGATGGGCAATTTTTGCACCGGTGAAAAGTGCGGCAGACGCATTGGGGCAGGCTGCCACGCAGGCACCGCATCCGATGCAGGAAGCGGCATCCATCGCCTTGTCGGCGGTCTCCTTGCCTACCAGAAGCGTATTGCCATCCGGCGCATGGCCGGTTGATACGGAGATATATCCGCCAGCCTCGATGATGTGATCGAATGCAAGCCGTTCAACAACCAGGTCCTTGATAAGAGGAAACGCCCTCGCCCGCCACGGTTCAATGACCAGTTCCTCGCCGTCTTTGAAGTGACGCATGGTCAGCTGGCAAACTGTCGTTGCACGTTCTGGGCCATGCGCCACGCCGTTGATCATAAAGCCGCACGAACCGCAAATGCCTTCACGGCAGTCGTGCTCAAAAGCCACCGGCTCTTCGCCACGCTCGATCAGCGATTCGTTCAGCACGTCCAGGCATTCCAGCATCGACATTTCGGGATCGACATTGTCTACGGCATACCGGACAAATTTGCCCTTCTCTTTGCAGTTCTTCTGGCGCCAGATTTTCAGCGTTAGTTTCATTACTTGTAACTCCTCTGGCTCGGATGAACATAGTGGAACTCTAGCGGTTCCTTCGTCAGTTCAGGAGCAGCATCGGGACCGCGATAACCCCAGGCTGCAACGTAGGAATAATGTTCGTCGTCGCGCTGGGCTTCGCCGTCCGGCGTTTGATATTCCTCGCGAAAGTGGCCGCCGCAGGACTCATTCCGATCGCGAGCATCGATGCACATTAGCTCCGCCAACTCAAAAAAGTCTGCCACACGCCCTGCTTTTTCCAGGCTTTGATTCAGATCGTCGCCGCTGCCAGGAACGGTCACGTTCCGCCAATACTCCTCACGCAGCGCGCGAATTTTTCCAAGGGCGGTTTCGAGGCCCTCCGCAGTTCGCGCCATGCCGCAGTAGTCCCATACAATCTTGCCCAGCTCACGATGGAAAGAATCCACCGTGCGCGTACCTTTGATCGACAGCAGCTTGTCGACCTTCTCCCTGGCTGCGGTCATCGCGCTTTGCACTTCGGCGTGCGATTCGTGAACTTTGGCAAACTTGTTCGTCGCCAGATAATTTCCCACTGTGTAGGGGATAATGAAGTAGCCATCCGAAAGTCCCTGCATCAGCGCGCTGGCACCCAGGCGATTGGCGCCATGGTCGGAAAAATTCGCTTCCCCCAGCACGAACAGACCTGGGATGGTGCTCTGCAGTTGATAGTCCACCCAAAGTCCGCCCATGGTGTAGTGAATGGCGGGATAAATGCGCATCGGCACCTTGTATGGATTTTCATCTGTAATGCGCTGGTACATGTCGAACAAATTTCCATAGCGCTCGCGAATCGTCTTCTCTCCCAGGCGCGCGATGGCCTCGGAAAAATCAAGATAAACGCCGAGACCTGTCTTCCCTACTCCGCGGCCTTCGTCGCAAACTTGTTTGGCATTGCGTGAGGCCACATCGCGCGGCACCAGGTTGCCAAAGCTGGGATAGCGCCGCTCCAGATAATAATCGCGTTCGCTCTCTGGAATTTCATTCGGTGGCCGCTTGTCGCCTTTCTCTTTAGGCACCCAGATACGCCCATCGTTGCGCAGCGATTCGCTCATCAGCGTCAGCTTCGACTGATACTCGCCCGATACCGGAATGCAAGTTGGATGAATCTGCGTGAAGCATGGATTGGCGAACAGCGCTCCGCGCTTGTAGGCGCGCCAGATTGCGGTGGCGTTGGAGCCCTTGGCATTCGTGGATAGATAGTAAACATTCCCGTAGCCACCCGTGGCCAGAATCACCGCATCGGCGATGTGCACGCTGAATTTGCCCGTCACCAAATTGCGAGCCACGATGCCCCGCGCCTGTCCATCGATCACGATCAGGTCCAGCATCTCGGTGCGCGGAATCATTGTCACGGTTCCAGCATGGACCTGACGCTCAAGCGCCTGGTATGCACCCAACAATAACTGCTGGCCTGTCTGGCCGCGCGCATAAAAAGTGCGAGATACTTGAGCGCCACCAAAAGAGCGATTGGCCAGCGTGCCACCGTACTCGCGCGCAAATGGAACGCCCTGGGCGACGCATTGATCGATGATGTGAACGCTGATCTCCGCAAGCCGATAAATGTTGCCCTCCCGCGCGCGAAAATCGCCACCCTTGACCGTGTCGTAGAAGAGCCGATAAATGCTCTCGCCATCGTTGGGATAATTTTTTGCCGCGTTGATGCCGCCCTGCGCGGCGATGGAGTGTGCGCGACGCGGGGAATCCTGGAAGCAGAAGCATTTCACGTTGTAGCCCAGCTCTCCGAGCGACGCCGACGCGGAGGCCCCGGCCAAACCGGATCCAACAACGATTAGGGAATTCTTACGCTTGTTGGCTGGATTGACCAGCTTCATTTCGAAGCGGGCATCGGCCCACGCCTGTTCAATTGGGCCGGAAGGAATTCTTGCATCGAGTGTCATGTTATTTTACGAGCCCCAGCAAAATGCTAATTGGGATGGAAATGTATCCCAGAACAATCAGAGTGGCGATCACTAGCGCAGCACTCTTCAGAGTCTGCGTATGACGTGGATGGGCCAGCCCAACTGATTGGAACATGCTCCAAAGGCCATGGCGCAAATGGAAACCCAGCAGCGTGATCGCGAAGATATACCACAGCGAAACCCACCATACCTGAAAGCCAGACACCAGGTTGTGGTACACATCCCCTTCAATAAACCTCGCTTCCGGATGGATATATCCGGCTGTGAACTGCAGCAAGTGAAAGATGATGAACACAAGAACGATGGGTCCGCTCCAGTACATGGTGCGCGAGGCATAGGAGGAGTTGATCGCTTCTTTGCGAGAGTAACCGATGGGACGCGCTTTCTTGTTGCGCAGCGCCAGTTGCACCGTCGCCGTAATATGCAAAATAATCGCGAGGATCAGCGAAATACGCACGATCCACAAAATCTCGCCAATGCTATGCAGGAACTGAGCATAGTCATTGATCTTTGCCGGACCTTCAAAGACCTGCAGATTGCCCAACAGATGGCCAATCACAAACAAAAACATCATGGCACCCGTCACTGCCATGACGACCTTTTTTCCGTTTGTGGATTGCCAGAAAGTCACCGCACGGTTCCTGCTCGGGCGAACCTCAGCTGCGCTGGTCGTAGCACTCATCGATTTTTTCCAGCCTTATCGAGGTCAATCATCAATTCTCCAGACCTTCCCTTGGTTGAGTATGCATGGTTCCATCCTGGCACTCGAAGCGGGCACACCGTGCATGTGATGCGCGCCGATCCGCCAAGTCCAATCGATACATACGGTTGATCACGCGGTCTGCGTAGAAACCGCCATTCATCTGGCAGGAAGAGACGGCGGAAGAGTCAACATCTATTATCGGAGCGCAATTGCGAGAGAGTCAAGGAAACCGGTGAGTGATGGCGCGCGACTTTGACGAAAACACTTTTCCTTGATCGAAAATGAGCACATCAAGGCCATGGCAGAAAGAACGAAGTCCCACGCTGTCACTCAAAATATGAATGACAGCGCGAGACGTATCAAGCTTTTCTAGGTTGCGATTGTGATGTGAACGTATCACGTCACGACGTATTCAAGTTCAAACTATAAGAACGCTTAGACCGGCCCAACATTGCTGAATTCGCCCGGATCATCCTTTCGTTGTCTCTCATTGCCGCGCTCGGCAGCCTTGTTGGCTTCGCGTTCTACTCGGCGATGCGCTCGCGCAGCATCATCCGTGATTACTTGGCCTTCGTTCTTACCGACGGCCGGAGTGTCTTTGTTCAGATCATGAATGTCTGTCATCATTCCACCTTTCTGCTAGGTAGCAGATGGTGTTGGTGCAAACTGGGTTGTCTTCTCCGCCGGCAAACGGAAAGGCCCGGCGCGTGGCCAGGCCTCTTCGTACCATATCTGCTGATTGTCTCAAATCGCGATGACGGCAACGGCGTTCCGCTCTCAATCGAGTTCTACTGACACTGCGTGAAATTTATAGCAGACGCCATCGCTGTTTCACCCGAACCAACGGAGACTGCGCCACCTGGTGCCTGAAGATTGCCAGCCGAACAAGCCGCTATACCGTCGGAACCGGGTACCTGCGCGACAGAGTCCGCTATGTACCCAGGAGTGCTGCCCTGCTGCTGTTTGAATTGCGCCGTTTGTTCCGAACACGCCACAACATTCGGTGTGACCGATGGAAGCTGCATGGCAAAAGGCGCACAATCGACGCCTGGAGCACAATTGGAGCCGTTCGTAGTCAGCATCGCTTCGTTGAAAGGACTTTGGGTCGGCAGCAACGGGACAGTAATCGTTGCGCCATTGGTTGTAATTTGCTGTAACGCATCTGCCTGCACCGCAGAGAGGGACTCCGCTGGGAGACAGACCCGTACCTTGTGTCGTGATGAGTCCCTCCAGGGTTCCCTGTTGAGATCCCGGTACCAGTGGAATCTGACCCGCCAGCTGCCCTGATTGAATTCCAGTTTCAACGCCCGCAGAATAGGAGACGTTGGCTCCGTCCACGCCGACCGCGACCAGATCATAGGTTCCCTGCGGTACGGGGCACAAAACAAATGTACCGTTGCTGCTGGCGGAGGTCCGCATCAGAATCCGATCAATCCCAGTCGTAGCATCCTTCTGTTCCAGCGCCACCACGACATTGCCGCCAGACAGCGGTTGTCCTGTTGTGGAACTGACCACGGTTCCGCTGATCGTGCTGCCTGTCGATGGAATCAATCCTGCATGCACCAGCGGATTCAGTTCGTATTCGCCATCGGCAGTGGCCAGGATGGAAGAACACACGTCGATATTTAAATCGATATACGGCTGATCGCCGGCATTGATCGCGATGCTGCCGTTGATGATGTGGCTTGCCACAAGTTCAATGCCCTGGCTAGTCGCTGACGGAAGAACCAGATCATGCAGGCTGTTGTCGGTGCGCACCAGGCAATTTGCATACGAGGCCCCGCAAGCGTTGTTCGAAACGCTGGAAGCATGAGAATCAGGCGCGAGAAAGATACGTACCTGCTGGTAATCCCCCGCGGCCACTTGTTGCCCCACACCCAGGGAAGCCAGGAAGCAATTGCTGTTTGCCTTTCCCATCAAATCGACCTGTTGCGGTGCCGAGGAAAGTCCCGGCGTAAGATCGACAAAGCTGGGGTCGTTTGCGGGCGCATCGGCCTTGGTACTCGCTTGAACGTCGGCAATGGTGACATAAACATGGGTATACGGGCCGCCAGGAGCCTTGCAGGCCGCCGGATCGCTGATAACGATGGAAACCGTCGCATCCGAGGAAGTAACTGGTGGGGTAACCGGTGGAGTAACCGGAGGGGTAACCGGAGTGCCGGGCGAACTGAGGCCCAGTCCAGCGTCGGACGGGGCACCTCCAGCACATCCGAACGACACAAGGCAGAGTATAAGTACCACGCACGCGGGGGTTAGCGAGGGGCGCATCAAATCTCCGATTCGTCTGTAAAACTTACATAAAGATATGGTTGTGGCTCACATTGATGCACGCACGATGCCAAAACCAATGGGACTGTTGTCTTTCTGGATGTGGAAAAAGTTTTCATCTCGTAAATTACTCGCATCGCTCAGGTCCGTGCTAGGTCATAGGTTACTTTTCTGTTACCAAACTAGGATCTGTTTCCCATTTTGGGAATTAGGAGGGCGGCAAAAGCTTCCAAATACGAGTATTTTTTACATGGAGAAAGCAGATCGGCGTAATGATGATTCGACCAATTTTCGTCTGGAATCGGCGCCGGTGGAGCAGGGAGAGGCGCGACGGCTGAGGTGAATTGCAGGGTCGATACCCGATCTCGCCCACGTTCCACAATGAGGATGCGAGCCGTTACAATACTGAGTGATGGCTCGTTCAACGTATCGACTCCCTCTGGTTTTTCCAGCCGTTCTATTCAGCCTTGTCGCATGCGGATATCTCGGTGCCGCTACCAGAGGCGGCGGTGCAGCCCAGCAGCAACAGACGGGCGATGCGTCTGCCAACTCCTCGCAATCTACCCCTGCGGCGACCGATGCCCTGCCGGACGATCCGGCCACAACCGCGCACATTCAGGCCCCGCTCGCTCCGGAAGGACCTACTGTCGTCTTCGATACATCCATGGGCAGAATGACCTGCGGACTGTACTCCAAAGAAGCACCAACGGCCGTCGCAAACTTTATCGGACTGGCCACTGGCAGCAAGGAATTCACTGATCCAGTCAGCCACAAAAAGGTGAAAGGAAAGCCTTTCTATAACCAGACCACGTTTCATCGGGTGATTCCGGACTTCATGATCCAGGGTGGCGACCCCACGGCCACTGGAATGGGGGACCCCGGCTATTTCTTCAACGATGAAATCGTCGCAGACCTGAACTTCGATGTGGCGGGCCGCCTGGCAATGGCGAATGCCGGTCCCAATACAAACGGCTCCCAATTTTTTATCACGGTTACGCCGCAGCCTTCTCTCGATCAGCACTACACCATCTTTGGCCAATGCGATCCGAATAGCGCCCTGGTCGCCGACTCCATTGCTCAAGTGCCTCGAGGTCGGCAAGACAAGCCAATAGAGCCCGTGTATCTCAACAAAGTCACGATTGTGCAGCCGGGTCAGCCGATGCCGCCGGCACCGGTCCCTGCAGCGCCTCAGGCCGGATCAGCAGCGATACCATCGGCATCGGCCCAGCCTTGAATCTTCACGTGCATGGAATCCCAGTCGATTCCGATCCACGAAGAGTTGTACAACAAGATTTCCATCTTCAAAGAGGAGTTCGCCGACTATGAGTCAAACACCCGGAACCTACGCCATCTTCCAAACATCCCAGGGCAAGATCGTATGCCGCCTCCATGAAAAAGACGCACCGAAAACGGTAACGAACTTCATCGAACTTGCCGAAGGCACTCGCGAGTGGACGCATCCAACCAATAACAAGAAATCCAAAGACAAGCTGTTCCACGGGACAATTTTTCACCGCGTGATTCCCAAATTCATGATTCAGGGTGGCGATCCGGCGGGCACTGGCTTTGGTGGTCCGGGTTACAAGTTTGAGGATGAAACCAAGGGCTCGCCGCACAGCTTCAATAAGCCTGGCAAGTTAGCCATGGCGAACTCCGGGCCAAACACGAATGGCTCGCAGTTCTTTCTTACCGTGGCCGCAACTCCCTGGCTGACCGGCAATCACACCATCTTCGGAGAGGTTGTCGAAGGACAGGACATTGTCGACAAAATCTCTGAAATCGATCGTGACCGCTCCGATAAGCCTCGCAACCCAGTGGTCCTCGAGTCCGTCACCATTGAGCGCATCGCGTAGTCGCGGGCAGCTTTCGACACCCCCCACTAAAATGCACAGCCAGCATACCCTGAATCTTTTCCAACTTCCCATTGATCTAAGGTAAGTGGAAAGGATTCGGGGAACATTATGAGCAAAAGCAAACAGGTCGCACTTATCACAGGCGCAAATAAAGGCATAGGGTTTGAGACCGCACGTCAGCTTGGCAAGCTGGGCATTACAGTCATTCTGGGATCACGTGAACTCGGTAAAGGTGAATCGGCCGCAGCGAAGCTTCGTTCCGAAAGCATTGATGTTCGCCCGCTGAAGTTGGACGTAACCAGCACGAAAGACCGCGACGCAGCCGTCAAGTATATCGAGAAGAACTTTGGGAAACTCGACATTCTGATTAACAACGCAGGCATTGCGGAGACGAACGCGTGGAGCGGCAACAATACCAGTTCCACTACGCCTGAAACCCTGCAGCAAGTCTTCGAAACAAATCTATTCGCACCCGTCGCACTGACAAGAGCTCTGCTGCCGTTATTGCGCAAAAGTCATGCGGGTCGCATCGTCAACCTCTCCAGCATCATGGGTTCGTTGACGCTGCACAGCGACCCGAAATCTCCCATCTACGGCATCAAGCCCTTTGCTTACGATGCTTCCAAGGCGGCTCTGAATGCCTTCACCATTCATCTGGCACATGAACTACGCGACACCAATATCAAGGTCAACTCCGCTCATCCCGGTTGGGTCAAAACAGACATGGGCACCGACGCCGCACCGATGGACATAGTCGCCGGAGCAACGACCTCGGTTGCCTTGGCAACCTTATCGGACGATGGCCCGACTGGCGAATTTATCCATCTGGGCAAATCATTGCCTTGGTGAAATGCGTTGCACTGTGAAAAATAAGCGTGAAAAAGGCCCGCTGTGTGCGGGCCTTTTGTTTTCGTGCGGACGAGAATTTAAACGCCGATCACCCCGCACAGTTCCTTTACAGAGTCTGCGCTCTTTTGCAGGCCCGCGTGTTCTTCGGGAGTCAACTTGATCTGAATAATCTCTTCCAGACCACGCGCTCCCAGCTTGCACGGCACACCCACAAACAGGCCTTGAATGCCATATTCACCCTCAAGATAGGCAGCGCACGGCAGAATCTTTTTCTTGTCCTTCAAGATCGCCTCTACCATTTCGACCGCGGCTGCGGAAGGCGCGTAAAAGGCGCTTCCCGTCTTGAGATATTTCACAATCTCGGCTCCCCCATCGCGGGTGCGCTGGATCAGCCGCTCAATCGTGGCCGCATCCATTAGCTCTGTAATTGGGATTCCAGCAACCGTGGAGTAGCGAGCTAGCGGCACCATGGTGTCGCCGTGGCCGCCCAGCACAAATGCAGTCACATTTTCGATGCTGACCTTCAACTCTTCCGCGATAAACGTGCGGAACCGGGCAGAATCGAGTACGCCGGCCATGCCAATCACTCGCTCGCGATTGAACTTGGAAAGCTTGTAGGCAGCCTGTGCCATGGCATCCAGGGGATTGGAAACGATAATCAGGAAACAGTCCGGCGACGCTGCTACAACTTTGCTGACCACATCCGACATGATCTTAAAGTTGGTATGCAGCAGATCATCGCGACTCATCCCAGGCTTGCGCGGAATCCCTGCCGTGATCACAACCACATCGGAATTTGCCGTGGCAGCATAGTCGTTGGAGCCTACCGCGTGAACATCGCGTTTTTCAATCGGCATGGCCTGCATTAAATCGAGTGCCTTACCCTGCGGCACGCCCTCCACCACATCGACCAGGACAATGTCCGCCAGTTCTTTCGCCGCAATCCAATGCGCGGTGGTCGCTCCAACATTACCCGCGCCTACAATTGATACTTTCTTCCGCATGTTTCTCCTTTGCAAAATATTTCTTGAGCGTTAAGTCGCGTTAACGCGCTGCCAAAACGGCATCCATGTTTTCAATCATGCGAGTCGCAAATTCGCTGGTGCCCACC
The DNA here is from genome assembly GCA_963719625.1 of uncultured Acidobacteriota bacterium. Taxonomy (GTDB): domain Bacteria; phylum Acidobacteriota; class Terriglobia; order Terriglobales; family Acidobacteriaceae; genus JAKAAZ01. Next base: position 409,837 of record CAVRDB010000026.1, read on the forward strand.
TTGGTGGCGCCTTGCATCTGCCGCTCAAAATCGTAGGTGACAAATTTCTGTTGAATCGTCCGCTCCAGAGAATTCTCAATCAAGCGAGAAGCCTCTACCCAGCCGATGAAGTCAAACAGCATAACTCCAGACAGCATCACGGAGCCGGGGTTGATGACGTCCTTGTCTGCATATTTCGGCGCGGTTCCGTGCGTCGCTTCAAACACAGCATAACCGTCGCCAACATTCGCACCCGGCGCAATCCCCAAGCCGCCTACCTGCGCCGCGCAAGCATCGGAAATGTAATCGCCATTCAGGTTTGGGGTGGCCAGCACACTATATTCATCGGGACGAACGATCACCTGCTGAAAGATGGAATCGGCAATGCGATCATTGATCAGCAACTTCTTCTTCCACTTCCCTTTTCCGTGACTCTCGCCGATACTTTCGATCACATGTTTCACTTCGGCATAGATCTCGTCACGAAATTTTTGCGGCGCGTGCTCGAGCCCTGGTTCGATTAAAGCTGCATTCTGCTCAGTCGATAGACCATGCTTCGCCTCCAGATTCCCAAGAATCCAGCTCTCGCGCTCGGTCACGACGGCATCGCGAAATTCATCAACGGCCACTTCGTAGCCCCATTCGCGAAAGGCGCCTTCAGTAAACTTCTGGATATTTCCCTTATGCATCAGCGTGACAGATTTGCGACCATGCTTCAGGGCAAATGCAATCGCGACCCGTACCAGTCGCTTGGTTCCCGTAATCGAGATCGGCTTGATGCCAATGCCGGAATCTTCGCGAATCTTTTTCTTTGTGCCTGCCAACATCTCGTTATTCAGAAAGTCCAGAACCCTTTTCGCCTCTGAAGTTCCCTCTTTGAACTCAATGCCCGCGTAGACGTCCTCGGTGTTTTCACGAAAGATAACGATATCCAGCTTTTCCGGATGCTTTACCGGACTGGGCACGCCCTGGTAATAACGCACCGGGCGAATGCAGGAATACAAATCCAGCATCTGCCGCAATGTGACATTCAAGGAACGGATTCCTCCGCCCACCGGCGTGGTCAGCGGGCCTTTAATCGAAACGCGAAGATCGCGCGCCGCCTGCACGGTGTCATCCGGAAGCCAGTTCTGGAAACGGGCGTAGGCTTTCTCTCCGGCGAAAATTTCAAACCACTTGACCGCACGTTTTCCGCCATAGGCTTTGGCAACAGCAGCATCGAAGACGCGTTGCGATGCGCGCCAAATATCGCGGCCCGTGCCGTCGCCTTCAATATAGGGAATGATGGGATTGTCGGGTACTTGATACGTTCCGTTGGAATATTCAATCGGCTTGCCATCTTTTGGCAGCGCGACGCCACTATAACTTGCCTGCATTGCGTACTTTCTCCAATTGGGTAACGGGTTGTCCTTGATCAGGCTATCACTCCATTTCCATCACCGCCAAGATTGGGCGTGATGCAAATGTGGAATCTTTTCGTCGTCAAATCATTTTTTTCGAATTGGTGGCCAGCACGCGCAAAGCAACTCATCTAAGATAGAAGATGTGCAAGACATCACCCCTACGCATAGTGCATGAGAAAACTATTAAGTCTTCACTTGGTGACGTTGTGCGACGCGGCACGTGGCTGGCTACACTGCTCTTCGTTTCGTTCAGCCCACTCTGCAGAGCACAATATTCGGTGTAGGAGCCAGGCGCGATTACGCAACAGCAAGGCCTTCCTTCTTATCTGAAGCATGCCGGGATCGCGCAAAATCTAAATCATCAACTGCCTCTTAACGCGGCATATGTCGATTCTTCGGGCAAGCCCGTTACGCTCGGCAAATACTTCGCCAACCGACCCGTCGTGCTGGCGGAGGCGTACTTCAGCTGCGGCATGCTGTGCCCCCAAGTCCTGCACGGTGCGGCGGATTCTCTGAAGCAAACCGGCTTCAAAGCCGGCAAAGATTATGATGTCGTGGTTGCCAGTTTCGATCCCAAGGACACTGCGCAACAAGCTGCCAGCGAGAAGCAGTTGTTTCTTAGTTGGCTAGGCGACCCAGCGGCCGCCTCTGGCGTGCATTTTCTCACCGGCCAACAATCTTCCATCGACGCGCTCAGCACTGCAACCGGCTTTCATTATGTTCGCGTGCCAGGCCCCGACGGCAAGATGGACCAGTTCGCCCACTCCAGCGTCATTATGGTTGCAACCCCCGATGGCCGACTCTCGAAATATTTTTCCGGCATTCAATATGTGCCGCGTGATCTTCGATTGGCGATGGTCACTGCCTCCAACCACAAGATTGGCTCCGCCGCAGATCTTTTCCTGCTCTACTGCTGCAACTACAATCCGTCGTCGGGTCGATATACGGTTTCGATCCTGCGAGTATTAGGGTTGGCCGGTTGCGTGACCATTCTGATCATCCTCTGCATGTTGTACTTGCTGACACGCAAACCGAAGGGACGAGATTTTCCGTCCTCGCCTCCCCCCGCCGCTTAGTTGGAATCTTCTTGCAAGCATTCTTTGCACATCAATATCGCTCCAAGATGCTGCCTGCGTCCCGCTTCATGTGTGACCCATGGCCGTAGCGTCCACGGTGGACGATGGCGCACATGTTGCGTGTGGCCGCAGGATAGATCCGCAACCCAGTCATCCTGCTCGTCCTGATGAAAGCCAATAATCGTGGAGGGGTTTCCTTGCGCCATCTAGCCTCAGAATAGTCGATATCCGTCATGTGTCATTGGATTGGAGCAAGGCATAATGGAGTAGTTCCATCCCTTGGCCAATCGCACAGTGACCCAAGCCTTTGACGTTCTCATTCTCGGAGCCGGTGCGGCAGGCCTGATGTGTGCCATCGAAGCCGGGCGTGGTGGCAAGCGAGTCGCGGTGCTGGATCACGCTGACCGAATCGGTAAAAAGATTTTGATCTCCGGCGGCGGGCGTTGCAACTTCACGAACATTTATTGCAGCCCAAACAATTTTCTTTCAGCAAACCCGCATTTTTGCAAGTCCGCGCTGGCCCGTTACACACCGCAGGACTTTCTGGCTCTGGTTTCGAAACACGGAATTCCGTATCACGAGAAAACTCTCGGCCAGCTTTTTTGCGATCGCTCCGCGCGTGATATCGTCGCGCTGCTGGAAGAAGAATGCCGTCAGGCAGGCGTACATATCTTTTTGAATGCGAAGGTGGAGAAAGTGCTTCGCACCGCGAGCTTCGAAGTCCGCACGCAAGACGCAGTGTTCTCCAGCGACGCATTGGTGGTGGCGACTGGAGGACTTTCGATTCCGAAGATGGGCGCGACGCCATTCGGTTACGAACTGGCCGCCCAGTTTGGAATTGCCATGCGACCTTGCCGTCCAGCGCTGGTCCCGCTTCTGTTCACCAGCAACGACCTTGCCGATTATGGGGACCTCGCAGGAGTATCGACCGAAGTGCTGGTTCGTTGCCAGGGACAACAATTCCGCGAGAATCTGTTGATCACTCATCGTGGATTGAGCGGTCCTGCGATTCTTCAGATTTCTTCGTATTGGGAGCCAGGCGAACCGTTGGAGATTGATCTTGTGCCCGGACAGGAATGGACGCAGCCACTGCGTGATCCGCTGGTTCCGCGAAATATAGCCACTGCAAAACTTCTTCTGCGCGCCAGACTATCCCATCGTTTGGCCGACCGCTGGCTTGCTTTGCATCCGCCGGAAGATTGGACAAATCGCTCCCTGAATGCATGGGAACAGCAACTACATCGATGGAAAATTGTTCCAGTGGGCACAGAAGGTTATGCCAAAGCGGAGGTAACGGCTGGCGGCGTGGACACAAATGAACTCTCCGCTAAGACCATGGAGTGCCGCAGGGTGCCGGGTCTGTTTTTTATTGGTGAAGTTGTCGATGTCACCGGCCATCTGGGTGGTTTCAACTTTCAGTGGGCCTGGGCATCGGGTTTCTGCGCCGGGCAAGCGCTTTCCGCCTGACATCTCCAACATTTTCTGAAAGCCCCCGAAGCATCCCAAACTAATTTAAAATAGAAACAATTGTTCTTATTGCGGGTTCGCATCAGGGGCGATATCTTCCGGCAGATGCAAATCATCTTCGCGAAGATTTCGCCTGGAATCGATCTTGTGTTTGTCTGTCGCATTTGTTCCGCGGACAATGGATTGGTCTTGGCCAGTCAATGGCATACTTTTTTGCAGGATTGAGGTACGTAGATTGGTTCTATATCGTCGGTTGTCGGCTGCATCCTTAGCCTTTGTCCTAATCCTTGCAGCTCCATTGGCACGATCACAATCGGCAGATGCCGCGCTGAACTTACCCGACGATCCATCCGCAAGCCTGCAGCAAAGCACTACGCCGAATCAAGCTACGCCAGCGGCGAATAACAGTACACCTTCTCCGACTTCGCCGCCGCAAAGCACATCGAGCCAAAGCCCGCAAACAAACCAGCCGCTAACGGCGGAAGAGCAGCTGAAGCTACAGGAGAAACAACGGATTTTAGGTGTAATGGCCACCTTCAACACCACCCAGAACAAGAACGCACTTCCGCTGAGTCCCGCCCAGAAATTTCAGCTCTTCTTTAAGAGCGTCAGCGACCCTTGGCCTTTCGTCCTAACAGGAGTCGTTTCCGGTATCGACCAAGCCCAAGACAGCTTCCCTGAATACGGACAGGGCATGGCAGGCTACGCCAGGCGATACGGCGCTTCGTACGCAGACTACTTCAGCGGCAATTTCTTCGGAAACGCAGTGCTGCCAAGCCTGCTGCATGAAGATCCGCGCTATTACCAAAAAGGTACAGGCAACATCGCTATCCGCGCCCTGTGGGCGGCCGGAAGCACGGGATGGTGCAAACGCGATAACGGAACCTGGGGGCCGAACTATTCGAACGTCATGGGCAATCTGATCGGCGCTGCCATTTCCAACGTGTACTATCCTGCTGCGGACAGTACAGTGGCCGGCACCATCGAACGCGGCGTCACTGTCACAGCCGAGGGGGCTGTGGGCGCGGAACTCATCGAATTCTGGCCAGACATCGAGCGCCACTACCGGCGAAAACACGCGGAGAAACTTGCACGCCAGGCAGCCCAAAAAGATGCGCAGGGCGTATCCCAGCCTGCTCCTCAATCCGCCCCGGCACCATAAGCAGATTCAGTCTTTCGCAACAAAGGGCATGGCTGAAGCCATGCCCTTTGTTTTTGCATTTGCTTAGTCCTTAGAACTTATTCCAGAGAAACTGATTGTAGACATCGTGGTGATACTGCACCTCTGGAGCCTTCACAAACGTACCTAGCAACCGTGGGCAGCGATCCGCCGATCCCTGCTTCAGGTCAGCGTAACGGCCCTTCACGTCGGCACCCAGCAAAGTCGTGGTCCATTCCGCAGTACGGAAGTCTTCCAGCGCAGTATAGATATTGTCGGGAAGATACCGCTCCGCCTGGCGAAGGTTCTTGATCTTTGCCGTTGTGCCATCCAGGCCGGTTTTGAAAATTGAATAAAGCACCAGGTAAGGATTGGCGTCCGGACTGACCGAGCGAACTTCGATGCGGGAACTTTTCTCATTGCCGATCGGCACCCGCACCATGGAACCGCGATCGATGGCGGAAGTTTTGATCTGGTTGGGTGCCTCAAAATGAGGGTCCAACCGGCGATACGCATTCACGCTGGCATTCAGCAACAGGCACAGATCGTTGCCGTGGGTCAGAATGCGATCGCTGAACGCCCACGCAAATTTGCTCAGCTTCTCCTCGCCCTTTGGATCCCAGAAAAGGTTCTTGCCTTTCTTGCTAACGGAAACATTGGTGTGCATGCCGCTACCATTGACGCCAACCACCGGCTTGGGCAGGAACGACGCCGTACATCCCATGCGGGTTGCCACCTGGCGGCAGACTAATTTGTATAGCTGGATTTGATCGGCAGCGGCAACCACCTCGCTATAGCCGTAGTTGATTTCGAACTGAGACGGCGCCACCTCGGGGTGATCCTTTTCATTCTCGAAGCCCATAGCGCGCTGCACTTCCGCTGTTGTGTCGATGAACGTCCGCAACGCATCCCCAGGAAGCGAGTGATAATAGCCGCCCGTATTCACATAATCGAACCGGCCGGTTTCGTGGTAGCGGCGCTCCGCATCGACACCTTCAAAAAGAAATCCTTCAATCTCATTAGCGGCATTCAGCGTATAGCCTTCGTTGCTGTATTGGTCCTGTGCAAATTGCTTGAGAACTCCGCGCAGGTCGCCGGAATAAAGCTTGCCGTTCTTGTCAATCACCTCTCCAAACACCAGCACTTTGCCGCTTCCAAACACATCTGCCGGTGCCCAGTAGAAAGCGCTCCAGTCGATGCCGAGTCGTAGATCGCTTTCCCGCTGCGCCGTAAATCCACGGATGGAGGAGCCATCAAACGTCAGATTGTCCCAGCTCTTTACGAGAAACTTCTTGTCGTAGTCCAGCATGTGCAGACGGCCTTCCAGATCGCTGAACAAAACCGTGACTGCCTTGATGCGCTTCTCGTCGGTCAGGTACTTCAGGCGTTCTTCCTGAATCGTGTGGGCAGCAACTCGATTCTTGCGCTGCTCTTTTGCCTGCAGGTTCAATTGCTCGAGTTCCTCGTATGAGAGCGCCAGGAAATCGCGAAGTTCGTTGGACATGAGTCTCCTTCAATTCGGGAATTGTCCCCGTTAATATGGGTGAAACACCTCGGCAGAAGCCTTGATTCTGAAAATATAGGGAATGTATCGCTTGTTCAAACCTTACGTGATCCGAGTTCGCACGTAAACTGGAATAGATTTCCTTTATCCTTCAAATAGCATTTTTTTATGCGGGTACCATCGATTAAGCTGCATCGCCCCTGGATTTGAGCCGCCCAAATATGGATTTTGAACAGCTCAAAGCATTTGTCGAGGTCGCCCGCAACGCCAGCTTTTCCCGTGCGGCGGAGAAGCTATTTCGCACGCAACCTGCGATTTCCGCGCAAATTCGCGCCCTGGAAGAGGACATTGGAGCAAGGTTGTTTGATCGAACCGGCGGCCGCGTTACCCTGACCGGCGGAGGCAGGCTTTTCCTGGAATACGCTGAAGAGACCCTGCAAGCACGCCGCAATATCGTTCGCGCCCTGGCGGAGATGGCGCGCACCCCACGCGGCCAGCTCGTCGTTAGCGCAAATGAGGCCACCTGCCTCTACATCCTGCCGCAGGTTTTCGCCCACTTCAAAGGGAAATACCCTCGGGTGTCGGTATCGATTGCGCGCCACGAGCGCTCTCGAACGCTGGAAGCAGTGTTGTCGCAGGAGGTCGATTTCGGCGTGACCACGCAGCCTGTCAACGATCCTCGCCTGACCATCGTGCCCGTGCATCAGGATGAAATGGTCGTGATCACAGCGGTTGGACATCCGCTGACTAGCAAGTCCAAGACACAGTTGGCGAGCGTTGCAGCCTATCCTTTGATCCTGCCCAAGCAAGGCCGTACGCGGGATGCCATCGATCAGATGTTCGCCATGCGTCAACTGAAGCCCGAGATTTCGATGGAGTTGGAATCGAACGAGCTGATCAAGAGATTCGCGGCAGCGGGTGTCGGAGTTGGCTTCCAGGCCCGCTCCAATGCCGTTACGGAGTTCGCCGCGGGGCTTCTTGGCGTGATTGAGCTGGAAGATGTGCGCATTGCGCGCGACCTGGTGCTGATCTATCGCAAAGATAAATCCCTGAGCCGCGCCGCACAGGCCTTCATTGAAATTATGCACGGCAGCGTGGGCCTGCAACGAAATGCCGCCGTCAGCTGACGATCAGCTTGACAGCCTGATTCACAGCCCTTCCCACCATCTCAGCCTATCGTCGCAAGCTACAATTTCAAACAATGCTGTCGTCTTCCTTGCTCCATATCGCATGGCTCTCCACCGTCGCCTTCCTTGCAGGAGGCATCAACGCGATTGCCGGCGGCGGATCGTTGCTGTCGTTTCCTGCCCTGCTGCAAATTGGCGTCCTTCCCGTGCATGCCAATGCCACCAATACCGTGGCCTTGCTGCCAGGGCAAATTACCTCTGCGGCCGCGTATCGGCAAGAGTTGCAGCGCTATCACACCATGCTCCCAACCTTGCTGATCGCTGCATTTGCCGGGGGCCTGATCGGCGCACGGCTTCTGATGGCAACGCGACAGGAAACCTTCCTCCGCATGGTGCCGTGGCTATTGCTGACCGCGACCCTCCTCTTTGCCTTGGGACCGCCGCTACAACAGCGCTTGTTTCAAGGGGCACATCATGCTCACGCTACCGGGCTGCGACCGCTGGCTCGCATTCTGCTGCCCATCGGAATTTTTTCGATTTCTCTTTATGTCGGTTTTTTTGGCGCGGGCGCAGGCCTGCTGATTATGGGCGTGCTGAGCTTTGCCGGCATCGACAGCGTGCATGAAATCAATGCGCTGAAAACAATCATTACCAGCACATCGAATACAGTTGCGGCGGTAACCTTCATCCTCTATGGCGCGGTGCTTTGGCGCTATGGAGCAGCCATGATGATTGCGGCGAGTTTCGGCGGGTACCTGAGCGCACGCGTCGCGCGCAAGCACAAACCTCGCGGAATACGCGCCCTTGTCGTCACGATGGGCTGCATCGTCACAACATACTTCTTCTGGAAGCTCTATTGATGGGCACTGGGTTCTTACATGGCCGACCCCATCCCAACGTTGAATGACTAAGATTTTCTACACGTCAACTAAACGCTGTTTCGCAAAATATCGGCGTAAAGAGAGCGATCGATATTTCCGCCACTCAAGACAACGGCAACCCGGCGCCCACGTTGTTTGTCTTGCTCCTGCAGCAGTGCGGCAAATGCAGCCGCACCCGCGCCTTCCGCTGTACTGTGCGTATCTTCATGAAGAGCGCGAATAGCAGCTTTGATTTCTTCATCGGAAACGCGAAGGATCCTCGCTGCGCCACGACGAATACTATCGAGTGCCTCGGATGCAGGAGTACGGCAAGCGATTCCATCAGCCAACGTATCTGCCGACTGGGTGCAAACAAGCTTCCCTTGCTCGAAGCTCTGCGCGTACGCATCCGCCCGGTCTGAGACAACGCCCACAATGTCAGTATGTAATCCCAACAGGTCACGGACATGAATCGCGCCGCAGATTCCAGAACCCAGACCGATGGGCACGTAGAGGGTGTCGATTTGCTCGACCGACTGAAAGAGCTCCAGCGCGTAGGTCGCTACTCCGCGAACTAGCTCAGGATGAAAAGACGGAACCAGGTGCAGTCCTCGATGCGCGGCCAGTCGGATAGCCTCATCTCGGGCTTCGTCGAAATCGCGACCGTGTTCGATCAGTTCCGCGCCAAAGGCACGCATTGCAGCATTCTTTTCCGTCGAGTTACCGAAAGGCACAACCACACTGACAGAAACTCCTGCTGCACGTCCAGCAAATGCCAGGCTTTGCCCATGGTTACCGCGCGTCGCACTGATGATGCCTTTCAGGCCTGGTTCTGCCCGCATCAGACTGTCCATGTAGACAATTCCGCCACGAACCTTAAACGCCCCTATGGGAGTGTGATTTTCATGCTTGACCCAGACTTCGCAACCTGTTCGGGCAGTGAGTAGAGGCCACGCATACTGCGGCGTCGCCGGCATTACTTGATGGACCAACGAAGCCGCCTTCTCCAGACTGGCTCGATCGAACATGTGCTCTTGCATGGTTAGGAAGTCCTGTGCGGCCCTTGATTCCAGGAAAAGGCCTCTCGATCAAGAGTAAGCTTCACTGCTTTCAGTATCCTATGGATAGTGGATAGATTGCTGATGGAATCACTGCGAGCCAGCCTGACGCCTGCTCAAATTTGTCCGCCGTAAATGTCTCGGTTTCTATGATGACACTTCGCGCAAAACGTCTGACACGCCGTCTGATGACGCATCATCTTTGCTTGCTGATCGCCACAGCATTGACCGTGGTTTGTCTCTATAGCACGCGCCCGTATCGCGACGTAATCACAAGGCTCAGCTTTTCTAGCGGGTATTCCGCACTCGTTTTATTGGTCATTACGCTATGGATCGGGCCTTGGAACCTGCTGCGAGGGCAGCGCACTCCAGTATCCAGCGATCTTCGGCGCGACATTGGAATCTGGGCAGGTATTCTCGGCATCCTGCATACGATCATCGGGCTCTGCGTGCATCTGCGTGGTCGACCCTGGCTGTATTTCGTATACCAACGCAGCGAAGGGCACACCTTTCCGCTGCGGCACGATATTTTCGGTTTTGCAAATGAAACAGGATTGGTAGCGACGATCATCCTGCTATTACTGTTTGTCACCTCCAACGATTACGCGCTTCGTCGGCTGGGCACACCCGCCTGGAAACAGCTGCAACGCTGGAATTACGTACTGTTTCTGTTTGCGTTTTTGCATACCGTCGCGTATCAGACAATGGAAAAGCAGCACGCGCCCTTCCTGACGACGGTTGCGGCATGTGCCGCCATTACTTTGCTGTTGCAGGGGCTTGGATTTCAACGGCGACGTACCCGCACACGTACAGTGGCTGCGGTTCAGGTGTAGAAAAAGAGTATGAGCCATGAAGGCATCCGCATTGTCCCGGAAGATGTAGCCCGCAAGGCGACGGGCCCGCAACAGGAGTTGTCGCGCGAAGCTATCGATCCGCAGCATGTCCGCGTCAACCAGACTGAAGGCACGGGCGTGGAGATTGTGTGGAAGGACGGCCACGCCAGCCATTGGACGTTTCCCTGGCTGCGCGCGGCATGTCCGTGTGCCACCTGCGTGGAAGAACGCGAAGTGGATGGACGCGAGCCGGGCCAGCAAAAGCCCGAGCCCAAAACCGCACTTCCTTTGTTCAAGCCTGCCATACGTCCCAACAAAGCACACGCGGTCGGACGGTATGCCATCAGCTTCGACTGGAACGATGGCCATACCAGTGGAATCTATTCCTGGCATTACCTCCGATCTGTCTGCAATTGCGAGGCCTGCCGCGCAAGCATCAGCGCCGAAGCGGCCGCTCCGCCTTCAAAAGCCTGAACACGTCTGCCACACTTGCGGCGCGCATCGCATCCTGGCGATGTTGCGACTTCAGAAAGCCTTCCTCCACAGCACGGTCGAGCATGGCGAACAATGGCTGCCAATACTCCGCTGTGTCCAGCAGGATGATGGGTTTCTCGTGGATCGCCAACTGCGCCCAACCAAGCACTTCACACAGCTCATCCAGGGTTCCATAGCCACCAGGCAGCGCGACAAACGCATCCGCCAGCTCCACCATCATGTGTTTCCGTTCATGCATACTGCGGACAATATGCAATTCCGTCAACCCGCGATGCGCCACCTCACGGTCAGCCAATTGCTGTGGAATCACCCCGACAACTTGCCCTCCAGCGGCGAGCACGGCATCCGCAACAGCACCCATCAGGCCGACATGTGCGCCTCCATAGACCAGCCGGAAGTCAGCCTTGGCCATGGCTGTGCCCAACTCCACCGCAATCGTCCGATATTCTGCGCGAGTTCCCTCCGCAGATCCGCAATAGACGCAAATTGTTTTCTGTTTCGACACTCTAGGATCAGGATATCGCGACGGAGGTAGCTGCTCTCACGCGATACACTGAAGAGGTCGCAGCGAGTAGACGAAATTCGCGCTCGCAACCGCAGGAGTCTTCCCTTTCGTGTCCCGATTGCTAGAAAATATGAACCCGCAGCAGCGCGCGGCGATTGAAAATGTCGACGGTCCCCTGCTGATCCTCGCCGGGGCTGGATCCGGAAAGACCCGCGTGATCACGCATCGAATCGCCTACTTGATTGAAGAACGCGGTGTACCTGCGGATGCCATCCTGGCGGTCACTTTTACCAATAAGGCAGCGAAAGAAATGTCTGAGCGCGTCGAGCGCCTGATGGACCACCGCAGCCTGGCGAGGCCTCTGCTGGCGACATTTCACTCTTTCTGCGTACGCGTTCTACGCCGTGATATTGAGGCGCTGCGCATCGGCGACAAGGGTCGCACAAAAGATTTTGTCATCTATGACGAGACCGAGCAGCAGAGCCTGATTAAGCAGTTGATGCGACGGCTGGGCCTGGACGATAAGCAACTGACGCCGCGCATCGTGCTCTCTCGCATCTCCTGGGCAAAGAATCACATGCTCGCTCCGCAGGAAATCTATCTGCAATCGTCGGACCCGAAAACGGAGCGCATTGCTCATCTCTATGATCTGTACAACAAGGAGCTGGAGCGGGCAAACGCACTCGACTTCGACGATTTGCTGCTGGAAGCGGTTCGCCTGCTGCGCGCTGTACCCGCGGTCCGCAGCTACTACAACCGCCGCTTTCGCTACATTCTGATCGACGAATACCAGGACACCAACCGTCCCCAGTATGAATTGATGAAGATGTTAGCGGGCGAAGAGCAAAACATTTGCGTCGTCGGCGATGAGGACCAGAGCATCTATTCCTGGCGCGGCGCTGACATTCGCAACATTCTCGATTTCGAAAAAGATTTTCCCCATACGAAAATTATCCGCCTGGAACAAAACTACCGTTCGACACAGGTGATTCTGGAAGCGGCGGGCGCGGTGGTAGCGAACAATCTGCAGCGCAAAGGCAAAACGCTATGGACCTCCCGTGCCGGCGGCGCGCAGGTTGGCTACTACGAAGCTCTGGATGGCGAAGGCGAAGCGCTCTTCATCGCTGATCATATTCAGAAATATATTCGTCAGACAGGCAGCGAGGCCGAGCCTCCGCGCATCGCTGTGCTGTATCGAACCAACTCCCAGTCGCGCCTGGTGGAAGAAGCACTGCGCCGCTATGGCATCCAGTACACCATGGTGGGCGGCTTCTCGTTCTACGACCGCGCGGAAATCAAGGACATGCTCAGCTATTTGAAGCTGGTGCTGAACCCCAGCGACTCGATTGCCCTGCAGCGTTCCATCAACACCCCACCACGCGGCATTGGCAAAACGACGCTCGACACCATCGAGCGGCTAGCGCTTGAAACCGGCATCAGCACGTGGGACGCAATCCGGGAGACCATTGTGCAACGGCTTGTTTCGGCGCGAGCAATCGCAGCGCTGGAAAGTTTTCGACAAATGATCGAAGATGCGCGCGCCATGTTGGCTCCCAATTTTGCAGAAAAGCTGGGTCTGGATATTGCGGCCTCAGGCGCTGAGTCAGCCATCGCAGATGCAAATGAATTCGCGCACGACGACGCTGACATCCGCTTCGACTTTGGCATGGCCGATGCCGAGGTTTCAGTTGCACAGGACGCCCGCGATAGAGGCTTGGCCGAGGCATTTGACCCGACAGAATTCTCTCCGTTTGCGGCAACACCTGCAAATCCTACCGCGAGGAAGCTCTCTCCGCATGAACGGAAATCTTTGCTGGAGACAACCGCCTCCACTGAAGAGACCGCCTTTCGCAAACCTGGCGACGCGGCAACGTTGCCGGAGTTAATCAAATTTTTGATCGACCGCAGCGGCTATATTCGCGTGCTGGAAGATGAAGCGACGCCGGAGTCGCAATCGCGTATTGAGAACTTGCGCGAGCTGGTCAACGCTGCCCAGGATGCCCACGAGCGCGGCGAGACACTGACGGAATTTCTCGATCACGCAGCCCTGGTCAGCGATACAGACAAGTACGATCCCGATTCTCGCGTCACGCTGATGACGTTGCATGCCGCCAAGGGACTTGAGTTTCCCCTGGTCTTTTTGGCCGGTATGGAAGAGGGCCTGTTCCCGCACTCGCGCACCATCAACGATGGCGAGGGCCTGGAAGAAGAGCGCCGCCTTTGCTATGTCGGCATGACGCGCGCCATGGACGCTCTGCTGGTTACGCGGGCGCGCTTTCGTCGCCGCTACGGAAACGATTCTCCGGAGCACTCAACGCCATCGCGCTTTCTTGGCGAGATTCCCGGCCATTTGATTGAGGATTTGAGCGTGCCGGTACCAGCCGACACCTGGGGTGGCTACGCCGCGCAAACGACACGTACCAACAGCCAGCGCACCGCTCGCGACAGCGAAGGCGACCAGCACTGGAGCTATGAAGACGAGGATCAAAGCCGGCATAGCTACGCGTCAGAAAAGTCCAATACACGAACCAAGACGTCCGGCAGCCCTCCCGGCGGTTCCATCGACAACATCGCGCAATTCTTTGCTGCGCGCGGGCAGAAATTTCCACGCCCACAAGTTCCTGTTTCCGAACCGAGCGGCAAAACCGGCTTTCGCAGCGGACAGCGCGTTCGACACCCAAAATATGGAGAAGGAGTCGTCTTCAAACGCGAAGGTGAAGGGGAAAATGCAAAGATTACGGTACAATTTCCTCGGTTCGGCATAAAAAAACTGGTGGAGAAGTTTGCGCAGCTGGAGCGAGTTTGAAGCGTCCCCAGCTACCGTTTCACCCTATACCAATAATGAGTGTCAAAGAGAGAGAATCCCTTACCCAATGGCAAATACGAAGGCAATCACCGATACAGCAGAACGCAAAAAAGTAAAACGCGCGGCCCGGAAAAAGGCTGCTCCCAAACCAAAGCGCACGGTTCCACGCGGCTCCAACAAGCAGAAGCTCAAGAAACTTGCCCGCGGAGCGTCGAAGCGGTAAGAACAGCGACACATTGATCATCCTTCGCCGGGCCATCCACGTTTATGGCCCAGACGACTCCACGATGGATCGAGCGAAATGCAATTTCAGGAGCAAAGCCCTGTCAAAACAGATCTTCGCCACGAAATCCATCGACAAGTTGATCCGCGAGTCGGAGAATCCAGCCCAAAGCCTGAAAAAGACTTTGGGCCCTTTGTCGCTGACGGCATTGGGCATCGGCGCAGTCATCGGTTCCGGCATTTTTACCGTCATCGGCACGGCGATGGCGGGGCAAAGTTTTAGCCGCACCTCGATCCTGAACACTCCTGTCCTAGATTTTCTGGTGCACCACGCGGCAATGGCGGGTCGACCCGGCGCAGGCCCGGCTCTCGCTATCTCGCTCGTGCTGGTCGCCATAGTCTGCGGATTCACCGGCCTCTGTTACGCAGAGATGGCCTCCATGATCCCCATCGCGGGCAGCGCCTACACCTACACCTACGCCACCATGGGCGAACTGATTGCGTGGACCATCGGTTGGGACCTGATCCTGGAATACGCCTTCTCCAACATGGCCGTCAGTGTGGGTTTTGCTGCGCACATGGTCGATCTGATGGACTGGATTGGCATCCATCCCGCGCTGCGATGGATCTCGCCCGCGTATTTGCCCGGTGGACTGCAAGATCTGTCTGGCCATACGCTTTATGCGCCGGGCTGGCACTTCGGTTTCAACTTCCCCGCGTTCATCATCGTGATGCTGTTGACCGTGATTCTGGTACGCGGTATTCGCGAGTCGGCGGAGACCAACAATATCATGGTGCTGCTGAAGATCGGAGCCATCCTGGTCTTCGTCGCTGTGGGATCGCACTTTATTCACAGTTCGAACTGGCATCCCTATAATCCCAACGGATGGTCGGGCGTGCTAACCGGCGGCTCCATCATTTTCTTTACCTACATTGGCTTCGATTCCGTTTCCACCGCCGCCGAGGAATGCAAAAATCCACAGCGCGATGTGCCTATCGGCATTATTGCCACGTTGGTCGTCGCCACTGTCTTATATATCGCCGTCGCCGTCGTGCTTAGCGGACTTGTACCCTGGCGATCGCTGATGGACGACGCAGCGCCAGAGGTGAACACACTGCGGTTGATGGCCCAGACCACCGGCAGCAGCCTGCTGCACTGGACACATCTTGTGGTATTGATTGGCGCGTTGCTGGGGATGATTTCGTCCATCCTCGTGTTCCAGATCGGTCAGGCCCGAGTATGGTTCGCCATGTCCAGAGATGGCTTGCTGCCTTCCATGTTCAGCAAAGTGCATCCCCGCTTTCGCACGCCCGCCGTGGCCACGTGGATCGCCGGTTTTGTAGTGGCGCTGCCATCAGGCTTGCTGGATATCGGCACCTTCGCTGACCTATCCAATATCGGCACGCTGTTTGCCTTTGTGCTGGTTTCAATTGGCGTGGTCATTTTGCGTTACAAAGATCCCAGTCGTCATCGCGGTTTTCGCTGTCCCGGCGGTCCAATCATCCCCGCCTTGAGCATCCTATTCTGCATTCTGTTGATGGCCGGATTGCCTCTGCTCACCTGGATTCGGTTCTTTGTGTGGTTGGCCATCGGGCTGCTTATTTATTACTTCTACAGCCGCCATCGCAGCGAGTTTGCACCCACCAAACGGCTCAAGCCATAATGTCGGCAAAGATCAAATCCGTGCGCACGTTCGACACGCAATCGTGGATTCGCGATCTTCCCAAGGCGGAACTACATCTCCATCTGGAAGGCACCGTCGCGCCAGAAACTCTGGTATATCTGAGCCGGCACAATGACGTTGCGCCTCTCACGCTGGATGCAGCTCGCTCCCTCTACCAATACAAGGATTTCACCGGCTTCCTGTTGGCGTTCAAAGCGATTACCGAGAGACTGCGCACGCCGGAAGACTATGAGCTGATCACTTATCGCATGATAGAAGCCCTTGCCGCGCAGGGAGTGGTACACGCCGAGGTCTATGTCTCGGTCGGCGTCATCTATTACTGGCGGCGCATCGAATTTGAACCGCTGTTCGCTGGCATGGAACGCGGACGAATTCGCGGCGAACAGGAATTTGGCGTCTCTGTCTATTGGATCTTCGACGCCGTGCGCCACTTCGGCCCGGAAGAAGCCGCTCGCGTATTTCATAAGGCCGCCGAGATGAAGCAGCAACATCCTTCCATCATCGGCATCGGCATCGGAGGAGACGAGCGTCGTACCGGGGCCGAACCCTTCCGCGAACTCTATGCCGAAGCGCGTGGACACGGTCTGCATCTGACAGCCCATGCAGGAGAAACCGTAGGGCCGGAGGGCATCTGGTCCGCCCTCAACATCGGCGCGGAACGAATCGGTCATGCACTGACGGCGGCGCAGGATGAGGAATTGATGGAAGTCCTGGCGACCAGGCAGATGCCCGTAGAAATCTGTATTACCAGCAATCTACGTACGGGCTGTTGCGTTCGCCCGGACGACCATCCGATGCGCCATTATTTTGAAAATGGGCTGATGGTCACCCTGAACTCCGACGACCCGGCGCTATTTGGCAGCGATCTATGCGCGGAGTACTACCTGGCGCACACGCAATTCCACCTGACAATGGAACATCTGCGCGAACTGGCCGGAAATTCAATTGAGGCCAGCTTTCTGCCGCCCGCCAAGAAACTTGAACTATTGCAGCGCGTGGAGCAATATCCAGCCCCGATAGAAACATAGAAATACCGGATATCAAACCGTTTGTGAGAGCCGCACATTGGTACCAAAGTAAGCAAATATTTTATGAATTCTTCGCCGATGTTTGCTCCACCGGAAACGATTTGCGGTAAGATTTTGGCATGCAAGGTCTGAGCTTACATCTTGTCAGGCAGGAGCAGCCTCAAAGGAAGGTTGGGCCGGAAGAAATGGGAAAAATGAATGCATGCTTGGCAAAGAAACCTTGGGTTCGCATCCTTGGATGGGCTTCCGTAGCCACGGGAGCGGTAGCAGTCGGCATCTATGTTGGCCGAAACCTTCGTGCCCGCTATCTGCTGAACCATCGCACCCCGTACGATTTCTACTCCCACGCCGGCGACAACGGCAGCAATGTGGAGTACGGCGTAGGAATTTAGGCCGAAGGCAAAAATTCTCCCCAACATAGGGCCTGGACTCCTCCAGGCCTTTTTCATTGTGCATCTACTCTACGCGGGTCTGTTTGTCAGGAATTGCCAAAGCTTCTGCGGCCAGGCCGGATCCATGCACGGTCTCTCGACCATGACGAAGGCCAGCAGGCTGACCACAGCAATAGGAATGCCCAAGGCAAGAACCTGCAAACTGAAATTCAAGAAGAAATCATGAAACACAATCAAATGTCGCGTGAGTTTGAAAAACACTCCAATCGTAAAAAAGTGCCAGAGATAGATCGAATAACACATGCCACCGATGGTCGCGATCCAAAGATTGCTAAAGAATTTTCGAAATAGCACTCCTTGGAATGCCGCGATGTACAAAAGCATGATGATGAATGGCAAAATCGCATGAAACGAGAGAATGTCTCGTGGCATCAGAAATACCACTGGCCAACCGCAAAGACTAAGAATGTCCCATGCCCAGTGAGTCCGAATGTGCGGACGGACCGCAGATACAAATCGGATCAGCAAGGATGCCCCACATAGCAAGCCGTCCGCGTGAGTAGACATATTGCAGATAAAAATGATGCTCATGGGGCCTGGCAACCGACGCAATAACACCGCCCGCAACAATATTTGCATGAAGCCAATGATTGTAATCAAGCCAAAGAAAGGTGGAGCGCCGCGCCCAAACATTCGATATCCGAAAAGCAATGCAATCAGCGGAGCAAGAATGTAGAACTGAATTTCAACTTCCAGGCTCCACGTGACCCCATTGATGACACTCGGTGTGCGATAGGCCAAATTGTGTTGATAGAACACAGCTCGCAAGCAAATGCGGAACCATATACCCAGTGCCCTGGTGGTAATAGAAGAAGGCAACCAAGCGCGCAGAAAACGAGGTTCAAGATATAGGGCGGTTCAAGCCGGGTAACATCGACGCAGAAAATATTTCCTAGAGGCTGACGGGTATGCCGAGGTGGCAAATGCTGGCGCGCAAATCCCGGCGATAATAAATCCGCTAATCACAAAAAACAGACCGACACCCCGATCGCCATCGCCAACCAGCAGTCCCCAGCAATGCGATAGCGGCTTTGCACCGCAACCGGATGGCCGCTCATAATCATGCAAAAGACGCGCATAAATGTGATCCAGCAAGCGACTAAGCGGAATAATGTCGGCGAGAACGCATGCAGGTTTTCAGGAATCCACGAACCATCCGAAGTGATCCGTCGCAGATGCCATCGATGTCCCTCCAATTTTGGAGGAGATGTCTTCTGATCGACGCGCGTTGTTTGAGGGGCTGGCATCAAGAAATTAGAAGCAGATTCCACTACCATACATCGGTCGCGCATCCTGGCAAAAACAAAAGGCCCGGACTGTGCCGAGCCTTTCTATTGCGGTCCAGAGAACTTTCCTACGCTTTCCCTGCCAGTTGCCGCAGCACATATAGCAGAATGCCACCGTGCTGGTAGTAGAGAATTTCCTGTGGAGTATCGATCCGCACCATCGCAGTAAATTCCTTTGTCTTGCCGTCGGCAGCCTTTGCCTTCACCGTCAGCTTGCGACCGTTGGCGAATTTCGCCTCCAGCATCGCACGCAATCCGGGAATGTCATAGACCTCTTCGCCGGTAAGCCCGAGCGATTCCGCATTTTGACCCGCTTCAAATTGCAGCGGCAAAATACCCATGCCGACCAGATTCGAGCGATGGATCCGCTCAAATGATTCTGCGATCACTGCACGCACACCCAGCAGCTTCGGTCCCTTCGCCGCCCAATCGCGGCTGGATCCCGAGCCATACTCCTTACCCGCAAGGATAATCAACGGCGTCTTGCGTTCCGCATATTGCACGGAGGCATCGAAGATGCTCATCTGTTCGCCTTCGGGTAGCAAGCGCGTCACGCCGCCTTCAGTTCCCGGTGCCAGCTTGTTACGCAACCGCACATTGGCAAATGTTCCCCGCACCATTACCTCATGGTTGCCGCGACGCGATCCGTAGCTGTTAAAGTCCGCTGGCCTTCACTCCGTGCTCGATCAGGTACTTCCCTGCCGGACCATTCAGTTTGATCGATCCTGCGGGAGAAATATGGTCCGTCGTCACGCTGTCGCCCAGCACAGCCAGCACCCGCGCGCCATGGATGTCTTCGACCGTCGCTGGCGCAGCCTTCATGCCATCAAAGTATGGAGCTTTGCGGATGTAGGTTGAGTCCGCTTCCCATCCATACGTTTTGCCAGTAGGAAACTTCAGCTTCTGCCAGTTGCTGTCGCCATCGCTCACTGTCGAATACTGTTTGCGGAACATGCTCGAGTCAATGGAGCTGGCAAGCGTGCTTTGCACCTCCTGCTGCGATGGCCAAATGTCCCGCAGATACACGGGATGGCCTTGCGTGTCTTTGCCCAGCGCGTCGTGTTCGAAGTCGTGGTCGATGCGGCCAGCCAGCGCGTACGCTACCACCAGCGGCGGCGACATTAAATAATTTGCGCGCACATCGGAGTTGATGCGGCCTTCAAAATTGCGATTGCCGCTTAGCACCGACACAGCCACCAGGCCATGGTCTTCAATCGCTTTGCCCACATCCGGTGGTAGCGGGCCAGAGTTACCAATGCACGTGGTGCAGCCGTAGCCGACAATATTGAATCGCAGCTCGTCGAGATACCTGGTAAGCCCGGCCTTGTCATAGTAGTCCGCGACCACGCGTGAACCCGGCGCCAGTGAGCTCTTCACCCATGGCGGGACTTTCAATCCTTTTTCGACAGCCCTTTTCGCCAACAGACCCGCCGCTAGCATCACCGAAGGGTTGGACGTATTCGTGCAACTGGTAATCGCCGCAATGACGATCGAACCATGGTCAAGATACTTGTTGACGTCCACTC
Source organism: uncultured Acidobacteriota bacterium (assembly GCA_963719625.1). Lineage (GTDB taxonomy): Bacteria > Acidobacteriota > Terriglobia > Terriglobales > Acidobacteriaceae > JAKAAZ01. The sequence continues at coordinate 430,308 of CAVRDB010000026.1, forward strand.
CAAAACGATCGTGGATCGACGCCGCATGCCCAGGCTCCGGCGCTCCCTTGGCATTCCCATTGCCATTCGCAGAGGGATGACCACCCTCCCCGTCCCAGCGCTGCACCTGCCGCTCCGCATTCGCACTCGCACGCGGACCTTGCAGCGCAGGCAACTGCTTTTTGAAACTCGCTGCGGCTTCGCTTAGCCGTACACGATCCTGTGGACGCTTCGGTCCGGCAACACTCGGCTCCACGGTGGCCAGATCGAGCGACAGCGTCGCAGAATACTTCGCCTCCGGCGCATCTGGCGTGTGGAACAGGCCCTGCTCCTTGTAATAGGCCTCAACCAGCGCAATCTGCTCGTCGCTGCGGCCCGTCAGCTTGAGATAGCGCAGCGTCTCAGCGTCAACTGGGAAGATGCCGCAGGTCGCGCCATATTCCGGCGCCATGTTGCCGATGGTCGCGCGATCGGCCAGTGAAAGCTCGCTGATGCCAGCCCCGTAAAACTCTACAAATTTCCCGACGACGCCATGTTTGCGCAGCATCTCGGTCACGGTCAGCACCAGGTCAGTCGCAGTGGTGCCTTCGCGCAGTTTGCCCTCCAGCTTGAAACCCACCACCTGCGGAACCAGCATGGACACTGGCTGGCCCAGCATCGCCGCTTCCGCCTCGATGCCGCCAACACCCCAACCCAGTACGCCCAGCCCGTTGATCATAGTAGTGTGGGAATCCGTGCCGACCAGCGTGTCGGGATACGCCTGCGCCACACCCTTCGCATTCGGCTGCGTCGTGAACACTACACGCGCCAGGTATTCCAAATTCACCTGATGGCAAATGCCCATGCCCGGCGGCACAGCGGAAAAATTATGGAATGCCGTCTGTCCCCATTTCAGAAATGCGTACCGCTCCACGTTGCGCTGGTACTCCAGCAGCGAATTGATTTGATACGAATCGCCGGTGCCGTACTGGTCCACCTGCACGGAGTGGTCAATCACCAGCTCCGCCGGCTGCAGTGGATTGATCTTCTCCGGATCGCCGCCGAGCGAACGCATGGCATCGCGCATCGCTGCCAGATCGACCACGGCAGGCACGCCGGTAAAATCCTGCATCAACACACGCGCCGGCATATAGGCAATTTCTCGCGAGGGCTCGGCCTTCGCGTCCCACTTGGCCAGGAATTCAATGTCCTCTGCGGTGACGCTTTTTCCATCTTCATGGCGCAGCAGATTTTCCAGCAGAATCCGCAGCGAATACGGCAGGCTTTCGAGCGATACGCCGCGTTTTGCCAGCGCGCTCAGTCTGAAAATTTCATACGTACTGTTGCCGGATTTCAACTCGGACCGGCTCTGAAAACTGTTCATGATGAGGCTCCTCAATAGGCGTGGCGGGCGCAAAACCGTGCCCGACAGATCAGGAATGTGTCGCAATCATTCTACGACTCGGTCTTTGCGAATGAGGAATACGGCGGCCTTTACCCGCGATCGGGTTTACCGCGGTGCCAGCGTTTCAGATACAGAACCTTGGGCGTGAAGAGCATAGTGATCCGACAGCGTGTGGCCGTCTTCCTCTATGGTAGCGCCGAAGGGTGAGGAAAGAAAAGTGCGATTAATTCAGATATTCGACTCATCACAATCACTCATACTCCACCGAAACCCAACACTTTTCGCGCATCGATCGATAGCCCGCATCGAGGATGCAGTTCACGATGTAGCCATCTTCGTAGCAGATCTGATTCTTCTGCGCCTGGCCAACTTGAGCCCAACATCGCAATACGAACTGGCTTCATTTCGTCACTCCTGACATCCGTGCGATCGTTTGCGAATCGAACACGCCTGCGAAATACATTCCCAAGGCTTCAGAAAAATATCGTTTTCTTCGGTGGCATATGCAAACAGTGTCATCGAAGATTGGAATTTGAGATTGTCGGGATAGTCGAAAATCTGATCGATCGACTTGTCTTGAATCTCTGTAACAAGGCGGGTGCATTCTCGTAATCTCACCTCCAAGATCGGATGCTGAAGATATGCCGTCGCTTCTTCACGTGAAGAAACAGCAAAATATTGCGCGATTTCGCTCGATCCAAGACCGCGAATCTGCGGAAAAATGAACCACATCCAATGGCTGGTCTTTCTGCCGCGGCGCAGCTCCGCACATACCTGCGGATACACGGGCGCCTGCGCCTCGACGAATCGCTGCAGATTGAAGGGTCATCCTTGGCCATCGTCACAGAAACCTCCCGCACACGCGGCGCGCACCATGTCCTGGGCTGATACCCTGTTTTCATACCAATGAGCAATGGAACGCATGAAGGTTCTCGTCATCGGCGGTGGCGGCCGCGAACACGCATTGGTCTGGGCCATCGCCCGCTCGCCTCGCGTGCAGGAGGTGGTCTGTGCGCCGGCAACGGCGGCATAGCTGCGCTCGCCCGCTGCGTTCCGGTCAATCAGAAGGATCTTGACGACCTCGTCCGAGTGGCAGTCGCCGAACAGCCAGACCTGACCGTCGTCGGCCCGGAAGTTCCATTAAGTATTGGTCTGGTCGATGAGCTGATTCGTCGAGGCATGCGTGTATTTGGTCCGACGCAGCGCGCGGCGATGCTTGAAACCAGCAAAGTCTTCGCCAAGGAGTTTATGCAGCGGCATCATCTGCCCACCGCGCATTACGCGGTCTGCAGTTCCGTCGAAGAACTTCCAGAGGCGTTGGCGCATTTTCACGCACCCATCGTCGTCAAAGCCGACGGCTTGGCGGCAGGCAAAGGCGTGGTCATCTGCGAGTCGAAACAGGACGCGGAAGCAGCCGCGAAACAGATGCTGACAGGCCAGCTATTAGGCGAGATACAGCATCAAGTAATACTTGAAGAATATCTTTCAGGTGATGAAATATCATGGCTTGTATTTGCCGATGGAACACACGTACTGCCTCTCGTCGCTGCTCAGGACCATAAGCGAATCGGCGAAGGAGATACTGGCCTGAATACCGGCGGCATGGGCGCGTACTCCACCGACACACTGCTGGCGCCGGAGATGCGCGACTGGCTGGTACACCACATTGCGCAGCCCGTCATCGATGGCATGGCCGCCGAAGATGCGCCCTTTACCGGCGTTCTCTATTGCGGACTGATGATGACGGCACGCGGACCGATGCTGCTGGAATTCAACACTCGCTTTGGCGATCCGGAGGCGGAAGCGATTCTTCCCCGCCTGCAGGATGGCGAATTGCTGTCTGCGATGGAGGCTGCCGTTGATGGGCGACTGGATCAGGTGCAGCTCGCGTGGCGCAGCGAACCCGCCGTCACGGTCATTGCCGCATCGAAGGGCTATCCCGGAAGCGTTCAAACCGGATATGCGATTACAGGCGTTGAGGAAGCCGCTCAGACAGAAGGCGTCACCGTCTTTCATGCTGGAACATCTCTCCGCGAAGGCAAACTTGTCACTGCTGGAGGTCGTGTTCTTGCCGTCACCGCCGTCGCCGAAACCTTGCAGTCGGCCTGCGACCGTGCCTATGCGGCGCTGGATAAGATTCATTTTGATGGTATGGTGTACCGGTGCGACATCGCTCACCGCGCGTTAAAGAAGAACAAGGAGAAGGCATGACGTTTGCAGGGATCACACTGGAAGAGCTGCTGGCCGACAACGAAGCAAGTACTCGCAAATGGCAAGCATGGTTCACAGCCAATCCAGCCGCACTCGATGTGCCCTGCGCGATTTACACCAGTGGCACGGTTCGCGGACTGCTCAAACATATCTTTGCGGTGGAGTTGCGGCATTCCCAGCGGCTCGGTGGCGAAGAGGTGACAGCGTATGAGGCAATTCCTGTCGGTTCGCTGGATGATCTAGTCGCCATCCACTCCAAGGCAATCGGGAATCTCCACAGGTTTTTGTCTCATGCGGATGAAGCTGCGCTGCAGGAAGTCATCGCATTGCAAACCGTGTCTGCCGGAACTTTGCTTGCCTCGCGACGCAAGTTGTTCGCCCATATACTGCTGCATTCCATCCGCCATTGGGCTCAGCTGAGCACTCTATTGCGCGAGGCCGGCTATAAAACCGATTGGCCGAAGGATTTTCTATTTTCCGAAGCGATCCAGTAGCCGCAGCGTCGGAAAATACACGAGCGTGTCCAACATTCACTATTTTATGTCGTCCAGGTTCCCAGCAGTCGGCGCAGCAGCACAAGTTCTCCCAGGTGGTAGGCATTGTGGTCCGCCACCATCAATACCTCTCGCAAGATGGTCTTGCTATCGCCGTGTGGAATCTCGGCCAACAGGTCGGTCGACTCGTCCTGGACTAACTCGATGATCGCCGCAAGGTCGGCACAGAATGCATCCACACTTTTCTCCCACGATCCATCATTCGGCGGGACATGCGCGTGCGGCCAATACCCGGCGGGAAATTCGAGTTCAACATGATTCGCGTTGCGCATAAATTCCAACGCGTCACCCTGCGTGATGCGTAGATGTTCGAGCACTTCCCACGGCGAATGCTCGGCGCCTTTCGATTTTTTCCCGCGTAGATCGACTGGCATGTCTCTTACCACAGCCGCAAAATCGGCATGTGCCCCGTCGGTCTTAAGTAGCTTGACGATATGTTGCCGTAGAAGCTTTTCATTTTTCATCGTTTTTCCCTTGGTAGATCTTCATTCTTGATGGACGGCGCATCCGTGTAGCTCGGAATTCGCCTTCCAACTTCCAGGTCTTGCCATCCTCTTCGAGGGCTTCGCCTGTCCAATGAAATGAATTCGTTGTGATCTCATTGAATATCTAGCGGATAGGCGTGCCATTGGGATGTGTGCCGATCTGCACGACGTCCTTGCCTTGCCAACGCCCAATTAGTTCGTCGCGCAAACCCGTCACAGGATTCATCCAGGTTATGCGCCAGGCATCGATCCAGGGATCCCAGACACGGAGCGTTGTGCCGTACATATTGCGGGACCTGTCCATGCCGACGGTGCGCAGAGACCGAGCGGGCATGATCCATAATCCTGTACAGCGCGGCCTTCCAATACCCATTCGAAGTGGGCCTCGCCCTTGATGCGAAGCGCGGCAACGTCCACGCCGTAACGCAACACATCCAGTTCCCAGCTTCCAATCAACCATCCGTAGACGTCCGCGGATTTGGGGATTTCCGCGGAACGGCATGGGTAGTCCAAGCAGTCAATAAATTACTCTCTGTATCAGACCAATCAATGATTCGCATCTTTCCTCCTTACAGAACCATCCAAACCAACGTGAGCAAACGGTTGGCTTGCTAAGGTTGTTGTACGACGTCTGAGGAGAGAAGTTCTTGGCAAAAATTGCGGACGAATTGGATCGCACTTTGGCGCTGCATGTCAGCAACAGCACTCCCGGCCATACAAAGTCGTGCATCGTCGCGCAAGGCGGCGGCTGGACTGTTTCCGATGTGATCTGCACTTCCGGCCCGCGAGACCGCCCGTTTGAAGAACAGCACTCTGCTGTGTCCATCGCTATCGTGACGGCAGGCAGCTTTCAGTACCGCGCCAACTCGCCATACAGCTCTGCTGCGCCGAACGAACTGATGACGCCTGGATCCTTGTTGCTCGGCAATCCCGGCCAATGTTTTGAGTGCAGGCACGAACACGCCGTGGGAGACCGCTGCCTCGCGTTTCATTACGCTCCTGAATATTTGCGCAGATTGTGGCCGACGCCATGAACTGCGGCGAAAGACTGAATTTCCGGGTGCCGCGTCTGCCATCCTTGCAAGTGCTGTCGCCATTGATTGCGCACGCCTGCGCGGGGCTAATTGGAGACTCCACGACCGTTTCGTGGGAAGAGATTGGCGTTGCGGTTGCAGCGCAGGTCTTTGAGATCGCGCATGCAACTCCATCCACCACCGTGCCCACACCGCCCAGCACTCTCGCGCGGGTGACACGGGCTGTCCGTATGATTGAACGTCATCAGGACAGGAATCCTACCCTGAAAGAGCTGGCGCAAGAGGCAGGTCTCAGCCCTTACCATTTTCTTCGCACCTTTGAGCGGCTGACGGGCATGACGCCTCACCAGTTCATTCTTCGGGCTCGCCTGCGACAAGCGGCCATGCGCTTGACGACGGAGCCGACAAAGATTCTCGACATTGCTCTGGATTGCGGCTTCGGTGACATCTCGAATTTCAACCGCGCCTTTAGCGCAGAATTTGGCGTGAACCCACGCCTGTATCGCATTTCGAAAAATGGCCGCTCCGGCAATTCTTATCCATCCAGTTTTTTGGTCACCAGCTCATTCAGCAGCGCGGGATTCGCCTGCCCTTTCGATAGCCTCATCACCTGGCCGACAAAAAATGCGGCCACCGTCTTCTTGCCGCCGCGATACTGCTCCACCTGCTTCGGATTGGCGGCGATCACCTCGTCGATCATGGCTTCAATGCGCCGAGTATCGCTGATTTGCTGCGGTTTTTCGCGCTCGTAGACCGCGGCGAAATCCTCGCCTCTTCTCAAAGCAGCGATCGAGCAGCTGCTTCAGCATCTTGCTCGAAGCTCGCCGCTCTCCGCCAGGTCGGCAGCCATGCACAATCCCTGCCATGGAAACCGGCGATTGATCCAGCTCCAACCCAGCTGCCTTCAAGCCGCCAACTCAATTCGCTCTGCAGCAGCGCAGCAACACGCTGCGGACTCTTCGCCGTCTTTCGCCGCCTCTTCAAAGTGGTCGGCAAACGCGCGCGTGCGGTCAGCACCTGCGCATCCTGCGCCGAAATTTCATATTCGGCAATCATGCGTGCGCGCCGTGCCTCCGGCAGCTCCGGCAGTGGCTGCGAAATCTCCTGCTGCCAGTTTCTCCCAACCACCAACGGCGGCAGATCGGGCTCAGGAAAATAGCGATAATCGTGCGCCTGCTCCTTGCTGCGCATGGAGTAGGTGCGGCCTTCGGCGGAGTTACAGAGTCGCGATCTCCTGCACCACGCGCCCGCCGTCCTCAACCACGCCAATCTGCCGCTCGATCTCATACTCCAGCGCCGCGCGAATGATAGCGAAAGCTGTTCACATTTTTCACTTCCGCCTTGGTGCCGAATTTTTCCGCGCCTTTCAGCGCACGCTCACATTGGCATCACAGCGCAGCGAGCCCTCTTCCATGTTGCAGTCGCTACCGCCGTGTACAGCAGAATTTCCTTCATGCGCGTCAGATACTCAAACGCTTCGTCCGCCGACCGCAGGTCCGGCTCACTGACGATTTCCACCAGCGGCGTGCCACAGCGGTTCAGGTCGATATAGGTCCGCTCGCCGAATCGGCAAATCCATCATGCAGACTCTTGCCCGCGTCTTCTTCCATGTGCAGCCGCGTGATGCCGATGCGCTTGATGCCCGCGGGCGTGGGAACCTCGATCCAGCCATGCTCCCCAATCGGTTTATCAAACTGAGAGATCTGATATCCCTTCGGCAGGTCCGGATAAAAGTAATTCTTGCGCGAAAAAATAGAGGTTTCACGGATCTCGCAATGGATCGCCATCGCCGCCAACATCGCAAACTCGACTGCGCGGCGATTCAACACCGGCAGCGCGCCCGGCAAGCCCAGGCAAACTGGGCACACCTGCGTGTTCGGCGCCGAGCCAAAGCGGGTTGAGCAGCCGCAAAATGCCTTGGTTTCCGTCAACAGCTGGACGTGAACTTCCAGCCCGATAACGGGCTCATATTTCGCAAGAACTTCTGGAGAAAGGGTTGAGATCGCTGGCATGACAGATTTGATTTTAACAAGCGGATATGTTGCACCAGGGAACGCACGTCCTAGTCGCGTCTCGCTTTGAACTTCCGATTCTCACCGGTGGCCGATATTCCGGTAATCACGAGGAAGATTTCCTTTGCTATACCTAGAACTTCGATGTATTATGGGTTTCGATGGCGATGCGCGAGACTAACCCGAATTTTATGAATGGAGTTCCGGAACTCCTGATCCTCACGCTGCTGCAGCGGGAGGAAATGTATGGTTATGAGATCGTTCAAGCCATTCGCAGCCGCACCGATACTGTGATCGCAGTCGGCGAAGGCGTGGTCTATCCTGTGCTGCACGGGCTGGAACGCGATGGAGCACTGAAGTCGCGGCGCAAGATCATAAACGGACGTAGCCGAATCTATTACTCCGTAACGGCCGCTGGATCGCATCGATTAGCTGATCTGTCGCAGGCCTGGACCAATCTGACGGCAGCAATCCAGAAAATGCTGACGGGAGGACAACATGGCGAAGCCATTCCATGAACTTCGCGAACGCTTACTACGCGCTGGCGTCGCGCCACGACATGTGCGGCGTTATCTGGCCGAACTTTCCGATCATTTAGCCGACTTGCGAGCAGAAGAGGAAGGCGCCGGTCGCAGTCGGACCGACGCGGAATCCGCCGCACTCGTTAGGCTGGGCACGATGGATCAGCTCACCCGCGCAATGACCGAGCAGCGCCAGTTCCAATCCTGGTGCGTCCGCGCGCCATGGGCGATGTTCGGTCTTGCGCCGCTCTTCCTTCTGGCTGGGGCATGGTTTGTCGCCCTGTTCATCTTGTGGTCGGGTTGGAACATCTTTCTGCCGGGAGCCGATACGCCTTTCGGCACAGGGCACTACCGAACGTCCGATCTCGCGAATCTTTATTTTCAATTCGGCAAGTTGATCTATTTCAGCGCACCCATTCTTGTCGGTTGGGGAATCGCACTCATCGCCGCTCGTCAGAGATTAAAGGCGGTTTGGCCAGTTGTTGGTTTAGTCCTGATCGCATGGATGGGCGGTACAGCTCAGGTTCACGCGAGTCGTACCGCCGTCCCCGGCGGGCTGGGACATATCCGCATGGACTTCGCCCTGGGGACTTCCGTTCATAATGTTCCCAACGGCCTGTCGCATGCCTTGGTGATTCTCTCGATCACGGCGCTGCCGTATCTTATTTGGCGATTCCAAGAAGCGCGTTGGCGTTCTGCTTAGCAGCACGGTGGATGGAAGCAACCATATCTGAGTCCAATCCCTGTTCGGGATTAAACTTCCACGACCCATTTATCGGCGCGCCACAATAAACAAATGGTCGGCTTCGATCAGGCGGCGAGCCTGGCCACGCGCATGGTTCGACCAGGGGCCTGTCGGGTCCAGCTTGCTATAGGTCATCCAGTGCGGCAACGCCTTGCGATGCTCGCCCGTGCGCTCATAGGCCAGCGCCAGGTTATAGTGAGCGTCAGCATATCTGGGAATAATGCGAATCGCAGCTTTGTAAGCGTCAATCGCCTCGGCCAAACGCTGCAACTCATCCAGCGCATTTCCAAGATCGAAAAACGCAAGGGCATAGTTAGGATCTGCCTCAGTGGCCCGACGATACACTTGCTCCGCCTGAAGATATTGCCGCTGATTGTAATAGATGGTTCCCAGGTTAATCAGCGCGGCAGCGTGACCGGGATGCAGTTCGATCGCTCGCGTATACATCTCGATCACCCGCCCCAGCACGCCCTGCTCATCCTCCATACGCACAGCTTCATAGAAAAGTTCGGCGGCTTGGGATTCGCGATACCTCTGATGCGCTGCTTCTCCAACCACGGTGCATAGACCCTCCGGGTTGTGACCGTCAAAATCGAAGACGAGTTGCCTTGATAAGGGATCAACAATTGCACCTTGATGGCGAAAAACAACGCGGCTACCGCCGTACACCATGCCCGCTTCCAGCAGGGGATTTGTCATTCCTGAAACGCGCTGCATGGCCGCCACAGAGGCCGAAATGCGCGAGCTTTTGATCCGCTGCAAAGATAAAAGGCGAAGTTTTCTGAGTTGGGAAAGCTGCTGAAAGGTGTACGTTTCCAGAGAGTCGACTAGTCCGGCCCGCTCCCAGCCTTGCAGTTGGCGGGCGGACACTTGCAGAATTCGCAGGACATCTTGACGGTTATATCGGGTCACAGATAAGTGCTCGCAGGTACCGTCTCTCGCCACGATTATGCAGTGTTTTGGCGGCGATCGCAAGAAGATTTGATAAATTTCCGAGGAAAACAGGTACCGAACCTAACAACACCGTGGACTGATATTTTTTTCGTGCAGCTGTTTTCTTCCTTCATCCGAAGATGTCATTCTCGGTTCGACATCTTCGCAAAGACCTAGATAGGCTGACAAACCGGACACCAGAACGTTGTTCGCGCCCCCGTTCCCTGCTTGCGCATCTCCAGTGGAGTGCCGCAGCGGCGGCACTGTTCCCCAGCACGCCCATACACCCACAACCGTGCCGAGTGATCCCAAGTGTTCGTCGTACGTCGCAGCCCGCCATAGGTAGCGATCTGGCCGTCCGCTTCCTCAGCGACATTCGTTTGCAGAGATCTCCTCGCAGTGTGAACGAGTTGTTCCAACTCTCTTTGTTCTAGTGTTCGAACCGGCCGAAATGGATTCACTCCGCACATGAAGCAAATTTCCGACTTATAGACATTTCCAATCCCGGCCATCACGCACTGATTCAACAGCACCTCGGCAATCTCTTCCTCCCCGTGTCGGCGAATGCCTTCGATGGCCCTGACCGCATCGAAGTCCTCTTTCAGCAAGTCAGGCCCCAGCGAGGGAATCATCGTCTTCCGCAGCAAAGATGCGGCGGAATGAAATTCCGCCACCGGAACGGCAAAGCCAACCGCGATCCAATCTATTGTCTCAATCACGATACGCATATCGCGTCGTGGCCGACGCCAGCGCTCCCCCGCACGATACAGATGCCAGGAACCATTCATCCGCATATGCGTCACCAAAATCAAATCGCCGGAGAAAAACATCAGCAACCATTTTCCGCGCGCTTCCACGTGCTCCACGGTACAGCCTGCAATTTTTAGATCATCATCGACGCTCGCTAGGTGGGCGTAGCTTGTCTCAAATCGCGTAACGATTTTTCCTGCCAGCGCACGATCGAGCGCGCGTGCCGAACGGAAGATAGTGTCCCCTTCCGGCATCCTGTTATTGCACCTCGCGAGCCTGCGTGGGGCTTGCTTCTTTAGCAACTGGCGGCATCAGTACGCGGCGCAGATTGAAGCCCATTGGCGATGAATGGAAGCCAGCGTCGAGCAGGAAACGGGCCAGAAAATGTTCCGCAACCGGAACATCGTTCACCGTGACGAGTAGCATTCCCGGCAGTCGCGCAGAACTTTGCGACTGCAAATCCTGCTGCCCCAGCTCGGCAAGAAAATTCGCCAGATCGCGCGCTGTGTGACTTCGATCGGGTTCATCGATGGGCAAGAAAACAATCAAATTTGGATTGTTGCGGCGCATGTAAGCGACCAACTCGCCATTTCGCAGAATAATGCGCGCTCCCACAGCCCGCGCCAGCATCCGTGCGCCTGTTTCCTTAGTTGGCTCCGGCACGGCAGTTTCGTCAACCGCAGGTCCGCTCTCCGTCGTCGAGAGAGATGGCCACCGCAAGACTGCCCCATAGAGATTCGTAGGATCGGTCGCCGCGAGACACAGCATCTCCGGTTTCTCCGGCGTGCGATCCAGCCGTAAAGAACGCAGCAGGTCGACAGCGGAGGGTAGCGCAAACTGTACCCCGCCCAAGCCAGCAACGAAATATCCACGGCGCACACGGCCAGATTCCTCCAGCGCTTTCAACACGTCATACACCGCACTAAAACCGCCCGTAATATGTTCGAGGCCCATCGTTTCCCGAGTCACAACACCATGCCGCTTCAACAATTGCAATGCGACCGCATGACTACGCACGGTGGGAGACGGTGGAACCGCTCCGGGTGCATCCACCAACGTCCAGCGACCCTGCGCGCTGGGCGCCAATGTGCGGCGTGAGCGAAAATTTGTCTGGACATGCTGCCGAGATGAAGAACGCGTGCTCGCCCTTCTCGCCATGTAAGCTCGCAGCGAATGAAACGTATCGTTCGTCACCAGGCCCGCCCAGACCAGACCCCACAGCGCATCCAGCGTTTCTCCGGGAAATCCCCCTCCAACCGCCTCATGCAATGCAGAGAAAAACATTGCGCCGCGCGTCGTCAGTAAATCGAGAATCTGCCGCTGCTTTTCTTCAAGATTGCTCTGCACTTGATTCAGTTGCGTTTTCGTCGGAGCAGGAACACGCAACTCCGCGAGCCTATCAGCCAGATACAGTGCGATGCGGCCATCCGTTTCGCCGATCGGCTCGACCCCGCACCAGACCACTTCTCCTGCGCCGATCAATATATCCAGATCGCTCGCCTGATATCCCGTTACGCGAGCCGGCAAAACCTCGCGCTCAATCAGCGAAGCGGGCAGCGGTGCGCCTTGCAATTGGTCCACCGCGTCCAGTACCGCATCCAATCCGCGGCGGCGGTGCAGGCATCCATGCCAATGCGTCGCCATCCGCGCCAACGTGTGCTGCTCCACCGGTTCCACTTGTTTGCGCAAGCGCGCCAGAGACTTGCGCCGAATCGTTCGCAGTACTTCGGCATCACACCATTCACGATGAATGCGCCCAGGCCGGAAGTCGCCTTCCACCAGCCGTCCCGCATGGACTAACGCACGCAACCCGCTCTGCACTACGTGCGGGTCCCATCCAAAGCGTGCCGCCGCATCCTCAGCCGTAAACGGTCCGTGGGTCCGCGCATATCGCTTCAGGATTTCCAGTTGAGAGTCCGCAACCGCTCCCAGGAATACTTTAGGCACTCCCGGCGGCAGTGGAATTCCAAGGGCATCGCGAAACTTGGCCGCGTCCTCAATGGCAATCAGACGTCTCTCTCCAAGCATCTGGATTTCCAATACTCGCCGAGCACGGATCAGCTTGGCCACAACAGCCTCCACATCGATTCCAACACTACGGCGGGCAAGTTCAGCGCGGGTCAGATCGCCAAGTCGCAGCAGCAGATCGTGAACCCCGTCCATACTTTTTGCACGATAATTCTCCACCAGTGCTTGCAGTTGCTCCTCAACCTCTTCGATTGCCGCCGCATCCAGCAGTTCCCGCAGATCGGCGTCGCCCATTAGATCGCGCAACTGGTTCTGATCGATGGTGAGCGCCTGCGCGCGTCGTTCCGCCAGAGGAGCATCTCCGTCATAGATGAAATTTGCCGCATACCCAAAAAGCAGCGACGCAGCAAACGGCGACGGAGTGCGTGTATCCGCCACGTGTACACGAATATTTCGTGATACAACACCGCGCAACACATCGAGAAATGATGGCATATCAAAGACGTCGCGCAGAGTCTCTCGATAGGCTTCCAGAAGCATGGGGAAAGATGCGTAACGCGATGCCACCGAGAGCAGATCATACGCACGCTTGCGCTGCTGCCACAACGGCGCACGTCCTTGCGCACGTCGACGCGGCAATAGCAGCGCGCGAGCCGCACTCTCGCGAAATTTCGCTGCGAACAATGCTGTCGATCCCAACTGCCGCAACACCAGGTCGGTCGCCTCCGCTGGATCCAGCATCAGCACCTCGGTATCGGGCGGCTCTATAGTCTCTGGAAATCGCAGAACGAAGCCGTCATCCGTCCAAAGCGTTTCAATGTCCACATGACCGGCAGCCCGCAGTCGTCCACTCACCGCCATCGCCCAGGGCGCATGGATGCGGCTGCCAAACGGGGTCAATACACAAACGCGCCAATCGCCCAGCTCGTCCCGGCAGCGCTCGACCACAATGGTTCGATCATCAGGAACCTCTGTCGTCGCAATCTCCTGATCGACCAAAAAGCGCACCAGGTTATCGGCTGCCAGCGGATCCAGATCGTGCTCACGCGTCAGGCGGCTGACGGCGGCATTCCGCTCCATACCGCGCAACTCGCGTACCATCGCACCAATGCGGCGGCCAAATTCCAGCGGCCTTCCCGGACCATCTCCGTGCCAGAAAGGCATCTTTCCCGGTTCGCCTGGGGCCGGAGAAACCAGCACGCGATCATGCGTGATCTCATCAATACGCCACGTAGTTGCGCCCAAAATGAAGGTGTCGCCGGTATGGCTTTCAAACACCATTTCTTCATCCAGCTCGCCAACGCGCACCGGCTTTTCCTTGGCACTGGAAAGAAACACTCCATACAGTCCGCGATCTGGGATCGTGCCGCCATTCAGGATCGCGAGACTCTTGACGCCTTGGCGCGGCGTCAGAGTATTTTGCACTCGATCCCACGTGATGCGTGGCCGCAACTCCGCAAATTCGTCCGAGGGGTACCGTCCGGAAAGCATATCCAGGACTCCATCGAATGCAGCGCGACTGAGGGTGGCAAACGGCGCAGCACTTGCAATCAACCGATAGAGTGCGTCATATTCCACCGGAATGATTTCTTCAAACTCAGGTTCCCCGCTACGGTTTGTTGCAGTGGGCGCGTACGAACTTGTTTTCTGCCCTCCCGGCTTATTCGCGCGTGGCTTCTGCGGCGGCTCCGCTACGATGGCTACAATCTGCTGCGCCAACACATCCAACGGATTGCGCAAATAGCGTGTGGACTCTACCAACCCTTCGTGCATCGCCTTCGTCGCCGCAGCGCATGCGATCAGATCGGCACGAAATTTTGGAAAAATAATTCCATCGCTGACCGCGCCTACATGGTGCCCAGCACGCCCAATGCGCTGCATGCCGCTGGCAATCGAAGGTGGCGCTTCAATCTGGATTACCAGATCGATGGCCCCCATATCGATCCCCAGCTCCAACGAGGAGGTGGCAACCAACCCACGAATGCGTCCCTCCTTCAGCAATTCCTCAATCTCTGAGCGTTGCGCGGCGGCCAGTGAACCGTGATGCGCGCGCGCGATTGGCTCCTGCGCCAGATCATTCAATGCCCCGGCCAATCGTTCCGCCACACGACGACTGTTGACGAAAATCAGCGTGGATTGTTTTTCACGGATCAGCTCCAGCAACCGCGGATGAATCGCTGTCCACATGGAAGTTCGTTTTGGTCCCTGCGATGCCGGACCACTGGACAACTCCTCCACCTGGCCCAGCCGCGCCATGTCTTCCACAGGAACTTCAATGCGGAGATCCAGCCTCTTCGGCTCACTCGCATTGATAATGGTGACCGACCGAAAACGTGGCGCGTCGACCAGCGAAACATTCGCAGAGTTGGTAAGCCACTCCGGCTCCAGTTCTCCCAGCGCCTGCGCGTTCTCGTTTGAGGGATCAGGCTGCGGTTCCGGCGTTCCAATCCGACAGGCCCTGTCCACCGGGACCTCCACGCCGCCGAGAAATTGCGCCACCTCTTCCAGCGGACGCTGCGTCGCGGACAATCCGATGCGCTGGATGGGATGGCCGACCAAAGCCTGCAACCGCTCCAGCGATAACGCCAGATGCGCTCCGCGCTTGGTAGGCACCAACGCGTGAATCTCATCGACAATCACCGTCTCCACGGACCGCAACGAGGCTGCTGCATTGCTGGTTAGCAAGAGATAGAGCGACTCCGGTGTCGTGATCAAAATTTCCGCGGGATCGCGACGGAAGCGTGCCCGCTCATTCTGCGGAGTATCCCCCGTTCGTACGCTGATTCGCGGTTCGCGCACTTTGACGCCAGCTCGTTCCGCTATTTGTTTGATTCCCGCCAGCGGTGAACGCAGGTTCCGTTCCACATCGACGGCCAGTGCCTTCAGCGGGCTGATATAGATGACGCGACAACCGTGGGCGTCCGCCGGTGCCGGTTGCAGCATCAATTTGTCGATGCACCACAGAAATGCAGTGAGGGTCTTGCCGGACCCAGTAGGTGCCAGAATTAGCGTTGAGTCGCCTCTTGCAATCGCCGGCCATCCCAGCAGCTGCGGCGTGGTCGGCTTCTCGAAAACTGCCCGTAGCCACGAAGCCGTTACTGGATGAAACAGCGATAGAGGATCGGCAGCGTCATCCGCATTGGGACCCACAGCATCGCGCTGCTTCCCCGATCGATTCTTTACCTCCTGCCGGGAGGAACTTTGCCCGCTGGTCGCAGCAACATCGACGACAGTTTGCAGCTGCCTGCTTCTACGCTTTGGTTTGACTGGCTTCACTGGGCAAGTTGAGCCACGAAAAAGCCTCCGATTCTCAACTACACCTGAGATGCTGTTCGGAGGCTTGTCTGTTTAGTTCAACATTCGAATCTATTATCAATCTTCTGGCCATCCTTAATAGTTTGCCAGTTCCACCATCGCCTTGCGAATGTCTTCCGGCTGCGGCAGAATTTCGTCTTCCAGCAACGGCTGATACGCGACGAACATATCCTTGGCGGCGATGCGTCGCACCGGGGCATCCAGATGGTCAAACAATTCATCCGCGATGCGCGCCGCGATCTCAGCTCCGTATCCCCAGCTGCGCATGTCTTCATACGCAACCAGCACTCGACTGGTCTTGCGGACAGAGTTTGCAATTGTCTCCCAATCGTACGGGCTCAGCGAGCGCAGATCGATCAGCTCCACATCCAGGCCGTTTTCGCGCTCTGCACGCTGTGCTGCCTGCAACGCCCGCGGAACAACAGCGCCAAAGGTGACAACCGTCAGCTGCTTGCCGTAACGAACGATGTTTGCTTTGCCAAACGGAATCGTAAAGTCCGGCCCTGGGTACGCGGCACGCCCATAGGTCTCGCGATAGAGTCTCTTATGTTCCAGGAACAGCACCGGGTCGTCGCAACGAATCGCCGTCCGCAGCAGGCCGTTCGCGTCCAGCGCGTTGGATGGATAAACGACCATCATGCCAGGCGTGTGCGTGAACAGGCTCTCGCCGGACTGCGAGTGATAAATCGCGCCACCCGTCAAATACCCCCCGGTGGCCACACGAATCACCGTCGGGCAGGAAAACGTTCCATTGGAGCGCCAACGAATCAACGGCAGTTCATTCCGCAACTGTTGCATCGCGGACCAGATGTAATCGAAAAATTGCACTTCAGCGACAGGCTTCAAACCACGCGTGGCCATGCCCACTGCCCTGCCAACGATATTGGCTTCCGCCAGCGGCGAATTGAAAACGCGATCGGAACCAAACTCTCCCTGAAGGCCGGCGGTCAGTTTGAAAACTCCGCCCTTCCCTTTTACCTGGCCTTCTTCCATGGTGCCTTCGCGGCTGCAATCGGCTACATCTTCGCCAAAAACGATAATGCGTTCATCGCGCTTCATTTCATCGCGCAGACAAGCATTGATCAGGTCCGCCATCGTGCGTTCCTGAACCGCGCGCGCAGGATCCACAACCGCTGGCGCAGGATCCTTCAGAAATGATTCCGCCGTCGGATCCAGGTCCTCCGAGTAGACATGGAGGTGTACGGTATCGATCGCAGGCGGTGCGGCGCGCAAAACAACATCGGTCGCGATGCGAATCTCCTCATCCACATCCTGCTCCAGCCGAGTAATGCCCGCTTCGTCCAGCATCCCCTCCCGCAGTAGCCGCATCTGCAGCTTTGGCAGCGGATCACGCATGGCGTCGGCCTGACGCTCGGCTTCTGACCGATAGAGGCGCTCATCGTCCGAAAGTGAATGCGAGTACGGGCGGGTCACATGGCCATGCACAAATGCAGGTCCGTGCCCAGCGCGGCAATAGGCAGCCGCCTCCTGCATCGTGCGGTAGCACTCGATCGCGTCCGTGCCATCGATCTCCGCAAAGAAAAAATTAGGAAAGTTTGCGACGAGCTTTGAAATGTTGCCACCCGCCGTATTCACCTCGACTGGCACGGAAATGGCATACCCGTTGTCCTGAACAACAAAAAGAACGGGCAGCTTCAGATTGGAGGCAGAGTTCATCGCCTCCCAAAACTCTCCCTCACTGGTGGTGCCATCGCCCAGCGAGCAATACACGACCTCATCTGCATAGAACACGACATTCTTATACGCGCGATAATCCGTATCGTCGCCCGTGAACTGCGGCTTTTTTGCCGCTTCCGGATGATGGTTGAAATATCGGCCAGCCTCAGCGCAGCCCACAGCCTGCAGGCACTGCGATCCCGTCGGAGACGACTGAGTCACCAGATGCAGGCGCTGGTTGGACCAGTGTGAAGGCATTTGCCGGCCGCCGCTTCCCGGATCGGCCTCCGCACCCACGGCAGCCAACAGCATCTCTTCCGCCGTCATCCCCAACCCCAGGCACAAGGCACGATCGCGATAGTACGGATAGAACCAGTCATACCCGGCTCGCAAGACCATTCCGGCAGCAGCTGACAGCGCTTCATGGCCCGCACCCGAGATCTGAAAGAAGATCTTCTGTTGCCGTCTCAGCATGATCTCGCGATCATCGATCCGGCGGGACTGGTACATCAGCCGGTACATCTGAATCATCTGCTCAGACGACAGGCCGCCCGTATCAACGAGCGTTTTGGTGGCGGAGACGGTGCGAGTTGCTGCCATCTTGGATCCTCTTCAGATCAAGTTGCATGGGTCGGCTCAGGCATACGTTGCAAACGTATGGCGAACTGTTATTTTACGGCAAAATCACGATTACCATGATCTGTTTTGTTTCGTACCGTTGAAGTCACTGCCGCCTGTGGATTGCCTCGATTTAAGTGGCAGAAACTCCGGTATGCTACCTACCCGATTTTCGTCTTTCGGTTTTTCGTTTCCTCGCCTTTGCGGCCAGAGTTTTCGGGCCCAGGCCAGCCGCAACCTGCATGGCACGCAGCCGAATCGTTCCCGCAATCAGCGTGCGTCCCTCCGCGATTGGGTCGAACTGCATCCTTCCTGGCAACGAAGGCAATAGTCTTCTGTCCAGAAGTATCAGTCTAGGTGATGCGGTGACGAAATCCGTGAGCGGTTTGGGATTGGTATACCGGCGCGCCCGCTTCGCCGCGTCCAGGGGATAGTGGACGAGATACACCTGCTGCAGCGGCCTGTGGATATAAAACAACAGCGCCTGCTTTTGCATCGCCACATCTTCTTGCCATAACAACACCGGGCCAGAAGTATTTTTCACCACAGGATCGCTCAGGGCAGCGAGAAGCAAGTCTCGCCCCTCAGTGCTTTCGCTCAACACTACGTTTCCGCTAGCAACGGTTTCCGTCAGGCTTCGGCGTAAGGTTCGCGTGGCAATCGATGAGATTCCGAATGCTGCCAGCAGTACCAGAATAAATCCGATCCATACCGCTCGCCTTCGCCCCTCCATCTTCGCCGCAAGCATGTCTCCGGTCATCATCGCCAAAGCGGGGTAGGCGGGCACAATATATTTAGGGGTCTTAGTTGCAATCAAAGTAAAGAAGCCCAACACGACGACGGCGAACACAAAATATTCGCGCAATTCACGACGCCGCGCCGCGCAGAACAACGCAAACGGAAACAGCAACGCCCACGGAGACGCACGTGCCAGCAACACTTTCCCATAGAACCACCACGGCTCCCCATGTCCCTGGATCGGACTCGTAGCCCGCGTCAAGACTTGAAAACCAAAATATTCGCGAAGAAAGCTGGCACCGAAAACGTGCCACATATATGTGTGCCAAGGCAGAACAAGCACGGCAAAAAGCAGCGCACCCAGTACGAACGGTCGCCCGAGGTCGCGCCATCTCCAACGATTCCAGGCGAAAAGTATGCCGACAGACAAAACCAAGGTGACGCTTGCGGCCCCTTTCGTCATCACGGCACAGGCAAATCCAGACCAGAAGAGATACCAGCCGAGATGGTCTCCCTGTCGTACCTGAACCAGCCCCCACAGGGCGACATAGCATCCCAGAGCCAGCAGGATATCCAATTCTCCTGCTCGGCAAGCGCGCAAAAATCCAAAGGTAGTCAGCAGGATTGCCGTTGAAATCCACGCGGAGCTTAGGCCTCGCGTCCGCACCGCGATCCAATGCAGCAGCGCGACGAGACCGATGCCAAAAAACGCCGAAGCAGCCCGTGCCCAAAACTGCGTCGCTCCAAACAAGTGGAAGAAGACCGCTGTAATCCACATTCCCAGTGGCGGCTTTTCCAGCCACGGTTGAAATTGCCATGTAGGAATCAGCCAGTTGCGTCCGAGAAACTCCCTGGCTACCTCGGCATAGATGGCCTCGTCCCAGTTAGCCAGCATTTTCCGTCCCAGCAACGGCAAAATAACAGCCGCTGCTGCCAGAAACGCAAACGCAGTGGAAATCGCTGCATTGGAAAATCGCCGGTCGCGCACTCGGAAATCACCGGATAGATCCGCGGAAGTGGAGGCCATATCGGTCGCTGAATATCAGGCATCATTGTACGCAGCCAGGTGATTCTCATCACGAACAAGGGCTTGCTGCGAAATCTACGATTTCTTCGCAAAGTCCTCTCATCGAGCAATCCAACAACATCGAATGATTGAGTTTCCTTGCCGGGTTTTAAGCTGGATTGGTTGCCAATGGCGGCCGAAAAAGAAAACCGCTGCGTTGTCGCGGCGGCGGGAACGATCCAGCCCGCCGTTGACAACACCACCCCCAATGCCCTAGAAAAGAGTGTTGACCATAGGTGAAGGAGTTCACCTTGAACCGCTGTCCCTTCCAATAGGCCGGACAGATGATGACTCCTGGCAGGGGATCCTGTCGCGGAGTCATGTCCCGGCCAGAATCCCTACAAATCATGCCGCGTTGGAAGCGCGGGTGCAATGCTACATAGAGAGGGAGGCACACGCTTGCAGAAGTATGTTTTTATCGCTTTAGGCGGCGCACTTGGCTCCATTGCCCGCTTCTGGATTGGTTCAGAAGTCGCCAACCGCATGGGGATCAGATTCCCTTACGGCACCTTTGTCGTCAATATGACCGCCTGCCTGATCATCGGCTTCTCGTTGACGTTCCTCGCCAGACGAACAGAGCTGAACCCAGCATGGCGGTTCCTGGTGCCGATTGGTTTTGTCGGCGCCTACAGCACCTTTTCCACCTTCGAGTGGGAAACTTTGGCCACGTTGCGAACGGGTGCGTTTTTCATGGCATCCCTCTACGTTGTTGCCAGCATCTTCCTGGGACTCGCCGCCATCTGGTGCGGCTCGCTCATCGCCGAGGTCATCTCTTAAAGGAGGTTCCATGTTGCAAGCAGGCAAAGCCGTCAAAGTCACCATCTATGTAAGTGAGGGATCGACCCATCACGGCGTTCCAACGTATTCCAGCATTCTCGACTTCCTCTTCTATCGCGGAGTTTCTGGCGCCACCGTTTTGAAGGGTATCGCCGGATTCGGTGCGGACCACCACATGCATTCTTCAAGCTTCGTCGAAATTTCCGACCATCTGCCGCTCAAGATTGAATTTATCGAGTCGAGAGAAAAGGTCGACGAGCTGCTTGGCAAACTGGAAGAGATGGCTGGAACCGGCATGATCGAAATGCATGAGACCACGGTGGCCAAGCCAGCCCAGACCTCGGCGTCAAAGCAGGCAGCTTCAACTTCTCACCTGAAGATCGAGGGCAAAGCCAAGCTGATGCGAATCTATATCGGCGGCGACGATCGCTGGAAAAACAAGCCATTGCATCAGGCCATTGTGGAAGCGATGCGTGCCAATGACATCGCAGGAGTGACTGTCTATCGCAGCATTCTGGGCTACGGAGCGCATCGACGGGCCCACAAGAACCATCCTCTGCAGTTATCACATGATGAATCCATCATGCTCTCCGTGATTGATACAGAAGAAAAGCTGCAATCGTTTCTTCCTCTCGTCGAACAAATGGTGCAGGAAGGATTGGTGGTACTGTCAGACGTGGACATCATCAAGTATTCCTATCGTGCGCAGGACGCCGAGCCACAAGAGAAGCAGGCCGAATCCTAGCGTTGCTAAAAACGGAGATCGATGATGAAACAGCAGTTTGAAGCACGCATGTTACGCATCCTTTTCGGCGAGGACGATAAGTGGCAGGGCAAGCCGCTGCAAGATGCGATTCTGGCCAAATGTAAGGAGTTGGGCATCGCGGGCGCCACTGTGTATCGCGGCATTGAAGGCTACGGAACCAGCACCAGGATTCGCCATGCCAACCACTGGACATTTTCCAAAGATGCTCCCATTATGTTCAGCATCATCGACACCGAAGATCAGATCAATCTCTTGATTCCTCATTTGGATGCAATAGTCGCAGAAGGCTTGATGGCTGTGTCTCGCGTCGACGTCATCCGCTATTCGAAAGATCCCACGACAACATGATGAGTCCCGAGAGATTATTCAAGAGATCGTTCTATAAGTCGCCGCAACTGGATGATACTGTTGTTTTTAGACCAACGTTCCCCATCTAGAACCAAATTCATTTCCGGCAAGCAAGTATTTATTGAAAGCCACATCACAGATTTTCTAGTCAGCCACAACGGAGCGCGTCGATGGCAATCCTCGATCTTTTTAGCTTAAAGGGAAAGAACGCATTGGTGACAGGATCGTCGCAAGGTCTGGGAGCAGGCATGGCAATCGCTCTTGCCCAGGCAGGTGCGAATGTTGCCCTCCACGGGAGCAGCACCGTGCTGAAATCGACGGTGGGAGAAGTCAAGAAAACAGGCGTCGAATACATTTCCGTAACTGGAGACGTATGCGATCCAGACGTCTGCACCAGCCTCGTGGACGAAACCGTAAAAGCATTCGGATCGATCGATATTCTCGTAAACAACGCGGGTACGATCCGTCGTGCTCCCGCTGCGGAACACTCGCAGGAATTCTGGTCGACTGTCATCGAAACCAACCTCAACAGCGTCTTTCGTCTCAGCCAATACGCAGGTAACAAGATGCTGGCACAAGGTTCCGGCAAGATCATCAATATCGCCTCAATGCTCACCTTTCAGGGAGGCATTCTTGTTCCTAGCTATGCTGCGGCAAAGGGTGCGGTGGGGCAATTGACCAAGGCGCTCGCCAATGAGTGGGCCAGCAAAGGCGTCAATGTAAACGCCATTGCTCCCGGATATATGGCCACGGCCAACACCGCGCCTTTGCGGGCGGATGAAGAGCGTTCAAAGGCTATCCTTAGCCGGATTCCTGCGGGAAGATGGGGTTTGCCATCGGACCTCGCCGGCGCGGCGGTGTTCCTGGCTTCCGCGGCAAGTGACTACGTTCATGGTCATATCCTTGTCGTCGATGGTGGATGGCTCTGCCGCTAGGGCGCTTCCACGATTCATCCAATCCCTCCCCGGAACATTCTGTTTCAGCTAGATTAAAAAAAATTCCACAGCGTCACTTCCGACTTGCGACCTGCATCTAAAGTGCACTTCAGGAGGTTTTCGCCATGAAGCGCATCCTTACAATTTCTGGCGCAGCGCTGGGCTTGCTCATCCTCATCTTGATCCTGATACCACTGCTGGTCAACGGCAACACCTTCCGTCCCAAACTCGAAGACATGGCGTCACAGGCATTAGGACGAAAGGTACAGATAGGCAACTTGGACTTCTCGCTCTTCTCCGGCTCGCTCCGGGCAGATAACCTCTCCATAGCCGATGATCCCCGCTTCAGCCAGTCGGCGTTTCTCACTGCTTCCTCGCTCAAAATCGGCGTCAAGGTCTGGCCACTCATCACCTCCAAGCAACTCGATGTCACTGGCATCACGATTGACAAGCCCGTGGTTCACCTCATCTCAAACTCGGCCAATCAGTGGAACTACTCTACGCTGGCCAACACTGGGAACTCGGCGCCCAGCCAGCCTCACGCGCAGCAGACGAACAATCTGACCGTCGCCAAGCTCGATGTCACCAACGGCGAGGTGACCATGGCGCATGCAGATGTCACGGCTCCCAGCGTCTACAACAATGTCCAGATGGAGACGACCAACTTCTCCCTCACCTCCGCCTTCCCGGTCACGCTCTCGATGGGTCTGCCCGGAGGCGGCACCATGAAGCTCAACGGCACAGTTGGTCCCGTCAACTCCACCGACGCGACGCTGACTCCTCTCGAAGCCGACGTCCATATCGTCTCCTTCGACATCGGCAAAAGTGGTCTGGTAGAACCAGCCGGCGGCCTCAGCGGCATCGTCGACCTAACGAATCACCTGAGTGCCGCCAATGCGAAAGCCCACCTTAAAGGCGTGGCTACCTTGCACAAATTCAAACTGGCCGCCAACGGTGCGCCCTCTGGCGTGCCAATCGCAATGGATTTCGATCTCGACTACAGCCTTCCTCAAAGCGCAGGCACCCTGAATAGTGGTTTGCTGCGCGTGGGCCGCGCCCAGTCCAGCGTCAAGGGCACCTTCGCCAGCAAAGCGGCAGTGACTTCGATTGATATGACCGCCGCAGGCCAGGGTATGCCCGTCGATGACCTGGTCGCCGCGCTCCCCGCCTTCGGTGTCGTCCTGCCCTCGGGCTCCTCGCTCCACGGCGGAACCTTGAGTATGAACGTACATGCACAGGGTCCCACGTCGGCTCTGGTTGCAACCGGGAACATCGGGGCCTATAACACGCGCCTCGCCGGATTTGATTTGGGTTCCAAACTCTCCGCCGTCTCCAAACTCACCGGCAACCATGCCCCCAGCGGCGATACGCAGATTCAGCGGCTCACCAGCAATATTCATTACAGTCCGGCAGGAATCGACACGTCGAATATCGATCTTGTGGTGACAGGCATCGGACAGGTAACCGGCAGCGGCACGCTCAGTTCCAACAACGCCCTTAACTTCCACCTGGTGGCGCAGCTTAGCTCAGGTGGCGGCGTGATCGGCAATACGCTTGGCAAAACTGTGTCCATGGCGAAAATCCCCTTCGCGGTGCAGGGCACGGCAAGCCAGCCGAAGATCATCCCCGATGTCGGCGGCGCGATGGGTGGCATGGTGTCCGGCGTAGGGGGCGCGCTTAGCGGCGTAGCCAAGAACGGCGTCGGAAAAGCCGGAGCGCCCGTGCAGCAACTAGGCAAAGGTATGGGCGGCTTGCTCGGTAAGCACTGACCGCAACCCGTTAGGAAATTTAACCCCGCGTCACACTTTTACCTAAACTGTGCGCGTTCAATAATTGCGCGCAAGCGTGTACGGAGTTGGCTGCGCGCCCATAATGCCGTCGTGCAAGACAACTTAGCCGAAAGTTGATGCGGAAGGATTCACACTCCGCCGTCGCTCCCATGGAGCGAGTACCACAAAATTCCTTCATCGCCTCCGCCGTAATCATGTCCAAAAGCGCCCTCCCCATTCTCATTTTTTGCCTGCTTTTCCTTAGTTGCTAACGTTCTAAAAGAATGTTCTTGCTTTTTGTTGCGTGTGCTTGATAGTTTGGTATTCGTTCACAGATCGATGCTCCAACGGATATCAGGACATCTGCTTTTGAATGGCAGGCTTGATCCATTTTCATCGGTACCGCAACGATTTCTCGAGAGGCCATGAATATGAAGCGTATTTGTTTATCACTACTCCCACTCCTGCTGCTGGCAACCCTGTCAGGCGTGGCGCAAACCACGACAGGCACGATCGTAGGCACCATAGCCGATCCTTCCGGCGCCATCGTGTCCGGAGCAACAGTGACCGCGACCAACATCGCGACCAATATCAAGACGACTGCCACGACAAATGAAGCTGGGGATTACTCTATCCGCTTTCTGCAGATCGGAAACTATACCGTAACCGTCACAGCGCCAGGTTTCCAGACCTCCAACTATGGTCCGTTCTCTCTTGAGATCGATCAGACCGCGAAGGTAAATATCAATCTCGCCGTCGGCGCAGCCAGTACAACTGTCAGGGTGTCGGAATCGCTACAGCCGATTCTCAACACGGAAAGTGCGACCCTGGGCGAAACCTTCACGGAAAATACGATCAACAGCGTCCCGCTGAATGGCCGCGACTTTTCGCAATTGACTGTATATACGCCCGGCGCGGTCTCGACTGGCTTTAATGGCTTTGGCGAGAACATGTCCATGGGGGAAGACTCAATAACCCCGAGCGCTCCACCGATGCCAGCAATGAGGTCGACGTCAACGGCAGCCGTCAGCAGTCCAACAATTACCTGCTCGACGGCCAGGAAATCAACGAAAACATCAACAATACCGTCGGCTACAATCCCAGCCCGGATTCACTGGAGCAAATGCGTGTGATCGCCTCCAACGCCAACGCCGAATTCGGCAACGTCAATGGCGGCACGGTCCTGTTGGCGATGAAGAGCGGCACCAATCATCTCCACGGCAGCCGCCTTCGCATTCCTGAAAAATTACAATCTCGATGCCAATAGCTGGAGCAACGATAACGCCTCGCCTGCGGTTCCGAAGAACCCCTACAACCAACTCCAGTTTGGCGGGACTATCGGCGGCCCAATCATCAAAGACAAGCTATTCTTTTTTGTCGACTATGAAGCCTTTCGCTTCCACTCAAGCGGCTCAGAGCTGGCCAGCCAGCCTCCCGCGGCATTCCTGCAGGGCGATTTCTCGGCGCTTAAGTCTGTTCTAGGCATTCAGCTATATGACACAACGACAGTCGGCACCAATGGTCAGCCAGTTCCATATCCCAACAATCAGGTTCCGGTGAATAGCCTGATCGCCCAATACCTGGCCAGCAACCCGAAAGCGTTTCCTACCTGCCCAGGGTCGCCGGGATGCCAGCCTGCCGCGAACGATCCGCTGGGAATCTTCAATAACTTCGTCGGACCGGTTGCGGAGGAGCAAAGAAACAATCAGGGTGACGTCAAAAGTCGACTGGCACCTTCACGCCAACGATTCATTTCTATTCCGCTACTCGCAGGGCTACGCGTGGGACAAGCAAACTGCCAGTCCGGTTCCAGTGCTGTTCCCCATCGGAAGCAACTATCCGGACCATTTCTTCGATACCAGTGGACTCACACTTTCTCGCCCAACATCGTAAACCTGTTTACCGCGAATTACGGGCGCATACAATTTAATAGTGGCGTTACCGTGGACCCCAGCGGCATCTTCGGTCTCAATGGTAATAAGCTGGTTGGAATTCCCAGCAATCCGCAACAGGCAGCCGGCTTCAGCCTGCAGTCTTTCAATGGAATTGAAAGCCCAGCAGGCACGTCTCCGGGCGTCGGCTATCCAGCCAGTTTTGGCGCCAATCCGACGCCGGAAGTTTTCATCGACAACGTTTTCGGATATTCGGATAACCTCACCTGGCAGCATGGCCGTCACCTGTTGAAGTTCGGCGGCGAATTTCTCCGCTATCAACAGAACAGCTTCTATCCCGGCAACGACGGCGAACTGGGAAATTTCACCTACACGGGCGACTTTACCGCCGCCCCGAATGCGGTCACGCTTTATCCGTTTGCCGACTTTGTGACCGATCGCGTCTATGACGTTCAGATCGGCGACGTGACCGGGCTGACCGGCCAGCGCCAATGGCGCGACGGAATCTTCGCCCAGGACGATTTCAAGGTGAATCCGAATCTTACGTTGAATATTGGCATTCGCTGGGAGTTCGATCAGCCCATCTATGAAGTGAACAATAAGATGGCCAACATTAACATGCAGACCAAGCAGATTGAGTATGCTGGCGTGGATGGCAATAGCCGTGCCTTGTATGACGCGTATAAAGGCCAATTCCAGCCGCGCGTAGGATTTGCCTGGCAGCCAAAGGATCGCTGGGTTATCCGGGGTGGTTATGGCATTTCGAGCTATCTGGAAGGTACCGGCGCCAACCTTCGCCTGACTCAGAACCCGCCTTTCCATACGGACTTTGAGCAAACCGCCACAATTCCAAGTACCACAGGCGGCGTCTACAATCCAGGCAGCTTCTTTATGGCGTCGAATGGTTTCCCAACCTCGCAGCCCCCAACCACCACGTTCTATGTGTGGCCCAAAGACCTTAAGCCGTCTACGACGCAGGAATTCAGTTTGACGGGTGAATATGAAGTGACTCGATCGTCCTCGTTCCAGCTTGGATATGTCGGAATCCTGGGACACCACTTGACAGACCCCTATTGGGGCAACCAATTGACATCGCCGGGCGCGACCGCTCCCTATGCCAATATCGTGGGACAAAGCGGTGTCGTTAAAATCACTCAGACCGAATCTGCCAGCAACTACAACGCGCTGCAGGCAGTGTTTCGTCAGCACCTCACCGCCGGTCTGGAATTGACTGCAAACTATACGCTGTCCAAATCGCTGACAGATGACATTGGCTTCTATGGCACAAGCAATATCAACAACGCCCAGTACTATCAGCAGAACGCATATGACATGAAATCTGAATGGGCACCAGCCGGTTTCGACACCCGCCACAATATATCTGTGACTGGCGTGTACGATCTGCCGTTCGGCCGGGGACGGAGGTTCGGCGGAGATTGGAATTATGTCGAAAATACTCTTCTTGGCGGCTGGAAGCTGAGCGGCGCCGATGTGTATTACTCTGGCTTTCCAAACACAGCAGGCTCTCCTGTAAATTACTCAAACAAAGTATTTGCGTTTACGGGTGCAGCCAGACCGGACCAGATAAGCAAACTTCATATGGTCCATCGTTCCATCAACGCCTTTTATGGAACGAATCTACAAAACAATGGGGGAGCGCAAGAAGCCTGCGCTTCGGACCAGATAATAAACCCGCTGGGTAATACCTGCGTTTTTGCGGCACAGTCGGCAAACCACTTTGGCGACGTTCGCCCCAGCACCCTGCCTGGACCCAGCTTCCAGAACATCGATATGGCTGTTTTCAAGACGTTCGACATTTGGCGTCAGCAGCAGCTCAATTTCCGGGTGGATGCCTTTAACCTGTTCAATATCGCCAGCTATCAGCCACCAGACCCCGGCGTGACTGACGTTAACTTCGGTCAGATCACAAACACTGTCAGTAATCCCCGCTCGCTTCAGCTTGCGCTGAAGTACATATTCTAATCATGCTTTGGCAAGTAAATTTAGCTCCACCCTGCGCTGCAGCCGAAATCATGGGCTGCAGCGTTTCTTTTTCAATCGACATAATGGAATCCAAGGATCGATCCCAGCATGACCGAAATCGAACCGCTGCAACGTCAGTCTTCCCGTCTCCGAATGTTCCGCCCTCTACTCTGGACCGCACTGTTTTTCATTTCTGCAATCCCTTGCGTTCAAGCACAGCTGGGAACTCCCGAGCAGCCGATGCAGCCGGTCGTTCAAGATGGAGCTGAATTTCGCTGGCTGAACAAGAAGGTCCTCGACTCTCGCCTGCTGGATGGGATGGAAGACCTGTCCCACTGGTCCTTCAAGGGAGAAGGCACGATGAGCCTCTCCGATACTCCTGTAAAAGATGGCAAGCATTCCATTCGAATTAGCTCGACTTTCAATATCGCCCGCGTCAATGGCAGCGGCGAATGGGAGGACCTTGTCGCCACGCGCGCCTTCCCTTCCGAGGATTGGAGTCACTACAACCGAATCTCTATCTGGGTCTACCCGGATATCGATGGAGCCCCAGCGATTTCTGCTTCCCTGGTCCTTCACAACGAAGGCATACACATCTTGCCAGACAGCACTAACGAGGGACGCGATGAATCCATCCCGCTGAAGAATCGTCAGTGGAACCACGTTGTGTGGGAGATTGCTCCTCTGTCTCGGGATCGAGTCACTGCCGTCGACTTCGCTTACAGTCTGCCGAAAATGCTTCCCGATCCCGGCGACAAGACCGTCCTCTACATCGATCGAATGGAGTTGCAAACCGTCGTGCCCGATCATGTCGAAGGATGGGACGTGGCAGCCGGCAAGATTGCCTTCAGCCAGGCCGGTTATGTGCCCGGTTCAGCCAAGACAGCCATCGCCAGCGATTTGACGAGTCATGATTTTTCCCTCGTCAATGCCGATACTGGAAAGATTGTCCTGACAAAACCGATCGAACAGAGAAAAACTGATCTGGGAAGTTATCAGGTCCTCGATTTCTCCCAGGTTCAGCAGTCGGGAAACTATTTCCTTCGCTCAGGAGCGACGACCACCCGCCCCTTTCGAATTGGGGAGGACGCCTGGCGCGACAGCATCGTGAAGGCGATCAACTTTATGTATAGCGAGCGCTGCGGGACGGTGATTCCAGGTATTCACGGAATCTGTCACCAGGACGACTACAGCTTTCATGGCGACAAACGCATCCTCGTCAACGGCGGTTATCACGACGCCGGCGATTTAAGCGCAACAGGAAATACTCCCGCGATGTCCTATGGGCTCTTTGAGCTTGCCGAGCGCCTCAAGCAGCAAGGTCAGGACCCGGCCCTCTACAACCGGGTGATCCTCGAAGCTGAGTGGGGTTTGAACTGGGTGCTGAAAACCCGGTTTGGCGATGGCTACCGCACCACCGGCCAGCTGATCAGTTATTGGACCAACGGAATCATGGGCGACGCAGATGATCGCTTCGGCCCGGCCGTCAACGACCCCGAATGGAATTTCAGAGTGGCCGCGGTAGAAGCACTGGCTGCCCGCGTCTTGAAAGACAGCGATCCAGAGTTGGCGAATCGCAGTCTGGCCACGGCCAAAGAGGATTGGAAATTTGCCGTCGAAGGATTCAGGACCACACCTCCAC
This sequence comes from uncultured Acidobacteriota bacterium, assembly GCA_963719625.1. Taxonomy (GTDB): domain Bacteria; phylum Acidobacteriota; class Terriglobia; order Terriglobales; family Acidobacteriaceae; genus JAKAAZ01. Next base: position 460,410 of record CAVRDB010000026.1, read on the forward strand.
CACCAGAAATCTATGGCCAGAAAGATGAGTTGGAGAGAATTTCCTTTGGCGCCATCGCGTCGATTGATTTATTTCGAGCAACCGACAATCAGCAGTATGCAGACGAGGCAGTAGAACTCGGCAATCAGATCCTGGCATCGCAGGAAAGAAAATTGCAGCCTTGGAGCATCCCGCTAACAGGTTATTTCTATACCGGACCAGATCGCAAAAATCTCTTCCAGCGCTTTCACATGGGGGAAGAAGAACAGCCAATCGTCGCACTGGATCATCTCTGTGAGGCCCTTCCGCAGAATCCCAATTGGATGAAGTGGTACTCCGCGATCGTATTGCACTCCAAGTACTACCAGCAGGCCGCTGCCGCCGTCGACGCGCCCTATGACATGCTGCCTGCCGCAGTCTATCGAGAGAGCGAAGTAGATCTGCTACCACATTCGGAAACCTGGACTCCCCTGCGAACGGCAGATCGAACGACCTATCTGGAAGAGGTTCGCCGCGGCGTGCCCCTCGGCGGCGATTACTACCTTCGCCGGTTTCCCGTCTGGTTCGATTTCCGGGGCAACTCCAGCGTTCTGCTCTCTGAGGCCAAAGCGCTTTCAACCGCGGCACAATTGCGCGGCAACATCGATGCTGAAAATCTGGCGCAACAGCAGGCGCAATGGATCGTCGGAAGAAATCCATTCTCCGCCAGCATCATGTACGGCGAAGGATACGACTGGACTCCTCTCTATAGCGTTCGCTCTGGCCAGATGGTCGGCGCAATCCCTGTTGGCATTGAGACCAAAGGGACCGCCGACGCGCCCTATTGGCCGAACCAGATCTGCTGGACATACAAAGAGGTGTGGACACAGCCCGTCGGCGAGTGGATCTGGCTAATGCGGGATTTAAGCGGTACTGCCGTCGTGCGCGGACTTGTCGACACAACCTCTAATGGACCGGTGCGGTTCATTGAACGAAAAACCGGCAAGACTACCAACGCAACTGTGGATCGGGCCAAAGGAACATTTCGCGGCGCCATTTCCCAAGGCCAATACACGGTCGAAGCAGGCACGGTGCATACGTCCCTCACCGCTCTCTCGGCGGGATCGTACCAACTCGATCTTCGGCGAGACAAGGCTGTCGACTTCACGGTAAATGCAAAGGCAATCAATTCGACTGAAGTCCTGTTGCAACTCTCTGCCGAAGGCGCAGGCGCCCATACCTTCACCGCCAGGGTCGATAATCTCGAGTTGCTTGGACCAGGCACCGTGCAAGTGGATTTAGGACGGCACAGTACACGCCAGATCAGCTGGCATGCGCACGTGATTGATCCTGCAACCCCGTGGGTTGCGGTTCTTCTCCCAGACGACCAACTCAACCAACATCAGGAGCTAACGGGCATCGCAGGTGCGAAGTAATTAAATCGCACAGCCGACGCTGAAACCTATTTTCGAGCCTGTATGTGCGACACATCCATCGCAGTAACCGACGGCTCGCCATAGTTCGCGGCATAGATGTGCTCCACAGTTGGGTCGATTGCAAGCGCATAGGGGTTTCTGCCCGCACCATATGTGCCGACGACTGCGTTCGTCGCGCCATCAATCACCGTAACACTGTCGCTATGCACATTTGCGACATAAACGCGGTTATGTACGGCATCGACCGCAACCGCCTGTGGGTGTTTGCCCACCGGAAGAGTGGCAATCACCTTCCCTTTCGCGGCATCGATGACGCTCACAGTCTTATCTCCATAATTCACCACGTAGATCTTCCGTGTATCGGGATTGACTGCAACCGCGCAGGGAATGGCGCCAACCGAAATTGTATGCACCGCGTGGGTCTTCTCGTTCAGAGCGACGAGATTGGCGCTTCCCGTATGCGCCAGGTAGAGCGTGTTCGTAGATGGATCGAGCGTCATACCCCAGAGGTGCGGTCCAATATCCACCTTGGTGATGTTTCCAGTCGCCCCATCGAGTATCCGGATATTAGGGTCCTCGTGGGTCATCAGAAACACGATATTGCTGCGAGGATCGACGACGATCCCATCGGCGCTGCCCACCTTCAGCGCGCGCGCCGTATTCGTCTCGCCATCAATCACCGTCACCGCATCACTGTAGGTATTTGTCACGTACACTTTGTTCGTGACGTCATTCGCTGCCAGCACGTATGGCTGGGCCTCGCCTTTAACGGTTGCAATCACTGCATCGCGTTTGCCATCGATCACGCTGATCGATCCGTCTCCGGTATTCGCAACATAAATTCTGTTCGTCCTGTGATCGATGGCGATCGAGATGGGCTCGCTTCCAACTTTCACCACTTGCGTCGATCCGGTGCGCTCGTTCGTGACGGACACCGTGCCCGCACCTTCGTCCACCGCATACACCTTATGAGTGGCGGGATTCACCACGACCGCAAGACTGGTGATCATCCTGCTTTGCATGGCATCGCTCTCCGCATCAACACACGATGCTATCGCCACGAGCACCACAACGGTTAGCATCACACTGACGCGCAAAGTGCGTCTGAAACAAAAGATTTCAAGAAACGAAGGACACCGGCATACGAGTCGGTTCATGTTGTGATAAAACCTCGTTGTGGGGACTAGCTTATCAAACCTTAGAAAGCCCATTGTCGAACCAATCCGGGATATTCATCCCGACCAGGAGAAGTCCATTCATGATTCGGCGCTTGCGTTCTCTCTGCTTCGTCGCGATTCTCGCCTTCACCGCAACAGTCGTCTTCGGCCAGAATCGGCCCTTTCATGTTCTCGCCTTTTACTCCACCCACGTGGAGCAGGATCATGTGGACTTCGCCATGCAGGCCATCCCATTCTTCCAGGCGATGGCCAAGCGCGATCACTTCTCCTTCAAGGCGACATCGAACTGGGACGATATGAATCCCACAGTTCTAAAGCAATACCAGGTGGTTCTGTGGCTCGATGATGCGCCCGCTACTCCGGCGCAGCGCGTTGCCTTTCAGAACTACATGGAGCACGGAGGCGCATGGCTCGGCTTTCACATTGCCGGTTGGATGGACAGCCGCGCAACCTGGCCATGGTTCGCCGATTTTCTTGGGACCGTGTTTTACGGCAACAGCTGGCCTCCGCTACCGGCCACGCTCGACATCGATGATCTGTCGAATCCAGTCATGAAGGGGTTGCCAAAAAGCTATCTGTCCCCCGCAAACGAATGGTATAGCTGGAAGCCCGATCCGCGCCAAAATCCTGATATCAAGGTGCTGATGACGCTGGCACCTTCTAACTACCCGATCGGATTCAAAGACACGCTTGCGGGCGGCGACATACCGGTAACGTGGACCAACACCAAATACAAAATGATCTACACCAACATGGGCCATGGCAACAAAATTCTCACCAGCCCCGTGCAGAATGTCTTCTTTGAAAATGCCCTGCTTTGGCTGGGCGGCGCATCAACGGCAGTCAACTGACCACCCCACGATGCCCGGCGATTAGTTCCCAATCCAGTATTTATTGAACCCGATATAGTCGGAAGGCATTGCCGCCAGAATCTTTCTGCGCAACTCAAGTATGTCGACCGAGCCGAGTGTGCTGTACAGTACTTTGCCATTCGGCCCAAGTAACACAGTGTAGGGCACGGCTGACTGCCACTTCGGATCGAAGGCCGCCTGCAATGCCGCCGTATCGTCGGAGGCGAACAATAGGTTGCGACTGGTGGCATGTTTCCTCTGCAAGAACCGCAGCACCCCCGCCTTTTCATCGGGCATGTTTGCCGAAACCGTCACCAGTTGAAAGCCGCGATCATCGTACATGCGGAAGGTATCCTGCAGATCGGAAAACTCCGCCACGCAGGAACCGCACCATGTTGCCCAGAAGCTGACCAGCGTATATTGGTCGCCAGCATTGGCGCGCAGCTTCTTCAAACCGGCCGCGTCCACAAGCTCCACGCTGACCGGCTGTGCGTTCAGCTTTTGCTCCGCCGCTTCGCGAAGCGCCTCCTTCTCATGCCATTTTGTCGAGCACCCAAAGACACCGGTATGTGTCACCGGCACCGGTTTATTGGCCAGCAGCGCGTCAATAGCATTGCGTGCATCCTGCGTTTTCACCATCTCGATACGGTAGCTGTTATCCATCCGCCCCTGGTAACGAAGACGCCGGTCCTTATCGAAGATGAACACGTGCGGCGTGGCCTGCGGACCATAGGCTCGCGTCACAGACTGGGTTGCGCCATCGTACAGATACGGATAATGAAGATGTTTGTACTGCACACGAATCTTCATCTCCTCCAGCGTGTCGCCGATATCGGAGGAATCCAGCTCACCGATCATGGTCGCATTTGGATCGTTGCCTTGGATCGCGACCACAGCTACGCCTCGTTTCCCATAATCCTCATACATCTGCTCAATGCGGTGCTCATACATCTGCGCGATGGGGCAATGATCGCAGGTGAAAACGACGACCAGAATCGGGCTGGCGGCATAGTCGCTCAGCTTATGAATCTTGCCATCCACGCCTGGCAGCGCGAAGTCCGGCGCGGGCGAGCCAAGCGCCAGGATAGGGTGCGACTGCTGGCCATAAAGCGTCAGCGACATGAATGCTGTCAGAGCAAAAGCAAATAATTTCCGCATCGTAGTAGTTCTCCACACAGCGACCCTCAGTCGGTCGCGGTTACGCGAGCTTTCTCGCAAATGCAATTTCCTTCGCCATATCCTGGTTGACGTCGCCTTCCTTTTCGTATTCCACGGCAACCAGGCCCGCGAAGTTTTGCCGGTGCAACTCCTGCATGACTTCAGGAATTTTCGCGACCCCGGAACCCAGCAGTACATTCACTTCGCCGCCCTTCGCCTTCACATCTTTCAGATGCACCATGCGCAGGCGCGGCGCCAGTTTGCGAACGGCATCCACAGGATCGTATCCGCAGGATGCAAATTGGCCAGTGTCTGCAGTCGCACCCATCGTCTTCGAAAGACCCGACAGCGCCTTCAGCACATCTTCCGGGCTCTCGTAGGCAAATTTGTATGGAAAAAAATGATTGTGCAGCCCGAAGGTCAAGCCTTCCTCTGTCAGCCGTTGGTCAATCCGTTTCAAAACGCTTTCCGTTGCGTCACCGGTGATATTGCTGGAACCCAACAGTTTCGCGAAACGCACCGCACTGTCGATGTCGTCGTCATTTTTGATAGTGGCGGAATAATACGACACACAACGAATGCCTGCATCATCCAGCTTCTTCCGTGTGCTGCGAAACAACTGATCATGCGGATGACTCAACAGCATAAATTCGCCCCGTGACATCTCGATCTCGCGAATGCGAAGCGCATTCAACTGAGTAATCATGTCGTCGATGGAAAGGTTGTGGTAGCTGAACGTGCCGACCCCGATGTTGAGCCGGTTCAGAGCACGGAGCGGAACAGAGGCGCCGATCAACCCAATAGCGGCGGCCAACTTCACGAAATCCCGTCGCGTCGTCATGCAACGTGTCTCTCCTGTTTGCTCTTGATGCCGGTCGTGCTGCGTTATAGTTCCCGGGCTGCCGAAGGGTTCATGATGCGGAGGGCTTGCATGTTTCTAACTTTCTATAATAAAGTCCGCATGGCTGCAAGTGAACCACATCGCAAATTGGAGTGTCAAGACGCGCTCAAAAGTGGAGACTAGCTTCTGCCAGCCCGCAGTTGCATGGCTTCCGGTCGGCACTTACATCGGCGGCTGTGGAAGCAGCACCGAGGGAATCGCCTCCAGAGCCAGCGAGATCGCACCCCAAAGTACGGCGCGATTGCCCGGCGTACCCGACCCGATTCTTGTCACTGCAAATTCGCTTCCCACCAACTGCTGCCGCACGAACTCAATTAGCACCGGATGACTGCCGACTTCTCCACCCAAAAGGATCAGGCTCGGGTTCAAAATAAGAGACAAATCGATAATGATATCTGCAACAATTTCGGCTCGCTTGCGAATCAGTTTTCCTGCGCGAGCGTCTCCAGCTCTGCGCCATGTTCAGGATCGACATCGCATCCACGTCTCGGTCAGCACGTTTTGCGCCCTTGGCACGCTTCCCGCTTCCTTCGTGCCAACTCTTCAATATTCCAGAACTAGTCAACACCGTTTCCAGCTCGCCGAACTCGTGAATCATTGGCTGCCTCCGCGAGGTAGAGGGTAGACGCAGATAACCTATTTCTCCCGCGGACCATTGTGAGCCATGATGAATTTTGCCGCCTAAAAAGATACCGGCGCCGACATTTGCTCCGATGTCGATCAGGATGAAATCCTTCTCGGACTGCGCGGCGCCGCAGTGCTGTTCCCCCTGGGCGGCCAGGTTCATATCGTTTTCCACGATCACTGCACAGTTGGCCACCTTGCTGAGCAATGCGCGAAGAGGCACGGATCGCCAGCCGTCCAGCGTACTGATCGACAAGACGCTTCCCTCTTCCACATTGGTGATCGCAGGCACCCCCACAACCATGGCCAGCAACTGATCGCGCGTCTTTTTTCGCCTACGCAGCAGCGTTTTCAGCTCTTTCCCTATATAGCTGCAGATGGCCTCAGGCGTGGTACTGCGCTTCGTCAGCGAGATTCTGCGCGTCTCCATTTCGATTCCATTCAGGTCAGTCAGGAGGAAAGAAATACTACCTGCGGAAATTTCCACGGCGAGTAGGCAACCCCGTTCCGCTTTGAAGCGGATCATGTCCGGCGGGCGCCCCCCGCTCGATTCTCCCTCGCCCAGAGGCTCAACAAGGCCTTTCAAAAGCAGGTCTTTCACAACATTTGTAACCGTGGGAGCGCTCAGGCCGGAAGCGCGGACAAGGTCTGCGCGTGAGCACGAGCCGAAATCGCGCAAAAGCTTCAGAATGCCATGCGCATTCGTATGGCGCAGGACAGAGGGTCTGCCAAGTGGGATATTTTTTCTCTTCATTTCATTCCGGAAAAGATAGGTATTTGAGGGCTACTATATCCGAAGCCCTCCCGCGTAGTCATCCAAAGAATGCACTATGGACGCCGGCTTTGCAAACCTTGTTACAAAAAAGATTTTCTTGCTTTTTGGCGGCTCCCGATAGATACTAAATAAACATTAAGAAGTCTAGTTGAAGAAATTTTGCCATGCAAGTGTTCGGCTGATCTTATTTCTTTTTATTTCGCTTGTCGAATCGTATTTCTTTGCTTTTGTGATGCTATCCCGAGCGTGTTTCGACGGCATCCGCCAGACTCAGACGTACAACGAACGTACGCATCATCTGAAGGACGAGAACGCAGCCGCTGGCGGATTCTCATATCGAGGAACATGTTATGGGAAATGAAATTCAAAGCGCGCCACGCTGGATTAACGGAGTCGAACCGCCCAAAGAACTCCTTACCGCCAGCGGTACGCAGATTCTTGAGATTGAGTGCCGCGAGCAGCCTCAGCGGCTTCTCGATTTGATTCATGCGTATCGTACCGATCCCACCCTGCGCACCGAACTGAAGAAGTTTCGTGACCTCTCCGCGAACAGCGGGCCGGTCCTGTTTATCGGCATGGGCGCGTCCTACTGTTCTTCTTTCAGCGGTTCTGTCCTGCTGCAGACATACGGCAGACCCTCATTTTCAGTGGACGCAGGCGAGTGGTTGCACTATGCGCAGCCGATCTGGGATGACGCGGCTTTGTCCGTGTTGCTCACCACCTCGGGTGAAAGTGCGGAATTAGTCGAGCTGTTCAAAATCGGCGAGAACCGACCGCTCGGTCTGATCTGCAATAACCCCGCAAGCACCTGCTGGAAGCTGGCCGCAAACAAACTCCCCATCTTGGCCGGACCAGAGTATGGCAACGCGACGAAGACCTATACGAACGCCACTGCCGCCGCCATCATCCTTGCCTCCGAGATTCTCGGCCGTCCCTGGCAGGAAGAAGCTGAGCAAGTGGCGAAAATCTATGCAGCCAATCTTGATCCCATCTTTGCGCGACGAGGTGAACTCGAAGCATTCTGCCGCGGTGCAGCCAACACCGAGATCATTGGCCGAGGCGCTGCCTACGGTGCAGCCATCATGAGTGCCCTTTGTATCCGCGAAATGAGCGGCCACCGTGCCGCCGCACACACTGGCGCAGGCTTCAAGCATGGTCCGATTCTCGATGTGGATGAATCGCATGTCGCGATTATTTTCGCTCTCGGTCGAGTTGCCGCACTTGGCATCAAGCTGGCAGAGGAATGCACCCGTCGCGGCGGCAAAGTTGTGCTGGTCTCTGCGGAAGATCGCCCGGCAACCAAAAAACTGTTTCCCGTCCGAATCGATGCCGTTCCCGAGCCTTGGGAGGGCATCACCTCACTGTTGGTGCCACAGGCGCTCACACTCGGTATGGTGGAACGAACAGGCTGCCGCCTGCCGCCCCGTTTTCACTATGGCGTAATGGAACAGTAGTATGACTGCCTTTTTGAACCAAGAGGGAATCGTGTCCGATTTAGCGCTCGCCTCGCAGACAAATGTTCGCCGCGGCTTTATCTGGAGAGTGTCCCTCATCGCCGGACTGGGGGGCATTCTCTACGGCTACGACATGGGAGTGATCGCTGCCGCGCTGATTTTCGTGCGCAAGTCCTTCATGCTTTCCACGCGAATGGAAGAAGTGGTAGTCAGCGTGGTGCTGATCGGCGCAATGTTCGGCGCGCTCGCAGGAGGCAGCATCACAGATCGCATCGGCCGCCGCGCCACGCTGCTCTGGGGCGGCGCCATCTTCCTTGCTGGTTCCCTGCTTGCTCCTGCGTCGCCAAACGTAGCCACGTTGATCGTAGCCCGCGTGCTGCTGGGAGTGGCCATCGGCTTTACCTCCGTTACCGCACCCGTGTATGTATCTGAGCTGTCACCCCCGCGCTCGCGCGGCATGCTAATCGGGCTCTACCAGTTCGCGCTCACATTGGGCATCGCGTTGGCAGACCTGGTAGGATACTGGCTGGCCAGCCAACATGCCTGGCGACTTATGTTTGGCATTGGAGCCTTGCCCGCCGCTCTGTTCATCCTCCTGCTCCTCACTCTGCCAGAAAGCCCACGATGGCTTTTTGCGCAGAACCGCATCACAGAAGCGGAATCTGTGCTCAGCACCTACACCGACTCCGCCGGCGCAAGGTTACTGCTTGCGGATATTCGTTCTGCCCTGGAAATAAGACTGGAACGCCGTTGGAGCGCGCTTTGGAGTCCCGCAGTGCGCATGTCGCTTTTCATCGCCGCTGGCTTCACCATCCTGCAACAGGTCACGGGCATCAATGCCATCCTCTATTACGGGCCGCAGATCTTTTCCCTCGCCGGCATTACGTCGAACAAGAACGCAATCTTCGCAACGTTGCTGGTGGCCATCACCAATGTGCTGGCGACGATTATTGCTCTCGTGCTGGTCGATCGTCTGGGCCGCAAACCGTTGCTCTACGCGGGCGTCGGTGGCATGACGGTCTCGCTGTTGATGCTCGCGTATTCGTTCCACAATCAGGCGGCCTTTGGAGCAGCTCCCGGTGTCGTCGCGACCGTCTGTCTGATGGTCTACATCACCTGCTTCGCATTCAGCATGGGACCGATCGCCTGGATTCTCGTCTCGGAGGTCTTTCCGCTGCAAGTGCGCGGCCGCGGTGTCGCCGTGGCATCGCTTGCCTCCGGCGCAGCCAATTTTCTCGTCTCGCTTACTTTCCTGTCCCTCATCAAAGCAGCGGGAAATTCGCCAACCTTCATCATTTATGCAGGATTCTGTATCCTCACGTTGCTCTTTGTACGCTTCGTCATTCCGGAGACAAAAGGACGCGAGCTGGAAAGCATCAGTACCGAGGCAAATGCGATTGTCCAATGAATGAATTAACCAGAAAGAGCGCAACCATGCACAACCCATTGAACGAGAACGCCTTGGAAATCACAGAACAGCAGAGCAGCAACCACGCTGCGACGCAACCAGATCAGGCGGCGACGCCGGATACCGGCTATGTCGTTGGAGTCGATATTGGCGGGACAAACTTGCGTCTGGCGCTTGCCGACTTGACCGGCGTCATCGTGGCGAAATGGTCGTCGTCCACTGTGCGGGTCCACGGTGCGGATGCAGTCATCGGCCTCATTTGCGATGGTGTAGAGCACCTGTTGCAGCAGGCCTCCGTCCCGCGTCACGCGCTCAAAGCCATCGCCGCCGGAGCGCCCGGCGTCACCGACGTCGTTGAAGGACGCGTGATCGCAACCTCTTACCTCATGGGCTGGCGCGATGTTCCGCTGGCCACGCTGCTCGAAGCAGCGCTGGACATTCCGGTCGCCGTGGACAACGATGTGAACCTTGCAGCCGTTGGAGAAAGCTGGACCGGCGCGGCCAAAGGTGTGCGGGATTTTGTATTTCTCGCGATTGGCACCGGGATCGGCGCAGGGATCGTGTTGAACTACTCCCTGTTTCACGGAGCAGGCTGGAGCGCCGGCGAAATCGGCTACATGCTGGTACCCGGCACGCCGGATGCGCCGCGGAAACGCGATGAACCAGGCGCACTCGAAAGCATGATCGGCGGTGAAGGCATCCGGGAGGAATGGCAAAAAATCTGGAATGCAGACAGCACGGCCATGCCATACGATATGACTGCCACTGAAATATTCGATGCCGCGCTTGCCGGAGACTCGCTGGCGCAGACCATTCTGCAGCAGTCCGCGCGCATGTTATCCCACGCTATTTACAACGTGTCGTTGGTATTGAACTGTCCGTTGTTTGTGCTGGGCGGCGGTGTGGGCCTGCATCCCGCACTCTGCTCCGCCACGCAAAATATGCTGCATCAGTGGGCCGTGCGTGGGCGGCCTCAACTGATACCTAGCCTTCTCGGAGCCGATGCTCAACTGACAGGTGCTCTGCGCCTCGCGCTCGATACTGCCGAGTCGCGTTCGAGTCTTTTGCAGACGAAGTAGCAATGGAAAATAATCTCCCGATTCTGCCCTTCAGCAAGGGAAATTTCCTCGCATGGGATGGGACGAGCACATAATCTTAGGAATGGAGCACCGTCCAAGCCATCCAGAGGATCGAGACATCCAGCCAGGGTGTTTAAACAGACATGTCATTAGTGATTATGCGTCGAACGATGGGTTCATCCAGCCGTTCTGCTCGAAATGCGGAGCCGTTGCAATAGGCCGCCGCCGCTGGAGTCTATCGAGACTTAGTTGCTTTACCTGCGGCCAGAAGTTTCCTTCGCTCGGCGATCAGTTTCTTGCGGGCCGTGGGCGGCATCGCCAGCACATCTTTGGTCCGCTTCGGCAATTTGGCGTAGACAAGCTCTCGCGCCTGCGCGAGAAGCTCCAACAATTCCCGACCGGGAATTGCATCCCAGCGCGCCAGCGCCACCCAGAAGATACGCGCCATGTAGGGAGCCGGAATGACACCGTCATTTTCCAACAGCTCCGGGTATCGCTCCGGCCCGGCGTGAAAGGAAATTACACCCTTGCCATCTTCGTCGAGATTCACGAGCGCGAACATCTTGCCGCCGATAGCTTTATCTCCAACCCAGAAAACGAGATTCGCGCCCCATTGCATGGTTTCTTCCACATGCGGCAATTTCAGCAGAGATTCGCGGACCTGTTCGGCATCCATAGCGTACGACCTTCAATTTGACTTCAATGCATCCCTATGGCGCTGGGTACGTCTTGCTCTCTTGCGTGCGCGAGTTATACATGATCAGCTTCCCATCAGGATAGGCGAGCAACCGAATATAGTTGCCGTCGGAACCATTCTTGATGCTGGCTCCCTGCAAATTCGCAATATAGGTCGCGGCCACGTTATGCTGCGCGCCGCCTTCTGCCGAGTAATGCAATTGCCATAGATCCTTCAGGCGGGGCGATTTCTCGATGGTGTCCCACGCCGAAGGAGAGCCGCCCTTGGTCTCACCGTTGTCCATGACGGCGACGCGCGGAGCAATGCCATCGACAAACGCCGGGCTGCTGCTGGGATACCACCCATGATGCGAGACGACGTATACGTCCATTTGACCCAGTTTGTTATCCGGGCACATCAATTGCATTTCTTTGTCCCAGGTCAGGTCTCCCAGGTCAACCAGGCGCATTTTTCCATACTGCAGGACAATTCCCACAGAACGAGCATTTTCAGTTTGGTCGGGCGGCCGCGTGGGACAGTTCTTGCAATAAGGATTGGGCTGGCCAGCGCCTGGCAACGGAGTATCGAGCACGTTGCCGTCTGCGCTGACGATTGTGGTCGTCAGGCCGGTGAGCGGGATGGTTTCTCCCGGATGTGCCAGGATGTGTTTCGCATTGGAGTGCGCCAAGACTGCCTGATACCTCTCGAACCCTTGCTGCGTGGCTGCTTCGGAGGTCTCGCGATTGGTTCCATGATCGATGAAATTGTCGATGTGAATCCGTTTGACAAGATTAGGCACGCCGCCAACATGGTCCTCATGAAAATGCGTGATCAGCAGGTAGTCGATGTGGTCAAGCCCTGCTTGTTTCGCCACCTTCATAAGACGATCGGCGTCGCGGCCGTCGTTGCCGGGCCAGCCGGTGTCAACCAACAAAGACTGATGCGAAGGCGTGACAAAGAGTGTGGACTGGCCGCCTTCGACGTCGACAAAATATACCGTCAGCGGTTTCGCCAGCGATACCGGATGCCGTCGGAAATTTGCCGTCGTGGTCTGTGCCCGGATGCATGAGACGCCGGCGAATACCATTAGGAACGCTACACTCGCTGCTGCGAGACGAAATAGCGGACCATGCTTGGAATCTGCGGTGTGAAAAAGACCGTATTGGATGAGCCATACTCTCTCCTGTTCCGCATACATCTACAACTGCCACTCTCTCAGAGCGGCTTGGGTTGCGTTGTCATGGCGCGCGTCGCCCCGGTCGAGATTCCGCCGTCCACCAGCAAGGTTTGCCCGGTAATGTAGCGGCTCTCTTCCGATGCAAGAAAAACGATGGCGCCATCCAGGTCGCCGGGCGCACCGGGTCGCTTCAGCGGAATGCGGTCGCATAAATATTCCACCCATGCTGGATCGTCGTAGAGCACTTTATTTTGCTCGGTCTTGAACCATCCGGGCGCGAGGCAGTTGACGGTGATGCCGTGCCTGCCCCACTCGTCGGCCAGGCTCATGGTCAACTGGCGAATGCCTCCGCGGCTTGCGGTATAGGGCGCAAGTCCAGCGTAGCCGAAGACGCTGGTTACCGAGCCAATGTTGATGACACGGCCATACCCACGCGAGATCATTTGCGGTGCGATCGCTTTGGCGACGAAGAAACTGCCGCGCAGGTTCGTGTCCAGCACCTGGTTCCAATCCTGCCAGGAGACTTCGAGCGCAGGCCTGCGCACATTGCAGCCCGCATTGTTCACCAGAATGTCGATCGCACCAAAGGCAGCCTGGGCTTGTTCCGCCATCTGCGTGATGCTTGCTTCATCGCGCACGTCGAGTTCGAGTGCCACAGCCTTACGGCCCGATGTAATCATTTCCTGTTGGAAGGGCACTACATCTTGCCGCCTTCGACTCGTCAAAATCAAATCGGCCCCACTCCGTGCCAACGCGCGGGCAAAGGATTGGCCCAGTCCGCGGCTCGCTCCCGTGACCAGCGCAACACGCCCCGTCAGGTCGAACATACGTTGGGTGGCGGGTGAAATGGACGACTCTGGATTCATGCGATGGACCCCGGCGTCAGCACCACTTTCATCAAATTTGGTTCGTGGGCATAGAGGCGCTCAAACCAGCGCGGTCCTTCCGTCAGCGGAGCGACGGCGGAGAGCATCGGCGCAACATCGATGGTTTTGCTTGCCATCAGTTCGATGGCCTGCGGATATTCTCCTGCCGACGCGCACGAGCCTTGCAGCCGAATCTGCCGCGTGACGACGCTCTGCAGCGGCAGCGAGACTTCCGGTGAAAGATTGCCAACCAGCGTAACCGTTGCGCCCTTTCGGGCCGAGGCAATGGCCGTTCGTACCGTCGTCGAGGTACCCACGGCCTCCAGTACTAGGTCTGCGCCGCGGCCGCCGGTCAGGGCGCGTACTTGGTCTGCGATTTCTTCGCTGGTTGTCGCAGCGCTCACTTCGAGCACTTCAGTCGCGCCAAGCTTTTTTGCCAGCCGCAGCCGGTGCGGATCGAGATCGGTGACAAGAATTCTTTCGCAACCAGCCACGCGCAGGGCTTGCAAAATCAGTAGCCCGATCATTCCCGCACCCACCACCAGCGCGGTGCTTCCCTGCTCCGGCGCAGTCAGGTGCACGGCGTGCAAAGCGACGGAAACCGCTTCGATCATGGCGGCATCGGCAAAGCTGAGCGAATCTGGCAATCGATAGACGATACGCGCCGGAACCGCGACATACTCCGCGAATGCGCCATTGCGGCGATAGTCTCCGCAGGAAACGCCCAGCACCTCCCGACGATCGCAAAGATTAACAGCGCCGGTTTTACAAAATCGGCAGCTCCCGCAGGAGATGGTCGAATCAAAGGTGACGCGTTCGCCAACAGCGAATGTATTGACGGACTTTCCCACCGCGGCGATAACTCCCGCAGCCTCGTGACCCATGACCAAGGGCGGGATGCGGCGGCCGGTCGAGCCGTCATAGCCATGTACATCGCTGCCGCAGATACCGCAGGCGGCGACCCGAATCAACACTTCGTCCGGCGCAGGCGATGGCACTGGCAGATCGACCAGGCGCAGCTTTCGGTACTCCGTCAATTGCAGGGCTTGCATCGGTTCACCAACCCAGCCATGGTAAACGATGGCAGACGAGATTCGAAACATGCGGATTTCAAATCTTTTATGGGTACATGGCACGTCCGTTTGCAGTGGCGACCTCCAGCGGGAGGAAACTCGACACCTATCTGCGACAATCTAGTTTTTATGCCTCATCACCCAGCACAACTCGCGATCTGGATCGCCACCTGGCTGTTGTGCGTGCTGGTTTTCATCCTGATTCTCTGGCGTCCGCGTCATATTCCGGAATATGTCTGGGCAGTTGCGGGGGCGGTGCTGCTGGTGCTATTCCGCCTGCTGCCACTCGGAGCAGCTTGGGCAGCTGTTCGCAGTGGAACCGATGTCTACCTCTTTCTTGCGGGAATGATGCTGTTGGCGGAGCTGGCGCGAAACCACGGCGTCTTCGACTGGCTGGCAGCATTGGCCATGAACCATGCGAATGGCTCGCAGACCCGTTTGTTTGTGCTGGTGTATGGAATTGGCATTGTGGTCACGGCATTACTTTCGAACGATGCAACCGCCGTGCTGCTGACACCCGCTGTGCTGGCCGTCGTTCGCCGCACGAAAACTTCTCCGCTCCCTTATCTTTTCGCATGCGCATTGATTGCCAATGCGGCCAGCTTTGTTCTACCTATCTCCAATCCGGCGAATCTGGTTGTGTTTGATGGGCAGCTTCCACGCTTGGCTGAATGGCTGCGAATCTTCCTGGTTCCTTCACTGGGCGCGATTGGAATGACATTTCTCGTGCTGTGGTGGCATAGTCGCGCGGATTTGCGATCCTTCAATGGAAGACGGCGCACAGCCAGCTTCGCTCGATGCAAGGGGCAAGCGCGCGGGCCTGGGAATTTTGCTGGCCGCGGGCGCCTTGCTGGTCACCTCCGCGCTGGGTCGGACCTGTCGGCCCCGCAACCCTGGCCGCAGGCGTCCTCGCGATGTTGTTTGTTGCTGGCAGGCAGGGCCGGATAATGACGGCAGCGTTGCGAGCCGTGTCCTGGAGTGTGATTCCGCTGGTAGCGGGTCTGTTTGTCATCGTGGCGGCGTTGCAAGGGGTAGGAGCGCTCGCAATTTCTGCCAGCGCGTTGAAGTCAGTCGCTGGATGGCCGCCGATCGCTGGCTGGAGCGCAGTTGCATTTGGCTTTGGCATTGCGGCGAATGCGATCAACAATCTGCCCATGGGTCTGATTGGAGCGGCAGCGGTTCACGCTGCGCACAGCACACGCGCCCTGCATGCCGCAGTCCTGCTAGGTATCGATTTGGGCCCAAATCTTTCCGTCACTGGATCGTTGGCTACGATCTTGTGGCTGATTGCACTGCGACGCGAAAAGATTCAGGTGAGCGGCTGGCGCTTCCTGCGTCTTGGAGTGCTGGTCATGCCTCCCGCACTGTTGATCGCCGTGCTGGCACTGGTGCTGATGCAGCATTGAGAGGTACTCTCGGACCCTTCCTACAGAGATGCCTCGGCCACTCAAAATTCAGCGGTGCTATTGATTCTTGCCGATATAAATCGCGGTGGGAGCGGCCAGCTTCACCCCCGAAATTTTCGCTTGCACTTTCACTTGCTGCCATCCCGTTTTTTCAGCCGCTATCGTCAGCAAATACTGATTTTTCAGCGAATCCCGAAACTGGTCCAAAAATGGATCGAAAGACACTGGGCTCGACAGGCCGAGCATATAGCTTTGACCACCGGTTGAGTCCGCCACCTTCAGCAGATAACTTTGGCCGGTGAGAGTTCTGAAACCACCTCGATTGGCGCGGCCACGGTCCGCAAAATAGATGGAGTACACCAGCAATCCGGCTTTTTGAGAATCCTGGATTGCAGCGGCCACGTAGGGATCCTGCAGATCAGCGGTCCGATAATATGGATCTTCTCCATTGGTGACCATCAAGACCACGCGGCGGGCCTTTGCCTGGGACGGCCAATTCTTGGCCAGATCGGACAAACAAAAATATGGACTGCCACTGATATAGGGAATACCGTTCGTGATCCGCAAAGATTTCGCTGCCAGGGCATGATCGGTGGTCAGGGTCTGCGCCATGACCGCCCTGCCATTCCCCATATAGGCCACTGCCACAGCAGCCGATGGCGGCAGATCCTGAATGAACTTGGCTATGGACGGAATCTGCAGCGCCAGATACGACCGCGCCGAATCATCAAACAGAAATACGAGCTGCAGGCCGGCATCGGGACCTTTGAGCGGCATCCAGTTCACAATGTCCGTCGGACGACCTCTCAATTTCACAGCAATATCGCTCTGCGAGAGAGGCTGAGCCGGGCGCGATTTGTTGGCGTTCGCTGTGACCACCAACTGCGCCTGGCCAGTCACATTCTCCGTCTGTCCCATGGCAGGGGAGGCAACTCCCGCGCCCATCCCTACGATTGCCGCTACTACAACTGCACTCGCAATACGATTCATTTTCATACCGCCCTCCACCTACCGTTTCCCTTGTAGTCCCGAGACAACTGCCGAAGCAAGCCAATTTACGAACCGAAGACCGATTTGGCTGGCCTTGCTTCTGCAACATTAGACGCCCCAACAAAGTGCTAAGCCTGGATTTTTTTAAGAGCAGGCGCACCAGCACTACGGAACCGAAACAGAGGCGCCTGTAGCGTAGCGTACCTGGTGCCATTGCCAGGCATCGGCGATGATTTCGTCGAGGGTGGTGCGTTGAGGGTGCCAGCCCAGTTCGCGGCTAATTTTCTGCGAGCTGGCAACCAGGATTGCGGGATCGCCGGGTCGCGGAGGACACTCCTCGACGGGAATGGAATGCCCGGTCACGCGTCGTGCGGCCTCAATGACCTGGCGCACAGAGAAGCCCTGGCCATTGCCCAGGTTATAGATCATGCGATCCCGTTGTTCCAGCGCCGTAAGCGCAAGCAAGTGAGCAACTGCTAGATCGCGGACGTGGATGTAGTCCCGGATGCAGGTGCCATCCGGCGTCGGATAATCCGTTCCGTAAATCTGAATGCTTTGCCTTCGACCCAGCGCAACATCGAGGATTAAAGGGATCAGGTGCGACTCCGGCTCGTGCGATTCGCCGCGACCGGGAATGGCGCCAGCCACGTTGAAATAGCGCAGGCTGGCATAATGCAGCCCATGGATGCGATGCAACCAAGTCAGCATCTGCTCCACCAGCAGCTTGGATTCGCCGTAAGGATTGGTCGGGTGCAAAGGTGCATCTTCTTTAATTGGTGTTCGTTCAGGCTGTCCATACACGGCAGCCGTGGAGGAGAAAACCAGCCTCCGGACCCCAGTCGCCAACATTGCCTGAAAAAGAACTAACGTGGACGCGCTATTGTTGCTAAAATACAGCTCAGGACACTGCATGCTTTCACCCGCCTCGATAAGCGCGGCAAAATGCAGGACAGCATCAATTTGATGGCTTCGGAGAGCGGCTTCCAGTTTTGTTCGGTCGCCGACTTCCCCTTCGATAAAGGCCGAGCCTGCTGGCACTGAAAGGCGTTGGGAATGGGAGAGATTGTCATAGACCACGACACGATGCCCGGCAGCCAAGAGCAGTTGGGCGACAGTGCCCCCAATATAGCCAGCACCACCGGTAATGAGTGCGTTCAATTGGATTATCTCCTTTTATATCAATGAACTTTCCATTGTCGGTACAGTAAGCTGAAATCGTTGATCGCTTGAAACAGTTGGAAGTTCGGATGGGACCGGATTTGTTCCCTTTCTTAACCGAACATTCCTCGGAGGAAGCGAATCAGCTCATTCCTTTGCTTGATAATAGGCGGTAGGCGCAAGTTTGCATATTTTGATGTAGTCGGGCCCCCAAGTGGTTAATCTAACGATACCCGGCTCAAACGGATATGTGAGAATTTCATTCCAAAATTTCTAAGTTGTGGCATACTCATTGGCAAACATAGCCAATTACTCGGAGCTTGGAGGCCGTTTTTTCGGCTTCAAGATTGATAGAAATATGCAGGCTGAAGTGCGACGCAATTGCACTTTGAGCGGGCAAAGTTGTACTCGTCGAAAGCGAGCAGCATCCAAGTTGAGTAGCTGTTTGGATTGTTTGGCAGAGATTTTAGGTGTCAAGTTGAATTTGAATATTTTTTCTGTACTTGGGTTGACTGGAATATTCATTGGTCTGTTTCAAATTCGGAGTCGGCAGTATTCCAAAGATACCCTGACTGAAAAGTCAGCTGGTCGTGCCGGTACCGAAGGGTGACATTGAACCACAAATTCTGAATCTGCGAACGTTTGAACGCGTTGAGGTAAAAGCGGTATGACAAGTTTTGCGACACGAGAGCATTCAGTCCGGCCTGATACCGGACTGCCCCCCCGCCACTCGAGAGATCGAGAGCGCGTACCTTCCAGTCGACAACTAGCCACGTTCGGACTGCTACCAGAACCGGAGGGAAGAAACAAATCCTTCGCGGTTAGCTTAATTGTTAACGCTTCGGCAATTGCATTGGTCTTGATTCTCTCCATCTTCATGGTGCATACGGTAGTACAAAAACCTGTGATCGAAACCGACCTGCTGCTTCCCATTACCCCGGTGAAACCAGTGCGGCCGGTCATTCACGTGAAACCTCCGATCGTCCCGCCGACGCCGGACTTGTTAAACCGAATTGCGCCAAAAATCACTTATAAGCAAACGCCGGTTGAGACTCAGCCGAAGCTTGCACGAGTGCATTTGAATAACGTGAGCGCTCCAGTGCTGCCGCCTTACCGGCCAGACTCGGTTGCGCTTCCCGCACAGCCGAAGGTGGGCCTGTTCCACACTAGTGTCCCAACCGCGGTTGCGAACAACATGGGGCAGACGTCGACAAAAACCGGCGGATTCGGCGATCCTATGGGAGTTCACCCCAATCCTGGCGCAACTCGGCCAGCAAACATCGCTGCTTACGGCAGCTTTCAGAGCGCAGTCGGTGAAGGTGCCGGCGCCGGCTCAGCCCGTCGCGGCAAGGTTGGCGGCGTGGCGTTCGGCTCCGGATATGCCAACGGCGTCCCGGGCGGCACTGGACACGGGAAAGTTGCGTCTGGAGGGTTCTCCAACGGAGTTATAGGAGGCACTGGAAACGGTACTCCTCGGGGAACGGTCCAGCAGGGTGGATTTCAGAATAATGCGGCTGCAGCCGCTCCCAAGGTAATGGTGGCCAATACCGGGAATGAGACGACGGTAGAGGTAATTTCGCACCCGCGTCCGGAGTATACGCCGGAGGCTAAGCAGTTGAAAATACAAGGCGATGTTGTTCTTGAAGTCCGTTTCTCTGCTGACGGACGTTGCCATGTCATCCGTGTGGTTCGCGGACTCGGTCATGGACTGGATGAACAGGCAATTCGGGTGGCGGAAGAGACTCAATTTAAACCCGCAACTCGCGATGGTCGTCCGGTCGACATTACCACATATTATCGAATCGATTTCCAGCTGGCATAATTCTCAACAAAGATGTTGAAACTTACGTAACATAGTGGATTACCAAAGTGAGATTTTTGCTAAAGAATTAGTAATGTTCACGTATGATTGAGTCGGCTTCCAACGAGCGTAATTGTGAGCAAACAAACCTAAACTTAGTAACCCAAGGAACACAATGATGCGATTTTCGAAACTTATCCCTCAAGGTTCACACAAAACAGGATTGGCCCTCCTGCTGCTGGTGTCCGTCACTCTCCCTGCCTCGGCCCGGCATAAAAATTCCCAGCCTATGGGTAGGTTGACCCCCCAGATGGTTCGGTTAATCGACTTGGCCTCCGGCCATGAAAAAGGAGTCCTGCAGGCGCTGCAACAACGGACGCCTGTGGTCGAAACCTATATACAGGACTTCAAACCCGACACTATGCTGAGCGCGGTGCCTACGGAAGACCATTATTTCCTTGGGCGCGTGGATTTCGGCAAGGTGATTGAAGACAATCGCTATCAGGAAGCAGGCGCAAAGAAAACCGCCCTTAAGGGCTCGGTCATGTTCGTCAACGGCCTCACCAAGGCGTTCAAGATCGAATATGTCGCCCAGGGTTTTGTGCAAATGCTTCTGCTAGATGCGAATCACTTCGATCGCGAACACTACGAATTTCAGTTTGTCCGGCGCGAATTCCTCGGAGACGTCCGCACCAATCTATTTGATGTGACGCCGAAGTCTGGATCGGGTCCGGGACGTTTTATTGGCCGCGTTTGGATTGAAGATACGGGCGGCAATATCGTCCGCTTCAGCGGCACATACACCAGCACTAACGGCCACCAGGTGTATTACCACTTTGATAGCTGGCGCACAAACGTTCAGCCAGGCTTGTGGTTACCCACGGCGGTCTACGCAGAAGAGCATGGACCGGGCGCCGTTCCGGATCAGGCTGGCTTCTTCCGCGCACAAACCTGGATCTGGGGCTATTCGCTCCGGCAACCAGTCTCATCTACCGACAGTGCCACCGTCAAGATTGACGCTGTGAGCGATCAAAGCGAGAGCGCGCAGGATGTGAGCCCATTGCAAGCATCACGCATGTGGTCTCAGCAGGCAGAATCGAATATTCTCGATCGCCTGTTTCAGGCCGGTCTTCTTGCGGCTCCCAGCAACTTTGACAAGGTATTGGAGCAGGTCACCAACAACCTGATTCTCACCAACAATATCTCTTTGCCGGAAGCCGTGCACTGCCGTGTACTGCTAACGGACCCGCTGGAATCACTGACCATTGGAAATACGATCGTGCTCAGCAAGGGCCTGATCGATACCCTTCCCTACGAAGAAGACCTCGCTGCTGTACTGGCCTTCCAACTGGCGCATCTGGAACTGGGACACAAGGTGGATACCGAATTCGCCTTCCCGGACAATTTGATGTTTGCCGATCAAGCAACCATTCGTCGGGTTCCGCTCCATCATAGCGACGAAGAGAACCAGGCCGCCGCAAAGAAGGCGCTGCAGTTGCTGGAAAACTCCCCCTATAAAGACAAACTGGCCAACGCTGGTCTTTATTACAAGATGATTCTTTCCCGTTCCAAGGTCTTACCGAGCTTGATGCAGCCCCAACTCGGCGACTCACTGTTCACCACCCCGGCAAACGACCAGGTTTGGATGAGCGCGTTGGTCACCAAGGCACCCAAGCTGGATATGGCGAATGTTCGGCAGATTGCAGCTCTGCCGTTGGGAAGCCGTATCCGTGTAGACTCCTGGAATGATTCCGTTGAATTACTCAACTCCAAACCCGTTGCAGTGTTGAGCCCAAGCGATAAGATGCCACTCGAATTGACGCCCGTATTCTTCCGGCTTCGCCCTTACGGCATGGCAGCGCCAATTCCTGTATCTACTGGAGCAGCCTCCCCGGGCGACAGTACATCTAATCAGTGACGTTGACTTCGACATGAGGCAGATGCAAAACTGCATCTGCCCATGACATACTAGTTCTTCTTGCATTGGGGAGGTTTTTACGGTGGGGAAAAAATTTTTAAGTGGGCTTGTGTTCCTGTTTTGCCCGATATTCCTGCACGCACAGGCAGTCGCTCCTGTCACGCCGAAGCGAGCTACCATCAACGTAGGAGGCTACTTCTCCTTCGGACAGACAGATTACGGTCAGAGACATGCCTTTGGACCAGGTGTCTACGGAGATTTCAACTATCGTGTTTGGCGTAACGTCGGCGTCGGTGTTGAAGGAGAAGCGCGCTTCTTGAATTTCCTTACAGATTCAAGCTCAGGCTCTGGCATCTCGGAAGAAAACTTTTTAGGTGGCCCACGGGTAACATATGAAGTGGGTCGCAAGTGGCTACCCTACGTTAAGTTTTTGGCTGGCGGAAGCCGTTTCCACTATCCCAACTTCATTTCCAAACAGTCCTACAACTACACCACATTTGCCGGCGGCGGCGGTGTTGATTACCGCCTGACGAGTCATATCACCATTCGTCCAGCCGATTTCGAATACCAGCATTGGCAGTTTCCGCCATTGGGCCTGACCCCCTGGGTTTATTCGGCGGGTGTGTCCTACCGTCTGTTCTAAACAGTCTCCACTCTGTACATTCCTACCCAAGCCCTGGCGCAAGCCGGGGCTTTTCTTGTGACCACTCGATGATTTCAGAAAGGCGATGATCCCACAGCATTCCGAAAAATGCTCTAGGATAAGAGTTTGGCCTCCATTCTATGAATACTTTTTCTCAGGCAACACGCGTCCGTTTCGCCCCTTCTCCAACTGGATTTCTGCACGTAGGAGGCGCTCGCACTGCCCTGTTTAGCTGGTTATTTGCGCGTCATACCGGGGGCACGTTCGTCCTTCGCATTGAAGATACCGACTTTGAGCGCTCCTCGGCTGACATGGTCACCGGGATCCTGGAGGGCTTGCGCTGGCTAGGCATGGATTGGGACGAGGGTCCCTTCTATCAATCTCAGCGCCTAGACTTGTATGCACAGACCGCTACCCGGCTGATCGAGAACGGTCACGCCTATCATTGTTTCTGTAGCCGCGAAGAGCTGGAATCTCGACGTGCCTCGGCCACGGAAACCGGCACTGTGCCTCGCTATGACGGCCGCTGCCGCGGCATTTCGCGGGCAGAGGCAGCAAAGCGAATGAGCCGGGGTGAGCGAGCCGTCGTGCGCTTTCTGGTCCCGCGTGAGGGCGTGACAGCATTTCAGGACGCCGTATTTGGACCGATGGAATTTTCCAATACGGAGCTGGAGGATTTTGTTCTCTTGCGGTCGGACGGCATTCCAACCTACCACCTGAGCGTAGTGGCGGACGATTTGGATATGCGAATGACGCACATCATTCGCGGAGCAGACCATCTCTCGAACACTCCGAAACAGGTATTGCTATATCACGCGCTGGGGGCTTCCCTGCCCGTCTTTGCACATCTGCCGCTGATTCTCGGACCGGACAAAACGCGCCTCTCCAAACGCCACGGAGCCACCAGCGTGATGGCGTATAAGGACATGGGCATTGTTCCCGAGGCTTTCCGTAATTTTCTCGCTCTACTGGGCTGGAGTCCTGGCGAAGCGGCGAAGCGGCCCGATGGCCCTGACCGGGAGATATTCTCGACTGACGAATTGGTCCAGATGTTTTCGCTCGATGGCATTGCTCACTCAAATGCCGTCTTCAACAACGAAAAACTCGCATGGTACAACACCGAATATATCCGCGCCTACGATGCGCCGCTTCTGCTTCCGCTGGTAGAAGACGAGTGGCGCGCAGTGAATTATCAGCCTTCACGAAGCCAAGAAGAAATTCTTGCTGCCATCACGCTGCTGCAACCGCGAGCGCGGAGCTTAAAAGATTTTGCATCGACATTTCTTGCATATTTCGGCGATCAGTTTGTGATGGAAGATGCCGCGGTCAAAAAGTTTCTTTCCGATGCGGCTGTCCGGCAAATGCTAGCCGAGCTTGGCCATCGATATGAGACCCTGGAACCCTTTACGGAAGCCTCCACGGAAGAACTGCTGCGGGCGTTCGCCGCGGAAAAAGGAATCAAGGCGGGTGCGCTCATCAATGGAGCTCGGGTTCTCCTCACCGGACAGGCCGTTGCACCCAGCCTGTTTGCGGTGATGCTTAACCTGGGCCAGCAACGAGTGGTGCGCAGGCTGAAAGCTGCAACTGACCTAACGACCGAGTAGCACGGGTTTCCTCTGCTCCCGAGAGTGTCGTGACTACATCAATTCCTCGATAAAGGACTTGGCGACGTCGGCGGGTATGCGATTGTTCTGGTGCACCAACGGACCAGCGTTCAAGACTGGTTCCGCGCCATGTAATGTGGGCAGATCGGTCCGTTCGAAGAACCTTCCGATCGGAATCTCGTCGCCCCAGATCACGGATTTCTCCATGGCAGCCGCCCAATCGGTCGGATCGTATTCCGGATTATCTTCGAGCTTCTTTACCCGCGGACGGAACCACTGGAAGGTGTTGTCGTGGTTGTAGGTAACGCAGGGGCTGAAAATATCGATGAACGAAAATCCCTTATGCTCGATGCCGCGCTTAATCAGCTCGGTGAGATGCTTCTGGTCGCCGCTGAAGCCGCGCGCCACAAAAGTCGCACCAGCGGCCAAGGCCAGCGCCACAGGACTTAGCGGCATCTCAATGTTTCCATAAGGCATGCTTTTGGTCTTCATGCCGATACGACTGGTGGGCGAGGTCTGGCCGGTGGTAAGCCCATATATCTGGTTGTCCATCACAATGTAGGTCAAGTCGACGTTGCGGCGCATGGTATGCACGAAGTGGTTGCAGCCAATGCCGAAACCATCTCCATCGCCGCCGGTCACCAGCACCGTCATGGCATGATTCGCAAGCTTCATCCCCGTAGCTACGGGCAACGAGCGACCGTGCAACGTGTGCATGCCATAGGTTTCGATGAAACCGGGAAAGTTAGACGAGCACCCAATGCCGCTGATCGTGGCCACTTCATGGTTCGGAATCTGCAACTCCACCAGGGCCTTCTGAACGGCGGCGAGCACACCGAAATCGCCGCAACCCGGACACCAATCAGGATCGACCCTCCCTTTGAAGTCCGCCATCGCGATTGCTTTCGGAGCCACTCCAGCTACGTCGGTCGCCATCTTTAGGTTCTCCTTTATACAGGAAGCGGTTGATTTTTCTCTACACCATGATTTCGTGGGCCGGCACGGAGAGCGTGGTCTTACCCGCAAGTTGTTCCTTGACTGCTTCCACAATGTGGTGCGGAGAGAAAGGCTCTCCGTCATACTTGCGAATGTTGCCGTCAGGAACAAAGCTGGTTTCACTACGCAAATAACGTGCGAACTGGCCGCTGAAATTGTTCTCCACGATGATGGTGTGCCGCGCATCTTTCAGCAGGTCGAGGATTGCATCGCCGTGCAGCGGAACCAGCCATCGCACTACCAGATAGTTCGCGGAGATACCGGCCTCACGCAGCAGCTCGCAGGCTTCATCGATGACGCCATACGTTGAGCCCCAGCCAATCAACGTTACGTCGGCGTTGGCCGGACCATGCAACTTCGGCGGCGGGACAGAGGCTGCAATGCCATCCATTTTGCGCATGCGCTTTTCCATCATGGCGCGGCGCTTCACAGCGTTTGTATATTCGTCACTGATCAGCACGCCGTCTTCATCGTGTTCATCGCTGGAGACCGTGTGGGTATAGCCGGGCAGCCCGGGAATAGCGCGCGGGGAGACCCCACTGTCAGTGATTTTGTATCGCTTGTAGGGTTCGTGGTCACCCGATCCATTCGACGTGATCAGTTCACCGCGATCGACGACAGGTGCGAAGTCGAGTTCCTTCGGATCGACGCTGAGACGACCTTCAGAAAGCAGCAAATCGCAGAGCACAATTCCCGGGCACTGGAAGCGCTCCGCGATGTTGAAGATTTCCGGGATCAATTTGAAACAATCGGCGATGTCCAGCGGGGCGGCGATCACCTTCGGATAGTCGCCAAAGGCTGCACCCAGCATCTGCCAAAGATCGCCCTGCTCTGTCTTTGTAGGGACTCCTGTTGAAGGGCCGGCGCGCTGGCAGTCGATCACTACGATCGGGATTTCCGCCTGGGCAGAGAGGCCGAGGCCCTCACTCATCAGTGCGAATCCGCCGCCAGAGGTGGCGCACATGGCGCGAACCCCCGCGTGCGCGGCGCCAATGGCCATGGTGATGACGCCAATCTCATCCTCAACCTGGCGCACCATAATCTCCGCTTTGCGCGCGTGTTCTGCCATCCAGTGCAGCACACCTGTAGCTGGACTCATTGGATAGGCGGAGTAGAACTTTACACCTGCGGCAGCGCCTCCCATCGCCATGGCTGCGTTGCCGCTGAGCACGGCATAACGAGCCTCGGTCATGGGAAGGGCCCAAGCAAAAGGCTTGAAATTTTGCGTGGCGTAATCGTATCCGGCACGGGCGAGACTGACATTTTC
The DNA here is from genome assembly GCA_963719625.1 of uncultured Acidobacteriota bacterium. GTDB lineage: Bacteria > Acidobacteriota > Terriglobia > Terriglobales > Acidobacteriaceae > JAKAAZ01. The sequence continues at coordinate 486,807 of CAVRDB010000026.1, forward strand.
GTCAATCACCGCCTTCTCCTTTTTGCGGAACTGCTCGGCCAGCACACTCTCTAACGCCGGAAATCCTATCCCCATCATGCTGAGTGCCGCGCCAATGGCGATCGTATTTTGCCCAACTTTGTTGCGCGTAATATCGGCCATTTTCGAGACTGGCATGGGACAGAGCTGCACCCCAGCGGCGGGAGTGCCGGGCTGGATCAGATCTGCGTTATAGAGGCACGCACCGCCCGCAGTCAGCAGGCGTAGATGCCGATCCATGGTGTCCTGATTGAGCGGAATCAACAGATCCAGGTGGTCGCCGGTATTGGAGATTTTCTGCGGGCCAGTGCGAATTGTCAGAAAGGTATGGCCGCCGCGAATGATGGATTGATAGGCGTTATAGGCGTTCAGGTGCAGCCCGCGGCGGCTGAATATCTTGGCAAAAATGTCGCCGGGCGTGGCCACGCCCTGGCCAGCGGCGCCTCCGATTCCTACTGCGAAAGACTGACTCATACGCGTCTCCCCGGAGCTTCATCCAGTTTTTTCCGCGCCCGCGGACATCTCGAGTATTTAGACTTTATAGTGGCCTAAAAGGTACACAAGTACGGGCAGGGTTGAATAACTAAGTTGTGTGCCATCGTATGCCCTGCGATGCAAGACGGTCAACAGGCGTTTGCAGTAGGGCAGAAAAGCGGTCGTGACAACAAGTCGCGTTCATTCGAATGGGATTTGTTGTGCTAATAACAAACCAAACTGTTTGTTATATGAACAGCCTGCGATTTCCTGACCTGCGTCCGCGGAGAGATATTAGGTACTTGGCAGACTTTAGTTCATCTCAGAAATATTCTTGTGTTCAGTGAGGCAGCGCAGGCTTATGCCACATTCAGTTGTGCTGTTTGTGTTTGCTGGAGCGGGAGACGGGGATCGAACCCGCAACCAACGGCTTGGGAAGCCGCTACTCTACCATTGAGCTACTCCCGCTCGCCAGCTCAGTCTATCAAACGCTTGCTAAGTCGGTGGCGTCCTCATTTTCTATTTCGACGCCGGAGGATAGGAGGGTGGCATCTCCCCTGCCCCACGGTTCGGCGTCGCCGTCAAGGTAAAGACGAGCTTATCCGCCTTCGACATCTGGTTCCAATGGATCCACCAGTTCCGTATTGGCGAGCCGTCCAGCGCGACGCTCGCGCCCTGCGCCAGCATCAATGCGGGTAAAAGGAACCAGGAGAGCCAAATGATTTTCATTTGTACCTCATTCAGATCCACAATTCTTCATGCACGCGACAGTGTTGCACAAACCCAAATTATCGAACTGTGAAGCTGTGTTGCAGCGGAATATTGGCCGAGGAATCGCCGACATAGATGACAAATTTACCCGGATCAACCTTCCAGTCGTGAGTGTTCGTGTCCCAATAGGCCAGCGATCTGCGGTCGAGCGTTACGGTGACATGATGCGATTCGCCCGGTGCCAGCGATACACGTGAAAATCCCTTGAGTTCCTTGACTGGACGTGGCACGGTTGCGGAAGGATCGCCGACGTAGACCTGGGCAACCTCCGCGCCGGCACGCGTCCCGGTATTCTTCACGTCGAATCCTACCGAGACGGACCCGCTCTGCGACGCGATTTCCGGAGTAACCGTTAGGTTGCTAAAGGCGAACGTCGTGTACGAAAGACCAAAACCAAAGGGAAATAATGGCTTCACGTTGCCTTTGTCGTAATACCGGTAACCGAGAAAAATGCCTTCCGCATAATTCACATCTCTCGAACCCGGCGCTTCGTAATAGTTTTTATAGGTTGGATTATCTTCGATCTTTTTCTCCCAGCTGATGGGCAGCTTGCCCGACGGATTGACGTCCCCGAAGAGAATCTTTGGCAACGCATTTCCTGCCTCCTGGCCTGCATACCACATGTGCAACAGCACGGGGACTTGATTGATCCAATGACTGGTAGCAACACTGCCGCCTGCAGTCAGAACGACGATGGTGTGCGGATTCGCGGCGGCGATCGTCCTGCAGCAATTCCTCTTGCCCAAAGGGAAGCTGGTAGGTACGATCAAGGCCTTCTCCTTCTGTACTCGGACCAAAGCCTACCGAAACGACGGCAACATCCGCCATTCTGGCGAGACGAATGGCTTCAGGATCCAGGAGCTGATTTTCTGCAATCACACCCAGACCGGCTGTTTTCTGCTCCGTCATGGGCCAATAGAGAAATTGAATCTCTGCTGGCTTGCCGGCTTCGAGCGTCACCAGCGCAGATTTGGGGGCCTGCCCGTTTTGATGTGTGGGCACGTCGAGTATCTGCTGCCCATTCAACAACACCTTGTAGCTGTCTTCTCCAACGGTCGCCGCAACTACCCGATAGACGCCGGATGTTTTGGGCAGGTAATAGCCGTCCCATTCCACGCGGCGATATCCTGGGCGCCAATCTTCGCCGCCGGCGTTTTGAAGGCTGTTTACCTGGTCGTCCTCGCCCGAGGAAGTTTTCGCGTTGGTGGCTTGGATATACTCCGAACGCAAAAGGCCCGATTTTTTGCAAGTGGGATCGGTGCACCAGCTCGTTCCCGAAAAAATTTCCGCCGGAGTCTTGATTCCGGAATTCCAATAGACTTTGATTCCTTCTGGGTAGACGGCCTCGCTGAGCCCAGTCATAAAGCTGACGGGCGCAAATGCCGTCACCTGGGAACTGCCTCCGCCGCCTGGTACTGCGGGATACGCATCCGGTCCAATTACCGCCATCGTATGGATTTTGTTTCGATTCAATGGGAGCAGGTTCCCCGCGTTCTTCAGCAGCACGGCGCCCTCTTCCGCTGACTGGAGCGCTACGGCGTCGGCCTTTGGATTGAATAGCGGAATACTCGGATCCGTTTGCTCTCGGTCGAAGAAGCCGAACTGCATGGCTGTGCGCAAAATGCGGCGAACTTTCTGGTCAATCACCGCCTGTGACACTTTGCCATTTTCGATAGCGGGTATCAGCGTTTTGACGGTCATGAATTCAGCATCGCCCATTTCGAGGTCAAGTCCGGCATTCGCCGCCGCAATACCGTCATACGTCCCACCCCAGTCCGACATCATGATTCCGCGGAATCCCCATTCTTTTCTGAGCACCTGATTGTTGAGGAAGGCATTCTGCGTGGCATGTTCCCCGTTGATCAGATTGTAGGAATCCATGATTGCGCCCACGTGACCCTGCTTCACTGCTGCCTCAAAAACAGGCAGGTAAATTTCTCTCAAGGCGCGCTCGCTGATGATCGCATTCTCGCGATGCCGGTCGTAGTCGGCATCGTTCGCAACGTAGGTCTTGGCGGTCGCAATCACTCCCTGGCTCTGCACTCCCCGGATGTAGTTCACGGCCATTTGCCCATCCAGATATGGGTCTTCTCCAAAACATTCGAAGTTGCGGCCATAGATAGGGGAACGGTAGATCGTCACGCCCGGTGCGAGGAAGAAACCTACTCCGCGTGCACGGGCATCTTGGCCCAGCATGACACCTACCCGCTGTGCCAGTGAACTATCCCAGCTCGCCGCGAGGCTGATGCTGGCGGCATACGCCGTCGACGGTCCCCAGGTACGCACGCCAAGCGGCCCATCCGACATCTTCATTCGCGGCAGGCCAATGGTGGGTTCGCCGCGGAGATACAGGCCATCTTCGCCGCCCAGCAAGATAATCTTCTGCGTTAGCGTGAGTTTGTTCATCATGGCGTCGATTTTCTGCTCCATGGCCGGCGTGATCAGCCGGGGGGCTTGTGCCGTCATTGGCTGCACCGCCAGGCCCATACAGGCAACTAGAAGGATGGCGTGTACCCGACACGACTTTGGCAAAAAGGATTTTTCTGACTCTGAAAACATAGGCTTCACCTGAATCAAGCAAATTCAACAATACACGCAACAAGAGTCACCAGAAAGCCTATTTTATCTGCATTATTGCGATAAACAACGAGAGGTTATGCATCGTACAATTTTGAGTTTCCAACACTATCTCTTTTTATCGAATCGTTGTGATAAAAGAAATACTTGACAACTATGGACATATAGCTGTAAATGTTATCCGTTCAATCGATTCAATTTATTTCGTTGCGTAATCGTGTCGTCTGAGAACTCGCACCGCATTGATTAACAATCTTGTGTCACATACTTCGAGCATCCAGTATGAGGAGCACCCATGATACGTCGATTTAGAAGGCCAGCTTTGATGCTGAGTGTGTCTGTAGTCGTCCTATTGGCGACAACGATTGCGTGGGCAGTCATTACCGGAACGATTTCAGGACTCATCACAGATCCAGCTGGCGCTGTCGTTCCCGGTGTGACCGTAATCGCCACCGAAGAGGCGACCGGCATCCAGAGCAGTGCCGTGACGGACGCCAAGGGTTTCTATAGCTTTCCAACGCTCGCCATCGGTACCTACGATGTGACCGTCAGCCATCCGGGATTTCGAGATTTCCGAGAGAATACGATCACACTGAACGTAAACTCGGCGGTTCGCGTCGACGTGAAACTGGAAGTGGGAACCGTCTCGAATACCATAACGGTGAAAAGCGACACACTGCAGGTAGAAACACAAAGCAGTCAGATGGGAATGGTAATTGAGGGCGCCAAGATGGTCGCCTTGCCGCTCAGTGGCCGTTCCTACCTCAGCTTAATTCCTCTTCAGCCTGGAGTTTCGCCCGTTCCCTATTCCAGTACGAACGGCTATACCGCGTCTCCTGGAGTCTCTGGCAATCTAAACGCGGGCACATGGACAATCAACGGCGGACGACCCGGATCGAACGGATATATGGTGAACGGGGCCGACGCTCAGGAAGGCGCGCAGAGTGTCGCCGCACTCCTTCCAAATCTGGATTCCATCGCGCAATTTCGCATCATCACCAACAACTTCAATGCGGAGTATGGAAACTACAGTGGCGGTCAGGTCAACGTCGTCACCAAGTCCGGGACCAACGGATTTCATGGGGATGCTTTCGAGTTTCTGCGCAACACAGACCTGGATGCGAAAAATTATTATTCGAGCACCCGCGGACCGTATAAACAGAACATATTTGGCGGGACGGTCGGAGGACCACTTCGGAGAAACCACGCCTTCTTTTTTGTCGACTACCAGGGAACAAGACAAACCATTGGCCAAACAACCACGGTCACTGTACCTTCCCTCGATGACCGGAATGGAAGCCTGCTCGATCAAGCGTCCGCACTGGAAGGATCAGATCCGGCAAATGGAGGCTCTGGTGTCGTAGGACCCTACTGGGCCAGCCTACTTTCCTCGAAACTGGGGTACACCGTCACGCAAGGAGAACCGTATTACACGGCCGGATGCACGGACACGACGACCTGCGTATTTCCGAATGCCGTGATTCCTCAAAACGCCTGGGACCCTGTGTCGCTGAAGACGCTGCAATACGTTCCTATGCCAAATACGGTCTTAGGCGGTGGCGTTCCGGGCTACGAGACATCGGCATTTCCGGAGACCTTGACGGATGACAAAGGCGGCCTCCGTGGAGATTTGAACACCCGTTTTGGCGCCCTATTCGGGTACTATTTTCGCGACAAATACGACTTTGTCAATCCGTATAACAGCGTCAATATCCCTGGGTGGGCTCAAGGCTTCCCAGGTATCACGCAGATGGCGAACATGGGCCTGACGACAACCTTCAGCAATTCTCATGGTCAACGACATTCGCTTGGTGTATTTGCGAGTATCTATGGCAGGCGGAGTCGGCATCCAGGGCGAAGGCATTAGCCTCGCTTCTTTGGGTTTCAACACGCCATGGAATAACACCGGGGGAATCTCCGCCGTTGACCCCAAGCAGGAAGGCGTGCCATTGATTGTTACAAATAGATGGGCCTTTGGTGCTAGCGCGGGGGCTCAGTACCAGGCCAACAACACGTTCCAGGTTATCGACAATGTCACCAAGATCGTTGGAACGCACAGTCTCCAGTTCGGCATCGATACGCACTACGACCAGATCAACATGCTCTATGCGGCCGGAATCAACAACGGCTACTTTTACTTCGGTGGCAACGAGACGGGCTTGGATTACGCGGATTACCTGCTGGGAGCTGTGGGTGGTTTTTACCAAGGCGGACCGACTCGTCTGGATTCGCGCAGTAAGTATCTGGGACTCTATGCGCAGGACAGCTGGCGCGCATTGCCCACGCTGACCCTGAATTATGGTCTTCGCTGGGAATACGATACGCCCTGGTATGACACGCAAAACAAACTCTCAACATTGATTCCAGGAGAACAGTCCTTGACTTTCCCTGGTGCGCCTCTAGGTCTCGTCGTTCCTGGCGATCCCGGAGTTCCCAAGACCATGTCGAAGGTGCAGTATCTTCACTTTGCTCCCAGAGTTGGCCTGGTATATGCCCCTGATATTCCCGGTGACGGCTGGCTGAAAAAAATCGTGGGTGGTCCAGGCAAGTTTAGTATTCGTACGGGTTATGGCCTGTTCTACCAGTCCTTCGCGGATGTCGAACAATTTGGCAACGCCGGAGGCGCGCCGTATGGGGAATTCTGGGGTAGCCCTGTGCCGCCCCTGTTCAATTCACCTTACATCGATCGGGCAACCGGGCATTTTGAAGGAATCAAATTTCCCTTTACGTTTCCTCCTCCGAACGTCTCCCCATCCAACCCGGACACCAGCTACAACTGGGCTCAGGCAGAGCCCCTTTCTTCCAAGTATTTTTACCATGGAAACGTTTTGCCCTATACGCAAGAATGGGAGTTGGGTATTCAGCGGCAACTGGGAACGCAGACAGTGTTGAGCTTGGCCTATGTGGGCACCGTCGGCCGTCATCTAATGACCCTGGAAGAAGCGAATCCAGGAAACCAAGCTCTGTGCCTCTACTTGCACAACCCTGCCAACCTGGCTCCTGGCGTAACACCGTGCGGGCCAGGGGGAGAGAACGCTACGTATACCGAGGCTAGTGGGCAGGTAATCAACGGGACGCGGCAACCGTTCGGTTCAACAAACTTCGGCAGCAATACCTATGAGATTACTGCGGCCAGCAATAGTTATAACTCCTTCCAGGCAAGTCTCCAGCACCAGGAAAAGTACGCAAATTTCCTGATTTCCTATACCAAGGCGAAGGAGATCGGCAACAGTTCGGACGACTATGACAACACCAATCCCATCAATCCAGAGTTGAGCCGTGGTTTGAATCTTGCGGACGTCCCAGGTTACCTGGCGGTCAGTTATCAGCTCCAACTGCCCTTCTACATGTTCCTGGGTAATGGCCCTGTGGCGAGACGGTTCACGGCTGGATGGGCTCTGAACGGTATTTCAACTTTCCAAACCGGCTCACCGGTCCAGATTAAAGAAACCGATGATCAGTCTCTCGCCGGCGCCAACGGAACCATCATTGACGAGCCAAACTTTTCCAATAACGGCAGCCCGCTTTTCCTCGACAAAAATCCCCGCCACTGTCGCATAAGCAATGGCAATTGCCAAGGGTACTTTAACTCTAACTACTTTACTCGTGAGCCGCTGGGCCAATTTGGGGACTCTCCACCTGAATTCTTTGTGGGTCCGGGCTCCCAGGACTGGGACATGGCGTTGGTGAAGGACACAGAAATTCACGGAGCCACAAGCCTACAAATCCGCGCAGAAGCCTATAACGTCTTCAACCATGCAAACTTTGGAAACCCGGATGGGAACTTTAGTGACGGCCCGGGTAGCTTCGGATATGTCAGTTCCGCTGGAGCTGCTCGCGTCATGCAGGTTGCGATGAAGTTATTGTTCTAGAAACAGTTTGTCGTCGGTGATTGCAAGGCCTCCACCCAACGACACGAAGGACCTCGCGGATGGCAACACCCGTTAGGTCCTTTGCTTTTTTAGACGCCACCAGCAAATCTGTGGAGAGATCTGGAATGCAGAGAATCCGGAGTGCATGTGTCCTTGCGATTACGCCCCTACTGATCGCAGGCGCGTTGCTTTCGCAGGATGTCGCCGCAGACAAAGATGGAAATTCAAGGCGCACTGAGCAGCGTTTGAGCTTTCAGACCAATGCACCGTGGTCTCCGCGCACCAACCTGAATGCGGATGTTGCCATGGTGTATGGCATCACTCCTTCGCTCCCGGCAAACCTAGCATCGTGGCACCAGCACGGTTACCTCGTCCAGGTTATGACCGGCGTGGCATGGGGCGCCTATCAGGATTATCTGGATGGAAGGTTCGATGGACACTTCCATTGGGACGAGGCACAACAATATAAGGATGGCCGTTTGTCTCTCCATGGCGACATGCCGCGGATTACGCCATACATTTCGCCGAATGAGGCATACGGACGCTTTCTTTCTTCACGAGTCCGGCAGGCGCTGGATGCAGGAGCGGGGGCGATCTATCTGGAAGAGCCGGAATATTATGCGGACACGGGATGGTCGGAAAACTTCAAGCGCGAATGGAAAGCCTATTACGGGGAGGACTGGCGGGCGCCCGATTCATCTCCCGATGCACAATACCGCGCATCGAAACTGAAGTATTTTCTCTATCGCAGAACTCTGGGGCAGGTCTTCGACTCGGTCAAACAATATGGCCATGAACATGGAGTGACAATTCCCTGCTATGTTGCGACCCACTCGCTGATCAATTATGCGCACTGGACCATTGTGAGTCCGGAGTCTTCTTTGATCGATGTAGGTGCCGACGGCTACATTGCACAGGTATGGACTGGCACTGCCCGTACACCGAACGTCTATGAAGGACGGCTCAAGGAACGTACTTTCGAAACAGCATTTCTTGAATATGGCGCCATGCAGAACCTGGTGCGCGCGTCGGGTCGCCGGGTATGGTACTTGAACGATCCAGTCGAGGACAATCCGAAACACACCTGGACAGATTACCGCGCCAATTGGGAAAGCACGCTGACAGCCTCCCTATTACAGGCAGAAGTGTCTCGGTTTGAAATCATGCCCTGGCCCAATCGCGTCTTCAATGACAAATATCCCGCCAAGCCTGTCGCCACAGGGGAGAGCCCAAAGAAGAATGCAGTAAAGATTGAGATCCCGGAGGCATACGCAACCGAATTGCAAGCCGTGATCAGCGCACTGGGCGACATGAAACAGACGAATATCCGATGGGAATATTCTGGAACGCAGAACATTGGCGTGCTTGTCTCCGACACCATGATGTTCCAGCGCGCCGACCCGACGCCTTCCGATACAAACCTTGGATCGTTCTATGGATTGGCGCTCCCGCTGCTAAAGCGCGGCATACCCGTCGAACCGGTGCAAATCGAGAGCGCAACGGTACCAGGCTTCCTGGACAGGTACAAGTTGCTGCTGCTTACCTACGAAGGTCAAAAGCCGCCCACACCGAAGTTCCACGATGCCCTTGCAAAGTGGGTGCGTGCCGGAGGTGCGCTTGTGGTGGTGGACAATGATCGTGACCCTTACAACGCCGTTCGCGAATGGTGGAATACAGCGCCTTATTCCTATCGAACTCCGCGCCAGCATCTTTTCGTCGAGTTGGGTATCCCAAGAGATGCAAGCGGCTTGTACAAGGTAGGAAACGGCGTTGTGGTGTCCGCTCGCCTGTCGCCCGCAGCGCTGACGTATAAAAAAGATGGCGCTACGACGATTCGAACAGTCGCTCGCCAAGCCGCCTCCGCAGTCAAGCTGCAATGGAAAGAAACCAACGCTTTGCTATTACGCCGGGGTCCATATCTCATTGCGGCCGGTCTCGATGAATCTGTGCCTGGCGCCAAACCCTACGTTTTGCATGGACGCTTTATTGATCTCTTCAACGCCAATCTGCCCATTCTCACCAGCGTTGCGATCACTCCCGGGAGACGCTTTTTATTGCTCGACCTGGATGCCACTCCAGCTAATGCGACGCCCAGCGTAGTTGCGGCCGCTTGCAGAATTCGCGATGAACATGCGAATGCGGATACGTTCAATTTTCTTGCGGACGGAATCGAGGGCACGGAAGCAGTCATCCGCATCCGCACACATACAAAACCGATCGACGTGCTGGTTGCAGGCAAACAGCTCGACAGCTCGCACTATGAAATACAAGGAGACAGCCTGCGGGTACACTTCCAAAACTCCGCCCAACCGATCCCGGTAGAAATCAACTTCACCCGCTAATTGTTCCGCTTGGATCAGGGATCATTTTTCTGACTTGTCTGAACTGGACGGCGGAGCTTCTCCGGTTGGCCATGCAGCCGGCTTGGCTGCCATAGTCAACACCAGCCGCCCACCTTGCAGAATATCTTCGTGACGGAACCATGCTCTATCGAGCGGCACACCGTTCAAAGTGGCTGCCACCACGTATCGATTGGCGGCAGATACATTCTTCGCCTCAATCATAAAAGTCTTTCCATTGGCCAGATTCAGCGTTGTTTCTGGAATCGCGGGACTTCCAATCAGATACACATCCTGCCCCGCATTCGGAAAGATCCCCATTACACCGAAGGCATACCAGGAAGACATCGCACCAGAATCATCGTTGCCCGGCAGACCTTTGCGGCCGGCATGAAAATTCTTTGCGATGATCTCGCGAACGCGATCTGCCGTCTTGTCGTGCCTTCCGGCCCAAATGTAGAGATAGGGAGCGAGGAAGCCTGGTTCATTCCCAACGTCGTACCGTCCCGACACATCAAAAAATGCATCCAGGCGATCAACGAAGCGTTGCCTGCCACCCGATTGCTGGATCAGACCTGCCACGTCTTGCGGCACAAACAGCGAATAGGTCCAGGAATTTCCCTCATAAAACGAGTCGCCGCCCCAACTGCCGGTTTTCAACGCCGTAAAGTCTTTTTCCCAACTACCGTCCCTGTGTCGGGGACGGATGAAGCCTTTGACGCCACCCGCCTCAAAGTCTGCGTCCCATAAATTTTTCCAATTGCCTGACCTTTTCAGATATTTCTGATACGCCGTCTCATGCCCTAAACCACGCGCTACCAGGGCAATCTCAAAATCGTCTGCGGCATATTCCATTTGCTTGGAACCGGGTCGGTCTGTTCCTTCGATCGTGACGTATCCGAGTTTTTTCCAGTCATCCAGTCCACTGCGACCTTCCTGCATCGGATTGGTCGGAGAGACTTCGGCATCTTTCAGCATGGCCTGATAGGCCTCAACCCAATCGATACCCGGAAGGTTCTTCACGTACGCATCGCCAATCAACATCTCGGCATTGCTTCCGCCCTGGGTACGTCCGGTAAAATTCCCGCTTCTCGCATCCGGGAGCCACCCTTCATGGCGGTAAATATCCACCAGAGCCCGTACGATGTCGGTCTCACGTTGCGGTGCCAACAGCGTCAGCAATGGCCCCGAGGTACGGAATGTGTCCCAGATGGCGTAGAAGTCGTCGTAGGACGGTTCCTTCGATCGCCATAGTGGGTTCTCGCCCGTGCGATCTACGGGCATCAACATGGTGTGATAGAGAGCGGTGTAGAACATTTGCTCCTGCTGCGGCGTCGTCCATTTCAGTTCAATCACACCCAGCGCGCGGTTCCATTCCGAGACTGCGGCAGAGCGTACCTGGTCAAAATTGAAATTTGGAATTTCGCTGGCGAGATTGTGCTTCGCCTGCTCCACGCTTACAAAGGAGATACCTATCTTCAAGTGGACTTGCTGCCCTTGCCGGGTTGCGAACGATAGCCACGCGCCTGTCTTGCTGCCCGGCTCCGTGCCCTCATGTCTGGTGTCGGGATGTAAATGCCCGTCCCGCCATGTTCCCCACTTCTTCGCAGGGGTGTCCGTGATCGCATAAAAATACACAGTGTAGGAATTGGTCTGTTTGTTCCAGCCTCCGGTCACGCTGCTCGATCCGCTGACTTCGGTCGGCGAGATGATATCTATCTGGGAAGCGGTGATGCGCTGGCCTTCTCCAGCCTTGCTGATCCAACTAAGACAATGGCCAGCATCGATCAGGATGTTGGCTTGCCGTGCCGCTGGATACGTGAATCGATAAATTGCCGCGCGGCGCGACGCGGTAATCTCCGCGTCAATGCGATAGCGCTGCAGCGTCACGCGATAATACCCAATGGCTCCCTGTTCTTCTTTGCGAGGAGAACCATATCCCGCGGCACTGGGTGCCCCAATTGTCGGCTGCACCAGAATGTTGCCGTACTTAGGGCCGCCACCGGTCCCACTCACATGCGTCTGACTGAACCCATTGATGTTTCCTGTTGGTTCCCAGCCGGAATTCGCCTGATTGGCTCCCACATCTGGACCGGGCTTGATCATGCCAAACGGCAGCGACGGCCCGGGAATGGTATTCCCTCCGCCTTCGATCCCCAAAAACGGATCGACATGGCTTGCGACCTGCGCGCTGAGTGCAGTCGCCAGAGATAAGAGCATTGTGACCACAACTCTGCTCCAGCAATTTCTTCTCCGCAATACAGCCATTTCAAGACTAGCGTTCACAGACATATCCATTCGGTGGTTTTCAACGATTGTAGCGAACCGGCGCGAACACCTGTTCACGAAGACAATTCTTGAAGAAACTTTGGCACGTGCCATGCACACTGCCTCGTTGACAAGGTTAAGAACGTCTAAGCACCCATCGCCACACAGATGGCCGCAATGTCACCAATGCGTTCTCCCAACGCAGCCGGCACAATCCTGCAGGCCCTAGCGGAAGCAGGTAATGCTTCCCTCTCCATGACGGCACGCGCTGGAGCCAAAAGGCTTTCCCCGAAGCGCATCGCTAACCCTCCTATCACGATCAATTCTGGATTCAGCAGATCGACGAGAATTGCCAGCGCTTCTCCGAGGCGGCTTCCTGTGCTTCGGACAATCTCTTTCGCCAGTTGATCCCCTTGGCGTGCAGCATCGGCAACGTCTTTCGCCGTCAAAATTTTGTTGGTAGCCAACTGGTCGCCCAGCGAAGTCACATCCCCGTTTTCAATTGCGGCTGTAACTTGCCGATACGCCGCCTGAGCCATCCCACCTCCGCTGGCCCAGCCTTCAATAGAGCCCACCTTGTTGTAGCCAATGGGCCCAGAGCGAGTCAGACGAACATGCCCGATCTCGCCTGCCATATCCGATGCCCCGTGATACAAGCGTCCGTCGATAATCACGCCGCCACCCAAACCAGTCCCCATGGTTAGGAAAATCATGTGCTGCACGCCCTGACCGGCACCAAATCGATGCTCAGCCACAGCACCGGCATTGGCGTCATTTTCCAAACGACAGTCCACGCCGAACTCCCGCTGAAGGGTGGCGACGATGGGAACGTCGTCCCACGTTGGCAAATTCGGAGGCGACTGAATAACACCCGCAATGCGGTCTAATGGGCCGCCGCAGCTGATGCCAATGGCTTCGATCTGTCCGGGGTTGATACTGTGCGTTTGGATCAATTTGTGTATCGTCTTCTGAATCAGATGCAGGGCCCGTTCTGGCCCTTGTTCCGGCAACGTTGGAAATGCGACTCGCTCGATGATTGCGGGTGGTTCGGAGCAAAGAACAACGGCAGTTTTCGTGCCTCCGATGTCCACGCCAATCCAGGTCTTATTCCCCGCGTTCGGGGGATTCTGTTCTTCATTCATACGTAGCTTTTCCCACCATGGAAACCATAAGGACATAAGCAAAACAAAGTATTGGAATGGCCATCGCGATTTGCAGGCCAAAGTGATCCGCCGTCAAACCGACCAGGGGAGGAATGATCGCGCCACCCATCGATGCGGTAATCAGCAAGCCAGAGATGGTGCCTTGAGATTCGCGAAAGGAATGAATAGCACCGCTGAATAGAAGCGTGATCAGAATCGAGGTAAAGAAACCGCAGGCAGCAAAGGCAATGGCTGCCAATGTAACAGGAGCGAAGATCGCGAACAACAGAGAAGCAAGCGCGCCCAGCGCATATAACCGCAGCATGGGCCGTGCCCCAATCTTTTGAATCCACGGTCCACTGGTCAAACGACCCAGCGCCTGCAACCCCCAGAACAAGGAGACAGTAAGAACTGGAAGAGCTGGTAAGTAGCGCACGAACGCATTCTGGCTTGCGCTGGTAATTCTCGTCTCTCCCAACCCATGCACCTGCTGAAAAAATTTCACGATCCAGGATGCTGTACCCACTTCCGCACCCACATAAAAAAAGACTGCCAGAAAGTATGTGATCGCGATGGGATGGCCAAGAACCTTTCCGATTTCGCGCAAGCGGAACTTTTCCCTCGCCGTCGTCTCTTGTGTTGGAAAACTCGAGAAAGCCAGAAAAATCAGCAAGAGGACGCACAGAATTGCGTAGCCGACATAGAGTCTCTGCCAAGGCTGTCCATGCGACTGCAACACAGAAAGACAAATAGGACCCGCAAATGCGCCAACTCCACAAAAACCGATCGTCAGCGTAAGATTTCGATGGTAATTTTCCCGACGATCGAGGTGGGCGACCAGCGGATTTCCAGCCGTCTCCAGCAGAGCAACGCCAGATCCAATCACAAATGCAAGAATCGAGATCGCCACGAAACTGGCTGCCCACGGTATGGCGCCACAACCGACCGCCATCAAAAAAACTCCAGAGAGTACGACCGGTTTTGCCCCGAAACGGTCTGCGAGAAGTCCAGCTGGGATCGAACACACTCCAAAAGGGATGTACAACGCAAATGCCAGCAGCCCCCCTGCAAACAAACTCAGGCGGTACTGATGAATCAGAATTGGGATCACGACTCCGACTACGTTGAGAACGATCCCAAATGTAAAGTATGAAGCGAACAGTACCCACAAGAGCCGGCTGGGCCGCTCCGCGACTGCTGATCTAGCTTCCACTGTTTCCAACTTCACCAAAGCAAAACCTCGTCAAACGTGCTCTTGCTTCCCGAACGAAACGTTCCGAGCCTCGGGCATTTGGCTCTCAGTCCTGAGACTGCAATCTCTCTTCCACCAGTTCGCAAATTGTATGAAACAAGAACTGATGGCCTTCCTGAATTCTGGCAGTCACATTGCTGGTGACGAGCATTTCGATATCGGCCAGCCCGGCACATGTTCCGCCATCTTTGCCGAGAAACGCAATCGTTTTGATCTTCAGGTCTCTCGCTGCCAAAAGAGCTCGACGCACATTCTCGCTTCGACCACTAGTGGTAAATGCAGTCAGCACATCCCCTGGTTTGCCGAAGGCTCGAATCTGCCGCGCAAAAATCTCATTAAACTCATAATCGTTTCCGATGGCAGTCAGGTCACCCCCATTGGCTGTCAATGAGATTGCAGGATAGGGACGGCGATCCTGGTTGAAGCGACAGACAAATTCCGTCGTCAGATGTGACGCATCGGCAGCGCTGCCGCCATTGCCACAGGCCATCAATTTTTCTCCGGAAATAAGAGCGCTCGAGATAGCCTCCGCAGCAGCAATCATTTCAGGTTCGAGACCTGCCAGTTGTTCCAGCGTCGCCATTGCGTCGCGCAGATTGTTACGTATCACGGAGCTCATCGAGGTTCCTTCCCTTTCAAGCCGTGTTCCTGCTGTTTTTCTTCCACGACCTCTCGTTTGTCCAGATAAGTCGTCACATAATCGAAGACCGCATCTTCTAGGGAAGTGAACGGTGTTGTATAACCGGCCTTCCGCATCTTCTCCATCGGTGCCTGCGTGAAGTATTGATACTTGCCTTGCAACACCTCTGGCATCGCAATAAATTCAATCTGCGGAGGAAGGTTCATTGCGGCAAAGGTCGCGGTCGCCAAATCTTTCCAACTCCGCGCGTGCCCCGTCCCGCAGTTAAACAATCCTCCATTATTGCGATGTTCCAGGAAATGCAAGGTCATCGCCACAGCATCTTTCACATAGATGAAATCCCGCTTTTGTTCGCCATCCGCATAGTCTGGCCGATAGGACTTGAATAGCTCAACCTTGCCGGTCTTCTTAATCTGATCGTAGGATTTCGCCACCATCGAACGCATATCTCCTTTATGGTCTTCGCAGGGACCAAAGACATTGAAGTATTTCAAGCCGACAATGCGATCGAACAGTTCGTGCTTCCGTGCCCACAAGTCAACCATATGTTTGGAATAGCCATACATATTCAGCGGTCGAAGAATCGGCAGCTCGGCAACATCATCGCTGTAACCATGACTGCCGTCCCCATAAGTGGCCGCGCTTGACGCATAAATGAATCGCGTATTGTCTCGTATGCTGTACTCGCACAAGATGCGCGTGTAGCGATAATTATTTTTCAGAAGAAAATCCGCATCGCGTTCGGTAGTTGAGCTGCAAGCTCCCAGATGGATCATTGCGTCTAGCTCCGCAATTTTCCCTTTCTCCACGCTCGCCAAAAATTCATCCGGATGGAGAAAATCTTCGTACTGCAGGCCCAGCAGACTGCGCCACTTCTCGTCGCAACCCATGCTGTCAACCAGCAGAAGATTGTCGTACCCACGGGCGTTTAATTCCGCAACTACATTGCGTCCGATAAATCCTCCGGCGCCCGTCACTGCGATTTGTTTCTTCATTCCGCCTCTTCCCTTGCATGGGCCTGCAAAATTCGCTGAATTGTATTTGTGGTGGAGCGTCCTTCTACCATATCGGCCAGGACTACTCTTCCGCCATTGGCTTCTACCACCTCTCGGCCACTCACATAGTGGGCCCAGTCGCTTCCTTTCACCAGCACTTGAGGCAGTATTTTCGCGATGATGTCCTTGGGCTCTTTATCGCCAAATAAAACCACAAAATCCACGGCCCGCAACGATCCCAACACAAAGGCTCGATCCTGTTCGGAATTGATCGGCCGATCGTCTCCTTTATTCGCTTTCACAGAAGCATCTGTGTTCAAGCCAACAACGAGCGCATCTCCCTGGTTACGAGCAAACGTGAGATAGGTGACATGACCGCGATGGAGGATGTCAAAGCATCCATTCGTGAAGACAAGCTGCTTACCCTGTGCAACCAGCTTATCCCGCTCTGCACGCATTTCTTCAATGCTTACGATCTTTGGGTTGTCAATTTGCATCATGCTCCTTCGTCGAAACCCATTCATTGCGGATACCAATTACGCCAGCCGCATCGCCTTCAGCAATGCCGGAATCTGGCTGAAGTCCGGCACAATCAGATTGGCTCCGGCCCGTATGAGCCGCGAGCGCTTCGACATATTCCATCCAGACCTTCGCACTTCATCACTGGCGACACCGATCGCGAATCCTCTGCACTTCCGCGTCTCTCTCATCTCCACCGGCCCGTCACCAAACGTCGCAAACTGGTGGCCACCGAGACTATTCTCGTAAATAATGCGATCCAGAACTATCTTTTTCGCCTCTATCGAAATATCTCCGACTGCCCCAAATATCCTGCCTTCAAATAAGTCCGCATATCCCATCGCCTTCGCCTCCGTGACGACATCGGGTTGATCCGTCCCACTGGCCAAATACAGTTTGACTCCGCGTCGATGCAACTCCTGCAACAGCAACATCGCATTCTTTATCTGGAAATCGGCAGGAGTCAGCTCGCCCGATTCCAATTTTGTCATGCGCTTCTCGATCATCTTGAGAAGCTGTTCATTAAAAATGCGCTTGTAACCATGTTCATCCAAAATCCGTCTCTCATCCACGAAACCGGCCTGTCTGACTAGCTCGGCCAGTCGCTGCATCTGAACCAAAGTCTGTATCCCTGTGGTGCGGTCGATCAAACTGCGGACTTCTTTCTTGATTTTGGCGAACAGTGCAGGATCGGCGCCCTCATATTGAGGGCCCAGTACCTCCTGCACCATCATCGGCTCCATAATTTTTTCCCATCCTTCGCGCAGAGTGGAAAGCGTGCCATCATGGTCAAAAATGCAATGCTCAATTTGAAGATCGAAAGGCAATTCGCCAATAACTTCGATCTCTGTTCCCTCGATATATCGCGCAAGACAAGGTGAGTCCGCTAATTCCGGCTCCATAATGTAATCCGGCTCTGGACCCACGGCAAGAATCTCCGCAGGTGTAGCCGTACCGGTGGTCTGGAGTTTTCTCACTGTGATGGAGGCGGCGATGTTGGCCAGCCTGGCGGCAACCCACGGGTCTTGCCCGCTGCCCAGTACGACTGCGAACACAGCTACCACCGTATCCCCCGCGCCTACCGGGTCCGTTCTCTCCAGAATTTGAATTCCTGGGACTTCGTGAACATCGTCGCGGTCTGCAACAAGCATGCCAAGCTCACCACGTGTCAGTAAGGTAGGCTTTCCCGTCTTTTGTGAAATTCGACAGGCAAGACTTCTTGCCTCATCTGTCGAAACAAATCCCACGACAGGATTGCTCAAGAATCTGGCAGCCTCCTCGACATTTAATTTCAACGTCGCTCCTCGGTATAGATCGGGACGATGTCGAGCGTCAGCCACAAAATGTGTAGTTGGATGATCTGCAATCACCTGGTTGATTCTTTCAATCACTGCAAGACTGCTAACGCCACTGGGAATTTGCTGATTCAGGATGATGACGTCGTTTTCCAATGCGGCGCGGTTGACCGCTGCGATCAGCGAGTCGACAATCTTCTCCGTAAGCACGTTGAAGGCGCCGAAATCGATCCGGCTTTCTTCTTCATCTCCACTGCAGGGTTTGGCATATACCATGGTCTGCCAATGCTGATCGATCACCATATTGCCGTCAATGTCCGCGCTGCGCTCATGCAGTAGACGCAACAACTCCGCTCCAAAAAGATCTGTTCCCACCACTCCAATTGCCTGCACTCGACCAACACCCAGATCGATCAAATTGGCCACAACATTGCCGGCGCCTCCAAGCGAGTAGCGCTGACTGTGCACTCGTCGCACCGGCAATCCAGTCTCGATAGATAACTCGGTCTCACGTGTGTCGAGTTGCCAATAAGCATCCAGGCAAAAGTCACCCAACACTGCCACGCGAAGTTTTGGCAGCGGAGCGAGAGCAAGTTCGAGCCAGGATAGCTCTTTGGAAGTAGTTAGCATGTTTTCCATTTCACCAACGCACATCCTACTGAATCGACGTGCAGTTGCGTTTAGTCGCAACGGGCCATTCCATTCAGTCCGTTGTCACCCAAAAGAAAGTCTTCGCACCCATCCCCGGAAATTGAAAAAGAAGAATCGGCACGCCCATCTCCGAGGGTGATGGCGTTACCCTTTGTTTCGACACGTTCGATAGAGTGGATTCCGTCTGGGATTACAAAAAGAAAAAATAAATATCGCGCCGTTCTTTTTCCTCGTGCGGGGATAACACACCATGTTGGAATACCCAAAGTGTTCCCTCGTCGAAGAGTCTGTTCGCGCCCTACTGCCAGAGGTGTCGTGCCAAACTCCATGCCGCGGGTTTGCGTGTTGCCATTCCATGGTTTGTCGGGCCGCGCACAATTCTCCTCCCAAATCGCCATCCACGGGAAATCCTGCCTGCGAAAACAATACCCAACACCCAGGCGCAGTTTCCAATTCATTGCCAACAGGAATTCCACCTCGCGTCGCGAATCGAGCTGGACCGCAGCCTCAAAACCGCGACCCTTTACGGAGAAAGGCAATCTTAGATCCACTGTGGTTCCATTGACATTTCGTCCAGGAGCATACGGCCACAAAAATTCTTGATTGTCCGCAAGCAGTGAACCACCTTCATAGCCTGACGGAGATGTGATTCCGTGCACTGCTGAGACTGCCAATGTGCTTTCTGCTGGACTGAGAAACGGTGAAGCGAATGTTACATGCTGCACCCATTGGCAGGCATGATCCACAGCGCGTTCGTTGGTGACAGTCTCTTCCACATACACGACGCTTTCTTGATTTCTCAGACGGACTGTTCGTTCGAAGCAAAGCTGTGCGACAGGTAGGTGCACATTCCATCGACAGCCGATATTTTCCCGCTCCAGCAATTCATGCACGCTCCAATCTGCGGCACCTGCCTCGCCATGGATGGGAAGGCCCGCCGCAGCTTCCTCTGGCGAGGGCGCGCCAAAATAATCGAGACATAGAGCATGTCCCGTAAAGCCGGCCGTCTTCGATCGTTCATCGAGCAGGCTTCCATTGGACCCCGATTTCATCCATGCCGCTTCCCACAGCACGTTCTGCGATGGCGCCCGCTTTCATTTGCAAATCGGAACTCGGCGAAATGTCCACCACGTGTCAAGACGGTCAACTCGACCAGGCCATTGCCCAATCGTGTGGCGTTCCGTCCCTTCCAGCGAACGGATTGCGGCGCCGACTTCAAAGATCCTCCCGATTGCAACCTACTCACGGAATGCTCCTCATCGTTTCCAACTCATGCGATCGAGATGACCGCCATTTTCGTTCGAAGGATAATTAATCCGAACCGACAGAATCTCGTAGGGATGCACTGGCACTGTAATTTCGCCTGAGTCGGAGATTGGCAACAGCGGCCCTTCGGGTTTCTCCATTAAATTAGTCAAGACCGCAGAAGTCGCTCCGGGAGGAATATGGATTGCGACGTTGCTTTGCTTGCCAGCCCACTCATAAAAGTGCAAAATGAGCCCGTTCGCATCCTCGGCCTTCTTGACCGCCGTCAGAACTACATATTTGTCGTTCAACTCGAGGAAGGAATGCTCCAACGGGAGCACACCTGTATGCGGTTCCACCTGCATCGCTCGGAGTCGGTAGTTATATTCATAACCGTGCCGAACTGTAAGCGCCGTTTTCCAATCGCCGCCGTGCGGATAGAGAGAATAGCTGAAATGGTGGTGCCCACGGTCGGCGTTCGGATCAGGTTCCACGGGGGACCGCAGTAGTGTCAGCCGCAGCAGGTTGCCCTTGCAGTCGTATCCATATTTTGATTCGTTAATTAGCGAGAAGCCGTTTGTTCCATTGCCCAGGTCAGCCCAGCGTAATGCAGACACTTCAAACTTCGCCTGTTCCCAACTGTTATTCCGTGTCGTCGGCCGTTCGATCGTTCCATAAGGAATCTCATAAGTTGCCATGTTGCTTGACGCTGCCAACGGAAAAGCCGTCTTCAGTAGAATGTGCGTTTCATGCCAGTCGATGTCATTCACGACATCCACCTGATCGGAGTTTGCATAGAGCGTAATGTCCTGCACAAACTTTGAGTTATGCCATGTCCGCGAAACTCGGATCACACCACGGAGCGGCCCTTTCTCGATCAGTTGCACCGCATCTACCTTTGTAAGCGGAGTGAAATGATCCAATGTTCCCGGATCAATGTTCCATGCGTCATCCGCCTGTGGAGTGTCTTTGAATACTTGCAGCTGATTGCCGCAGCCTCCTGGTGCCAGCGTTTCGAAGTTGTCTTTTTTGTTATAGAGACTCGTGATGCACCCATTGTGCGGGTCCACTGTCACCCTGAGCGTCGCATTTTCCAGCGTTGTTCCGCTTACCTTTAGATCGCTTGCAAAGGGCCGTGTTCCTGGTACCGCATGCAACACCTCATAGCCAAGCGAGGGAACATCGGTTACTTTAACCAACAGATGGTAGGTATTCGTCTGGGCATCGCTGGAGATTATTTCCGACGGTAGCACGCGGCCTTTTGCGTCCAGTATGGAAACTCCGTTTTCAGTTGCCGCCGGCATTTGCACAGCGACCTTGACTAGCCCGGAGCGCTGCCATCCAAGCGGATTGAAGACCAACACTGGCACAGATCCTGCCGCGCGCGTGTCGATACGAGCCTGAATTGTGTCGAGCGCCTTCGAAGAGACTTCCTGAGTTGCCCAGCGTACTTGATCGTAGTCGTGCTGCGCATCTTGATAGATGATCCCAATTCCCGATCCTGCGGCAAGGTCATGAAACTGATTGAACAGAACCTTCTTCCACGCATCATTTAACTCTGTCGCCGGATACGCTTGCCCATCGAGCCACGCGAGAGAGGAATATTTTTCTGCATTCAGCATCCATTCTTCACTGTCACGCAGGTTCTGTTTGTGGTTGGCCTGGGTGGTGTAGGTGCCGCGGTGATGTTCAAAATACAATTCATCTTTCCATGTTGGAATGGATACTTCACCTGCCGGTGGGGTAGGCAATACTTCGGCACCCTTGGCCATCACTTCATAGTTCCACACAGGGGAGTTAGGAGAAATCTCCTTCTCAATATTGCTAAAGTAGCTCTGTGCAGTGCCAAACTTCATCACGGGGACTACTTTTCCCGCTTGCATCCAGTACAAACCCTGATCCAGCATGGCGCGGGTCGGGCCGCCGCCATGATCGCCCACTCCATATAAATCCATCATCTGGAGCATGCCCGGAGACTGCGTCCTTGCCTTCACAAGATCATTGGAGAGCCGCACAGGATCCAGATCCTCATTCGCATAACTGTGGGGAAAGTAAGCAAGCACCTTGCTGCCATCCGGGGATTCCCACCAGAACAGCTTGAATGGCAGTGGATTCGTTTCGTTCCATGCCATTTTTTGCGTTACAAAGTAATCCATCCCAGACTTCTTATAGATTTGTGGTAATTGCCAGTTATATCCGAACGAGTCGGGGTTCCAACCGATGCGCGTAGTTACGCCGTAGAGCTGTTGCAGGGTGCGCTGACCGATCAGCAGTTGCCGCACCTGCGACTCACCACCCGGCATATTCAGGTCCGGCTCAACCCACATTCCGCCCACGACTTCCCAGCGTCCTTCTTGAATACGCCGTTTGATCTCCGCATTCATGTCAGGATATTTTTCTGCCATCCATTCGTTGTATTGCAAGGCCGATTGTGTATATGTGTACGTGGGATATTCATCCATCAACTGGAGCGCAGTGCCGAACGTGCGTCTTACCACATCAACTGTCTCCGTCCAAGGCCACAGCCATGCCGCGTCGATATGCGAATTCCCTGTCAGGTGGAATGTGGCCTGCTGCAAGGTCGGTTTGATTGGCATGAGATCGTGCTGCGATTGGCCCAGTGAATGATCAAACTTCTGCTGATCATGAATTTCCAGCGCATGCAGATCTACATCCCCAATGGCCTTTTCCAAGACTGCTTTCTCAGCGGGCACATCTTTTGCAAGGTCGGGAATCAGCAACGCCGCAGATACAAACTCGGTATACATTTCCTCTGGGCTGGGACGATTGGCATCTGCATCGATTCGCAGGTTCGCATCCGGTACCCACTTGGCATCATCCGTCTTACCCATTCTGACTGCCACAAGTACCCTATCGCCGGGCTTTGCGGAATTAAACAGAACTATCGGCTCCAGGTCCTCGCCCCCGGCAACCCGTTGCCCGTTGAAATACACGGTTACTGCGTTATCCCTCCACGATTTGATCCATATTCTGGAACCGGTCAGGTCATATCCGTGTAGATCCTGGGGAACCTCGATCCATGTTCGCAGCCAGACAATATCGGTCGTTGTAGTTTGATAGGGCGCGTGAATGATTTTCCATGCAGAGTCATCCAGATTTACCGATTCCCCATGTACCAGATCTCCAATATGAAATCGCCAATCCACAATTGGGATGGAGCTTAGTTGCGATATCCCTTGAATCACGGTCTGAGATTGGATTGACAAAGCCTTCACAGCATCTGCAGTTTGCTGGTCGGCAAAGTCATCGGCTGCCTTAGCCTGTGCGGTTTGCTGCGCTTGCGCCGGAGCAGAAATAAGAAGGAGGACCAACGATATAGTCACAGCTCCAGCAAAGATCCCGCAGAATAAATATCGACGAAGTTGCTTCATCACCGGGCCATCCCTGACAAGTACTTCAACTGCAAAACAAATTATTCCGGCACGCGAACCATGTATGACGCGTTCTTTCAGTTCGTGGAAATCTTATGAAGACATGGAAGGCGGTGCGGCTTCCGCAGTGCTTCCCCAACTCTTGTTTGGATTTGACCCCATGTTCAATCGAAGCTCCCCACCGCCTGCGATGGCGGAATGCGGAAACCACGGGCGATTGAGAGGTTCCCCATTCAACGTTGCGGATTGAATATAGATATTTTGGTCCGAATTATCGCTAGCAACGATCCTGAAGTCTTTCCCATTTCCCATATGAATCGCGATTTCATCAAACAATGGGCTTCCCAACGCATACTCCGCCCGCGAAGGATCTACAGTGTAGAAACCCATCGCGCTCATCACGTACCATGAACAGTTTTCTCCCCGATCGTCCATTCCGGCCAGACCTAAGCCAGCTTTATCGCTTCCATACATCTGTTGCATGATCTTGCGCACAACTTCCTGAGTCTTCCACGGAGTTCCAGCCCAGTTATACAAATATGGGACCTGATGATCAGGCTCATTTCCATGGCAGTATTGGCCAATCATCCCTGTAATATCCCGTGCGATCGCTTTGGGGCGATATGGAATCGCAAAAAAATCATCCAAGCGTTTCACAAAACACTCGCGGCCTCCCATCAAAGTGATGAGTCCCTGCACATCGTGCGGCACAAACCACGTCGTTTGCCAGGAATTCGATTCCTTGTACATAAAGTTGTAATAGGGCTCGGTGGGATAGAACGGAGTGATCCACGAACCATCTTCTTCACGGCCCCGCATAAAACCCGTGGAGGGATCCCACACATTCTTGTAATTGCTCGCACGAGCGAGAAACATACGAGCATCTTCCTCTTTGCCTAGCTTTCTGGCATAGACCGAAAGGCAATAGTCGTCATAGCAATATTCCAGCGTCTTTGAGACACCAGCGTTGCCTCCTTCATAGGGAGGGCTAGGATGTTCCACGATAACGTCGTGGATCCAACCTTTCTCCAGATATTCAGCCAAGTTGGCTCTTGGACCTTTGGGATCGGTTGCATTCTTATGGAGGTATTGATACACATTCTCATAATCGAAACTAAGTCCACGCTGCCAGTCACCCAGATACATCGCAACGGCATGGTCTCCATGGAAGGAAGTGCCCATCCATCCTGACTCCTTAGCCATATCTACCTGAGACTGCAGAATATTCACTTTTATTTCAGGCTCCAGCAGCGTCAATAGAACAATCTGATTTCTTCCCGTGTCCCAGTACGGCACCAGGTCATATCGGTCATGCTCAGCAACGTGTAGCTTTCCATCGAGTCCAATAAACTGATCGCCTTTTTTTGCGGTAATTGTTGGGCTAGCAAATGCATGGTACAAAGAGGAATAAAATATAGCTCGCTGCTTCTCTGTTCCGCCTTTCACTTCAATCGAAGCTAGCTTCTTGCTCCACGTCTTAGCGGCATCCTTCTTTACTGTTTCTAATTGCCATCCTGGATTCTCACGCTCAATTGTCGTACGCGTTTGTTCAAAGCTTCCCGAAGCTGCAACTTTTATCTGGATCGTCTCACCCTCTTCTGTCTCATATTCCAAATAGCAACCCGTATAGGTTCCAGTTTCCGAGCGGTTTCCCGGACTCACTTTATCCATGCCAAGAACAAACCATCCATACCCAATCATCCCTGGAAGTGAAGGGTCTCGATGAAATGTTCCCCAGGTCTTAAACGGTTTTGAGAATTCCGCAATGAAGAAGGCTTTCCCGTCCTGGGTCCGTCCTCGAACTGTTCTGTCATCTACAACTTCCAATGTGGAATCGCGGTTGGGCCCCAGATCCAGCAGAATTGTCGCTCGATCCGCCTTTGGAAAGGTGAATTGATAAAACCCTGTAAGTTCCGTGGCAGTCAGGTCGACCTGAATCTTGTGATCTTGCAAGTAGACGGAATAGTGGCCAGGCGTTGATCTTTCACGATTCTTGTCGTACAGGGACGCATATCGAATCCGGTCGGGAGGAGTAGTCCAGTCTCCCACCAGGGGCATCAACAGCATGTCGTCTACCATCGACGAGAAGCCAACCATCGTTCGACGCGGATAGATATAGGAGTAGAGGTTTCCGTGAGGATACGCGAGACTAATGTCTTTGTTCACTGGACTGAGGTCGATGCCGTGAGGAAGCGCCGCTCCCGGGCAAACCATGCCCGTATAGAGTTCCTCCCCATATGGAGGAGCATTTCCAATCAATGCCCTGTCGTCCAGAGATGCAGTCCCAAAAAGAACATTCACGTAGTTGATCGGCTTCTTTTCAGGGCTAAATCGATCGCTCGAAACAGATCCAGGTTCTTCGGCGGGTGTTGCCGCTACAGCAGGAGGCAGGTAATTTACAGAGAGTAAGCTCGTGGCCGCTGCCCCCATGCCAACCTTCATCAAGCTGCGTCGCGATATCTTGCTGTCCTTCGTCACTGTCAGTCCTGACTAGCTCTTCATTGCACACATGCTAACGATAAAAGCCACGGTAAGCGGCCTAGGTTCAGACAAATCGTTGTCGAAAACAAATACCGGCTTGGATTCGACCCGTCATTTGCGGTAAACGTCTGGATGCGCCCTATTGCGATGGACCTTATATGCTTTCGGGTCGATGTATGATCTTCGTTATAAACGGCTACGTCACCGAATCTGCTCTGGCAGACAGCGCCTAAGCTCGCCACACGGAAAGCCAAGCCGCAACGCGATCTGCTCCGTTGGAAACTTTCAATACCAGATAGAAAGATCCCATGCCTACTTTCTTCGAAGCGTTACGATAACTTTTAGATTCCATGTTGAGATGCTTGCTAGCCGGATGCAGACGGTAGACGCAAAAAGCTTCTACATACGGCCCTCTAACTGCATCTTTCCGAAGAAAAAACCAATCTACTACCTCGCATTTCGTTTGTCAATATGAATCGAAACGTTGTGATATACGATAAAATTTACCCCAGGTCCTGACAATCGTGTGCGCCCCGTGCGGCTGTGCATTTACTATTGATTCAGAGCCTTGTAGACCACCCCCTCTAACTGGATTACGATGAGCGAAATATTAACGGTTGGAAATATTGCCGATGTCTCTCTATTTCGACTGACGGCGGGCCCTACACCCAAGCGTTTGAGTGGAAAGCGATACTGATGGCCAAGCAAACTTCTTACACGATGCGCGACGTTGCTCGCCTCGCCGGCGTATCGATCTCAACCGTATCGGCTGTGGTCAATAACAAAGGCATTGTGGGGCCTGAGTTAACCGCTGTAGTGAAAAAAGCAATTGCCGCGATGAACTTTTCTCCGCATGCGGGAGCACGCGGCCTGCGAACTGGACGGACCCACATGCTGGGATTAGTGGTCCAGGACATCACAAATCCATTTTTTGTGGAGGCTTTGCGTGGTGTTGAGGACCAGGCCATTGAGCACGGCTTTGAAGTGCTGGTCTGCAATTCGAACGATCAACCAGATCTTGAACTCCGGCACTTGAATGCTTTACATACCAAGCGAGTCGACGGAATCCTTCTAGCGCCGACCGATTCCTATGCCGCGCGTGAGACCCTGGCACGGGACCGCGCTCCCATTGTCTTCATCGACTGCATTCCCATGAAAGCCAAAGTAAATTGCGTCGTTACTGATAACTTCGATGCTTGCTATAACGGGGTTCGTTACCTGCTGGGACTGGGACATGAAAGGATTGCCGTCATCTGCGGCCGGCTTACCCACTCAACCAGCATCGATCGAGTCGAGGGCTGCCGAAAAGCGATGCAAGAGACGAATCTCCTGATCCGCGAGGAGCATCTGCGACAGGGCGATTCTCACATTGAGAGCGGTTATCGTATCGGGCTGAGCCTACTCCAGTCCTCCGATCCGCCGACGGCAATTTTCACTTTGAACAATCGCATGGCGTTGGGGATCCTGCGGGCGCTAACGGAATTGAAAGTTCCCTGCCCCTCGCGTGTCAGTGTGATGAGTTTCGACGATGCGGATTGGGCTGAAGTTGTTAGCCCAAGCCTTACCACCATCGGACAACCTACGTATGAGATGGGAAAGGCAGCTGTCGATTTGCTATTGCAATCAATTCTGCCATCAGGGGAGCAAGCCGACGCGAAACCACGGCAAATACTGCTGAAATCGACGCTCCGCGTCCGCGGATCGACAGGACCGGTCGCTGCAAAATAAGTTGCTCTCTCCAGTATTTCCTCAACGAAAGAACGCTTCGGAAGCAGTAGGCGTCATTTCAGCATCTTCAAATTGGCGTGGTATAACTAGACTGTTTTGCTCTCGTTTCGATTGCTTTTTGCATCGTTGCGAGAAATTCCACCCGCTGCAACGATTCACCCCGATGGCTCTGGTTGGCTACGATCGCTTCGTAAAGTAACGGGATTGCAGTAGGTATAGCGGCGCGCGAAGACGCGTCTCGACCTGTTTTTTCGGCGATGATTCCGCAGCCATCTTTTCATCGTCAGGTGCGTGCTCTACGGTTAGGACAAAGTGAAGTGAGTCAGGTGCAGCAGCTGGAAGTGCGAATCGTGCGTAAACCAGAGGATGGCATTGGCCGGATGCGCTGGTTTGTCTGCGCACTGTTATTTCTGGCCACCACCACAAACTACATGGACCGCCAGGTCCTAGGCATTTTGGCTCCTCTGCTGCAAAAAGATCTGCACTGGACCGAAGAGAGCTACGGAAACATGATCGCCTGCTTCACCTTCGCCTATGGATTGGCCTATCTACTTGCCGGGCGCGTGGTGGATCGCTTCGGAACACGCAAAGGATATGGAATTTTTGTCGCTATCTGGAGCGTGTCTTCCGCCGCGCATGCGTTTGTCAGCAGCGCCTTTGGATTTGGCGTCGCACGATTCTTTCTGGGAATTGGAGAGTCGGGAAACTTCCCTGCCGCGCTGAAGGCGGTAGCGGAATGGTTTCCCAAACAAGAACGCGCATTGGCAACCGGTATCTTTAATTCCGGCACCAATTTTGCCGCGCTACTGGCCCCCATTGTCATTCCGTTCATCGCACTCCGCTGGGGATGGCGCTACGGCTTTATTTTCACAGCCAGTATGAGCATGCTCTGGCTCATCGTATGGCTGCTCTTCCCGTACAACCGTTTGCGCCCCGCCGAATCGCAACTGAACGAGATATCCCTGACACCTGCACAGTTGGCGGAGAATCGGTCGTTCTGGTCCTTTGTGACCAACCGCGGAACCATCGCCTTTGCCAGTTCAAAATTTCTTACCGACCCGGTCTGGTGGTTCTATCTGTTCTGGGGACCAAAGTTTCTCAGCGCCCGCTTCCACATTACCCTGGCGCAGATGAGCGTTCCGCTGGTTGTCATCTACTTCGGCGCCAGCATCGGAAGCATCTTTGGAGGTTGGCTCTCCGGGATTTGGATCAAGCACGGACGCTCCGTAAACTTTAGCCGGAAGACAGCAATGGGCCTCTTCGCAGTGGCCGCTCTGCCGGTCATTCTTGCTGCCCACGTTGCAACATTGTGGATGTCTGTATCGCTGATCACCATAGCAGCCGCCGCACATCAAGGCTTCTCGTGCAACCTCTTCTCGACCCCCTCGGACTTGTTCCGTGCGCGATCGGTTGCTACGGTGGTGGGCATCGGGGGCACAGCTGGCGCTCTGGGTGGGACTGTCTTTGCCACCGTGGCTGGATTCATACTTAGCCGCACTCATAACTACTCCATCCTGTTTGCAGTTTGTGGATGTAGCTATATCGTCGCGGTGTTGCTTTTCCAGATGCTGGTGCCTCATCTCAGTCATCAGGACAGCGGCCCAGAATTGAATGCAAATGCATAAGGTAAGCGCCACGTGCTGGGTGCAGCGCATCGCTCGCCATCCGCGATATTCTATAAAGTGAAAGTTCCCGCAATTCAACAGGGATTTCCGAGGAAAAATTTGTGGCAGATGTACGAAAAGTTCTGAAACTCGATCCGCGCGATAACGTGCTGGTTGCGTTGACCCCTCTTGCAGCGAACGTGCCGGTGACCTATGCCGGAAAAACATATATTCCCGTTGCCGATGTGCCTGCGAAGTTCAAGTTTGTCGAACGCGAGATGCCGGTTGGCGCGGAAGTGGTCATGTATGGCGTCATCGTGGGCAAGGTTCGCGAGCCAATCCCCGCTGGCGGCGTGGTGACGACAAGAAATTTGCAGCACGACGCAAGCTCATATTCAACCACGCGTACGCCTCATCCGTGGACCCCGCCCAGCGTCTCCCAATGGCAGCAACGCACATTTCTTGGCTATCACCGTGCGGATGGCCAGGTAGGCACGCGGAACTACTGGCTGGTTCTGCCGCTCGTGTTCTGCGAGAACCGGAATGTTGAATTGCTGCGAGAAGCGTTTGAAGAGGAACTCGGCTATCGCAAGCCGAACGAGTACCGCCGTCAGGTCCGGGATCTCATCGTTCGCCGCAATGAGTCAAAATCGAGAACGGACACAACCGCTCCTGCGGTGCATGAAACGTCGAACCCGACTTTCCCCAACGTCGATGGCGTCCGGTTTCTTTTCCATGAAGGTGGCTGCGGCGGCACCCGGCAGGATGCGCGCGCACTCTGCGGGCTGTTGGCCGGATACATCCAGCATCCCAATGTCGCGGGCGCCACGGTGCTCAGTCTCGGATGCCAGAACGCGGAAATATCCATTCTGCTGGAAGAGATTCGCAAACGTGATCCGCAGGCGAGCAAACCCGTCCTCATCTTCGATCAACAGGCTCTGGGTCTCGAATCAAACATGCTGGGTCGCGCCATCGACCAGACATTTTCCGCCCTGGAGCAAGCCAACAAGGTGCAGCGCGCTCCCGCTCCGCTCACCAAGCTGACTGTCGGCCTGAAGTGCGGCGGGTCTGATGGTTTCTCCGGCATCTCGGCAAATCCAACGCTTGGCCATCTCTCAGATTTGCTGGCAGCTCTCGGCGGCAAGTCGATTTTGTCGGAGTTTCCTGAGCTATGCGGCGCCGAGCAGGGTCTGATCGATCGCTCCGTAAACCAGGCCGCCGCCGACCGCTTCGTCGAGCTAATGACAACCTATGCGACGCGAGCGAAAGCCGTCCACTCCGGCTTTGAAATGAACCCTTCGCCGGGAAATATCCGAGACGGATTGATTACCGATGCGATGAAATCCGCCGGAGCGGCGCGTAAGGGCGGCACATCGCCGGTAGTAGACGTGCTGGATTATCCGGAATACGCGACCACCCCCGGACTGAGTCTGCTCTGCACCCCAGGCAATGATGTGGAATGTGTCACCGCCCAGGTAGGTGCTGGAGCGAACATTGTCCTCTTCACTACCGGCATGGGCACGCCGACCGGCAATGCCATCGCTCCCGTTGTCAAAGTAGCGACGAATACGCAAATGGCGACGCGAATGTCCGACATCATCGATATCGACACGGGCGGCATTATCACCGGCGACTCGACCATTGAGGATGCCGCAGCCGACATGTTGGAAACCGTGATCGACGTTGCCAGCGGACGCAGGCACACGAAAGCGGAGCTGAACGGACAGTACGACTTCATCCCGTGGAAGCGTGGGATTTCGCTCTGAGTACTCGCGACTCCTAGCGGGTGCTTTCGATTAGATTGGCCTTGTCGGGAGATGCACTTCGATAGAGGCGATCAAGTTCTTCTGTCTTGCGATGGAAATTGACACGACGCGGCTCGGTGGAGGGTTCGGTCGCCAGCCACTCATCCACGATTTCTTTTCCCAGCGGTTCGCCCGTATAGCGCATGCTAAGAACAAGCACGTTGGCGTTGTTCGCCAACTTCGCGATGCGAGCTGCGAATGTGTCCACGCATAACGCAGCGCGAACCCCTGGAACTTTATTCGCGATGATGGTCACGCCTGTGCCGGTGTAGCAAAAGAGCAAGCCTTGATCGCATCGGCCGGCAGCGACATGTTCAGCGACTGCCCGAGCTGCGTCGACATAGTCTGCCTGTTCTCCGCAGCATTGGCCGCAGCGAACTAGTTCCACGCCCTTCTCTTCCAGATACGCGCAAATCGCCGTGGAAAAATGCGAGGCGCTATCGCTGCCGACTGCTATCTTCATGGTGTTCTTCCTTTTCACTCCTATTATCGCAGCCTGAACCCTATTGGAAAAACTAGCCAGTTCGCACGCGACTCGCTATCTGCCACAGTATTATGATCCACTAGCAACGGCCTTTCACTTCATTTCGAGAGTTCCGAAAAATGTCGTCGACTGACACACTCCAACCAATACCGCTGGATGCAGCCTGGATCTCGCGGGCTCTTCTTCTGTCAGAAGAGGCAGGCTGGAATCAGAACGCGGCAGACTGGGCAGTGTTCTTCACCTATGGCACAGTACTTGGATTCGCAATTGACGACCGCCTGGTAGCCACGGCTGCAGTGCTGCCGTATGGATCGGCATTCGGTTGGGTTTCCATGGTGCTTGTCACTGCCGAATGGCGTCGGCGCGGACTGGCTACCCGTCTCGTCGCCGCGTGCGCCTCGCTCCTGCACGAGGTGGACGGGCAGCGCTGCTGGATGCGGCTCCGGATGCGACGGAGATGTATGCAAAGCTTGGCTTCGTGCCGCTCTGCATGATGGAACGCTGGGAAGGTCAAGGCGGCGGGGTTGGGGTTGCGCCGCGTCTCACTTCAATCAACCTTGCACTTGATCAATTCGCGTTCGGCGCTGACCGGCGCTTCTTGCTCGAGGACTTCCTGTCACGACCAGGCAGTCTTGCATTTCAATCTCCCAACGGCTTCGCCCTCCTGCGGCGAGGGATCGGTAGCCTCGCATCTCGGCCCCATCGTTGCCGAACCTGCGGAAGCTCCTGCTCTGGCAACTGCGGCAATCCACGCGGCGACCGGCCGCGTTTTTGTCGATGTCCTGGATGCGGGAAGCGAACTCATTCCGACGTTGATCTCACATGGCTTTCGTCAAAAGCGTCACTTCACGCGCATGGCACTTGGTCTCCCCGCACTGCCGGGCAATCCTGCACGGCTGCTTGCCGCCGCCGGGCCGGAATTTGGTTGATCCAAATTTAGTGGAGCAGTTCATGGATGTACGCATCATCCTGTGCATGCGCTAAATCGGTGGTGTCGCCGAGAACGTAACGATATTGGAACGGCGGGCCAAGAGCGACAATGTGGTTCATCCAGTTTGTTGGGTCTGTCCACATGACCTGCCGCTTGCCCATTGCTTTGACCAGATCGTTGAGATCCCAATGGAGGATAAAGCCGGGTATGACTGCATCCCATAAGTCGGAAGCAATTGAATTGTCCAGCGCCGCGCGCAGACTATAAGGAGTTCTGTCGAGCCAGATTTTGCTGATCCGAGAATCCGATGCAGCCGCTAGCAAAAGCCAGATGCCCTGCACGCCGCTGGCGGCGCCACGAATTGAGTCGGGATCGACATCGGAACGGGCCTTTAGCAGATCGACGC
The DNA here is from genome assembly GCA_963719625.1 of uncultured Acidobacteriota bacterium. GTDB lineage: Bacteria > Acidobacteriota > Terriglobia > Terriglobales > Acidobacteriaceae > JAKAAZ01. The sequence continues at coordinate 519,696 of CAVRDB010000026.1, forward strand.
CGCGGAGTAGGTCATGGGCTCGCAACGCAGGCAGGTTCTGGCCGATCAGGTTGGCCTGCATATTTGTTACCCAATCTCCGCTATATTGGCCTTCGTTGTAGTTCATCTCGGATTTCCGAGGTTCCATTTCCAGCACAACCTGACCCATGTTGGCCACCTGTTCCGCCATCGTGGCTGTCCGTGAAGTACCGAAATGCCAGCCGTCCTTTCATCATCAATACGGCGGGTTTTCGTCCGGGAGAGGACGGAATATAAAGTGTGGCGTTGAGCCATATTCCGGGGTCACTTTCAAACTGAATGTGCTCCTGCTGGCCTGAAGGGCTGTTTGATTGATCCAGGATCTTTACCTTTGGCGCGGAGCCATCGGTTGGAATTTTCAGATTCCGCAGTTTCGTCATCAGCTCAGGAATCGTTCCTTGCCGTTCCTGGGCACGAAAGTCGGCAGACAGTATCTGGTAGAGCTTTCGGCTGCCGGCTTCATCCTCGACATTGCCGCTTTTTGTCGCCAACAACTCATAGTTGGGATACATCTTTACAGGCTGTTCATGGGAATCTCCCTGGCCGTTTTTTAACCAGCGATTCATCCATTCATAGACGGCTTCCCGACTGACGAGGGGCATACCGTGCGAACCCGGTCCCATCAGGAAACCAACGTTATCCTGGGCCTTGTATATAGCGAACCACTTCCGAGCTTCTTCGTAGACCAGTTTGACTCCCTGGTGGCTGAAGTGATATTCATCATGTTCGGTTGTCTGGAGCAGCCACGGCGTGGGGGCACGCAACTCCACAAAATCAGCCGTGTCCAATCCGCTTGCTAAAAGATGCGGAATAGACCATTTCCGCATCCGGGCCGCCCGATCCTTCCGTGGGAAATAACAACTGGAAAGAAGCTGGGATAACAGGCTGGAATGACGACTTTGAGTCTCGGGTCGAGACCCCCAGTGAATGTTGTCAGTGCGCCTCCCCCGGAGCAACCTGCGGCTCCTATGCGGGAGGCGTCCACATCTGGCCGACTGGCAAGATAGTCGATGGAACGCATCGCATCCCAAATAAAGTACCGAGCTAGTCCCTGACCAATCAATTGGGCCTGAGCGCCCATCTCAATATGTTCCGGAACGGACCAGCCCGCCAGCGGTGCATCCAATTGCCGGCTATACGTCTGTACTCTCTCGCCTTGCCCGATAGGATCGAAGCACAAGACGACAAACCCTTTCATCGCCAGATTGGCCGCGAGTCGCTGGTTTTCCGGTTTCCCCTCTTGCGTGTGGCCAGATTGCAGCAGCACCGCCGGATAGCGACCTGGGCGGTTCGGCCGATAGACATTGGCGGTAACGTAAAAGCCCGGCAGACTTTCGTACATCACTTTTTCGATAGTGTAGGAATCAGTACGGATCTCGCCGGTAACTTTTGGATTCAACGGCCCGTTGTAGTCGGGCAATCCGCCCAAGTCGTCTAAAAGTTTTGTGCGCATCAACTGTTTCCGCTGCTCGGCCTCAGCCCTGGTATGGATTTCACCAATCGCCTCCGCTCGCTGTTGTAGCTCTTGTTGTGCGATTGTATTCATCCAACTCAGCACGGGATCTTGCGGAACTGTTTGTGCCGAAAGCGAAGACACAGCCAGCAAGGCTACAAATATGAACGCTGAGACCATCCGCTTCATTCGGAGTTGAGGCAGGAAGGAAGTTAGCTTCCGCTTACACACATAAGATGACATCCGTATCTCATCCTCGAGAGTAAATTGCGTCGTCGTGACTGCGGAAAAGGATGAAAAGCGACTTTTTCTTTTCAACTTTTCCATGGCCAGTTTTCTCTGCCAGAGTTTCCAATCTCTATCGAGGAGCTCTCACTGGCTAGTCAGCCCGGAGAAGCAACGCCCAATCGTAACGCCCCGGAGCATCCGGCGAGGTCCAAACAGGACCATCCACATCAGGCAGCGAAATCTTCTCGCCCGACAACGCATTGAACCAATGCGCCCGATAATGACCCGGTTGAAGATGAATCGTAACCTTGCCGGCATTCGGAAGGTACACGGCGTAAATTTTTCCGGGGTCTGCGAGGCAGTAGTTTCCGTTGTCCACCAGTTCGTCGTGGGGATTGGTCTTCCACCAATCAAAGCTGGTCATGAAATCCACCATGTGCCCGTAACCAAGAAACATGGTCATGGTGTCATCGCCACGCCCATTCATCCAGCCACCGCCTGTGTCGGGCCATATATTGGTACCGCGCCGCACCGTCTCTCCGGCGGTCTGATAGCCGCCCGCCATGACAATGTCCCAGGCTGTTCGCCGCAACACATCCGCGGAATCCTCCCCGGGCGACGCCCACAACGGATAATGGTCCTCGTAACCGTATTCTTCATTGGTCTGCGGGATGATGCGGCCTGCCTTTTCCTGCAGCTTGCGCGATTCCAACATTAAGGCGTGCTGTTTACGCGACCATTCCTGATACGAGGTGAAACCAAACCAGTTCGAAGCTCTGTCCTGGTGAGTCATACTCACCGCCGGATGACTGGTCGCCAGGTGATGGTAGGGATCCCACTGCTCGAGAAGCGTACCTGTTTCATGGGTCCATTTTTCGTCGCGGTAGCTATCGAGGTCGTCGCCAAGATCCCACGTAATATTGGAGAACGCCGCCAATCGGTTGACAGCATATTGAATGAAACGATGTTCGTCAGCGCTACCAGCCGCGGGATGAATTTTGCCATCGTTCATATCGAGAACGATAGATATATTCATGTTCTCCTCTCGCGCGAATCGAAGCATGCGATCCCATTTTTGCCAGTACGCAACGTTAAAGCGGCCATAGTCGAAGCCAGGATGCGTAAAATCATCCGCTTGTTGCGCTGGCCACGGAGCTAAATCGACGGTCCAGTTCTCGCCAATCATGGCAGGTTCGCCATAAAACATGTTCGTTCGACCCGCAAGCGTCACACGCATGCGGTTGACTTTCAGACGATGCAATCGCGAAATGCTGGACTGAATCGTACGATCATCCTTCCAGCCCATGAGCCAATAGGCAGTGGTTCCATTAAAAAAGAAATGCTCGCCCGTGCCTTCCCAAATAAAGTGCCATGGATACTGGGGATCGACCCGCAGTATGCCGCGCAGGTGGGCATCGATTGCCTGAAACGTTCCCGTAGAAGTCTTCTCGAACTCGCCCTGACGGTATGTAACGGAATATTTGTATTTCCCCGGGTGCGGTGGCATGAACCGAATTCGAAACACACTGCCGTCCAGGGAGTCGCAAAATCCATCCACATTCCAGTGCCCGCTTCCATCGACGGCTTCAAAGGAACCCGTCAATGCAGCGTCTTCGAACGGGTTAGTCACGTCAGGAGAGGCAACTGTCGCGGTGATCTCTGCATAGTCGTAGGCTTTTACTGGGGTGGAGGCGATGGAGTACGACACGCTCGATGGCGCCGCAAGAGCAGGTAGAGCTAGCGCACCGAGGCTAAAAGTAACCAAAGATCTGGATAGCCGTTTTGCCGGAATAGAACACCGAACGAGTCGAATCAAATTCATTGTTTTCACTTTTAGACTGAATCCAGATATAGCCCAGTACGGCAAATTTCGCTCGAATTTGACCGTCATGAAGGCTCACCTCCAGTAACTGGTCAAGACCTTATGGAACGCGTGGATGATGTCTTGCTCGTCTTGCTCGGTGAGGCAGGAAGGAATGGCCAGCAGGAGCGTGCGCTCGAACAGGCTGTCGGCAACCGGGCAGGTGCCTTTGCGATAGTCCGTGTGGGAGTTCTTATTTTCGGCCAGTGACCAGGGGGAGTTCCTTTTGTCAGCACTGGTTTTATGCACCAGGCTGGGAATGTTCGAGTAGATGTGAAGTCCCCACTCGGTCATGACGATGTTGTTGACGCCTTGGGCCAGGGTGACGATTCCCTCGGCGCGTAGGGCGCGATTGATCTGTTGCACGGTTCCCAATGTCTGGAACGTGGCGAGCAGGAAGCTTCCCGTATCGCCGTCCGGATCGATCACTCGGCGCAAACGAATCTCAGGATATTGTTCGAGTGCTTGGCGGATCCGGTATTTGCTGTGGTGCATATGCCGGACGACCGCCGGTAATTTTTTCAGCTGTACTCGTAGAATCGAAGCCCGGATCTCATCCATCCGATAGCCGCGCCCCCAAAGACAGAGATCCAGGTTGTCGAACAAGGCGCGTCCATCGGGATCGCGGGCATAGCCGGTATCGTGGCAGGCCACGGCGCGGTTGTAGAGACGCTCGTCGGGAGTCACCAGGCAGCCGCCTTCTCCGCTGGTCATATTCTTGTTCATTTGAAAACTGAAGATGGCCATGTCGCCGAAGGTTCCCACCTTCCTGCCATCGACGCTGCCGCCGGCGCATTGCGCGCAGTCCTCCAGCAGAAACAGCCCATGGTTGCGCGTCACCTTCTGGATCGCTGCAATGTCTGCCGGCGCTCCACTCATATGAACTAGGATCACTCCCGTGGTCCGAGGCGTGATCTTCGCCTCCACGTCAGCCGGATCCATGCAGAAGGTATCGTCGATATCGGCCAGCACTGGGATGGCTCCCAGATTGACGACAGCCGCCGCTACGGAGACCCACAGATAGGCCGGTACAATAATTTCCTGTCCCGGGCCTACCCCAAGCGCCGCCAGAGCGATATGCAGGGCGCCGGTACCGCTGTTGGTCGCGAGACAATGAGCGATGCCTAGAAACGAGGCGAATTCGGTCTCGAATGCCTGCACTTCTCCCTGCAGATCGACACCGTAATAACGAAAAGGAGAACGGCTCCGCAAGACTCGCAGCGCAGCGTTGATCTCTTCTTCATCCATATAGTGGATTCCAGGAAACTCCAAAGGGAGAGGCTCTCGGCGCACGGGTATTCCTCCGTCGATCGCCAGTTTTTCCTTTTCCGGCACCCCGGTTTTCCTATTGGTATCTCTATTCATGGCCTGCGGCTCCGATTTTGCTGGAGACATTTCTCTGGAAATAGGGTTGCAGACATATTTCTTATTGTCAACTAAACAGCATAAATATCCGCTATATTTCCGCTATATATTTTATTATCGCAAATAAAGTCTTTATGTTCTAGACTAAAATAAAGCAAAGGAACAAGTCTCAGAGTACATAGTGAAGAAGGAAAAATCACATCCATGAGAGACATACAAGCGCCCGCCTCTGATACCTCGGACAAGCTGGAGCAGAGAGAACTTGCAATTCTCCACTTGATTCATTCCGGAGTGAATAATTCCCGCCTTGAGCTGGCCCGCCAGGCTGGCCTCAGCCCAGCTTCGATCACCGCCATCGTGCAACGTCTCATGATGAAAGGACTGGTGGTCGAATCCGAGCCCGCTCGTTCTCATTTGGGACGCAGACCGGTTCCGCTCGAGATCCGCCGGGATGCCGCCTATCTGGTCGGAGTCGATCTCGGTTCCTTCTATCTGCGCATCGTCATCACCGATATTAACGGCAACGCTCTGCATAAGTTTCAGACGCGAACAGAAATGCAACAAGGTCGGGAACGGGTCCTGGAAACGACCTTCCATTCCATCCGGCAGGTGATCGCAGGATCCAATGTGCCTATCGCAGCGATCAAAGGAATCGGCATTGCCCATTCCGGAGTCATCGATAGCGACGCCGGCCTTGTACTTTCCTATCCTCGCCCGGGGCAGATGGCAGAGTGGAAAAATATTCCGCTCCGACAAATTTTTCAGGACGAGTTTAAAGTTCCCTGCCTGCTCGAAGACGGCGTCCGTACCACGACGACGGCGGAAAAATGCTTTGGCCTGGGCAGAGATCTGAACAACTTCCTCTATATCGATGTCGGCATGGGAATCGGAGCCGGGATTTTTCTCGACGGCAAACTCTATCGCGGCGCCGGTGGAAGCGCAGGGGAGTTCGGCCACATTACGGTCGATGAAAATGGCCCGCTGTGTTCCTGCGGCAACAACGGTTGCCTTGAAACCGTGGCCTCCTGTGCCGCGATTATTCAGGCCGTGCGAACCGCCATCGAACAGGGTATCGATTCGAAAATACGCGATCTTGCCAATGGAGATTTAGACCGGATCAGCATCGAACTAATCGCGCAAGCCGCAGCGGAGAACGATAGCCTCGCCTTCCGGGTTCTGCAGAAAGCAGCCTCCTACATCGCCATCGGCCTGGCGGACCTGGTTAACCTTCTCAATCCGCGTGTCATGATTTTCGGAGGAGCGCTGTTCCGCGCCGTTCCCCAGCTTCTCTCCGATCCCTTGCGGCGCATCATCAAACAGCGGTCGCTGGAAAAATCCGCCAACGAACTCGAACTCCGGGTCTCCCCACTCGGCGGCGAAGCAGGAGCCCTTGGTGCCGCCCGATTGATTGCCGAAAAAATCCTCGACGATCTCTACTCCCGCTGGCGTTCACCTATCAATTAACCAGCTAGCGGGATGAAAAATACATTCGATAGTGCCGCGCCTGAATCTGCGATCAACGGAAATGATTTTCACACGCTTGAATATTTCTTGCAGAGCGCCCGTATTTTGGTAATCAGCTCAGGAACTCGAGTGTCGACATTCGGGCCCTCGTACTCGGCCGACATATACCCCTTGAAACCCGCTTGCGCGAAGAGCTGCCACACACGATCCAAATCCACAGGACTCTGGTCATTCTCGAAACGGTCCCGAATGTGGGTGTTGGTAGCATAGGGAATGCATGCTGCGATTTGTGCGTAGGCATCTTGAGTAGCGGTGGGGATGAAGTTCGTAATGTCGAGGTTGATTCCGGCATACGGTGAATTCACGCGCTGCATAATTTCAAGGCAAACGTCCGCATGCTGCGTCACACCACTGTGATCTTCGACCCCCAGCATGATGCCTTTTTTCCCTGAATAATCCGATCCCGCCTTCATCGTTTCAACTGTCCAGTCAATGCCTTGTTGCAGTGTGGCGCCGGGTGGCAGCTCACCAGCGAAAACTCTCAGATGAGAAGCTCCAAGCCGGTCAGTAACGTCCACCCATTTCTTGATTTCAGTCAGGCTGTCGGCGCGTTTGGCGGGAGTAGCCTGAACCATGCTGACCCCGCAAGCGGAACCTGAAAAGGGTATGGCATTCTTGTATGCCAGATGGCGAAGGCCATCGAGATATTCCGGATCGGTTGACTTTAGATAATAGGCGGTCATATCGACTCCAGCCACACGCAGCTCCACGGCCTTGTGGATGAAGTCTTCCAGCGTCATCGTTCCCTTTCTCAATTCCTGGTTATAGGAATAGGCGCAACAGCCGGGAAGCAACCGCGCCATTTTAGAAATGTCTCCCGTGGCATCCGCGTCTTCTCCCATGGCCGCGGGCGATCCCAGCAATTGCGCGCTGGCACCCGCCAACGCACCGAATCCTACAGTCTTCAAAAACTTTCGACGTGGTATGTGGTGCATTGGGCCTCCGGCGACAAACTATCTATTGGATTTTAGCTCCTGCTTCTGGTTCAATTGCATCGACACAAATTTTGCTGCGGACGAGTGCTCTAACGACACACATTATAATCCGCAGTTATGCAGCCTGGACGAGCATAATGAGCGACTTACTCAACAAGGAGAAAGATCCACGTGGAAAAAGAAGGAAAAAAAATTAATCGTCGCGACTTCATGGGGCAGGTAGGCATCGGAGTTGCTGCCCTCGGAACCTTTTCCAGCACGCGCTTCCTCCGCGCGGATCGCAGAGTACTCGGAGCGAATGACCGGATTCGCATTGGTATCATCGGCGCGGGAGACCGCGGGCAACAGGACTTAAAGAGCGCATTGAACCAGCCCAATGTCGAGTGCGTTGCTGTTGCCGACGTTTATTCTCGCCGCCGCGAACAAGTGAAAAGTTTCGTCCCGAATGTCGCGATGTACGACGACCCGATGCGATTGCTGGAGCGCAATGACATTGACGCCGTGATTCAAGCGACTCCGCAACATCTGCATGCCAAGTATTTCCTGGCGACATTGGCCTCGGGAAAAGACCTGTATTCAGAGAAGACCATGGCCTGGGACATTCCCGAAGTCATGGCCTGCCGAACTGCAGCCAAAGCGTCCAAGCAGATCGTTCAGATTGGGATGCAAGACGAAAGCTCGGGTGAGTTGGCCGATGGCAAAAAGTGGATTCAAGACGGCCTGACTGGAAAAATCACCATGGTCGAGTCGTGGATGAGCCGCAATACGCCGCAGGGGCATGGACAGTGGGTTCGTCCGGTGCCAAGCGATTGCAATCCCGCGCATGTCAATTGGAATCTCTTTCTCTCCGGCCGCCCGAAAGTTCCGTTCGATGGCTACAAGTTCATCAACTGGCGCCTGTATTGGGAGTTCTCCGGCGGCAACATTACGGAGAACATGGTCCACCAGATAGGTTGGATCATCACCGCTATGGACCTGCAATTGCCAAAAGCTGCGACGATGATGGGTGGCGTGTATTCAGAAAAAGATGGACGACAGGTACCGGATACGATCAATGTCACATTCGAGTATCCGAATGACTTGCTTGTCGTGTGGCAATCCACCTTTAGCAATGAACGTTACGGCCTGGGAGAGCGCTTCCTCGGTAGCAAGGGCACAGTTCAACATATCAGCACTTCGAATGATATGGAGACGGGCAATAATGGAACGGACGATCCAAATTGGGCAGAAGAGAATGCTCCTGGGCCCATTAATTACTATCCCGAAAAGATGAACAATCCAAGCGGTGTCCGGCTCAAAGGAAATAACCCGGGTGTCAACCACATGGCGAATTGGATGGCCTGCATCCGTGATCGCAAGCAGCCGAATGGAACCGTCGAAATCGGTTACTTGGCGGCGGTTGCATGCCATATGGCGAACCTGGCATACAAACAGAAGCGCCGAATTACTATCGAAGAAGCGATGGCGGCAAAGCCAGAGGCATGGATGTAAGGACCGCGATGCATAGTTGCGTCAAGTAAATGGCCGTCTTTCGAGATGACTCACTTACTTGACGCGCGGTCAATTCCTTTCACCTCGAGCGGTCCGCTCAGCACGATATCTGCGGACGACTTTCCGATCATGACGTCAAACGTGCCCGGTACCACCGTCCAATGCATGTTGCGATCCAGCAGCATCAGGTCTTCGGGCGTGAGTTTCATGGTTACAGTCTTCGTCTCACCGGGATTGAGCACCACTCGTTCAAAGCCACGAAGATTTTTTACTGGTGTCGCAACCGGCGTATAAAGCTCATGCAGATATAGCTGGACCGTTTCCACTCCAGGCTGCTTCCCCACATTGGTTACGTCGACGCTCACCTCAGTATTTCCTGCTGGATAGATTTGTGTCGGATTGAATGCGCAGAGTGCTGTATTTGAATTGGGTATAGCTAAGCCCATAACCGAACGGGTAAAGCGGCGTTCCGGGCATGTCCGCATACCCGCCGTCATGACTCCAGGCCTGCTGAATCCAATATTCTTTTGAAGGCTTGTAATTGTAATAAGCAGGAAGCTGACCGGAGCTACGCGGGATGGTGATCGCCAGACGTCCACTGGGGTTGTAGTCGCCAAACAGCACATTGGCAACCGCCTCGCCGCCGCGTTCTCCCGACTCCCAAGCCTCGACGATGGCGGGAATGTGAGATGCCTCCCATGGGATAGAAAGCGGTCTGCCGTTGATCAGCACTAGAACAATAGGTGTGCCCGTTGCCTGAATGGCCTTGACCAGATCTTCCTGTGCGCCGGTCAGGTCAAGGCTGGCAACATCGTACGCTTCCCCATCGGTCGGCGGCACATGCCCCTTTCCCTCCATTATTCGGATGCTCGCCGACAACGAGAACCACCACACTGGCATTCCGAGCTGCATCGACAGCCTTTGCGAAATCTTCCTTTCCGCCAATCACCTCACAGCCCTTCACATACTCGACGCGCGTTACGGATGAAACCGCTTGCCGTATTCCATCGAGAACGGTAATGACCTTCTGCGGTACCTCGGAGGGCGAGTAATCGCCGAGCTGGTTCCACCGATCGTCCGCATTCGGACCAATCACGGCGATGGACTTGAGGTCTTTTTTCAAAGGAAGCAAATCATTCTGATTCTTCAACAGGACGATGCCTTCGCGAGCTGTCCGCAACGCGAGCTGCTGATGTTCCTCTGAATGGACAACTCGTTCGGCCCGCGCTAGGTCGGCATAGGGATGATCAAAAAGTCCTAGGCGAAATTTCAATTCAAGAACTCTTCGTACCGCACGATCCACAAGCGCTTCGGATACTTTCCCTTCCTGAACATTTTCAACCAGCGGCCCCATATAGGCAGGCTCATACGTGATGTCCATGTCGACACCGGCCCACAATGCCAGCGCCCCTGCCTCTTTCTGAGTTGGAACTATGTGCTCGTAGATCAGACTGTCGAACCCGTCGCCTTCACTTTCGACAATTCCCCGAAAGCCTAGTTCATTGCGAAGAATTTGTGTGTTCCACTTTTCCGATGAGTGTTCCGGTATATCGTCAATCTCCGGATATCCTGCCATCACGCCCAGCGCCCCGGCCTTGAACGCTGCAATCCAGGGCGGCAAAAAGTTTTCGCGAATGTAGCGCTCGGACAACTCGATGGCTCCGCGCTCCATCCCGCTGATCGGTTCACTTTGTGTGGGGAAATCGGTCATCAACGCCACAACCTTGTCCGGCGCATCGATATTGGATCCTTGCGCACCCTCGACAATATTGGTCGCGATTCGTGAATAGAGATATGGGTCTTCGGTGTAGGCCTCCATATTGCGTCCCATCCGCGGGTCGCGATCGGTTTCCAATACCAGAGTGGATAGCACGTGGATGCCGGTTGATCTTGCTTCCTGCGCGGCCGCCGCATAGATTGCCTGTACCAAAGGCATGTCAAATGTGCTGCCGATTGCCAGGCCCTCCGGGAAAACCGTCGCTCCGGGGAACATCGCTCCGTGGGTCCCCTCCTCATCCTGGAGAAGAGGAATCTTCAACCTTGTTTGCGTGAGCGAAATTTTTTGCAGCTCATTAAAATACTCCACCTGCTGCGGCAGATTGTTCAGCTTGATGGTGTTTGCGAGCGTGAAGAATCCAGCGCCGGGGCCAATCTCGGTGGTATATGTTCCGGCGGCAAACTTCCGGACTGCCTCCATCTTTTCTGGAACCGTCTTCCCCAGCGCATCGACGTAGACACAAGGAAGGTTCAGCTGGCCAACCTTTTCTTTTAGAGTCATGCGCCGCATCAAGTCATCGACCCGCGCACTGATCGGTTGTTTCGCATCGAGGTAGACCGGAGTAGAAGCGGTGGGCTGTGCGATGAGCTTGATCGAACCGGCGAGCACGAGCAACAGAAGTGAGAGCGATTGGAAGGCCTTTCGAACCTGAGCGCGGACGCCGTACTGGCATTGCTCCGTCCGCATCCGAACGCTGCAGCCAAAGACCCGGCAGAAACTACCATTTTTTTTCGTCGCCATCGAAGTCACCGTCCCTGATTCATGCAATTTGCGACAGGTTGCCGCCGTTGAATCTTGTCGGCTCACAACCTTTTCAAAGCGAATCAAACAGCGCTTAACCCTGGCCCCGTCAGGTTTGCAGTGTGCAGCTTGCCATCTCGAACCTCAAACAATCCTGGGAATTTTTGGCGCCATGGCCGGTTCGCAGCGGGGACATATTCGCGACCGTTGGACTCAAGCGTATCTATTTTGGAAACATGTGCGGCGATGCCCGCAGACTGAATGAGCGAAGCCCCGGGGCAGGTCAGATCCTGCGCCGTCATATACATTTTGAATTCTTGCGCGGCAGCATTTAGCACCACGGACTGGCTCTGACCTTTGCAGGCCTTGAGCGCCACCCCCGTATATCCGATTTCTCGGCCGCGTAGCAATGCATCGAAACCGGTCAGCGACTCGTCCATCACCACGGGTTTCAGTTTGGAAGCCTTGAAAAGGTATTGCGCCGGAGTGGCGACAAGATCCCGGCGTGTTGGCTGTTCAATGAACGTAATGCGGTCGTAGCAGCCGGATGATCCTTCTTGAATCCGACTGATGAAATTCAGCAAGTAGTCGACATCGGGACACTGTTCGTTGAAGTCCAAGGAGTAATACCAGCGGCGAACATCGCGATGCGTTTCAACTTCCGTTGTCACTCGATCAATGTGCAGAACTCGCGCGACGTCGGCCTCGAGGTCATTGCCGTTGAGTTTTATCTTCAGGTGGGTGAGCCCGTCCGCAGCAATCCATTCCCCAAGCGCCTGCGGAAGGCCGTCGTTCAGCCGCTTCTTGACATCGGATGGATCAATAGGATCTTCAGCGCCGACCGAGTGATTGCACCACAACCACGGCTGCGGCGTGCGCAGAAGATACTGACTGGGAAACTTCCCTTGAAATTCCGGCGCAAGATAGTGAGCTAAGTCGTGATTCATAAATTCTGGACCGTACGTCAGATAACAATTAAGACTCTGCGCCTTGCCAAATGCGTCATGAATTGCGGCGTCGAATGGGCTTGCGGTGACTAATGTACAGAGCTTTGGGATTGGCTGATCCAGATGCATCTCTTGCGTAACTTCAACCGCGGCTTTAAGGTATTCAGGTTCGAGCGTGAAATTAATGTCGATCGGATGGCCGGGTTCTCTATAGCCCTCGGTAATTTTCCGGATGCGTTCGGCGAGTCGCTTCATCGCCTCAAGCGTCGTATCGTAGGAAAGCGTTTTGGACGGAAACGACCATTCATTGCCCATGGTCATCGAACCGAATCCGTGCGCAACTTGGCCGGCCACCGTTTCCACAGTGCAATGAACGTTCAAGAGTGTCACAGCGTCGACGCTGCGACCGCCAAACTGATACGGGGTGCGATAGGGAAAATCCTCATAACTAATATGGATTTCCTTGACGCGAATGTCGCTGGATTTGCGCTTGGACGCGATCAACACCAGACCGGACGCCAGCCGCGAAAGGCATAGGGTTCCGACGGGCACAGCTTTCAGAAACTTTCGCCGTGTCATGCGAGAATACGGTGTCAAAATTGTCTCCCTCCGATGAAAACCCTTAAGCCTCTTCGTAGGATTCGCGCAGTAGCGATTTCAGATAGTCCAGATTTTCTTTCGCGGATGCCATGACTTGCGGAACTACGGCGCGTGACACTGCAATCCCCTGATCGTCAGACACACTGGGAATAGAAAATTCCTGCTGCAATGAGATGGGCCCGTGAAAATTCGATTGCGCGAGTGTATGCAGGAATTCTCTCCAAGGCACAATTCCCTGCCCCATGGGACAGGTCTCAGCATGCCAACGATGCGCGGCTGCTTGCTTCCAAACAAAATCTTTAGCGCTCACCATTTTTAAACGTGGAATCACGAGATTCGTCGCAACCTTCCATCCGTTTTCGCCAAGATCCACCGCGGCGTGGCCAAGATCAAAATAGAAACCGCACCACCGCGAATCAAGCGGTTCGATCACAGTTGCCATGTCCCACAAAAACTCACCGATGTTGTCCGTGTGGTTGTGATAGCCCACCTGGACTTCGTATTTTGCTGCAAGTTCCACCAGTCCACTAAACTGGCGGCCAGCCCGATCACGCTCCTCTATAACATTGACGAACTTGTAGTGGTAATATCCCGGCTTCACAAAAGGAATCGAGAGCTTGCTTGCTGTTTGAAGGATGGCATCGGCATTGGGATCAGCAGCACTGACAAGCTCTGTCGTGATCATCGGGACCTCAAGCCCTTCACCGCGAATCGCAGCAACGGCTTTGGGAAGATCTCTCGCCGCGCGCTCAGGCAGAACGTGCCCTTCGGATCGAACCGTTAAGTCAATTCCGCCGAAGCCCGCTTGCTTCGCGCTTTGTGCCAACTCGCGCCAGCTTAGCTGCGGAACCGGCTTCGAAAACAAGCAAAGCGTTCCTCGGAATGGACCGCGCACCGCGTCAGCCTGTACATCCGGGGCAGGCCACGCCGAAAGCGCAACTGCACTTGCCATCGCAGTCGCCGACGATACTTGAAGAAATTCACGTCTTGATACGGATTTATTCATAAGTCTCTCCGCACTCATGGCAAGCTAAAGCCGAGAATATTTGGACCGACAGCAAGCACCACGAACTGCTTTCCATCCACCGTATAGGTCATGGGCGCCGCTTTGTTTTCTCCATTGGTGGGAAAGTGCCACAACGGTTTCCCATTGCGTGCGTCGGCAGCAACAACATTGCCGCTGGGATCGCCGTAGAACAGCAGTCCACCCGATGTCGCCAGGATGCCGGCATCTCTTTTCCCGTCGGCTGGTCCAAGTTCAGGAATTCTCCAGGCGACTTTTCCGTCATCGATGTTGATTGCCTCCAGGTATTTCTTTGGCGCTTCTTTCTCCAGATGTTTTCCCTTGGCAATCGCGAAATCTACATTGCACGATTCAATCACCATCACGTAATACAGGCGAGTCATAGGACTAAATGCCGCCGCGTTCCAATTGGAGCCAGCAGACGGACAGACAATCCCATCGTCTGCCACACGTTGCGGACGACCATCAGCGCCAATGCCGCTGGCCCAGGTCACTCGCACAGCAGGCTTGGCGAGCAGAACGTGTCCATTGGTGCGGTCCAACACGTAGAAGAACCCGTTCTTGTCCACATGCAATAGAAGTTTCCGTTGCTCTCCGTGATAAATGGTGTCCACCAGCACCAGGGGGGCGGTCGTATCCCAGTCTTCAACATCGTGTGGAGTCACTTGATAAAACCACTTGAGCTTGCCGTTCTCAGGGTTCAGGGCCAGGATGGAATTGGTGTAGAGGTCGTCTCCCGGTCGGTGTTGACCATCCCCGTCGGGATAAGGATTGCCGGTGGCCCAGTAGAGCGTGTCCGTTTCTGGATCATAGGAGCCGGTTGTCCACGTTGACCCTCCCCCTGTTTCCGGCGGATCGCCTCCCCAGGTCTCCGCTCCCGGTTCTCCTTTGGTGGGAATTGTCCAATGCCGCCAAACGAGTTTGCCGTCGGAGGCTCGATACGCGGCCAGAAATCCGCGCACGCCCCAGTCACCTCCGGCAACACCGCCAATCACCATATCCTTCACCACAAGTGGTGCCACGGTCGCGCCATAGTGCATCGGCTTCTCCGGCATCGCGACTTCCCACACCAGTTGTCCAGTGGTGCGATTTAGGGCAATCATGTGCGCGTCATCCGTCAACATGAATACCTTGTCTCCCAGAATTGCTGCGCCACGATTCGTGGCAAGCCCCGCATCTCCAACCACTCCCGGAGTACGGGATCTCGAATACAACCAAATCTGTTGGCCCGTGCGAGCATCCAGCGCGAATGCCTGCTGCGGGCCGGTGCCATACAAAATGCTGTCGGCAACCAGCGGTGTCGTCTCCAACCCGAAGTACTGCATATTTTCTCGAAAATAGGAGGTGTCAGGATAGAACTGCTTCCAAAGCGGGACCGTGTATACCCACTTCAACTGCAGATGATTCACGTTCCCAGTGTTGATCTTTGCCAGCTGACTATATCGATTCCCGCTCAGGTTGCCGTTGTAGGTCAGCCATGCATCGGGCGGAGGGTGAAGAATTTTCGAGAATGAAATTCCGCTGGATTCAGAAGGTGCCGTAGTCTCGACTATCCCCGGCTTCACTCCGGTCAGTCCGCCGAGATAGGCCATCAGGTTCTCAAGTTCTTCTGGACTTGCGTGCACCGGCGGCATGGGCGACTGCTGATCTTTGTTGACCGCCAGGATTTCACTCTGGCGCAGCAGATGAAACTGACCGTTTAAATCCTGCAGTGCGATTTCAAAATTGCTCTGGCTTCGTACGAAGCCGCGAAGTGTCTCGCCATCGCGCAGGCGCACCGTCACAAATTCATAACCAGGAGTGACGTGAGCACTGGGCTCTAATAAAGATCCTCGAATTTCCGCGAACGTCCTGTTGCGGGCAATATTCGACAGATCAGGACCTGTCGCTGCTCCTCTGCCGTCCACCATGTGGCAGGAGGCGCACTTTCCCGGGCCGAAAAAATATTGTTCTCCCGCGACGCGGTTTCCCGGCACCGTGTTTTCCGCAGCCGGTGAATTCAGAGACCGAACGAACGCAGCCAGGGCATCGAGTTCCTCTGGAGCCAATTTGAACGCGGGCATGCCCCCCGCTGGAATTCCATTTTTGATGACATCGTGGATCCAGGAAATCGATTTCTCTCGCAGATCGTTGTGCCCCGCCAAAGCCGGTCCATACTGGCCACCGTGCGCATCCGCACCATGACAAATGGCGCATTGGACTGCATAGATTTTCTCGGCTTGGACCTTCGATGACGATCCAGTGGAGGAATTTTGGCCGAGCAGCGGCGCGAGACTAACGGCTAGCAGCAGAGTCAATAAACCCTCTGTCCTTCGGTCCGTTATTTTTTTTAATAATGTAGCCGCATTACTTGCCAAATCACTCCCCCACCCTTGGCTTGTGCAAGCGTCATCGCTGCAGCCGTCACTTTGAAACATTCACCGGAATCCCACCGTGTTCGCGACTTTGCTGCGCCGCATCCATGAGCTCATAAATCTTCAATGTCTCGTCGTTGGAAACTGGTGGAACTCCCGTTCGCATGAACTTCACAATTTCCCGCACCAAGGGAGCATAGCCTGGTTCGAAGTTGCTGTAGACGGTTGGCTCATTCTTGTTGGCATGAAAAACGACAGCGCCAAATGTACTATAGGGTCGATTTGCGCGGACCGTTCCGATGCGGCCATCCTTCCAAATTCCCGTCAACACATCGGCCTCCGGAGAATATGTTCGCGTCACCTGCTGGACATCCGGCCCCATCAAAGTGAAGAGAATCTCAATGGAGTGAATTGCGTACCAGGAGAGATCGAGCTGCTGAAACTGCTCGAACGGGCCCGGCCCCCAGATCAGAACCCCGGCAATGTCCGGCGAGCGCATCGCCTCGACCGTGCCAAAGCGCAATGGAGAGGAACTGAACCATGGAACCTTGTCAGAGGCGGCGATGCGGGTGATTTCGCGCGCGTCGGCAAGCGTGGAGGCAAGTGGCTTTTCAATATACACAGGCTTGCCGCAAGCTGCCGCCTGCCGAAATTGGTCGAGATGGACACGGCCGTCCACGCTCTCAAGCAGAATTCCGTCGACCAGCGGACAGAGGTCTCGAATCTGGTTGACGAACTGGACATGCCACTTGTCTTTGAGTTCTGCGCTAAATCCTTCGACCCGATCCCGGCTAATCGGAATGTCCGGACTGCCACCCTTGAAAGCTGCGACAACCACAGCACCGGGCACATGTTCTGGATTTGAAGGATCGTTCAGGAGCTTTGTGAACTCGGTCACATGGGAAGTATCCGTGCCGATAATTCCCAGCCGCAGGTTGGATGCAAATGCGGAGGAAGTGGAAAGAGTCGCCGCCAACATACAAAAGGCAAATATTGTGGTCCAGGATATGGCTCTCGTGGTCTGCATTGTCTGTTTCAACTCCTCCATAGTTCACCAACGGATGTCAGATGAAAATCTACAAACTCCCAGCCAGACTCCATGCGTACATCACACCGTCCACTCCAGTAACGACATACTGAGTCCCATCGAGCTGATATGTCATGGGAGCAGCGTCATTCACAACGCCTCCGGGCCGAGTATGCCAAAACACGCGTCCGTCCGAAGGATCCAGCGCCAGCAGGTTACCGGAAGCATCCGCAGTGAAGAGGAGGCGTCCAGCGGTGGTCAAGATACTGGCACTATCAAGACCTTCACCACTTTCTCTTTGCCAACGTACCTTCCCTGTCTGATAATCCAAAGCCAACAGAACGGAGTTGGCAACCAATGCGGACGAGCCCCCGCCCTGATGATTTTTGGGAAGATTGTCAGGGCCCACCGCAAGATACCAAAAGCTGTCCCCTCGCCAGGCATTCACGTAGAACAATCCAGTCTCTGGGTCGAAGCTGGGCGCCATCCAACTGGTCCCACCGTCCTCCGCAAGTTGGAGCAGCACACCGTCCGGCTGCGGATCCTTTGCAGGATTTGGAATCGGACTTCCTTTGGAGTCGATACCTAGCGCCCAATTTGCATGGCCAAACGGGATTGTCAGCAGACTCTTACCCGTCTCGCGATCGAGCACAAAAAAGTATCCATTGCGGCTTGCCTGCGCCAGCAGCTTGCGCGGTTTTCCGTTGAACTTTGCATTGAACAGCACCGGTGTTTCCACTGCGTCCCAATCGTGCGTGTCGTGCGGGGATGCCTGGAAGTACCACACGATCGCGCCGGTATCGGCATTCAGCGCCAGGATGGAACAGGTATAGAGGTTCGCTCCAGCACGCACCCCGCCTGCCAGCACCGGATGTGGATTGCCCGTTCCTACATAGATCAAGTTCAGGTCAGGGTCATAGGTGCCGGTCAACCATGCAGGGCCGCCACCATGGTTCATCGCCGTATCGTTTGGCCAGGTTCGCGCTTCCGGTGTCCCTGGTTTCGGCACGGTGGGAGTTCGCCAGACTACGTTGCCTGTTTTCCAATCAAGAGCTACGACAGAATGAGTCACGTTCGCAGAGTCGCCGGACGTTCCCAGAACAACCAGCCCTTTCACAATCAATGGCGCAACGCTAATGTAGTAGCCGAATTTGACATCGGCTATTGTGACCTCCCAGATTTTCTTGCCATTGCGTGCGTCCAGACAAAAGAAATGGGCGTCTGTGGTTCCGAAGTACACTCTGCCCTTGTAGTAGGCAACGCCGCGCTGTCCAAGGTCGTCGCCTTCCGCGGGGCGTCGAAACTCCCAGATTTTTTCTCCTGTTTTTGCGTCGATCGCCCACACCTGATTCGGCACGGTGAAGTATAGAATTCCGTCAACTTCGAGCGGTGTCGATTTTAGCGTGGCGGCGTGGGTTTGAAAGGCCCATGCCAGCTTCAACGATTTGACGTTCGTTTGATTAATCTGCGTCAAGGGACTGTAGCGTCTCCCCGAGTAATCCCCATTGAAGGTAGGCCACGAACCCTGCACGGACGGAATGGAATCTGTGAGAGTGGCGTTCTGCCCAAGCAGACACCCCGCACTCCCCAGTAGCAGAAGCCCCACCCTGGCCGCGCTACTTGAGCGTTTCCAAATATGCAAAAACATTATGAATATCCTTGTCCGTGTATTTGCTGAGTAGTTCTTGATGTCCCGCTAACGGGTCGTCTACATGAACTTTTACCTGCTGAAGCGACCAGGAACGATACCATCCATCCTGGTCTAGAATTGCCACGTAAAAACCATCCAGATGGAGCAGCTTGCCATGAACCTTTTTGCCGGATGGAAACACTACGACGGCAGTGATGTTGTCGTCGTCCGATGGATAAAGGAAATTGGACTCCAGTTCCGAAGGCGAATACTTCTTCGCGATTCCTGCAAGGTTCCGGTAGGAGAGTGGCAGCTCGCGCACTTCCCTGGTCCGTCGAAATATTGCTTACCCGCTTCTGCATTCCCGGTTAGAAGCTGCTTCAGCGAATAGCCGCTCGCAAGACCGCTGGACGATGTGACACTGGCAACTTCAATGCGCGCGTGGAGGAAGGCAACAATATCCGAGATATTTGCCGTGGTCATTAAAGGAAACGCCGGCATTCCTTTGGTAACCCGACCATCCTGAATCACGGGTGCGATCTGATCGCCGTTGTCGTCATGGCGCACCAAAGAGGACTCGACCAGATTCGGGCCGACACCTCCCATGGCTTCCACGCCATGACAGATCGCGCACGATTTCTGGAATAGAGTCTGACCGCGCTGCACGCTTTCATTTTTCATCGGGATCCGTCCGCGCAGATAGATGAACTGTAAGCGTGAATACAACCGCGAAACAAAGCCAATGACGGCGATGTCTGATGACGTTCCGAAAATTCATTCGCACAACCGTCATTCCGCTATTTACCACCCGCGTGGTCCGTCGCAGGAGCGGTGCTGATCGGCGCATCCGTAGCTGTGAAGCGTGTAATTCCATAGTCGCCGTTGATCCCTTCGTTAAAACCCATGCCCGGGTTACCTGTGGAATAAGTATTGTCTGTAACCTGAGCTAATTTAACGCCATTTTTGTAGGCAGTAATAACATTGCCAACAATTGTTGCCTTCACAACATCTCCGGTGGTCACGCCATATTTTGCGCCGCCAATTTGTGCCAGATAGGTGAAGTCCGCCAGCGGGCCATTCCATCTCACAATAATCAGGTACGCGCTATTACCTTTTCTGAGTGAATTCGAGATTTCGTATCCGCTACAGTGGTGCGCTGACAAAGAAGATCGTAAGCGCAAAGATACCTCTGGCCAATTGTCAGGCGCTTTAGAAGAGACGACGGCCTCTGCCGTCTGCGTGGGCCCCCAGGTCCCTGTCAACAGGGCTGTCGCATCGGCAAAGCGTTTCGGCCCGGCATGACCAATCGCAAATCCCGGAGTGGTGGAGACATCGCCCCAATCAATTCCAACCGTTTTTCCACCGATCCAACGCCCACCCTCGGAAATTGGATTTTCTTTAAGAGAGAAACTGGTCGTGTAGGTATTGACAGGGGCTGCAGCGGAAATTGCAGCTTTGACGGAAGGTTGTTTGTCAGCGCTTGAACAGCCAGAAGTTGCGACCGCAAATGCGACGGCCAGGGCTAGCGATAGAAATATCGTGTTGCATGCCAATCGTTTGACATTCATGAGAAACTGCCTCCGTCCGTCTTGCGCGTTATCAAATAATTCTTCCTTGAAAAGCGTTACACATGCTGGCTAAGTAGCGACCGCGCGTTCCCTTCACTCACTGCCAGCTCTTGATCGCGGGGAAGACCTGCCGATCGAACCTTCAGCAATGCGGATTCGAAATAGTAAAAGGGAGAATGAGAACCGTAGACGACTCGCTTCGGCGAGGTTGCGGCGATCAGGCGAACGAGTCCACCGACTCCTTCATCCATCGCGATATCGAAATAGACGTTGTTCGCATTCCTGATTTTCTGGATTGCTGCCGTAGCGTCATCGTTTGCCCAGCCTCCAAAGTTAAGCAGAACCAGGCGCAGGCTTGAAATTCGCGGAATCAAGTCAGAGAGAGGGGAAGGGTCCACGGGCCGCACAAGCATCAAGGGAAACTGGGTGCGTATGTCTTCCATGGAAAGAGCGATCTGAACAATAAGTTTACGATCGGCCGCCATGGACAGCAGCCTGGCAAATGCGGGGTCCTCCAGTGTGTACCCGTGATAGTTCGGATACAAACGAATGCCTGCCATGTGATGCACTTCATGGCAGCGCCGCAAATCTTCTTCCCAGTCTGGCGACTTTGGATTGACGCAACCGAAGGGAACCAGAAAATTCCGGCCATGCTCACGGCAGGCAGCAGCCAACCGGATATTCACGCCCGCGACATCCCGGCACAGTAGAGCCTCGTAACTGCCAGCCCAGGCTTGTGTCACACCTTTATTCTGGAGGCGGGTAACAAGGCTGGCGGGATCATCTCCAATCAGGCGCCGGAAGGGCCAGCGAAACAAGTCGACGTTCGTATCGATCATGACGCCAGTCCTTTCGCTTTCAAAACTGGCTGCAACAATCGGCGCAGATTACCTCCGAGAATCATCTTCTTTTCTTCATCTGGGATTTCTGCTCCAATAACTTTCGCAACCTGGGAGGCAAAAGTTCTGCCTCCGACATCGCTGCCATAGATGATGCGCTCCGCCCCAAGTTCGCGGACTGCCATTTCGACAAATCCCGATGTCGGATCAGACCCCGCAATCTCGGCATATACATTTTTTGAATCGCAAATGATCCGGATACCAAGTTCCCAATTGCCACCCGTATGCCCACAGATGATTTGGGCCTTCGGGTGGCGCTTTGCGAGTTCCACCACGTCGTAGGGAGTAGACTCGCCCGGCCCATTTCCCACAGCATTGAGCCAGGTGTGCTGGAGTATCGGCACATTCAGGGAAATTGCCCGCTCGACAATTGGATCGAGTGCCGGCGAATTGCACCGAACGTCTGTCTCCAATTCTCCAATACTTACCATCGGTCCATCTCGGACACATCGATCAAATTCCTGCAGGCTGAAATCAACATTGTCGGGACTCAAATACACTGATCCGTACGCTCGGTTGGGAAAATGCCGTACCGCCCGCATCACTCGATCGTTTTCGATGCGCACCTGCTCTGGCGTGGGATGGTAGATGTATTGGTCATATCCCTGAGAGAGGATGAGGCGCTCGATCCCGAGCCTGTCCATGTGCCGCACCAGAACCGCCATGCGCTCTTCCGGCGTGTTGCCCGGCAGACTGGCAAGATGGCTGTGCACATCCCAAATCCTTAAAGAACCATCAAATTCCAATTTCAAGGTTTCAGCAGATTCTTGCGCGCCAGCATTCACACCAGCCGCAACCAACCCTGCGGCAAGACCTTTCAGAACTGTTCGTCGATCAAGCGTCATCGATTAGTACCCAATGTTGTGACAAAGTGCTGCAGGAAATCGAAGCCTTGCGTAGCTGATGGCAATTGACGCAGGAGACCATGGAAATATCTTTTTCCTGCCGTAGAACATCCTGACTATGCACCGCGCCATGACACACGGCACAGTTCACCTTCGCGTCCATGTGCTTCTGGTGGCTGAAGAAGACAAACGGCGGCAGTTGATACAGCCGAACCCAGGAAACTTCCTGGCCCTCTTTTTCCAATCGAGCCAATTTCTGAATTTCTGGACTTGTTGTCATTACGGACTGGTGACAAATCATGCATTTTGCGACGTTCGCAATTTGCATCTGCTTGCCGTCCGCCGATAATTCATGACAATCCTCACACTTCATTCCAACGGTCGTCACATGACGCTTGTGACTAAAGGCGACAGGTTGCACCGGCGCTGGAAGCGGAGGTTTGATGTCCGGAGGCTCGCTCCCAGACCCGCCTTGTCCGGCTTGTATCGCTTTCAATTCAGTCTGTAATTTCGTCTGGGCCGGACTGGATTGTCCTTTGGGAAAGAGCGTATATGCCGCCAAGGCAGTCGGGCCAAAACCACCGCCGCCAAAATTTCCACCCGGCCCGACGGCGATGACAACAAATTGTTTCTTCGTTTTCTTCCCCAGGTATGTCAGGGGCGTGGCGTGTCCATCGGATTCGAGCTTCGTAACCCAAAGTTCTTTTCCGGTTTGCGTATCGAATGCTCTGAAGCGGTGATCCGAGGTGGCGCCAATAAAAACCAGTCCGCCGTCGGTTACGATGGAACCCCCGATGTTGTAGATGCCAGTCTTAGGGATGCCTTTCGCTTCGAGCGCATCGACAACTCCAAGCGGAACTCGCCACGCAATCTCTCCTGTATTCAAGTTCACAGCGCTCAAGGTTCCCCACGGCGGCTGCTGGCACGGGTAATGGTTGCTGTCCCAGAAGCGGGCGTATGTTCCCCACTTGCTGGTCCACACATAGGCCTCGGGCGAGCCGGCAGGCTGTGGTTCCATCATGCCGAGCGATCCTACATTGCTCATGTTGACGAAAAGATAGCCGGAAGAGGGATCGAATGAGCCTCCGGACCAATTGCTCCCTCCCAATGTTCCCGGAATTTCCAACTTCAGGGCCAGCCCCCAGGGATTAAAAAGCCGTCCCGGCAGAGCCGAGTCAAAATTCTGCAGGCAGTCTTTACGTGACTCCGGCGTAACAGTGGTGATGTCGTCGCGCGTGACCGATGTAGTGGCCAAAGGCGGCGGCTTCACGGGGAACGGCTGGGTAGGCCAACTTGCCTCTCCGGGCAAGTCACTTTGTGGAACAGGGCGCTCTTCAATCGGAAACAGTGGTTTGCCAGTCAGGCGATTAAACACAAACACAAATCCCGTCTTGGTCACCTCAGCAACAGCAGGGATTTCATGATTCGCGCGACGCACCGTCAGTAAAACCGGCTGCGCAGTCAAATCGTAATCCCACAGATCGTGGTGTACGAGCTGGTAGTACCAGACAAGTTTGCCGGTTGCCGCGTTAAGCGCCACAAGAGAATCGCCGAAAAGATTTTTACCTTTCCGGTCAGCACCATAAAAGTCATAGGAGGATGAACCCAGAGGCAGAAAGACCATCCCGTGCGTAACATCCACACTGATCGGACCCCAGGCGTTTGTACCCGAGCGATCTTTCCAATCATCCCCTTCCCAAGTGTCGTGCCCGATTTCACCGGGCTTCGGCACCGTGTCGAATCTCCACACCAGCTTTCCCGTGTGTACGTCAAAAGCCCGAACCGCGCCGCTCGGTCCTATCGATGGAAATTCCTGCACCTCGGAACCGACAATGACCAGATCTTTGTAGATGACCGGTGGGGATGTATCGTCATATCTCAGTTTCGGCCATGCAGACGCAACTCCGTCTCGAAGATCGATGGACCCTCCTTTGCCAAAATCTTTGCAAGGCTTGCCTGTCGCGGGATCTAAAGCGTAAAGGCGTGCATCTGAACTCACATAGAAAATCCGGCCGTCAACACTGTTTTTCTGCCCCTCGTGTGCAGTCGGAAAATTTTTCTTCCAGTACGCGACACCGCGATTCGGTACTGGATTCGGCTGTTCCGACACGCCGCTCAATGGATCGAAGACCCAAAGTTGCTTCCCCGTTTCCGCATCCACGGCGATGGCCTGGCCAGTTGGCACCGCGAAGTACAGGACATCGTCGATCATCAAGGGAGTGTTTTCAAAAGCTACGATTCCGCCACCCGGAAACGCAGGTACCTGATACGTCCATGTTCGCTGGAGTTGTTGAACATTTGTCCGATTGATCTGATTGAGCGGTGAAAACCGCAGGCCGCCCGGGTCATGTCCATACGACAACCATTCCTTAGCTGAGGAAGCTGAAGTAGTTTGTGCCCAGACGATTCCACTTGCAAGGAACAAGCACATCAGGATAGACACGCACAGAATTCGCCCAACACCGACTCGCAATCCATCCCAGGAAGAACCATCATAGCGATCGAGACTCTTCATCGATCGAAGTGATAAGTCGCCCGGCTGGGCGATGAACAACCGCATGGAATTTATTCTCTCCAATCCAGAATCACCTTGCCGCAATTTCCAATCTTCATGACCTCGAACCCGCTTTGGTACTCCTGCCATGGAAAACGGTGCGTAATCACCGGATGAATGTCCAGGCCTGACTCCAGCATCACCGTCATCTTGTACCAGGTTTCATACATCTCGCGGCCGTAGATACCCTTGATGGTCAGCATATTGAAAATGACGCGATGCCAATCGATCGATATCTCCTGGCTGGGAATCCCCAACATCGCGATCTTGCCGCCATGACTCATGTTGGTGAGCATGTCGCGAAATGCAGTTGGGTTTCCTGACATTTCGAGACCGACATCAAAACCCTCCACCATGCCCAGTTCTTTCTGCACCTCCGCAAGCGTTTTTTTTGAGGGGTCAACGGCCAGTGTGACGCCCATTTTTTCCGCCAGCTGCAAGCGGTACTGATTCAAATCGGTGATGACGATATATCTCGCTCCGGCATGCCTCGCAACCGCTGCCGCCATCAGGCCGATTGGCCCCGCTCCGGTGATCAACACATCTTCACCCAAAACCGGAAAGGACAAAGCGGTGTGAACTGCGTTGCCAAAAGGATCGAAGATCGAGGCAATTTCCAAAGAAACGTTATTATGATGGCGCCAGATGTTGCCCATGGGCAAAGAGATGTACTCAGCGAATGCGCCGGCCCGATTCACGCCCACTCCTTGTATCTGAGCGCAGAGATGGCGTCGTCCGGCAAGGCAGTTCCTGCAATAACCGCACACGACATGGCCTTCACCGCTGACGATCATTCCTGGGCGAAAATCGGTGACGTTCGAACCCACGTCCACAATCTCACCGACGAATTCATGGCCAATCACCGTCGGAACTTGGACAGTCGTCTTTGCCCAATTGTCCCACTCATAGATGTGCAAGTCCGTTCCGCAAATGCCTGCCATCTGAACGCGAATCAAAACATCGTTGATGCCGATCGACGGTTCTGGTACGTTGTCAATCCACAGACCACGCTCAGCGCGGTTCTTCACCAGGGCCTTCATGCTGTTCTCTCCAGGGTGTCAAATCGCGCAGACCTCATTTTCAGGATCCGCTCTCTCTTCGATTGCGGAACAAGGCCGCGCAATTTCTCGTCAACCGTGCAGGCTAACACTGAATGAAGGAAAAGGGTTGGAACCAGCGACGCAAGCAAGGCTCGCAAGTTAGATAGAGCTGCTCATGGCCGCAAACGCGCGACCATGGGCAGCGTTCAACTGTTTTCGATCTCAGCCCTAGGTACGGAAGGGCCTTCACCGACGAAAAACTAGAAGTTGAATTTCACCGCCAATTGACCAACGCGGCCCCCGTTGTCGCCGAAGATGACCCCAAAGTTGCCGGGGCCATCGTTGAAGTTCCCATCCACAGCATTATTGCCATAGAACTGCGCATGGTTGAAGGCGTTAAAGAATTCCGCGCGGAATTCTGCAGAAGTGGTCGATGTCACCTTCACATCCTTTAGCAGGGCTAGATCCGTGTTGTTGACACCCGGCCCGTGAAAGAATCTCCTGGGAGAGTTTCCCTGCGTGCCGAGTACTTCCTGACTAAAGAGCGAAGTATTAAACCAGGGTTTGCCGTGTCTCGGATTGTGGTCGCCATTGATGTCTCCCGCGGCAAGTTCCGGCGCGTCCGTGCCGCCGAAAAAAGGGCTGTTTCCTGTGTTTCCCATCAACGATTGGTCATCCGGCTCGGATATCTGGACCGGAACTCCATTGACGAATGAGGTGATCCCCGAAATCTTCCAGCCTCGTGTCAGACGATTGTCCTTCTGGAACAGCTTGTCGAAGGGCAGTTCGTAGGTATAACTGGCCACAAAATTATTTGGGACATCATAGGCGGAAATGCCCCGAAAATGATTATGGTCGCCATAGAGAAAAACCTGGTCCCCAAATCCGGATCCATTATCGATGGCCTTGCTTCGTGTGTAGCTCAACAAAACGGACAAGCGATCGGTGGTGTGACGTAGCGTGGCTTCGAGAGCGTTGTAAGATGAATTGCCGATATTCAGCTGGTCGCCATTGCCTTGAAACAGCGGCCCAAAGGGCCCGCGTGTGCCGTCAATGACTCCGCCGCCAACCGGGTGATAGACTCCGTTTTCCCCACCCGGTCCGCAGGTGATGCCATCCGTTACCTCGCTAGGTTGACTGACACTCAGGCAGAGCGCTGGGTTTCCCGGATTGTTATCGGCGTTCAGAGTAAGGTGATGTCCGAACGTGCCCACGTAACTCACTGTCAGCACCGTGTTCGATGAGAGCTCGCGTTCGACAGAAAGATCGACATGCTCTTCGTAAGGACTAGGAGAATGGATTAAAGGATTCCGCCTGCCCCCGAGGGGTTCGAATCTCGACCAGTCGAGAGTCTTGTCATCTGTTACTGGAGGAAGCGGGAACGGTTGAATCCGAACATTCCCACTATTCCGGTCGATGAAAGGCTGGGCGAACAACGGGGGCGCCGGGCTTTCATAGAACAAGGCATAGGGAGCAGACGCGAAATTGAATGTGTTATAGCCCTCGATGTTGGTGTAGTACAGCCCGTATCCGGCTCGAATGCTGCTATTGCCGTGGGCGCCGAAAAGCGAGTGCAACCACCCGTCAGAGAAATCGGGAGAATAGGCCGCGCTTACCCGCGGGCCAAAGTCATGCCAGTTGATGTCAGCCATGTGTATAGGGACACCGGCGTCGCCCGGGAAGACATACCCTGTCGGAGCCGTCGGAAACTGCGTCGATTGTTTACCCAGCAGGACAACGGGATTCCGATTGTGCTCCTCTCTCCAGAATGGATTCACTTCCCAGCGCACTCCGTAGTTGACGGTCAGGTTTTGAGAGGCGCGCCAACTATCCTCTCCATAGATGCCGGCATAGAAGGTCCGCAGGTTCAGGCCGGCGGGAGTGCCCTGGAAGAAACTGGACGGAGCGCCAACTAACAGATCGGCCAGGTCGTCTCCCGTCTCTTGACCCGAAAAACTAAAACCGCCGTTACTGCCATTGTTCGGATGACTGAGGTCCACCTGATCCCAGTGGTATTCGGCGCCGAATTTCAGCGTATGCGTGCTGATGATTTTCGTGAAGTCATCCTGGAACTCGTATGTATTGTTGAACTGGGATACGACCGAGATAGGCGCACCCACGCCAAAAGTGTTCAAGGATATTCCCGGCCAATTTTGATAGGCAGGAGGTGCCAGTTGATACGGACCTCCATCTGTGGGATCGGCAAAGCCCAGCGAGGCCAACGTTGGCCCCGTTGTGGGCGACAATCCATTGATGTTCTTGTTGCGCGTATAACTTGCAGTGAATACATTCACCGTGGTTGGGTTAAATGTTGTTGTATCGCTGAAAACCCACAACTGCGCCTTTCCAACCGAAGTTGACGGAAAGCCGGGCACCGAACTACTCCCCCCAAACGGATTAGAGGATGACCAAGGATCGTAGTGATAGTAGCCGGAGAGCACTCCGAATCGAGTGTTGCCATCAATTTTCACGCCGCCCTTGTTGTCTGTCAACGTGGATGAGAATCCATTCGAGGTCCAAATGTTTTTGATGCCGGTGTCCGGGTTGACGTCGTTGGCCGCCGGGAGCAGCGCCAGTACGTTCGCGCTCACAGGTGACCATGCCGACATGGGAATAAAGGCATCGGGAAAGACGCACTGTGTATTGTTGGCGCAACCGGACGTATAGTAGGGTTCGCCGGCCGTAACTGTGTACCCCAGTCTGGTGGAAAGTACACCGGCAAAATATGGGCCACTGACAGTTTTGGCATTCTGGAGAAAATTAAGCGTTCGATCGGACAAGTCGCCGGTCAGGTCGGCCGCTGAGGGAATGGTTACTCTCGCACTTTCAGCACTGCTTCTCCGATAGCCTTCGTAATCCGCAAAGAAAAAGAGCTTGTCGCGCAGGATCGGCCCTCCGACGGTGCCGCCAAAGTCATTCTGGCTCAAATTATTAACGGTATGTTGAAAGAAATCTGCGCTGTTGAGGTCTGAATTGCGCCAAAACTCGTATGCATCGCCATGAAATTGATTTGTCCCGGACTTGGTTACGACATTCACCAGGCCGCCAGCATACCCGCCGTACTCGGCGCCGGCGTTGTTGGTGACGATACGGAACTCGGCGATGGAATCGAGCGTCGGAGTCAGGAATGTGCCTCCGCCTGCTCCCTCAAATGTGTTGGCCCCGTTCACCATGAAACCGCTGTGTACATCCTGCGCCCCACTCATGGAAAGCAAACCATTGTTCTGGAAATTCGAAGGCTGTAAACTACCGTACATTTGTACGTTGATTGGGACCACGCCAGGCTGAAGCGCGAGAAGGTCAGTGTACGCGCGATCGCCGAGCGGCATGTTCACGATTTGTTTTCCGTCGATCACCTCGCCCATCTGGGCGCTTACCGTATCCACCTGGGCCGTGGTTGACGTTACCGTAACCTGCTGTTGATTGGCTCCCACCTTCAACGTCGCATCCACGCGTCGCGCTGTATCGACATCAATCAACACATCCGCTTCTTCGTAATTTCCAAAACCGGCTTTTTCGAAGGTGACATCGTAATGACCTAGGGGAAGCGAAGGGAAGTTGTAGAACCCAGCCGAGTCGGTCACGATATTTTGCACGACGCCCGTCAGTGTATTCCGCAGGTGCACGGTCACTCCTGGAATAACAGCGCCTTGCGTATCCCGCGCCGTTCCTGAAATGCTGCCTGTCACCGCCGCAAAGACTGCCGTTGCCACAAACCCGAGGATCGCTATCAACAGTGCGAGCTTTATCCCGGAAGCCAGATGGCGAAGACGCGAGGCACGCTGCAACCCGGGAGCCGTAATCGGGTCGATTTCGCCAAGTCGCGATGTGCTGAGAAAACAACTTTGCGATACAGATGGATCTGTTGCAGTTTGCGTATGTGCCATAAACTTCGCTCCCCCAGAAGGAATTCCGGCGTTACAACTAAAATTGAAGGAATGGTAGTAAGCAAGCACATCATTGTCAAGTACTTTTTTTATTATTGTAACTTAACCCCCAAAAACGGAGGATAATTGCGCCTGTTCCACCCTCATACGCATTCTTCAAGGAAGAGGCTCGTGTGGAGATGGGAGATCAAAAGTTACGGAAGGACCGACGTTGGTTGACGCAGGTATTTAGTTAGAATGTCGAACGTTCCCATTCCATGAATCGTGTGCGTTCCATCGAAGTATTCAATGGCAGTACGGTTCGCGATGCCGAGCTGGTTATAGAAATCTTTTACTTTCGCGTAT
Source organism: uncultured Acidobacteriota bacterium (assembly GCA_963719625.1). Taxonomy (GTDB): domain Bacteria; phylum Acidobacteriota; class Terriglobia; order Terriglobales; family Acidobacteriaceae; genus JAKAAZ01. The sequence continues at coordinate 549,809 of CAVRDB010000026.1, forward strand.
TCAAAAGCGACCCGTTCATCGACGCTTGAGCCATCGCTCTGACCTCGCTCCACCATGAAAGGACACGGTGCCATGAGGTTCGCCAATTCGGCGTAGCCAACGACATTGGCGAAATTGAATTCATAAACATCATAAGAATTTCACCGCCAATTGATCGCTGGACACTCTCGCTGAACTCGTTACGTGCCCGAGCACACCTGGCCCTAGTTGCTTGCGATCTTGCCACGAAGCACGACGATAGATGCTTTGGGGAGGTCGTAAAGAGTATCCGGGCTGGCAGCCGTTACGGTGGACATCGCAACCGGGCCGTCAGGGTCCGCGTGCCCGCTGAAGCGGGGGCGGCCATGCTCGCCAGAACCTCCGGCCGCGCCACTTGGCTGCACCGCACCGGGGGGAACGGCATCGGGGTGCCACTGGTATTGAGCCGCGCCGAAGACCGCCCGGTCCACCGTGCCAGTGAAAAATTGAGTCTGCCTGGTGACCGGATTGTCAAACCCCACCCTCACAAAATGGTGGTTGTATTCATCGTTATTCACCAACATGATCGACCACAACCCGTCGGGCCGGTGGACAGCGTAAGCCGTGACCAGGTTCCGCCCCTCTTGGTCCTTCACATTGCTGGCAACCTTGTAGAGCTCGTGCTTGGTGTCCACGGGCTGCACCCACTGTTGGGTAATGACCTGCGACGCAAAATATTGAGGCCCGTAGGTTCCATGATTATTCTGGTCTACCGAGAGCAAGCCATACCCGCCTGAGCCGGGCCTTGCGATGTCCTGAAAATAGTACGTGCCGCTGGCTCCCGCAGTCATCATGGCGCCTACGTAGTCGGCCAGCCAGAGTCCGCTCTTGACTGTGCCCGGGCTGCCCTCGCCGAGATCGTTTCCTTCCGTCATGAAAAACGGGATATTCGGCGGCAGGCCGTTGTCTTTCCAGGCTTGGACCACGTTGTCCACGAACTCTGGCTCCATGTCAAGAGAACTCCAGTCCTTGCACAGGCCTGTGCCCATGCAGGGATAATGCTCAAATGAAAAAAACGTGAAATCCTGCAGGTCGTCGTGGGCTTTGAGATAGGCTACAAATCTTCCCAGAAACGATGCCCTCCCATTGGCATCCGCCCACGAGCCACATCGCCCGGGGTCCCTTCGAAAGCCGGCCCGCCAAGGCGCGCCTGAGGAACCAGCTTGTGAATGGCTTTGGCAAACTGTATGTATAGTGCGGCGTAGTCCTCGGGAAGGATGCGCTGGCCGTCCGCCTCTTCTCCCATCTCGATCCAAGCGATTGGATATTTTCTCTTGTAGAGGTACGCGATTTCATTCGCGGCGTCCTGCGGAGTTGCGTAGAGGATCGCAATCGGGACGATGGCGGGAAGGCCGCGCGTAACGCCGGAATGGAAGAAAAGATCGAAGCCGATCTGGTCTCCCCCCGCATACACTAGGTCGGAAGCGGAATGCCAGGGATCCACCGAAGAAGCCCAGGTGACCGTTTGTTGCCGGTTCGGCAGGTGCTTGATCAGATCGGTAAACTGGCCGTCGGACGAAACGGTTCCCAGGTAGACTTCGTTGATCGCGTATCCCACGCAGTTGCGCTTGTCCTGCGACCCATGGGTATCGCAGGTATTTGAGGATCCCGTCATCCAAATGCGCAGGTATCGCACCGGAATGTTCCCGTTGATCAGCTTCAGCGTGGGAGTTCCGCCGTGGCCGTCCATAATAGTGCCCATGGGGAAGGTTTCCCAGACGCCTTTGTCGATTCCGTCATAAAACGGTTCCTTATCGCCCGTCCAGAACTGCACGTAATAGTGCGTGGCGTAGGGATTCGCCCACGCGATCTTTATGGCGTTGATATTCTCCGTGGCGCCCAAATCGATCATCACCCATTGCGGGTGCTGCGAATCATCCTCGCCCGTGAATGTTTTGGTAAGGTAAGGATTGCTCTTCCAGTAGCTGTTCACGTCGCCGTCGGTTAAGCGAGACCATCCGTGTCCGTCGCCCTGCGTATTGCCCCGGTGGGGAAGCGGATACGACCAGGAGTGCTCGATCTGTTCGCTGGTTGGCTCAGCGCTGCCAACGAAATAGCCGTTTGTTTCGGCTGGATTGCTCCAGGTGCCGCGCGGGTTCCAGTGCCAGGCCTGGATCTGCAATTCTGTATTCTGACGGTACGTTATCATCCCCCATCCTGCGTCCAGAAGCTGTTTAAGAACGGGAGCGCTCAGCACCCAGTCGGTGTGATTGGCGACCTGCTCCTCCGTGGTTCCACCAAATTGCCGGTCAACCGCCCCGCCCAACGCTCGCAGCGGACTGAACGAATTCACCGCGTGGGAAGTATCCACGACGATGTCCTGCCCGCTTCCCTGCGCGCCATTTTGCGCGCTGACCGTGTGCGCGATGAAAAATAAGAATGCTACAAGAGAGAGGGCGAGAACTGCCTTCTTACAAATCGACACGCGGAATACCTCCATCAAATGGCTGTTAACTGTGCCTCGCAAAGGAAATTTCCTCGGGGCATCAATATAGGAATTTAGGAAGGACGATAGGATATATGGGGAAGTTTCATCAAAACGAGAATATGTTAAGCGGCCGCGACACGCACGGCATAGCCCACCTGACATGTTAGGGGGAAAACGGGTGCTCATTGAGGGTACAAGATGGGAAGATTGCCTTTTGTCACTTCGTCAGACTGATTATCTGAAAGTCTGACTCCACAAATATAGCTTGTTGACAGGCATCAAATTATTGAATATTTTCATATTTCAAAGAGAATCCCATAAACACCGTCGTAATCTAACGGATTATTTCAAAATAAGGAGCACGCAATCGTGACTCGATGTTTTCGTTTGATCCGAAATTACCTCGCGTTGTTCGGCCGCTTTATTGGTGTTGGGTTCTTGCCTGCGAGCCAACGCAGCCGACATGAAGGCTGGCGTGGCCAAGGTGGACATCACACCGCCACTGGGAACCAAGATGTGGGGCTATTTCGATCGACTCAAAGGTGCCGAAGGTACGATTGATCCGCTGTATGCGCGCGTCCTGGTTTTGGAAGCGGGGGGCAAGCGCTTGGCCTATGTCGACCTCGATCTGGGCCGCACCTTCGGTCCAGCCTCACTCGACGGCTGCGCAACGCCGCCAAACAAAACAGCGGCATCGATTATCTGATTGTCCAGGCCATTCACACCCATGCTGGCCCAGTCATTCTGGATGAATATCCTTCCGGTACACCGGCGTGGGAAACCGCGGACCTGGACAAGATCGAGCAAGCTATCCACGAGGCAACACAAAAGACTGTGCCGGTTCGTTTGGGAGTCGGGTATGGGCAAGCCTACATTGGCTATAACCGTGTTCACGTAAACACCGATGGCACGGTCACGATGCTATGGAATAACTCTGCGAGAATTCCAACCTGGCCAGTAGACCCGATCCTGACCGTGCTGCGCGTCGATCAGATGGACGGCCAACCCCTCGCCATATTAGTTAACTATGCCACTCATCCGGTAACGTTCGGTCCGGACAATCTGCGCTATTCAGCAGATTTTCCCGGCGTGATGTGCAAAGTAGTCGAGCAGGCTTTTGATAACAAGCCGCTGGCTTTCTTCGTCCAGGGCGCGCCCGGAGACATCAACGTGTACGACACCACCACGCCCATTACGCAGGACGCGATCGGAAGACGGGACTGGGCGGGCGAAACGCTGGGCAACGCCGCGGTCGACACGGCCAAAAAAATCCAGACTACAGCCGACCCCGATCCCAGCATCGACTTTACGGAAGATTTGCTTCCATTTAACCTGCGCTGGGATCCGGAAAAATTCCACCAGGTGTCTCTGGCTGAAATGGGCCCGACAGCCTTTCAAATATTTTCATCGCCCATCCAGCAAACCATGCACCTGCCGGTAACAACGGCATTGATCGATCGCAAGATCGCGATCCTGGGTCTGCCAGGGGAACCGTTCCTGCAGTTTCAGACTAGTTGGCGCGAACGCTGCCCGGTGCAGGCCTGTTTCTTCCTGGGATACACCAACGGATACTATGGCTATTTCCCCACCATCAAAGCTGCCACCGAAGGCGGCTACGGCGCTCAGAGCGCAACCACCTGGGTCCAGGTCGGTGCCGGCGAGCAGATGGAGAACCACGGTCTAGTCGAGATTTATCAAATGCTGGGTCGCTTGCCAGACGCACCCAACACCAACTGGAAATCCATGCCAGAGGTAACGCCAAGCCAGCCGCGCCAGCCGTAAGCCTGCACCAACATTCGTTTCAGTCACCCATCCGTGGACTACGATGATTTTTCTGATGCACGTCTGAGATCGCGAAAAGATTTGCACGCAGCTCAAAAGGTGGCACGCCCCCCTTGTCTCACATTCTGCTTGGATTCATCGGCGGGATCGAGCGGATTTCCTATAGGTGTAGTCGAAGCAGTGAACTTTCGCGCGGCTTTTTCCCAAGAAAAGCCGCTCATCTTTAAACTCAGGTGGCTATAGTAATAGGAAATCCACTCTAGAATCTTTCCACTGAACTGATAATTGCATTTACTCCCCATGTAGGAGACGGCCGCGGAAACGGCGAATGAAAGATGGCATTTGTAACCGGAACAGATACAAAAATCGAGCAGGAGACGAAAGGCTGGAGATTCGCCGTCGGCTCAGCGCTTCTGGGTTGGGTGCTGGACGCGTTCGATTTCTTTGTCGTCGTGTTTTTGTTCGACACGCTGGCGCAACGCTTCCATGTGTCGAAGGCGTCGGTCGTGTACACGCTGACCTTGACTCTGGCGATGCGGCCACTGGGCGCATTGTTCTTCGGCGCTCTTGCGGACAGGTTCGGGCGCAAGCGTCCGCTCATCTTCTGCGTGCTGTACTTCTCCCTGTGCACAGTGCTGACCGGGCTTTCGCCCAACTTTCTGGCCTTTGTAATCTTTCGCGCGCTGTACGGCATCGGCATGGGCGGATACTGGGGCATCGGCGCCTCGTATGCGATGGAGAGCTTGCCGCGTCATCTCCGGGGCGTGCTCTCGGGCATGATCCAGGCCGGCTATCCGATGGGGTATCTGTTGGCATCGGTGGCGATGCAGACGCTGGCTCCCGCCCTGGGCTGGCGGTCAGTTTTCTTTATTGGAGCGCCAGTGGCGTTGTTGGTCGCGGCGTTGACGCTGTTCGCGCCGGAGTCCGAAGCGTGGAAGCAACATCGACCGGCTTCCATGAAAGATATTTTCAATTCACTGCTGCATCACAAAAAAATGTTCCTCTATCTGCTGATGATGATGTGCGTGTTGATCGCGCTGTCGCATGGAACACAGGACCTGTATCCGGATTTCCTCAAGTCGGTGCCGGGGATCGCGGCCAAGTCGGTCATCGGGATGAAGGCGCTGTATGGCATACCGATTCTTTACGACATCGGCGCGATCATCGGCGCGCTGATCTTCGGCCAATTGTCGCAAAAGATTGGCAGACGCAATGCCATCATGCTGGCGCTGGTGCTGTCGCTGCTATCGATTCCAGCGTGGGCGTTCGGAACCACGCTGGGTGTACTCATTACCGGCTCGTTTCTGATGCAGGCGGGGGTGCAAGGCGCGTTCGGCGTCATCCCGGCGCATTTGACCGAACTTTCACCAGACGCGGTTCGAAGCCTGTTCCCCGGAATTGTGTATCAGCTTGGAGTGCTGCTGGCCGCACCGGCAACGGCAGTAGAATTCATGTTGCGCAACCACTTTGGATATCCCTGGGCATTGACTATGTTCGTTGGCACCGTGACCGTTGTGATGATCGTGATCTTCTGGTTCGGACCGGAAGCGCACAATCGCAGTTTTTTACGAGAACAAGAAAGCAAACCATCTTCAATCCTGGCCGACTGACGTGAAAAATAGATTTCAACTCTTTTACGATGAAGTCGTAGACGACCGCAATGTTTCAACAAACGGGACGCACCGCTCGCGTGAAAAAAATTGAAGCGGACTTAATGTCTGGGAGAAAGCAATGAACGAGAAACGGATCGGCATCATCATGAACGGCGTCACCGGACGCATGGGACTGAACCAGCATCTGGTCCGTTCCGTTCTGGCGATTCGAAATCAGGGCGGAGTTGTGCTGGCGGATGGTTCGCGCTTGCTCCCCGATCCGATTCTTGTGGGTCGCAACGCCGCCAAGCTGGAGCAGATCGCACAAGAACATGGCGTGAGCCGCTGGACGACTGACTTGCGCGGCGCGCTCGCCAATCCGGACGACGTGCTTTATTTCGACGCACAGTTGACCGCGTTGCGCGCGCCCAGCGTCGAAGCGGCGATTGCAGCAGGCAAGCACGTGTATTGCGAGAAGCCGCTTGCCGTCGATTCGGCAACAGCGTTGCGGCTTGCCGCCAAAGCCAAGGCCGCCGGCGTGAAGCACGGCGTCGTGCAGGACAAACTATTTCTGCCCGGCATGCGCAAACTAAAGCGGTTGGTGGACAGTGGTTTTTTCGGAAAAATTCTTTCCGTGCGCGGCGAGTTCGGTTATTGGGTCTTCGAGGGCGACTGGCAACCCGCGCAGCGACCCTCCTGGAATTACCGCAAGCAGGACGACGGCGGCATCATCATGGACATGTTCTGCCATTGGCGCTATGTTCTGGACCATACTTTCGGCCGGGTGCGCGCGGTGCAGTGCCTGGGCGGCACCACCATTCCCGAGCGGGTGGATGAGCAGGGAAAACGTTATCAGTGCACAGCGGACGACACCGCCTATGGCACCTTTGAACTCGACGGCGGAATCGTCGCGCAGATCAATTCTTCCTGGTCGTTTCGCGTCTACCGCGATGAACTCTTCAGCTTGCAGGTGGACGGCACATTGGGCAGCGCCGTCGCTGGCCTGCGTGAATGCCGGACGCAGCATCGCGTCAATACGCCGCGACCCGTATGGAACCCGGACATCGACAACCCCTTCCGCTTTCGCGACTACTGGCAGGACGTGCCGGACAATCAGGTATTCGACAACGGATTCAAAGTTCAGTGGGAGCTGTTCCTGAAGCACATTGCGGAAAATACGCCCTTCCCCCATGACTTTCTGGAAGGAGCACGAGGCGTGCAATTGGCGGAGCTTGGTCTCAAATCCTGGCACGAGCGCCGCTGGATCGACGTGCCGGAGCTGAAGGCATGAGCTCGGAGACATCCGTGAAGCTGGTGCGGCCCGATGGGTCCATCTACAACTACACCCCCTCGCATGATCCGCTCGTGCCCGCCCAGCAAACGCCGTTCAAAACGCGCATCGCGTTTGCGGCCGCGCATGTCGTGGTGGATCCGCTGCGCACTGCGGAGCCGCTGACGCAACCGGTGATCGATTGGGAGGCGACACTCGCCTACCGCGAACATCTCTGGTCGCTTGGCTTTGGCGTGGCCGAGGCAATGGACACAGCGCAACGTGGCATGGGACTCGATTGGCCGCTGGCGCTTGAGCTGATCAAGCGCAGTACCGCGGCCGCAAAAGCGCGAGGCGCGTTGGTCGCCAGCGGCGCAGGCACAGATCATTTGCCAGCAGGCAAAAAGCTCACACTGCAAGATGTGACAAACGCCTACCTGGAACAATGCGAAGCCATCGAAGCCGCAGGTGGACGCATCATTCTGATGGCGAGCCGCGCCTTGGCCGCCGTCGCCCGCCATGCCGACGATTACGCATCGGTCTATGCAACGGTGCTTGCACAGGTGCAGCAACCAGTCATCCTCCACTGGCTGGGACCGATGTTTGATCCGGCACTCGAGGGCTACTGGGGCGGCAACAGCCATCTCCGCAGCAATGGAGAACTGCCTCAGCATTATTCGCACCCACAAGAAAAAAATCGACGGCATCAAAATTTCTCTGCTCGATGCCGAGCTGGAAATTTCCATGCGCCGTGACCTTCCCGCTGATGTACGCATGTATACCGGCGACGACTTCAACTATGACCGTCTGATTCTGGGCGACGAGCAAGGTCACAGCGATGCGTTGCTCGGGATCTTCGATGCCATCGCTCCCGCTGCATCTCTGGCGCTGACCGCGCTCGATGCCGGCGATATTCCCCGCTATCAACAGCTGCTCGCGCCCACCGTGCCGCTTTCCCGACACATCTTCGCGTCGCCGACGCAACACTATAAAACCGGGGTCGTGTTCCTGGCCTTTCTGAATGGATTTCAGTCCCACTTCCGCATGGTGCGCGGCATGGAGAGCGCGCGGTCCGACGGCACACCTCTGCGAACTGTTCGTGCTCGCAGACAAGGCCGGAGTATTGCGCGACCCTGAACTGGCAATGCAGCGGATGCGGAGCTATCTATTGCTGGCAGGTGTCGCATGAGCCTGCTGCAACGCCTCAGCTTCAATCAGATCACAGCCGATCCCTGGTCGCTGGAGCAAGTGGTCAGCAACTGCTCCCGCAGCGGCATTCCGTACATCGGCGTGTGGCGACATAAACTCGACGGCGACGCAGCAAAGGCATCCGCAATGATTCGCAGCGAAGGCCTGCGCGTTTCCAGCCTGTGCCGTGGAGGATGGTTCTCGGCGCCCACGGCGAAGGAACGTCGCGAACGGATTGCAGACAATCGCGTTGCCATTGAAGAGGCCGCGCTGCTCGGCGCGCCGGTATTGGTGATCGTCTCCGGTCCCGCCAATGGGCAGACTCTGGAGGACGCGCGGGCCACAGTGCTGGATGGATTGCTCGAAGTACTGCCGGATGCCGAGAAAGCTGGCGTCATTCTGGGCATTGAACCGTTGCATCCCATGTATGCCGCGGAGCGCTCCGTCGTAGTCACATTGAAGCAGGCCAACGATCTTGCCGAGCAGCTTTCAAGTCCAGCAGCGGGAGTCGTCATCGATGCCTTCCATGTATGGTGGGATCCCGAGCTGATGCCAGAGATCGAGCGTGCGCGCGGGAAAATTGCCGGCTTCCATGTGTCGGACTGGCCAGTGCCTCTGCCCGGTATTCTGATGGGCCGCGCCATGATGGGCGACGGCATCATCGAGCTGCGTCGAATACGGCAGGCCGTGGACGCCGCCGGCTACAACGGGCCCATCGAAGTTGAAATATTCAATGACGAAATTTGGAAGAATGCAGATGCCGGATTGCTCGAACTCATCCAACAGCGCTTTCTCGAGCATGTTTGAGTGATCGCGGACCGGATGCTGCGGAAACGCAAATGTCGTCAACCGCGCCGTTGTGTACTTTCGGATCAAATATCTGGCGGTGCTGGCAGTCTCGAGCGAACCCCTCTCCCGCTCCAAATTCCCTGCTAACAGGGAAATTTACAGGGAAATTCTGAGATTTTGGCCCTCGTTCACGCGCGTGGCGCCGCACGGCATACTGCACAATTCACGGTGTTTAGCCTGCTCTGGCGGACCATCGAAGCTCAAAAAGAACAGGGAATTTTTTCGAGATAACAGGGAATTGAAATTCCCTGTTACGGGTTCGAGCAGCGAAAGTTTGTTAATTTTTTTGTGACCTTGTCGCGAAAAGCGCCCCGAATTCCCACTACATAAGTAGAGCAATTTTTAAGGGCGGCCTTCACGAACCCCAAGGCTGGATTGGTGGCCAGCATGGACCTTGCTTCAGCATCCCTGACCGCGCGGGCGCCGTCTCGCGCGGCTCAGTACGTCCGCATGTCGACCGAGCATCAGCAGTATTCGCCGGAAAACCAGCTAGAGATCATCCGCCAGTACGCAGCGGCCCACAACATGGAGATCGTCCAGGACTATTCCGACCATGGCCGTAGTGGGCTGAACATCGCCGGCCGGGAGGGTCTGAACCAGCTCATGGCCGATGTTGAGGCCAAGCGAACCAACTTCACTTCGCTTCTCGTATATGACGTGAGCCGCTGGGGGAGGTTCCAGGACGTAGACGAGAGCGCCTACTACGAGTACGTCCTGAAGCGAGTCTGGCATCCGAGTTCACTACTGCGCGGAGCAGTTTGAGAACGACGGGAGCATGTCCTCATCGGTGCTCAAGACTTTGAAACGTTCGATGGCTGCGGAATACAGCCGCGAGCTCTCGGTCAAAGTGTTCTCCGGTCAGTGTCGACTCATTGAACTGGGATTTCGGCAGGGCGGCGCCGCGGGCTATGGTCTGAGGCGCCAGCTAATCGATCGCAATCAAGCCCCAAAAGGGCTTCTGGGCCGGGGAGAAAGGAAGAGCCTGCAGACGGACCGGGTCATCCTGGTCCCGGGTCCCCAAGAAGGAGATCGAGGTGGTCCAGAAGATCTACACACGGTTTGTCACGGATAAGCAGACCGAACGCGAAATCGCCGAGCAGCTGAATGGCTAATCCAGGAATGTTGGTCGAAGCGCGGTTCGTCGTGGAGCTTTAGCTATTCGGAGAATGGCGCACCAGCGACGAGGTCTGCGAAATTTGGAGGGGTGAACCCCTCTACGTATCGAATGCCAAAATCCCGAAGAATGTTGTCAATCGCCGTCATCGGTTTCTGACGAACGACGTTGCAAAGGCATCCTTTAAATCCGTCCTTAAATGCCAGCCGAGGAAATGCGGTTAGGATCGCCCGCTGTTTCTCCTGCGAGATGCGATCAAGACCGGCGCCAAGGACATCCACCGCGATTCCTGAATGGGTCATCACTACTTCGGGCTCTTTATGGAGAGCGAGCGTTGGGGTCGTGTGAAGTGCAATAGCGTCCCACACAAGCTGCGTCTGCTGAGCCGAGATGCCGCGTTCTTTCAAGAATTCGCGAGCCGCATTCGCGCCGTCTACCTCGAAGCGATTCTCCCCGTTGTACCGCTCGGTCAAACCGAGATCGTGCAGGATCGCAGCTACAGCTAAGAGTTCAGCGTCCGGCGCTATCTCGGCGCCTCTGCAAGGAAGATGCCGAACAACCAAGAGCGCATCACATGATTGAAAAGAAATGGCTCTAACAAACTCCGCGACAAGTCAATCGCGTCGCTGCACCAGCGCTGTGTCGGGTACTTTGATCCCTGCGAAATCCATGTTCGTCCTTTCTCGCCGTCAGACCGTTGGGATATGGCTGTGAAGTTCACTCGACCGCGGCATCATTGAGCAATTTCTCTACCTTGGAATCCAATTCCCGAGCGACCTTCAGGGCATCCGGGTTTTCGTATGGGGACAGAAAGCTGGTCATCCTGTCGTAGGACAAATGCACGCCATCGTCCCGCTCATCAACGAGCACGGTCACAGGCGCATATGACCCCGCGTCCGGAACATGCTTGGCCATTTCCTTCATGACTAGTGGATTGCCGATAACAAGCCTCACGATCTTCGGTTTTTCGAGTCCTGTCTCCTTGCGGACGACCGCGCCATGATCAAATTCCAAGAACAACATCAGACCGGATTTGCCCATGTTTCGATTGATCACTTCTTCCAACTCGGCGAAGGTGCCCGGCGACTTGGAAGCACTCGCAAACGCGGCAAGATCCAGTTGGCCGACACCAGCTTTCAATGAAGCTACGACCGCCTCGAATGGTCGTGACGTTGTCAGGCTGAAGCGTTGTACTTCGATTTCTTGAATTGCCATTCCATTCTTCCTTTCGCGCGAATGTCTTGAAGCGGGCTATACCTGTGCGAAACCGCCATCGACGAACAACTCGGCCCCTGTGACATAACTCGCATCATCGGATGCGAGAAACACGACGGCTTTTGCGATCTCATCCGGGGTCCCGAGCCTGCCGAGCGGAACGACATTGGAGATCATCTTCAAGCGTTGCTGTCCCGTCTCTGAGGAACCCAGTAGTTCGCTAAGCCCCGGAGTATCGGTGGAACCTGGGCTCACGGCGTTCACGCGAATGCGGCGACTCCGCAGATCCGTCGCCCACGTGCGGGCGAATGAGCGCACGGCGGCCTTGGTAGCGCTGTAGACGCTATTCGACGGCAGTCCCTTGCTGGCAACCACAGACGCACAAAGGACAATGGAGGCGCCGTCCTTGAGTAATGGCAATGCCTTTTGTACGGTGAAGAGCAGTCCTTTCACATTGACGTCGAATATTGAGTCAAAGAACTCCTCGGTGATCTCCCCGAGAGGCGCATATTTTGCGGTGCCAGCATTGGCAAACACAATATCGAGACGACCCTTCTCCTGCTTAATCTGGGCGAAGAGTCGTTCGAGGTCGCCGATTTGAGACACATCTCCTTGCACCCCGGTGACGCTTCCCCCTATGCTCTTGACCGCTGAAGCCAACTCCTTCTCACGCCGACCGGTGATGAAGACGTATGCTCCTTCGGCCACGAAGCGCTTCGCGGTGGCAAGACCAATTCCACTTGTCCCGCCAGTGACAAGTGCGATCCTTCCCTCCAGCTTGCCCGTCTTCTTCTCGTCGGTCGTCATTCCTTGCCCCTTTCAGCGATGTCATCATCGCCAATCCGTTCGAGCTTTCTCTTCTTGCCGCTCCCTCGACATCCACTCCTGGATATAAGGCGAGCAGTGCAACACCGAGATACCTTCGTCCTCGCGGGCATTGAGGAACCGAATGGCTTCGATGTCCACAAGATCGACCTCCTCCAAATCCAGTGCGATCGGCTCTCCACGGCTGATCTCGGCCTTTACCTGATCGAGATGGTGAGATCGAAACTCTCCGCTCAGCCGAAGTCGAACTTTGTGTGAATCCCGAATCCGTTCGATCTTCAGAATCATGGGCTTCTGACTCCTAAGCGCCCTCTTCCAGATGCAATAAACTGTGCCACTTCTAAATCCTTAAGCGAATGCAGCTCAGGACTACCGATGCTGCCGAATCCTTTAGCTGATGTCTTCTGAATCGAGAAACAGCGAAGCTTGCCGAACGAATGACTTGTGAAACTGGAACAACGATCCATGCCCGGCGTCGGGGTAGGTCAACAGCATGGCGTTGGGGAGATGCTCGCTCAGCATGTAGGAATTGCGGACTGGAATCATATTGTCGAAGACGCCGTTAACGACCAGGCACGGCTGCGTGATTTTGCCGAGCTTGGCGAAACGCTCGCCACTGTACTTTTCCCAAGCGCGAAAGGCCGTGATCTGAGCGATTGCGACATTTTGGCCGGCCAGAGGCTCGCCATCTTGCTTTCTCTCGGCGAGCCGAGCTGCGAAGGCTTCTCCTGCCGCCTGACTCGACTCGCTTGGGGCGAAAAAGAGTTTCACCAGTTTCTCCAGCCCAGGCATATTCGGATCTTCCGTAATCTTCCTGAGTTCCGGTTTATCCATGTGCATAATGTCCTCGCCTCCCTCCGGAGCGGTGGCGACAAGCAGCATTTTGTGGACGAGCGAGGGACGTTCCAGCGCTACCTGCTGCGCCACCATTCCACCGAGGGAGTAGCCGAGGATATCCAGGCGCTTTAGGCCAAGTGCATCGACGAATGCGAGGGCGTGTGCCGCCATCCCTGCCATGTTTTCGGGGACCTGGCCAGTTGAGCGGCCCAGACCCGCACTCTCAAATAGAATTACCTCGCGTCCTAGGGCGAGCGGATCGGTTACGGCCGGGTCCCAATTGTCCAGGGTCCCGGTGAAGTGTTGAAGACACAACAGCGGCAGACCCTGTCCTTTCCCAAAGCGGCGATAGGCATACTTTTCGAGCTTGGTCTGGATGAATTGCGTCGGTGCGGTCGTGTTGCTTGCATTAGCCATGGCCATTCCTTCCTTCCGTTGTGGTGACTGTTGCGGTTTACGTTGTACTCGTCAGCGTCGAACGCTATCTCGTGCACATTCCTCCAAGGAACTAGGTCAAACTTTCGGCGTAGCGATAATGACAACCCGGGACCGCAGCAATGACGCTGTCGAGAAGAACGCCGGCGATCTTCGCTGCGGGATTGACATGGAACTTTTTCGGAAGAACTGGCGCCAGTATTCGGGACAGCGTCAGAGCAAGTCCTTCTGCAAAACGCGACTCGTCGCGCTTCCCGCCGATGATGCTGGGCCGGAGGATCGTCAGCGATTTGAAGCCAACGAGCTTCATGTCCCTCTCGACCTCGCCCTTGGTCTTCGGATAGAAGAATGAGGAATTGGCGTCGGCACCAATCGCCGAGACAAGGGCGAACGCTTCTGCTCCTTGTTGATGAGCGAGCTTCGCAAACGCTAGCGGTAAGACATAGTCCACTTGGCGGAATGCTTCTTTAGACCCCGCCTTACCACTCGTCGTGCCCAGCGCGCAGATCACCGCGTCGACTCCCCAAGTGAGAACTTCCGGCAAGAGGAGTTCCAGCCGCTCCGCCACTGGATTTGCCAGCTTGCTGCTAGGTGGCAGGGGCTTCCTGGTTGGAGCGATGACCTGAGTGATCGCGGGATGTGTGACAGCTTGCACCAAGGTGCTCTGCCCCACCAACCCAGTTGCTCCGAGAATCAACACTTTCATGGCAGCTTGCTCCCTTTCGCCTCACACAGCTCATGCCTATCGTTCTTCGAATCTGTTCCTGTAGCCGCTATTGCGCCACGCAGATCAGCGAATCGAAGCTAATATTCTGCTAACGCGCGATGCACGAGGTTGATGGCGATCGAGCCTTCGCCAACCGCCGATGCAACGCGTTTCACATTGCCCGAACGAACATCTCCAACGGCAAACACTCTTGGCAGGCTTGTTTCAAGCATGTAGGGAGAACGTGCGAGTGGCCACGCCCCGTCCTGCTTCACTGCGTCCAAGTCGCGCCCGGTGAGGATGAAGCCCTTGTCGTCGAGGGATACACAGCCTCGCAACCAATCGGTGCGAGGTGACGCTCCCGCCATAATGAACACGTGACGAATGCTCTGAGTCGTAGATTCAAGATTGTCCTTATCCCGCCACGTGACCCGTTCCAGATGGGTATCGCCTTCGAGGTCGACGATTTCCGTTTTGTAATGCACTTCAATTCCGGGGTTCTCCTCGATTCGCTGGATCAGGTAGCGCGACATGCTGTCCGAAAGGCGTTGCGAGCGTACTAGCATGTGAACCTTGCGCGCCGTCTGTGCCAGAAACACAGCTGCCTGGCCGGCAGAGTTTCCTCCACCCACGACAATCAGGTCCTCCGACTCGCAGAGCTGTGCTTCCATGAACGTCGCGCCATAGTAGACGCCTTGTCCGACGAATCTCTCCAAATTGAGATTTTCGGGATTGTTGTACTGCGCTCCACTGGCAATAACGACGCTGCGCGCCTCGAGTGGCTTGCCGTTTTCCAGCACAAGTCTGTACGGGCTCTTCTCGCACTCCAATCGGACTACGGAATGAGCGACCATCAACTTAGCGCCGAATTTCTGTGCCTGAGTGAGCGCGCGCGTGGCAAGCTCATCTCCCGAAAGCCCAGTTGGGAATCCGAGGTAATTCTCGATTTTGGAGCTCGAAGCCGCTTGGCCGCCGGGTGCTGCTGATTCGACCATCAACACGTCAAGCCCTTCGGACGCACCGTACACTGCTGCGGCCAACCCAGCAGGGCCTGCGCCAACGATGATTAGGTCTCGGACTTGAGATTCATCAATGGTGCAGTTCAATTCCAAGCTATCCGAGAGCTCTTGTATCGAAGGGTTGCGCAGTACCGTGCGATAGTTGCAAATGACGACCGGAATTTCGCTAACAGAGACATCGAACCGATCCAGGAGGGCTTGGGACGTCTGATCCACATCCAAATCGACATAAACGTAAGGATGGCCGTTGCGGGTTAGAAACTCCCGAAGGCGGAGCGTTTTAGCCGAGTAACGAGATCCCATCAAGATGGCGTTGCCCTGACTGCGATTGATCAGGATGAGACGGCGCAAAATGAAAGCCCGCATAAAGATTTCGCTGAGTTCACCGTCTCGGGCGACTAGCGATCGGAGGCCGCTCCCGCTCATTTCGAGCACTTCACCTGGATCGGTCATACGGCCACAAACAAGTGAGCGATGACCAGTGATCATCGTCATTTCGCCTGTGAACTCCCCTGGGCCATGGCTTGCTACAAGCCGCTCGCCATTCATGTCCGGCTGAACAATCTCCATGCTTCCCGGACAGCAAGATGAAGAAAGGAACATCGCTGTCATCTGCGCTGAATAAGACGTCGCCCCGTTTCACTTGTCGCAAGGACGCGAAGGGCCGAACTCGATTGATCTGCGCCTCGGTCAGTGACTGGAAACACCTGAGCGTGGCTTTCAAGCGCGTTGGATACGAGATTCGAAACCACCGTTTGCTCCTTAGGGACGCCTCGGAAATGTGCTGCACGATAAGCGTTGCCGCAGCAAATCAGCGCCTGCCACTTGGCTCGCTCCATCACACGGCGCTCGCCTGGATGCTGTTCAGGACGGTGTTGTCCCAATAGGCGTCAAGGCGCGTAATTTTGCCGTCCGCGTCGAAACGCAGAATGTAGCAGTGAGGGATGTGTACGTCCTGGCCCTTCTTTGCAACTCCAGGCACTTCGGCAGGTATGGGCCCGCTCATCTCGGCTTGGATCACCACTGTGTTCCCCTCGGCAGGGATCAGCTCGATCACTTTGACTCGGAAGTTCGGAACGGCATTCGGAAACGCACGCCAAATGACATCGATGCCACCACGAATTGGCACGACGCTCTCGCGGCCGTACGGAGCATATCGTCCAAGTGCGCCATCCGCGCAAAGAGCGAGCATGCCATCAACGTCGTGTGCATCGTAGGCAGTGAAGAACTGTTGGGCAATCGATACGTAATCTTTCGCATTCTTTTTCATCTCTGTGCTCCTTGGGGTCGCTTTTGTTGGGGATCTTCGTGGCCTAGTATTCAAACCACTGGCTGAGCGCTTTGACCTTCTCCTCCGTATACGGCGGGAACAAATGCTCGATGGCCACGTCGGGCGGCGAAATCAGAACCGATTTCGCATGCGTGAGGGCGTCAAAGCCGGCCTTGCCGTAGTAGTGACCGATGCCGGAGTATCCGACCCCTCCGAAGGGCATGGTTTCGATAAACAGATGAATGTTCACCTGATTGATCGCGCCGCCGCCAAAGGACAAGCTCGCGAGGAAGTGATCGATTGCCTTCTGGTCGCGGCTGAAGAGGAAGCCGGAAAGAGGCTTCGGATGCTTCTTCACCTCGCGAATGGCCGCGTCCATGTCCTTGTAGGTGAGGATTGGGAGAAGCGGTCCGAAGATCTCGTCCTCCATGATCGGATCGTCCCATGTCACTGGATAGATGACCGTGGGATCGAGATAGCGTGCCTCCGGGTCGGAGGCCCCGCCTATGACGACTTTCTTCTGATCGATCAGGCCTGCCAAACGTTCGGTGGCCTTGGGGCTAATGATGCGGGAGTAGTCGTCCGGTCTGCTCTTGGGGTCGGTCCCATACAACTCGACCATCGCCTTCTTGCACTCCGCAACAAACTGCTCTGCGATTGATTCATGCACGTAGGCGTATCCGGGCGAGGTACACCATTGGCCGCCCCAGGCCGTCGCACCCCAGACAATCTTCTTGGCTGCGTCCGGGATATTGGCGGTCGCATCAACGAAGGCTGGATTCTGGCCGCCGAGTTCGAGGAGAACGGGAGTCAGATTCTTTGCGGCCGCCTCCATGACGATCTTGCCAACCTTGACGCTGCCGGTGAAGAAGATGAAGTCGAAGGGCAGCTTGAGAAGCTCCGTCACCTCGTCTTTGCTTCCGGTGACGGCAGTGACGGCCCGAGGATCGAAATATTTCGGAATGAGATCGAGCAAGACCTTACTGGTGGCGGGCAAACCCTCGGAGAGTTTGAGGATGCATGGATTGCCAGCCGCAATAACCTGGACCGCAGGGTCAAAGAGCAGCGTCAGAGGTCCATTGAATGGACCGATCACCAAAGTGACGCCGTAAGGTTCCCGATAGACCTTGGCAGTATGCCCGCTCTCCCGAAGGGCCTTGGGCACAACCACATCTACGGGCTTCATCCACTCCTTCAAATCTTGCTTCGCGAAGGCGACGGTTCCTACTGGCGCCATAATCTCGAAGACCTTCTCTTGACTGGCCGTCTTGAAGTCGCTGCTCATCGCAGCCTCAAGAGCCTCGGCGTTCTCTTTGCACAAGTTCTCAAGGCGCGTCAGTTGGTCGATGCGCCACTCGTATGACTTGGTCGCGTCCGAATCGAAATATGCCTTCTGCTTGTCGAAGATTTCCTGGAACTGATTCATCTGAGTCTCCCTCGCACATCGGTTTGTCGATGCCGCTTTTCAGCAGCGTTGTGAGCTTTTAGGCCATCGTGAGGACTATGCGGAATCGCGCTTCACCAGACATCATGCGCCGATACGCTTCTTCGGCCTTTTCCAAAGGAAGCGTTTCGATCATGGGACGAACGTCGGTGAGGACGCTGAAATCAAGAGTGTCCTGTGTCTCGATCGCTCTTCCCGTCAGGCTTCCAATGACCGAGCGGCCACCAAAGATGAGCGGAACTCCGTTGACCGGAATCGGATCACCCGAAACACCAACTACCACGAGCTTTCCGCGAACGGAGAGGCCGGGAAGCAGGCTGGCGATTGCTGCTCCGCTGGGGGCGGTTGCCAGGATCACGTCGGCACCTCCCAGTTTCTGCAGCGCGGCTCCCGCATCCTCAGCTTTGGCGTCGATGTAAACGTGCGCTCCCAACTTGGGCGCGAGATGTTCTTTGTCTGGACCGAAGCCGATCGCAACGGTGCGAAAGCCCATCTTCTTGGCGTACTGCACGCCAAGATGTCCTAACCCACCAATGCCCTGGATAGCAACGGTATCGCCTGCACGTCCGGCGTTGCGGAGCGCATTGAACGTCGTGATGCCGGCGCAAACCAAGGGGGCCGCGTCTTCTGATTTGAGCTCATCCGGTATGAGAGCCAGTGCGCGTGCCTCTGCGATCATCATTTCCGCATAGCCGCCATCACTCGTCACGCCAGTGATAATGGGGTTCTGGCAATATGCCGTGTCCCCACGACGGCAGGTCTCGCAGGTTCCGTCTTCGCCGCCAAAGAACCCGACACCGACGCGCTGGCCGACCTTCCAGGTCGTGACACCCCGCCCAACCTCTTCGATGCGGCCAATTGCTTCGTGGCCTGGTACGCGAGGATACACGACGCCCGGTAGCTGCCCTTCAACCGTACCTGCGTCTGAATGACAAACGCCGCAGGCCTCGACGCGGATGCGTACTTGTCCCTCACCCGGTGCCACGACAGGCCTCTCGACAAGGCGAAAAGTTCCTGGTTTCGTTATCTCGATCGCTCTGTAGGTTGCTCCCATTTTCGTCTCCTATTGGTTTGCCCCGAAGCCTCTCGCCTTGAAGAGCAGACTTGATGTCGCGGGTAATCTGAAACTGTTCTGAGTACGCATTCTTCGCTTCCTTAAACTGAGAGGAGGACTGTGCCTAGTCAGGAAACTTCTCACCAAACATGGGAAGGCCGCTCTTGGAGGCTTCACGTGTTGCTTCGTCCTGAATGACATCCCAGTGCTCGACGAGAATTCCATCCTCCAGGCGAACGATGTCCGCGGCGATCCAGTTCGCTGGCAGTCCGATGTTGGAGAATCGGCCATGAACGATGACATAGTCGCCACCTGCAAGAATCAGGCCCGGCTCATAGCTAAGCGACGGGGGCGAGGCCTTGGTGAGATTGAAGAGGCCGTCACGGCCGGGAGGAATATGGGCGCTGTGTTGGATGTAGTTGGGCGACCAGAACCTCTCGGCCGCGGCATAGTCGCGCCTGTTGAACAGTGCGTCGAATGCTTCGAGGACACGTTCCTTGTTTTTCGCTTCGCTCTGATTCATTGTTCTCCCCACGGTCCATCTTTGGCGTCGACCCTTCCGGTACCAGACGGCACTGCTGTAATGGCAAGCGAGGGGCCATTCTCAAGTCCATGAAAGGACAGGACATTTGATTGCCATTAGTCCTGAATTTTCAGGATTTCCTTTTGGGGAAGGAAAGGAACTGGAGATGGCCTGGGAAGAAGAGTCGAAAACATGCATCCGCGAGCACATGAGTTCACACGACTGGTTCATTGGCTGGGGATCTTGAACTGATACTTGTTAATTCCTAAGCGTTTGATTTTTGAGTCGAGGGTCTTGGTAGGAAGTCCCAACTTGGCTGCCGCACCCGTCGATCCCGAGACCTGGCCCTGGCTCTCTGCCAGCGCCGCCTCAATCATTTCCTTCTCCTGCTTATGCAGCAAACCGTTGAGCGCAAATGCTGGATTAGCTGTCGCTTGAGGTGACTGGCGCTTGAGCCAAGTCTCGTCCACAGAACAAACATCACCCTCGCTGAGAATGACAGCCCGTTCGATTACATTCTGCAGCTCGCGGACGTTGCCGGGCCAACCATAAGCTCGGAACAGATTGAGCGTTTTGTCGTCGATTGCCCTGAACTTCTTGCCGGCGTTTTTTCCGAAACGCGCAATGAAGTATTCGACAAGTAAAGGAAGATCATCTGCTCGTTCGCGCAGCGAAGGCACAACAATGGGTACGACATTCAAGCGATAGAGCAGGTCTTCGCGAAACTGACCTTCGGCCACGAGCACATCCAAATCTCGATGAGTAGCCGCCAACACTCTCACGTCAACAGAAATTGCGGTGTTACCGCCGACGCGTTGGATTTCGCGCTCCTGCAGCACTCTTAGGAGAGCGATTTGGATATCCAAGGGCAGGTCGCCCACTTCGTCCAGAAAAAGGGTTCCGCCACTCGCCGACTCGAAGCGACCCAAGCGACGTTGTGTCGCACCAGTGAAGGCTCCCTTCTCATGGCCAAAAAGCTCGGAAGCTATCAGTGATGGCGGGATGGCAGCACAGTTGACCCCGATAAATGCCCGTGACGCGCGCTGCGGATCGCTTGTGAATGGCGCGCGCAATTAATTCTTTTCCTGTGCCGGTTTCGCCCAGAATCAGAACTGTGGAGTCGGAAAGCGCTACCTTCGTCACTTGGCGGAGGACTTTGCGAAGGACTTCGGAGGAACCCACAATATCCTCAAACATCGAGTCCCGATCGATTTGCTCTCGCAATGCTTGGTTCTCGTTGCGTGTCCTCTCTTCAGCTTTAACTCGATCATCGATGTCAGTTCCCGTCGCATACCAGCGAACGACACGACCCACCTCATCCCGGAATGGGTTGAATCGAACCAGGGACCAACGATACTCTCCGTCCTTCCGCCGTGCTCGATGTTCTAGTTCGAACGGAAGTCCGCGCGAGAGACCGGCCGCCCGTTGTTCTTTGAGCTTTTCGAGACCGTCAGGATGAGAGAAACGTTCACGAAAGCTGGAAGTGAGAACATCTTCGGCCGAGAGCCCCGTATAGTCGAGCATCGCCTGGTTTGCATAGACAGGAACGCCACTCGGATCTAGGACGACAATTGTCTGCGGAATGGCGTCGGTGATCCGGCGCAGATCGCGATCATCTTCTCGCAACTTTTCTTCCGTTTGCTTGAGGTCATCAATGTCAAAACTTGCCGCATACCACCTGACGATCTTGCCATTCTCGTCCCGCAATGGTTGACACGCATGAGAAACCAGCGAAACACTCCATCATGCCGGCGAATACGTGCTTGAGCCTCGCCTGGTTCACCTGTCGCCCGCAACTCCGACCATTTATCTAGTACCTGCGGCAAGTCCTCAGGATGGATGCAAGCTTGCCATCCCCAGCCGCTCGATTCTTCAGAAGCTGGCCTGTGTACTTCTCCCACTGTTTATTCGAGAACTCATTCGTACCGTCAGGCAAATTGCAACAGCGATGGTTGGAATTGTATCGATCACCAGCCTAAGCTTGGCCTCCGACTTCTGGACCTCCTCCAGAGCCTCTTTGAGCGCTTCCTGTGATCGTTGGCGTTCAATCGCGATTAGAGCGATGCGCCCCGCAGCTTCGATCAACCCGAGATCCGACTCTGTCGGCACCCGAGGACTGGGACAGTAAAGCGCGAAGGTGCCAAGCACGCGGTTGTCCTTGGACAGAATCGGTGCAGACCATGCTGCGCGAATACCACTCCTGATGGCTATCTCGCGATATTCATCCCGCCAGTTCGGCTCCGTGGCAACGTCATTGACGACGACTCTCGATTTCAAAAACGCTGCAGTGCCACATAGACCGCTATCTGCTGCGACCGGTACTGGGTTAATTGTGCGAATCCATCCCGGTGGAGCCAGAGGTCCGCCAGCGTGCCAGAGGCGCGTGCCGTCCCGATCCATCACCATCACCGTAGTCACTGATGGCCAGACCTGACAATCGATGCAGGAGCAAAGACGATTCAAGATGTCTCTGAGGTTCGCGTCGTTCGCAATCATTGCGAGCGTTTGCTTTTCTGCGATCCACAAAGTTTCTGTCTGCTTGCGGTTCTCGTTATCAACCGCGGTTCCGTACCATCGAACCACCGAACCCGTGCTATCGCGAAGAGGCTGGCACCGAAGCAAGAATCGACGAAAAGTACCGTCGGAACGTCGCAATCTCACTTCGCGTTGCCCGGGTTTGCGAAGGTTCCGGAGCGCATCCCATTTTTCTGTCAAACCCACCAAATCTTCCGGATGAATGGCCGCTTTCCATCCCGAACCCTTTGCCTCTTGAGGGGATAGTCCTGTGTAGTCGTACAGACGAGCGTTCGTGAACTCGACTGAACCATCGGGACGACTGCACCAGGCCAGTGCGGGGACAAGCTTTATTGTCGCTCGGAGATCGGGGTCCGAACTCGTCCGACTCGTTCACGTTCTTTCCCAAGTCCCCGATAGCTGCCTGCACTAGATCCGCCATTCCCTCCGAATGAGCTACGCATCGCCAGGCTGGAGACCGCACTCGGGGCAAACTAGGGCTTCATGGCAGGTACCAGCGTGAGCGCGCCACTCGAGAACCATATTGGGCTTACTCTACGAATTCCATTGTTTTAGAAGATTTCAAGTCTTGTCTTGATTGAACATGCCGCATTTTGTAGATTTCGGTCGACTCACTGAGGAGACCAGGTGGGTTCTTGATTTTCTTCAGCGGTGCTTCATGACACCGGCGCCTAGTCTCATGTCCACATTTGTGGTCTCAATCCTCGGCAGGCTACTGGAATGCTTTCGGCAGCGGCGCATTTTCTCTTCGCCATTTCCCGGGCGAAGTTCCGACAATCTCGCGGAAGCTCCGGTTGAAGGCCGGTTGATCGGTAAACCCTACTTCCAATGCAACCTTGAGTAAAGACTTATCGGAGTGCAACACGCTGACTTTGCGGCTCGAATTCGACTATGAAGCAAATAGCGACGAACAGGAACCCCGAAGGAGTTCTTGAATGCGCGCATAAAGCGACCTGGCGAAAGGCCGCATTCTGCCGCAAGATCGGCAAGCGCAATGTCACCGTCCAAGTGTTCACTCAGCAGTTCGATCGCACGATCTTGTTGCCAGACCGCCAAGCCTCCGGTGACAACCTCCGGGGGATTATTCCGGTCTTGATATGTCCGAGCCAGATGTGCGCAGAACAACATGATCAGTTCGTCGATCACCAAACGTGGGAGCTGAAGCGGCCGATCTGAG
Source organism: uncultured Acidobacteriota bacterium (assembly GCA_963719625.1). GTDB lineage: Bacteria > Acidobacteriota > Terriglobia > Terriglobales > Acidobacteriaceae > JAKAAZ01. Next base: position 573,090 of record CAVRDB010000026.1, read on the forward strand.
AACGGCAGCATCATTCGAGCCCAATGAAGGATCACGTCATCTCTGGTCCCTGCAGTACAGTGCAAATCGCGAATCCGCGGCTGCCCATTCTCGTCACTGAATCGATCGAGAACGAACCGCGGAATGTAGACGTGCACCGAATCAAAGCCAGAAGTCCGCAGAGCGACCGGTTCCGACTCCATGTCGAATATCTGAATTCCGCCAGCGTCCCATTCGGTGACACGATGAAAGCGACCATCGAGCCACGTTCCCCATCCCTTGATACTGTCCGGACGACGCAGGTGCACCGATACCGAAAAAGCCTTTTCTGGCGGGATATGGGGGGTAGGCCCAGGAAAGCCGTTCGGCATGCGCATGCGTGTCAGCGCGGCCTGAGAATTTCCCTTGGGCCCAAGCACGATCGAGGAAGATTCCAGCAGAGAGAAATGCTTCGCCAATCTTTGCCCAAACATGCCTTGAAGCATACGTCTGCCTCGCACCGAACTAGAATTTGCCGTTGCTATTTTTCCACTGATCGCGAGGTGGAATCGCTTCGAGCGTGTCCCAGTGTTCAGCGATCTTGCCGTTTTCAATGCGGAATAGATCGTAGATAGCCGTGAGCACGCCACCAAACGTAGCCTCGGCAACGACCAGGACGAAATTACCTTCACCAAGTACCATATGCACGCGATTGTAGACGACTGCCTGCCCCTTGGCGGCAAGAGCCTGTAAACCCGCGATCAGTCCGGGGATGGTATCGGCGACCCATGGATTGTGCTGAATGTATGCGATTCCGTTGAAGTAGCTCGGAAAAGTCTCGCGGCGGCCTGCGAGAAGGTCGTCCATGTAGCGTTGCATGAGCGCCTTGTTGGCACCTGTCTGGTCGAGATCAGACACCTCGGTGGGGCCGTCGATCATGGTGTGTCCGCTGGGGCTGGGTTCGGTTGCGGCTTCCTGCAAGTTGTCCCAGTGCTCGACGATCAGACCATCTTCGAAGCGAAAGATGTCGAAGCCAACTTTTGGCCCGAAGAAGTTGTACTCGGTGTGAGCGAAGACATAGTCGCCATCTTCAAAGACACGGATGGTGTTGACTGACGCATCGGGCGGCAAGTTCTGAATGAGGGCGGCCACACCTTCTGGGCCAGGTCCCACCTGTAGGTTGTGTTGGATGTACTTGTTCGGGTTGACGTACGCGAACGGGACTGGATTCTTAGTCTCAAGCGATTTCAAGAGATCGACGACCTGCTGTTTACGGCTAGGGGGCATGGGTCCTCCAAAGACAAGTTCGTTCTCTCAAATAGTGGACCATTTGGTCCTTTATTTGCAAGTTCTCAAGTGAACTGGCCGATAATATTGCAATGGGACGACGAAAACTGTTCACCCGAGAGGATGTCCTCGATAAAGCAATCCCAGTCTTCTGGAAGCATGGCTTCGCTGAGACGAGTGTTCAGGACCTTGAACAGGCCACAGGTGTGCGCAAATCGGGCTTGTATACGGAATTCAAGGACAAAGAAGACCTGTTCGTGGAGAGTATGCGCAGGTATTTCGGACGTCCTGATGGCACGCGGACACCTGACGAAACAGCCTCTGGGTTGGATCAATGTTGAGAGTTTTCTCAAGGTCTGCTATGGGAGTTGGGGGCAGAAAGGCTGTTTCTCGGTGAATTCTATGCGCGAGTTCGCAGACCTTCCCCCCAAAGCCCGCCAGATCATGGTCGCGAGCGTAATGAAAGCGCATCAACTGCTCATTGACAATCTAGATGCAGCGCGTGGAGTTCATGACGATAATGATTCTCTCGCTGGCTTGATCATCACGTTTTTTAGCGGAATTTGCCTAGAGCAGAATTTCGGTCCCGACCGGGCGAGAATTACGAACAAGATCGACGCCTTCATGCGGTTGATTCGCGGGATGTGATTGATCG
>CAVRDB010000027.1:0-65962 GCA_963719625.1 uncultured Acidobacteriota bacterium
GACAATGATCTCGCCAGCAACCGCGCGGTCAGCCGTCAGGCGGCCATCGACTACATAGAAAGGAGCTCCCTTTTACCAAAGGTCGGCGGCCATTACCTGCTTGTGGTTCCCGGCGCTGTTGGTCGTCCAAAGGCCTATGACGATGTGGAGTAGGACCGTTCGGCCGAAACTCTGAGCCAGTGTGCGGATTGGTTTGCGCAGCATGGCATCAAGGCGGCGATCGAACCGATTCGCTCTGCGGAAATAAGCCTCGTTCATACCATCGCCGACGCAAAGGTTATATCCCGAAGGTGAACCATCCAGGGGTCGCTCCATCAACGGCGACGTCTATCACATGCAATCCGAAGAGAGCCACATCGGCAAGGCAGTACTCGATGCCGGCGAGATGTGCTCAACCTGCACTTTGCCGATAGCAACCGGTGTGCGCTGGGCGAAGGCGCGATGGACGTGTCCACCATCATTCGCGCCCTCTATGCAATCGGCTACAACCGGGAGGGGAGGTTTGTCACCTTCGAGCCGCTAGGTCCGGGCGGAGATCCATATCCCGCAATGCACGGCAGGCCGAACAAGACAAAGCTCGATGCTCTGGTAACGAATAGTATCCGCTATTTCCGCAATGCGAGGAGCAAGTGCTGTCTGAGTAGTGCCCCCAGATCCTGGTAGGCATCCTGGGTCGACGCAGGCGAGCATCCACAACCCTGGAGGTTGCCACAATGAAGACTTATTGCCTGACGCTGGATCTCTACGACGATCCAGCTCTCATCGCGGAATACAAACGCTATCACCAACCCGGTCAAGTATCTGGCCGGAGGTGATGGCCAGCCTCCCGGAACAGGGAATTCTGCGCGCAGAAATCTATCTTTTGGGCACGCGCATGGTCATGGTTCTCGCCACCACCGATGATTTTTCTTTCGCTGCCAAGGCCGCCAGCGATCAGGCGAACCGCAAGGTACAGGAATGGGAAAAGTTAATGTGGAAATTCCCGGAGAAAAATGGCTACTCATGGAAAAAATCTTCGAAACACAATGAACATGAAACTCGAATCGATCGGTGCTTTGACGGGCCCACGATAATCCAGGAAAAAGGATGTAACACATGATCCTGACGGACCCCACCCTGATGGCGATGTGGTTCGCCGGCAGCCAACAGGCTCATCTCGTTGTCACCGCCGGACATCCTGATCATCGTGATCTATTTCCTCGCGGTGCTGGGGATTGGCTTCTATCTGCGGAGTTTCGCCGGCACCAGTGAGGACTTCTTCATGGCAGGCCGCGATATGACGGCATGGGTGGCCGGCCTGAGCTTTCTGTCTGCGAATCTCGGTGCGATTGAGCTGATGGGATGGGCCGCCGCGTGCCTATCAATACGGGATTCTCGCTGCCCACTTCTACTGGATCGCCGCCTTTCCCGTCCATGGTCTTCCTCGGTCTGGTAATGATGCCGTTCTACTACATCTCCAACACCCACTCGGTGCCGGGATACCTGCAACTGCGCTATGGCGAAGCCACTCGGGCACTCAGCGGCGTCTCTTTCGCCTTCATGACCGTTCTCATGTCAGGCATCAATATGTATGCCATGGCTCTGGTGATGAAGGTTGTTCTTGGCTGGAACATCCATTTCAGCATCTGGGTCTCCTCCCTTACCGTAGCGGTGTATGTCACGTTGGGCGGCCTGTACTCGGCGATCTTCAATGAGGTGCTGCAGTTCTTTCTTATCTGGCTGGGCGCGCTGGCTATCCCTGTGCTTGGCATGATCGAGGCCGGCGGGTGGTCCGGCCTGGTTGCTAAGATCCAGCAGCGCGTCCAGGGAGACTACGTTCACCTTTGGAGAACTCTGGGCACCTTCTCGGGCAATCCCATGGGCGTGCACTGGACCGGCATCGTCTTCGGGCTCGGCGGCGTCATCGCTTTCGGTTATTGGACGACCGACTTCCTGGTCGTGCAGCGCGCCATGGCGGCCAGGGATCTTCGCTCCGCCAAGATGGCGCCGATTATCGCCTCCTACTTCAAGATGATTGTGCCCGCTGATCGTGATTCTTCCCGGGCTACTCGCCCTGGCCGTTCTGCCTTTCAAGCTCGTGCCGGAGAGCCCGTGCGGGCCCGGCCTGCATAGCTACAACGAAGTTCTTCCGCTGATGCTGGCTCGCTATTGTGGACCCGGGCTGCTTGGGCTCGGCGTCACCGCGCTGATCGCCGGCTTTATGTCCGGCATGGCAGGCAACGTCAGCGCCTTCGCTACCGTATGGACCTATGACATTTATCGGCCCTACATCCACAAACGAGGATCCGACCGGCATTATCTTCGGGTGGGTCGCTGGTGCACCATTCTGGGCGTGATTGTGAGCATCGGCACCGCCTATCTGGTCACCCATTTCAAGAGCATCATGGATTACATGCAGGCGCTGGTCAGCTTCTTTATCGCGCCCTTGTTTGGCACCGTGATTCTGGGCATGCTGTGGAAGCGCGCCACGCCCAAGGCGGGTTTCTGGGGCTTGCTCGCCGGTACTGTCTCATCCATCGCCATGTATACGGTGGTCGTTCTCCGCCCCGGCTTTCTGCGTTACATTGCGCTGTCGCCGGACGCAAAGCCGATGGCTGAGAATCTTTATCGCGCGCTCTGGTCCTGGCTCATTTGTGTTTCCGTTACGGTGGTGGTCAGTCTTCTTCACTGCGCCGAAGCCTGCGGCACAACTCACAGGTCTGGTCTATGGATATACCGATATTCCGGGAGACGGCGACCTTCCCTATTACAAGCGTCCAGTCTTCTGGGCAATCGGCGTCGCCATCTTGTTTGCCACATTGCAGTATGTCTTTTGGTAACTGAGTCTGCTGGCCGTCGAATCGGAGGTAATCGCTGATGAAGCACGAACATCGTGAGATGGTGCCGGTATGGTTCTTTGTCGGCGTATTACTGCTGATCTACGGCATCATCATCCTGAGTCTTGGGATAAAGCAGTTGTCACATCCTGCTCCGGTTGTGCTGGCAAACTATCATGCGGGCTTCTGGGGAGGCATTCTCCTTACCGTACTTGGCGGCTTTTACACCATCTGGTATTGGCCACGACGCAGACACAAATGAAACGATCCAGGCTTTCTTTCCATAGCGTTGCACGCCTTCTCAATGCGATCTATATCCTTTATCGACGTATGCATAAGCCGCTACGAAGCCTTTCGACGAGCAATGAAGTTTGCCGGTGTTCCCTTTAATAATGAAATTGTCGAGCATCAAATTCCACGCTCAGATGTTTATGAGGCTGGTTCAAGTTTCCGATGAAGACTAGGTATTGGTGAACATCCTGCTGTGATTTTCCCCAGGCTTTGACAGCTTTTAGCAACAGTAGCTCTTCGGAAGTCGTTGCCTTATTGAACAGAGTCTTTCAACTCGCCGTAATCCAAATGCGAAATGGGGTCCTGTGTGCAAATCCAGCCCCCGCAACCGTCACAGCCCAGTTCGTGTGTGAAGCTCTAGTTTCTTAGCGCTGGCGATGGATTCATCCCGTGTGACACTTTTGTGACACTTTCTTCGGTTTTGCATTGATACAAAGCGTCATGGAGCGATATGATTCGAGATGTGGCGGAAGCCATGAAGGCCCACATCTGGAGCGGGTGAAACGCTATATCTTATTGATTCCAAGCAGCCCTAGAAACCTGGCCATGGAGAATCCCTCTCTCTCCGCCAGAAAGTCTGCCTCTCTCATTCCTTCAAACCAAAACAGTTAAATGCCGTGATTTATGCGGGCAATCTGACGGGATTCGCAACTCGTAGAGAAGCTCTAGTAGAACTTTCGGTCGACTCATGGGGATTGCTTGGAGGCGTTTCTCTCCGTCGAGAGATTTGCTGAACTAGGATGTTTCTCGCCTTGGGGGACAATCCGCAGAGGGATCAGTTGGCAAACTATGACCTTAATCCAGGCAATATCGCACCCGCAGTGTTTAGCTCAGCTCACGGATGTCACATCGATCAGGATGCAAACATCTATGTATCAGATTGGAATCGATCTGGCCGCCTAACCAAGCTGATGCGGGTAGACGCGTAGTTGTCGGCGTCGACTGTACGTTTCGAACAATGCATAGATGGGTCATAGATCGACTTTTCCTCTATACTTGTGACGTCCACCGTGGCCGAACCGGCTAAATCTCGTGTTCCCAAATTGAAAACGGCTGCATTTTTTATTCTTGCGATAGCCGCGGTATCAGCTTGGCCAATTGCGAGTTCTCACTTCCATAAGACTCCCCAAAATACTGTGGAGTTCAGTCGGGACATCCAGCCGATTCTGAATCAGAATTGCGTCGCCTGTCACGGAGGGGTCCGCCAGAAAAATGGTGTTTCGTTCATATTCCGCGAAGAGGCGTTGGGTATCGGCAAGTCGGGACGGCGCACCATCGTGCCGGGCAACCCCGATGCCTCCGAGTTGATCGCGCGAGTGACTTCCACGGATCCCGAAGACGCGTATGCCTTATCACGCGCCGCCGCTGCCGCCGCAGCAGATCGCCTTGCTCCGCCAATGGATCAAGGAGGGAGCCAAGTGGCAGGATTATTGGGCGTTTGTACCACCCAAGCCGCAGCCCTTGCCGCAGGTGAAGCATGCCGGTTGGGTGCGCCAACCCATGGATCGATTTATTCTGGCGCGGCTGGAGAAAGAAGGGTTGCAACCCGTCTCCCGAGGCCGACAAGTCAGCCCTGTTGCGCCGGGTGTCTTTCGACCTTACCGGATTGCCGCCCACCCCCGCAGGAAGAAGCAGCGTATTTGGCGGATTCCTCGCCCGACGCCTACGAAAAACAGGTGGATCGTTTGCTGGCTTCGCCGCGCTATGGCGAACGCTGGGCTTCCATGTGGCTGGACTTGGCGCGATATGCGGATACCAAGGGTTACGAAAAGGATCGGGAGCGCCCGGGGGTGTGGCCCTACCGCGACTGGGTGATTGACGCCTTCAATCGCAACCTGCCATACGACCAGTTCATGATCAAGCAATTGGCGGGCGATTTACTTCCCAACGCCACCTTTGAGGACCGGATCGCCACTTCCTTTCATCGGCAGACCCCCAACAACGACGAAGGCGGCACCGATGATGAGGAATTTCGCATGGTCGCGGTGATGGACCGCGTGGCCACAACGTGGTCCGTACTGAACGGCGTCACCATGAATTGCGTGCAATGCCACTCGCATCCGTACGATCCCATTCGCCACACCGATTATTACAAGTCGATGGCTTTCTTTAACACGCAGAATGATGCGGATCTTGACGATGACTCACCCAGACCTGAGGGTTCCAAAAGATAAAGCCCGCTATCCTGAAGCGTGCGCAAATACAGCAGGAGATCGCCAGCCTGTTGAACGCGGTGGAAACCTCAGACCGCCAGGTCGAAGATAAGGCGCAATGGAAGCCATTGCCCATCCAGACTGCTGCGGCCAATGAGGTGCTGGCACTGGGACCGATGGTTCCGGAACTGGAGAGCGATCTCGCTGAACTGCAAAAGAACAAGAAGCTTCCTCCGAATGAAAAAGACGAGAAGTTGAAAGATCTGCGCAAGACAATTGCCGAAACCAAGACAAGACTCGCTCATGCCAGGCCGCGGACGGCGCCGGCGAAAACCTTCACGAATCCACGATGGAGAGGCACTGGCCAACGCAGACACTCCGCCGCAATCTTTTTATGAGCTGACAGCGAATGCCAACCTCCCTCTGCTGACGGCGATCCGCATCGAGGTGCCGCCGCTCGACGCAGAAATGGCCCGCCACACGCCGGAAGACGGCTTCATCGTGGACAAAGTGGAGGCTTGGGTTATTCTGCCGGGCGGCCAAAAGAACAGAATTGCTTTCCGCTATTTTTGTCCAGGATTCGGAGAAGAATCTGCAAGCTGCGGTATCCGTCGGGACCGATCCGAAGCAGAAGCTGAAAGAGGTGGATCCAGACCCGAGCGCATTCGCGGCTCTTCCCAAACTCTTCCGGACACGCTGGATCGTGGGAGTTCCCTCCGAGCCGCTGCAACTGGCGCCGCGGCAGCCGCATCCAGGTTGATCTCAAACAGGTACAGAACATTGACGATAAGCCCGCTCTCATTCAGAGGCGTAAGACTCGCGGTGAGCGGTGACCCACGCTGGACGTCTTTGGCGCAGGATCCTGTCCGTGCTCAGAACCTCGAGCGTCTCAAACAGCTCAACAAGCAATTGGCGAAAATTCCCAGTGTTCCGCTTCCTGTGATGGTGGAGGAGGAACCGTATGAGCAAAGGGCTACGCTGGAATTCGATCGCGGCAATTTTCTGACCAAGATCGGTCCCGACCTTGCGCCGGACGTGCCTGGTATTTTCCCGAAACTTCCTGCCGGCGCTCCGCGCAACCGGCTGACCCTGGCAAAGTGGTTTTTTGCACCCGGACAACCACTCACCGCGCGTGTTGCGGTCAACCGCTACTGGGAAGAGCTTTTTGGGACAGGGATTGTCGAGACTTTGGAAAACTTCGGCAGCGTAGGCGAGGAGCCCAGTCACCCGGAACTTCTGGATTGGCTGGCACTTCATTTCCAAAACGACCTGCATTGGGATATGAAGGCGCTGCTGCGCGAGATGGTAACAAGCGCCACTTACCGGCAGAGCGCGGCCACAACCCCGGCTCTTATGGCGAAAGATCCTCGCAATCGCCTGCTGGCTCATGGTCCGCAGCAACGACTCACCGCAGAGATGGTACGCGATCAAGCGCTGTTAGCCAGCGGTCTGTTGAGTACCGCCATGGGAGGACCTCCGGTCATGCCTCCGCAGCCCGCCGGGGATTTGGAATTCGGTTTATAACAACGCGAAGTGGAATGACGCGACTGGACCAAACCGGTATCGCCGGGCCATTTATACCTACATCAAGCGCACCAGCGGCTATCCGAGCTTACTCATGTTCGACGCGTCGGATCGCGATACAAGTCTTCCCCGGCGCATACCGACAAACACTCCGTTGCAAGCATTGGTAACGCTGAACGATCCGGTGTATCAGGAAGCCGCCAGAGGCGTTGGCGCGACGGGTGATGAAGGAAGCCGTCGCAAAAACATCCGGCGCCTCGAGTGCCGATGATATTCTCGATGCCCGGCTTGCTTATGAAACACGCTTGGTACTGTCTCGCGATCCTACAGCCTCGGGAGATGACCGTGCTGCGCGCGTTCTATAAGCAGGCCCTTACAATGCCAAAGCCGCCGGCATTGATGAAAGCAAGCATGAAATTGCCTGAACAATCATTGGGCAGGGAAGTTCCGGACAGAGAACTGGATGCGTTCACAGCTGTGGGTAGCGTCCTGTTTAATCTCGATGCCGCTCTCGTCAGGTGATTGTTATGTCCGATTCCGAAATTCGCGATAAGAATGATCCGACCGAGGCTGGATTCGCTAGAGAAGTGCATCCGGCAGAGAAGTTCGCCTTGCTGCAGGCGCAAACTCGCCGTCACTTTCTGCGCAGTTTCACAGCGGGCGTGGGCACAATGTTTTTGGGCACCTTGGCATCGCAATTTGTCCCCCAGGCAAACGCCGCGGCACTTGGGATCGACGGAACACCGCGACTCGATTTCACCCGCGATCCTTCCAGTCCACTCTCAGTTCTGCCTCCCCAGTTTGCCGCTCGCGCCAAACGGGTCATCTATTTGCACATGGCGGGTGCGCCGAGCCAATTGGAACTTTTTGATCACAAACCTGAATTGACCAAGCTCAATGGTCAGGACTGCCCTGCTTCATTCTTGGCTGGCAAGCGCTTTGCGTTCATCAGCGGCGTCCCCAAACTGTTAGGCGCGCAATATCCATTCCATCAGTCGGGAAAAAGCGGCCAATGGATATCGGACCGCATGCCCCATCTGGAAAAGCATATTGACGACCTTTGCCTCATCAAGTCGATGCGCACGGATCAGTTCAACCACGCGCCAGCTCAGTTACTGATGCAGACCGGCAATGCTCGCCTCGGCTATCCGTCGACCGGTTCCTGGGTGGTCTATGGACTGGGCACGGAGAACCAGAACCTTCCGGGTTTCATCGTACTGGTATCGGGCGGCCACCAGCCGGATGGCGGGAAACAACTGTGGGGGTCTGGCTTCCTGCCCAGTGTTTATCAGGGCGTGCAATGCCGCTCCCACGGCGAGCCTGTGCTCTATCTGGAAAACCCTCCAGACGTAAGCCGTGCTTTGCGCCGCCGCATGCTAGATGCCGTGGACGAAATCGACCGGCAGACCTATGCTGAGTTCGGGAATCCGGAAACCGTCACGCGGATTGCCCAATACGAGATGGCGTTCCGTATGCAAATGGACGCGACGGACGCCATGGATATCCACAAAGAACCCGCCGCGGTGCTTGCAGGTTACGGCGCAAAACCTGGCGAATCCAGTTTTGCCAACAATTGCCTGGTGGCGCGCCGCCTGGCGGAACGTGGCGTTCGCTTTATTCAGCTCTACCACTGGGGATGGGACGACCACGGGACTTCGGCCAGTGATTCCCTGAATATCGGTTTTGCGGAACGCTGCCGCGAAACCGATCAGCCCATTGCGGCGCTTCTCACCGACCTGAAGGAACGCGGCATGCTGGAGGACACGCTGGTGGTATGGGGCGGCGAATTCGGACGCACGTCGATGCGGGAAAATCGCAACGGTCAGGTCATGGAGTTTATCGGCCGCGACCACAATCCGGGCGCGTTCACCATCTGGATGGCCGGGGGCGGGATTAAACCAGGCATGACCTATGGCGAAACCGACGCGATGGGCTATGAGATCGTGAAGGATCCAGTGGAAATTCGCGATCTTCACGCAACCATGCTCTACGTATTGGGCTTCGATCATCATAAGCTCACTTATTCCTTCCAGGGGCTGGAGCAAAAACTCACGAGTGTGAAACCTGCGCGAGTCGTGGCGGAGGTTTTGGCTTGATTCAGTCTGCCGGATGCCGTTCCTTCCGCTGTCGAGGCCACCTGACTGCATGACATTTTCGGTTCGCCAGATGCCCTTCCGGATTCGCCTTGGGCTTCTCGCGCTTGTGCCAATTTTGCTACTGTCCGCCTTGTTCATCTTTCTTCCGCCGGACGGGCTTGAGCGCGCTACGTGGGCGCAATTTGTTGGTCGCTTCCATCTGTTGACCGTACATTTTCCGATTGCGCTCATCCTCTTGGTACCGGTATTGGAATTAGCCGGAAGGAAAGGCCGCCTCCCCCACTTGAGCGCTTCGGTCGATTTCATATTGGTGCTGGCAACTTTGAGCAGCCTGGTGGCTGCAACGCTTGGATGGTGCCTGGCTCGGAGCGGCGGGTATTCGGGACGACTGGTCACGCAGCACATGTGGGGTGGAGTATCCGTTGCCGCCTCGTGTTGGCTGTGCTGGATGTTGCGCGGCTACTTCCGTAGTGCGCGTTTGGATTTGATCTACACGGTATGGCTGCTGGTCACCGTTGGGCTTGTATCGTGGACGGGGTATCGCGGCGGCCAACTGTCGCAAGGCGAAAATCACCTCACCGAACAAATGCCCGCAGGACTGCGCAAGTTGGTGGGGCTTTCAGCGAGTGCAGAAGCTCTGCCAAGATCGGATCCTGCTTATTTTTATGGCGCGCATGTGGAACCCATCTTCGCCGCGCATTGCTACTCTTGCCACGGCCCGGAGAAGCAGAAATCGCGCTTGCGACTGGATAGCTATGGTGCGCTCATGCGGGGAGGCAAACACGGCCCGGTCATCAAGGCTGGAAACGCCAAGGGCAGCGAACTTTTTCGTCGCGTCACGCTCTCGCCTTCCGATGACGATGCTATGCCCCCGGAAGGCAAACGCTCCTTGTCGGCGAATGACGTAAAGCTGATCGAGCTATGGATTGCCGCCGGAGCTTCGGCAACACTGCCGGCCAATGCGATTAAGGACGCGCCCACGAATCAAGAGCCTGTTGTTGCCGAGGTAACCTTCGACGAGATAGATCCCGCCGCCGTCGCGCGCTCGCGCGCACCACTCGCCCCCATCGTTGCACAGCTGCAAAAACGCTTTCCAAACCTTCTGGATTATGAATCCCGAGGCTCCGCCAATCTGGTGATCGACGCTTCGCAGATGGGTACCAAGTTCAGGGACGAAGATGTGGCCGCGATGAAACCCTTAGGCGACCAAATTGTCGTCGCCGACTTCTCCGGCACCTCAGTCACTGATCGTTCCGCCGCCTTTTTCGCCGCCATGAAACATGCACGCGTACTCCGACTCATGGATACCAAAATTACAAATACTACCGTGTTGGAGTTGGGCGGTATGGATCAGCTGGAGTCTTTGGATGTCTTTGGCACAGCCGTTACTCCGGCGTGCCTCAAAGTTGTGGAGCACTTGCCAAAACTGCGACATTTTTATGTGGGAGAAACAAAGATTCCGGTTGACGTTCCGGTGTCCGAAGCCGTGAAAAGCAAACTTCTGTTTTAGAGCCGAGCGGCGCCAGCTCGGCTCGGATCCAGCGGGCAACCGACCTTCAGCCAGCTCGAAGCCTAGCGGGGCTGCGCAATCTCTAGCCTTCATGCGCGCCTCAAGCCGCCCGCTTTAGCCTTGGAAATTAGTTCTTGAGTGCCCCTGTCGAGGTTCCGGGTGAGAGAGCACGCCCGCCGCAAACGACTATTGTTGACATAGAGCACTGTCCCAAGTCTGGAGATGCTTATGATTGTCGATCTCAAGCGGTGCATTCTTGCTTACATCCTCGTGTCAGCATTTGTCGGGGCCGGCGCACATGATTCGTTTTCCCAGTATCACGCGGTTTTGCCCAGCGTTTCGGCGCCCGCTTTCTTTCGGCAAACTCTGGCTCCCGCTTCACCAACACCGCCGCTCTACGAGACCCGAGCGAACCATGACCCAAACGGTACAGGAAAGTTCTATATGGGGAGGGAAATCGCTCAGGTAATGGGTCCAGGCGGCATAGAGTGGCTGGACCGCCCCGAGCGCGAAGAAGAGGAACACCCCGCCAAGGTGCTTGACTCGTTGGATCTTCGTCCTGGAGACGTTGTTGCGGACTTGGGTGCAGGCTCGGGCTACTTCACGTTCCGGATAGCGCCAAAAGTTGGCAGAACGGGCAAGGTGCTTGCCGTAGAAATTCAGGAGGCGATGCTGAATACCCTGCGAGCACGTGCGGCGGCGATGAAAGCGACGAATGTGGAAGTAGTGCGTGGCAGCGAGACTGATCCTCACCTGCCCGTAAGCGGCGTAAACCTTGTGCTTCTCGTCGACGTATATCACGAGCTCACTTATCCATTTGAGGTGATGACAAGAGTTCGCGAAGCCCTGAAGACAGGAGGCCGGGTGGTCTTTGTCGAGTACCGCAAGGAAGATCCTGCCGTCCGCATTAAGGAAGTGCACAAAATGTCAGTGGAGCAGTTGGCGAGGGAAATGAATGCGGTTGGGCTAGTACACGTGCGCACCGTGGAGACACTACCCCTGCAGCGCATCGTTATTTTCGAGAAGCGCAATTAGGCTCTCAGTCTGCACCAGCGACTATTGTTCGTAGCGACGGCTTTATTAGCTCTTGACGGTCGCATCGTCATTTGTGAGCTTTTGAACTCATTTCCATCGACCGTTTTCCCGAATGTGCTTGAGATGCACGGCAGTATCAAATTTGGAATAAGGCCATTGCTGTACTCGATTCTCAGATACCAATTTATCTACCCTAGGGATTTTGCTATCTGTGCAAATACGGCGTGCGGAAACTTTTTCAACATCGAACGTGCCGGTCAGCAATTCTGCAGTTCCGAATGTTCACGTCAGCACCGAAACAATGCGCGAGCGTATCTTTGTTCAAGAGCGACCCTGTGCCGGAATGGCACATCCTGCATTGGCGAGAGCCGTCTCGATCGCAAGGCCAATTCTCAGAACTTTCTGGTCCTGGTTTCCAGGTGCTCCGTATAATATGCATTTATCCTCTTAAATCCATGCACAATCGTAGCGCGGTCTGACAGTTGCGGAATGATTGTGTGGTCAAGTCCCGGCATGTCAGAAGCAAAAAGATGTGCGAGGAGTAGCGCGGAGTTGTCGCTTCGCCTCCGACCGGCAAATGTCATCTGCGATGAAGCGACGGTCTTCACTGGTATCGAGCCGCACGTCGAAGTGGCGCGTCAGCGATATTGAACAGATGAGGATGGGTGTCCTTGAACATCTGGGGATTGCCCAGGCGCCGGCATGGCTCTTTGCCGCAGAACTCAGAGAAGGTACTGTTCTGCGTCTTTTCACTCCGTTTGAACGAACAGTGCCAATCCTTGCCGTGCGGCCTGCCAGTCGTCGGATGTCCACCAAAGTTCGCATCTTTGTCGAGCACCTGGAGAAAACTTTCGCGCTTTGTTCCCAGTGCAATCCCCGACCTAGCTAAACTGTGGCGGGATGCTCGGCCGTCAAGATTAGTAACCTTAAGTCGGCTTGTTTGGAAGTAATCTCCCCCGAATGAAGGGCTGCACGGGAACGGGACTATAACCCTCCCGTAATCAACGGAGAAAAGAAGGCGATCGACGCCGATGACATCAATGGCACAGCGCAATGGCGGCAAGGTGAAGTAACCGCTGGTGGTTGCAGTGAATATTGGATTGGAAGTAATCGGCGACAGGCTGGTGAAGATGCGGCGCGGCGTGAGAGAGGTTGCCGCTGGAGCGGGCGAGCGCATTGATTGGACGGTGCCAGTACGCCGAGGGTTTCCTGAAGGTGGAATGAGGATTTCAGAGTTAAGGAATTGAGTCAATTCGTTTCGCCGCATATCGAATGACCCAGCATCCGATCTGAGACGCCCGGCGCAGGTTCAGAATGATACGTTTTCGGAATATCGACGGCACTTACAATCGGAAGATCATCATTTTTACAGGAGAGACGATGAAAAAGAGACGTTTGGAAACAGCACAGCGGTGCCTATTGGCCGCCGCAGTTATGGCTCTCGTGACCCTGGGCAGTGCTTCTGCACAAAATAAGGCTATAGGTTTCACCAAGGGCATGCCATTTAGTGATGGCTTTGTCGCGGGAAACACTCTGTATGTTGCGGGTCAGCAAGGTCCGGATTCACATGGCAACGTGACAAGTACCGACATCACTACGCAAACCACCAATGCGATTGCGGCGGTGAAAAAGGTGGTGGAAGAGGCTGGCTTCAAAATGACCGACCTGGTTTCTGTAACCGTCTACGTCGCCGATGTCAACGATGTCGAAAAAATGAATGAAGTCTATAAGAAGCTCATGCCTGATCCGAAACCAGCGCGCGCTACGCTGCAGGTTGCCGGCTTGATTGGTGGCGCAAAAATAGAGATCGCTGCCATCGCAGTGAAGCAGTAACGCTCACGTTTCGTACCCAGTGTTAGGGGATGAGTCACGACAACGCGAAGCTGACACGCGGCATCGCCGGAGCGATGCCGCGTCGATCGTTTTCTATTTCACGACCCTCCTTCATTCAACGGCTCAGGCCCGTTTCTGCGTAACTTCGCCGAAGAAGCGGAGAAGGTTGCCATTCCAGAACTTGTCAATGCGCTCTTCCGAGTAGTCGCGGCGCAACATGGCATCAGTGATCATGGGGAGATCGCGTACATCGCGCATTCCGCGTGCCAGGGTTGGACCGCCATCGAAGTCAGACCCGAAGGCCACATGGTCTTCTCCTACCATCTGGATGGCTTTGTCCACGACTGCCACCCAATCGTCAACCGACATCATGACGGAGTCCGGCACTTTTGCGCCCTGCATCGGAAACTTTGGCGCCTCCAGTTTGTCTATCTCATAAATCGTCTTGCCCTTGACCTCCTCCGGAATGTTGGCGGTGTTCCAGAATGTCTCATGTTTGTGCGCGGTGACGTAGGCGTACTCTTTGGGGTAGTTGAATTCGCTGCCGATCTGAAATCCGATGATGCCGCCCTTCGACGCCATCTTTCTCAGCAGCCAGTCGGGCATGTTTCTGGGGATGTCATTGACGCTGCGCAGCCCTTGGTGAGTGGCGATGATGGGACCATCGCTGACGTCGATCGCCTGGGAAGTCGTTTCATCGGAGGAATGAGACACATTGATCACCATGCCCAGCCGGTTCATTTCGCGGATGACATCGCGACCATGAGCGGTAAGGCCGCCCCATTTGGGTGGTGAGCAACAGGAATCGGCGTAATTCTGGTCCCAGTTGTGCGCCGAAAGTTGTGCGGAGCGCAGTCCCAGCCGATGGAGATCGCGCAGGATCCCAAGATCCCCATCCAGATCGTAGCTACCCTCAATGTCGAGCACCGCAGCCATCTTGCCCTGGGCACGAATGCGCTCGATATCGTCGGCGTTTCGTGCGAGTTCAACCTGATCGCGGTTCATCTCCAGCTGTTGGAGTGCGTGATCGATGCGGCGAAATGCCTGCTTGGTCTCGAATCGGCCGGGATAATATTCCTCGGGAACGAATACCGACAGGAAGAACGCGCCAACTCCGCCTTCCCTCGCGCGCGGCAAATCCCATTGGCCCTCGGTCGTACGGGTGCCCATGCTGCCGCCATGATAGAACTCGCGGTCTAACGCATGCACATGGGCGTCGAACACAAACGTACGTCTGTGGACCGCCCAGGCACGCGCGGAGATATGGGGAGCGGGCTGATCGGTCTGCACTAGAGATTCGGCCCAAAGAGCTGGGCGAAGCGCAGCGGTAGCCAAGGCGGAATAGCCCAAGAATCGTCGGCGCGTCAGCATCAGCTACTCCAAACGGTGGATCTGATATTAGGTCGGGAATTTATGGCCTGATGCGGCTCCGGCATGCGCAGTCGGCCTTGGGAAAGGGAACCGATTCCTGCGATCAGAATGCCAATCGTGAGCAAGGGTCGCTTCATCTATGGCGTCCGTTTCTCTCTTTTGACAGGAGGCATCTGCGGGCAGTATATAGGAGCATTCACCAGATCTCCCTGCTACACCGGCTCGCGAAATACCAACCCATGGAAGGAACAACGGATATGGAAAAGCAATCGAGGAGAGGTCTCCTCAAGAACGCGGCAAAAGCTGCGATGGTTGCCACCACCGCGGTGATGATGTCGGAAAAAGCATCGGCCTTCCCGGAAACATCTGACTCGCAACGGTCCCGACGCATGGAGAAGAGAATTCCGGCAGGGATTTCGACGCCCTCACCGCCCGTGCCAATTTCCAACGTAGTGGCTTACGGCAACCTGCTCTTCTTTTCCAGTGTAGGCGACCATGCGGCAGGCACGATTGAGGAGCATACAAAGTTCGCAATCGATGCCCTTGAGAAGAACCTGATTGCCGCAGGCTCCTCGCTGCAGAAGATATTGAAGGTGAGTGTTTTTCTCAAGAACATCGACGATTACGACAGAATGAACGTCATTTATAAAGCACGCAACTGGGGTCCGATTCCTCCTGCTCGCACCGTGATCTCTCCTGCCGGCATTCCCTACAATCCTTTATTCGAAATCGACTGCATCGCCTACATCTAAAGGTTGGATATGTCTCAAAATTTGACATCTGCCAAACGTCCGCAGCTCGCGGCCGTTGTTACTGCCTATAGAAAGTATTTGCACCCCCAACATGTCGTGGACCGGTTTCTGGATGGTTACGGATGGGGCGGGACGTATCATCATCCGCAAATGGATGTGGTCGCGCTGTACGTCGATCAACGTGGCGAAGGCGATGTATTTGAGGATCGGCTGGATCGACATCCCTCGTTGAAGCTTTACCCCACCATCGCGGAAGCAGTCACCCGCGGCACCAGCAAGCTGGCGGTGGATGGAGTGGTCGTCGTCGGCGAACACGGCGAGTATCCGCTCAGCCCCACGGGGATACCGATGCATCCGCATTACAGATTCTTCGAGGCAATTACCCGGGTATTCCGCGACAGCGGCCGATCCGTCCCCTACTTCAACGATAAAGAGCTCTCGTGGAAGTGGGATTGGTGTAGGCAGATGGTCGACACCTCTCATGAATTGGGCTTTCCGCTTCAGGGAGGATCAAGCCTTGCAGTCACCTGGCGAATCCCCTCGGTGGAGATGCCGCTGGGCACGTCCATTCGCGAGGCCATCTCGATCGGTTATGGTGGCATTGCCAGCTATGATTTCCACGCACTGGAAACGATCCAGTGCATGGTGGAGCGGCGCAAGGGCGGGGAAACCGGTGTCGAGTGGCTGCAGACCTATCGTGGTGACAGCTTCTGGAAAGCGCATCGGGAGGGGTTGTGGTCGCAGGCCCTGTTCAAATCAGCGTTGAGCCGCAGCGATACCTTGAGGCCTGGGAGTTCCACCTTTACCGACGTATTTCCAACGGTGGAACAGATGCAGGCAATCGTTCCCGATCCGGTCGCCTATCACTATCAGTATCGCGACGGGCTGGTTTGCACGATGCTGCTGCTGAACGGCCTGGTACGTGACTTCACTTTCGCTGCAACGATCGACGGACAGCCGAAGCCATTTTCCACTCAGATGTATCTGCCCATGCCCGATGGACGCACCACACTGGCGAGTTTCTTCAGCCCGCTGGTGTACAACGCCGAGCTTATGTTCCTGACCGGCAACGCGCAGTATCCGATAGAACGGACACTGCTGACCAGTGGCCTGCTGATCGCCGGCGTCGAGAGCAATAACAAGGGGCTGCAGCGCGTAGAGACGCCGAACCTGGCGGCCGTACGCTACCAGCCCAACCCTGAGTCCACCTTCTGGAGGAGCTAATGCTGACCCGCCGCCGTTTTGTAGGCTATTCCGCGCTGTCTTCCGCGATGTTGGCTTGTCCTTCATGGCTGCGTTCCAGCTTCGGCCAGACATCCCCGAGATCGCCCAGCGTCCGCTGCGCCTGGCCATCCTCGGCAGTGTCTACCATCTCGGATCGAATATGCAGACCATTGGAGACCGCTTTCTGGTTGGCTATCCCTACGACGGTGACTGGCACATGCCAAATGTGCAGGTCGTTTCCGTGTACGTGGACCAGCGAGTGCGGAGGGCCAACGCCGCGCCCACGGAATTTGAGCGCGTGATGAGCGGAACTGATAGGAGAGGCCAGAGACAGCACGCCTCGGAGCATCCGCCGATCGCGCAAAGCGCGCAACAATCCCAACAACGGCAACCAGTGCAAGGTCTGGAACAGCCTGGTCCGATGAGCGATTTGAGCGAACCGCGTGCACAGGAGTTCGGCTTTCGACTGTGTCGCAATATTCCAGAGGCGCTGCGCTGTGGCGGCAGCCGAATCGCCGTTGACGCCGTGTTAGCTATAGCCGAACAAGGTGGGGACTATCCGTACTCCAGCAATGACATGGGCCAAATCCTGTTGCCAACCTACGATTGGTTCGAGCAGTGCGCCCACGTCTTCGAAGAGGAGAACCACGCTGTCCCTTACTTCAATCATAAACAGCTCTCCTTCAGCTTTCCGGAAGCGCAGAACATGGTGAGCATCGCGGAGCGGCTGGAATTCCCGCTGCTGGCCGGCTCTTCCATGCCCGTTACCTGGCGCTTGCCGGATGTGGACATACCGCTGGGCGCGCCGGTACAAGAGGCGGTGATGGTAGGCGTGGGCAGGTTCGACGGCAAGGATTTCGACGCACTCGACGCCATGCAGTCGATGCTGGAGCGACGCAAGGGCGGAGAAACAGGCGTCAAGGCGGTGCAGTTGCTCGAGGGCGACGACGTCTGGGCGGCCAGGAAAGTAGGCCGCTGGTCCGAAGACTTGATGAGTTCTGCCCTGTCCCGCAGCGACACGCCATTGGGCCTGACCGTGCTGGACGGCCGCACCCAGGATCTGGCCGCTCCCGGCGTCTTGCCGCAATTGGTAAAAGATCCGGCTGCGTATTGCATCGAGTACAACGATGGAACGCGCGCCACTCTGCTCATGCTCAACGGAGCCATCAAAGATTTCAACATCTCAGCTCGGGTAAAGGGCCACGGCCTGGTTTCAACTCAGTTCTTCATGCCGCCACCCCCAAACCAGACCTACTCGGCTTGCCTGGCAGCGAAGATCGAGCAGATGTATCAGGCCCGGAACGCGCCCTACCCAGTACAGCGCACGTTGCTGACTACCGGCCTGCTGGAGGCGTGCCTGACTTCGAGGCATCGATTGAATCAGCGGTTGGAGACGCCACAGTTGGCGATGAATTATCACCCGGCCGCCGAATCACAATACGCTCGCTCCTGAGGAGCGGAATCACTGCCGTGCGGAGCATTTCGGAGCATGGGAAATAATAGTCCCGACAAAGGTGCTCCACACCGCGCACTCGGAGGCTAGATGAATGATGGGAATTGCCATGCTCGCCGCCATCTCACATTGGCGTCGCGATTCTGCAAGTTTTTGTCCATCTTTTGCACAGCCCAGCAACTCAGTGCTGGGACACCACTCGAACCAACACCATAGGTGCGGCGGGTCTCATGATCTCCAAATGCTTCAATCCGGGCGTGTGTCGGGAGCTACCTTATTTGTGGAATGGTAGGGTCGCTTAGCAAAGACCACCGGAAGTTCCGTCAAGGAGCGCGAAGGGCGATTAGCGCGGACGCGCTTGCATTTCCTCAGCTGATGCAAAACGATCACAGGCTTTGCAGTTGACTGGAAAATACAATTCCCTGATACGTAGGTGGCAATTCCCTGATACAGGGGTAATAATTCCCTGTTAAGTTGCGCGCTAAAATCTGGTTCTGCCGACGGAAGTCGCCTAGATTCAGTGGAGTAGAGCGATTGTCCTACGAGAATGCTAGCTAAAACTTGCGAATTTCCCGTAAATTCCCTGTTAGCAGGGAATTGGGCCTAGAGAACGGTTCGCTGGAGCCTCCATCCACCGCCAGACTTTTTCGAAATCCAATCACACTAGGCATTTAGAGTCTCCCTGCATACCCGGCGGTTGCTGGTTGGCTCTCGGGTCGGCGTGATCCGGTTGCCAGCGCCACTCTCGATGTCGCTGGACATGAATGGCAGTGCGAGGGAACAACCCTTCGTCCCTCGCAGGCGACACTATACCGCTAGCCTGTATGTGTCTCATGCACATAGTTTCAATGCAGGAGGGCGATCATACTCTGCTCCCTGGCGATGAGCACTATCGATGTCAAGCTTGCTTGCGCGGCAATGCCCCAGGTTAATCCCTCCAACGTTCGAAAAGTAATATTCTCAGAGCAAGGAAACCTTATGAAATGGCCCGCAGAATTAATTTTGATTCGTCACGCAGAGTCGGCGTACAACAACTTGAAACGCCTCAAAGCTGCCGACCCGGACTATCGACGTTTTCTGGAATTGTTTGAAAAGAGTTGCTCGACCGCTGAGATTCACGACTTGGCTGCGATCCTACACAAGCGGCACTCCCTCGGATGCAGTGATCGCTCCACTCCGATTACTCCATTGGGGGAAGACCAAGCCCGCGAGACCGGGCGGAGAATGCAGCGATCGGGGACATACCCTCCAGATGTGGTGTTCGTCTCACCATATCTGCGCACAGAGCAGACTTTGAGCATTCTGAAAGAGGAGTGGCCCGATCTGGGAAAGGCGATGGTCTACCACGAGGAGAGGATCCGTGAAAAAGACCATGGTCTCGCGCTTCTTTACAATGATTGGCGAATTTACCGGCTAATGCATCCAGATCAAGCGGAACTCCACAAACTGCTCGGAGAGTACGACTATCGCTTTCTTAATGGCGAAAACATTCCAGATGTGCGCCAGAGGAATCTTTCCTGGATCGCTACCCTTTCGCGCGAGTTCTCCGGGAAGCGTGTCGTGGCAATCACGCATCATTTGACTATTCTGGCAACTCGGGCAAACTTCGAGAGATTAAGTCCGGAGGAATTTCTTAATCTAGATGAGCATGACAAGCCGGTGAATTGCGGAGTTACTCGGTATGTCGGGAATCCCGAAGGCGGGAAAAGCGGCAAAGGCAAGCTTGAGTTGCAGGAGTACAACCGGCAGTATTATCCCGATGCACTCAGAGGTGCTGGTCCACAAAGGCTGCAAGGTCAGGACTCGTAAGTTCTTTGTAATTTTTCGACCAGAATATGGGATTGTATCGGTCACAAACGTACAGTTTATGAACCAGAATGCAGTTGTGACTGAAGGGATTTTTGCGAATGCGCAGTATCCACAGGGCTGATCTGCCTGGGTGTTCATTCCATTCTGGAACAACGGCTCCGCTTGCTTCAGCACGGCCACGATCTGTTCCACTGAGAACCGCTTCTTCTTCATGCAAAATCCCCTTTCAGATTTTGCCGAAGACTAACATTTCCTTTGGCTCAAAAATACCGGGCCGATCATCCTCTACTCAGGAGATTGCGAGTGTAGAGTCCTGTTCTTTTTTCGCTGAAACAGAGAGTTTGTTTTCCCTTTATTTTTGAAATTGGAGCTTCATGACTCAACAATCACAATTATGGTTCAACAAGGAGATTGGCCGTGCCTGTTCAATCGTTATGGAAAGCATCTCTTAAATTTAGTCTCTGTCTCAACGTCGCTGTCATTGCGATTTTGGCGTGTATGACAGCGCAAGCCCGGGTCATCAATGCGAACGCTCGAAACGTGGACAGATTGTTGTCCTCGCTAAGACCTGGAGACACCCTGGTTCTGGCGCGAGGCGTCTATGGCCCACTGTCTCTGTCGCAACTGAACGGTAAACCAAACGCATGGATCACAATAATGGGCGCTGAGTCCCCGGAGGGAACGGAGGCGGCGATCATCACCGGGGATCCACGCTGCAATACGGTGGAAATCCGCAATTCCAGTTATCTCGCCATCGCCAGACTTCGGGTCGACAGCGGCGGCCAACCCGATAGCCGTTTCGGTATCAGCGCAAGAGGTGGTACAAGCAACCTGGTTCACGACATCCTGATTCGGGACAACGTTCTTATAGGTCAACATGCCAGTCAGCAGAATGACGGAATTTCAACCAAGACCCCGACGTGGAACTGGATCATTCGCGGAAATAAAATACTGGGTGCGGGGACCGGCATATACCTCGGCAATTCCGATGGGACCGATCCCTTTGTCGCGGGCGTGATCGAAGACAATCTGGTCGAGGACCCCATCGGTTACGACATGGAAATTAAGTATCAGAATCCGAGGCCGCCGGTTCCGGGCATGCCCACCGGTCCCAGTACCACCATCATCCGAAATAATACTTTCATTAAAGGCGATGGTCCCAGCCCCGACGGCGACCGTCCCAACGTTCTGGTAGGTGGCTTTCCCAGTTCAGGGCCGGGATCACATGATTTATACCAAATCTACGGAAATTTCTTCTATCACAATCCTCGCGAAGCTCTTTTTCAGGCGTCCGGTCGAGTCTCGATCCACGACAACCTCTTCGTGGGCGGCCACATCGCGGCAATTGTCTTAAAGGACCAGGATTTGCCGCTGAAGTTTGCTGACGTTTACAACAACACCGTATATAGCTCGAACCGGGGAATCCTTGTCGACGAACCGGGACGGGCGACCACCAACGTCGTGGGTAACCTTGTGTTCGCGGCGATACCAATCTCCGGGGCTATAACGCATCAGTCCGGCAACTTGACCGATAGTCTTGACAAAGCGGAACATTACGTGAATTCGCCCTCGTTTGTGCTTGGATTGATGAGCTTCTACCCGCTGCCGGACAGGGTGAAGGGAATTCGGCTGGATCTTTCCGCATTTGCCTCGGATGTGGACTATAGCCTGGATTTTAACGGGATTCCGAAGGATCGCTTTTCCGGAAAAAGCGTATTTCACGGTGCTTACGCGGGCGAGGGGGTAAATCCGGGTTGGAAAGTTCAGGCAGGAATCAAACCTGAGCCGCCAAAGAAACATGTTCCGCGCTCTGGAATTGCTTCTGGAGCCGTTCAATGACTACTTCTTTGCTTCCATGCGTGGCAAAGCGGGGGTGCCCCGTTACTCCACGCCTACACTGCGAGTGATGGTTTGACCGCTGAGGATATCATGCACGGTTCCTTGGGCGTGCGTCTCTCGTCCGAGAGATTCGGAAGTTTAGGCTTTCAGCCATCGGTCGAACCACTGGAACGCTTCGGCCTGCATTTCGCGATCGAACTTGTGTGGACCTGCATAAAATTTCGCCCGGTAGCGGTCAGCGAGACCTGCTTTATGATAAATCTCGCTGAGAATTCGATCCGCCCGCTCCATCTCGGGCAATGTGAAAAGCTCATCTCCTAGATTATTGAGCACCAGCACTGGATTCGGCAGGTTGAGCCCAAAGATTTCGGAGTAGTCCAGATCAAGTGGCATGCCAGGAATGTAGATCATCCAGGTATGTGTGTAACTCTTATTGAGCAGATAGTCACGCCATGTTGTCATCATTCCAACGCAGCATGAGCACTTGATCCGTTCGTCCAGCCCGGTCATGTATACGGTGCGAAGGCCACCTCCGGACAAACCGCAGCAGCCAACCCGATCCTGATCCACATCCGATCGTGAACAGAGGTAATCCAGGGCTCGTTGATCTTCGGCGGTAAAGGCTCCCGGCCAGGTTGTACCTGCGGAAAATAGGCTCTTCGCGATGACGTGCTCGTGGTCTGCGGCAAAATCGTTGTAACGCTGGATATCATCCTCGGAGTTGGTGTCCGTCTCCGTAAGGTCACTCTTAATGACGTCCGGAAGGTCCGAAAGACGCATCCTGCGGCTTGCAAACCCGAAAGCATCATGGACCAGTACGATATAACCGCGTTTGGAAAGCTCATTGGCCCAGGCGGCACCGCCATAGTAATGATCTTGGTGCTGCTTCATGAGCGGATGCAGATCTTTGCTGGTACGAGTGATTTTGCGAAAACCGAAATACTTGTTTTTTGAGTGATCGTGTAATGCCAATACACCAGGAAGCTGGCCGGTCGCGCCCGCGGGCTTGAGCACTAGAGCTTCCGTTGGTGGGCCATAAGGAAGTTGCCAGCTTAAATGCTTGATGGACAGACCATCGTACTCGATATGGTGTTGCACCGTGGCGCGGGGCACAGAACCTGTATCGGGCTGAAGCAAGGCATCACGATAGCGCTGACGAGCTTGATATTGTCACGCGTCTATGCTCTCCCAGGTTTGCCGCCGGAACGAGAGGCGTGGCGGCTCGGGAGCAATGAGCCCCGCCCAATCTCCATACGCCCCAAGCATGTTCTTCATTGTCACTCCGTCACGATTCAAAACGCGCCGTTCGCATAGTTGCTGGACACAAGAGCATTTCTCGTTCCCAGCCAAAACAATATAGTGATTCGAGGTCAGAAATAGAGTTGATCAATACAATGAATGGATGCAAAACAAGAGAGGCGTGGCCCGTATCGATTCTACCTTTCCAGAGGTTAAACCCAGCGGAGATTGCTCATGAGCAAGTTTCCGACGAGGTTTATCCCACTAAGGCTGTTACTGTGAGCGGGTGGCCAGCTGGTGCAATTCTGTTCCCGCCAGAAAAAATCCTCCTGTTCCATAAACATAGCTCGAAGTCAGTGGGACCATATCAGGTGCGCCGCCAACACGCTGAACAGAACCCAAACGCCCATCCTGATAAATATGAGCCAACAATCCTTTCCAACCTTTTTGAACAACAGGCAAATAGGTCGCTCGATCTAATATGCCATGATTGATTCCCCATGTAATTGCAAACACATAAAAAACAGAACCGGAGACTTCCGGTATGGGATATGCCTTCGCGTCTAACAGGTCTGGCCCCCATAAACCATCTGCTTTTGCAGAGATGCAATCGCAGATGCCATCTGTCGAAATTGTTCCTGCTGCGGAAGGGCCACGAACATCTGCTATCGTCCCTATTTGAGGACATGCTTCGGCTTGCCAAACAGAAGCCTGGTAGAAGGCCTCTTGAAAATGCTGCTCTATGTCATCTGCTGATCGCACAATTGCTTTCCGTACCTAAGAAGCCAAGTCACACAGAGGCAAAATATGAGCGTCTCCATGATGCAGGCGATTACCTTCGTATGCATCCTGAAGACGACGTTGACCTATCCAAACCGGCAAAACATCTCGGAATGAGCTATAGCAATTTTCTCCGAAGCTTCACAAAGCACTTTGGAAATTCTCCTGATAGATTCCACCAGGACGCACGCGTAGCTCGCGTTAAGCAGTTTCTAATTGAGACAGAACTACCGCTCAAAGAAATTGCGGAAAAGCTACATTATTCAAATGAGTTCTACATGATGCGAGTCTTTAAGCGACACACCGGCTTGACTCCGACGCACTGGAGACATGGAATGTCCGGCAAGTTTCAGACCAATTCTAGCCGGAATCCTCAGTGATCGTGGCCTGCCTTCTGATTTGTACCAGTGGACGAACTGCAAGATGAAAGAACCTACTGACAATCGTTCAACAGCAAAATTACGAGCGGTCTGACGATAAGCTATAGCTGCGATCTGCGTGGCCGCCCGCAAAGCTGGAGATCCCCGTTGGATTTAAACCCGCTCCGGCACCACAAAAGGCGCGCGATATCCGCGATCGCCGTCGCGCAGGAGGCGATTGGCTTCGTCATCGTTCTTTACGAGCTGCGTCTCAGGATCGAAATTCAGGGTTCGTCCGAGCCGGTAAGAGGCGTTCGCCAAGTGTGCCAGCCCCGCGGAGATGTGCCCCTCCTCAATGGGCGCATTGAGGTCTTCCTTTTTCCGGCTGATCACGCAGGCAATGAAATTTGCAAAATTGCCGTCGTTCGTTGCCGGCGCGGACGGCCCCGGCTGCTGGTCCTTTCCCATCCAGCTCCGGTACCCGCCGCTACCACCGTCGATGGCCAGGTATCCCTGGGGTCCGTAAAAAATGTTCCCCACTGTGTTGTAACTGCCCTCCTGAGGACCGAGGCCGCCTTGAGCTGTTTCCGCCAAGGCTCTTGCTGCTTTGTGGTTCATTCCGATTCCCGCCTCGTGGTTCGTGTCCCAATGGCGAACCTCAAACTCCAACAGTGCGCGTTTCCCATTCGGGTGAACGTACTCAAAGGCACAGTTCAGGACGTTCGGAGTCTGCTGGTCATCATCGAACATGAAATGGCCGCCGATCGCCGAAATCTTGTTCGGGAAACCCAAACCCAGGCCCCATCGCGCGATGTCCAGCTCATGAATGCCCTGGTTCCCCAGATCGCCATTGCCGTAATCCCAGAACCAATGCCAGTTGTAGTGGAAATGATTCTTGGTGAAGGGCAGCAGCGGAGCCGGACCCGTCCAGAGGTTGTAGTCAACTCCCGTGGGAACAGGCGATACAGGCGTGTGGCCGATCGTATCTCTGCGCTTGAAACACAGACCGCGCGACAGATAAACGTCGCCGACTAGGCCGCCCCGCACTTTCTTTATCGCCTCCATGACATCGGGAGTGGAGCGGCTCTGGGTTCCGTGCTGCACGATCCGGTTGTATTTCGCCGCCGCCCGCACTAGCTGTCCGCCCTCCCACAAATTATGGGAACAAGGTTTCTCCACATAAACGTCCTTGCCTGCCTGGCATGCCCAGATCGCAATCAGCGAATGCCAGTGGTGGGGCGTAGCGATAGAGATCGCGTCGATTGACTTATCGTCGAGTACCTCGCGTACATCTCTGTAGGTTTTCGGGTGAGAACCGAGCTTCTGCGCTTCGGGAAGGCGCTCTCTCATTACGTTGTCGTCGACATCGCAAAGAGCCGCGATCTCGACATTCGGTAGCGCTCCATATGTTCTAATGTGCTCTTGGCCACGGCCGCGCAATCCGATAATCGCGACGCGTACCCGATTGTTGGCCCCGATAACATTTGCCTGCGCCAACGAACTCAACGGCTGGGCGGCTGCAATCGTGGCGGCCGCTTTTGCGCCCATTTTCATAAACTCTCTTCTGCTCTCGTCCATTCCGTATCACTCCTAATTTTGTTTTGGGGAATATATCAATATGCGACTGCCGTTATTGATGGGCAGCATAGCGAGTGTATTGCTCCGCTACATGCGCTTCCTTGTAATTGCCATCATGGATGAGTACGCGGTACTGGAAATTGATTGACTTTCCCGCGGGAACGGTATAACTACCGTTCCGCTTGGGATCGTGGAGAAAGAACGAAAGTCCAAAGGGATTCGCGGCTAGCAATCCGTAGCCACGAGCGTGCCAGTAGGTCGGATGACGAAAGCTCTTCGGGCTATCGAAGATTACGACGCCGAGCGTCTGGCCGTCAATGACGCCATCGACGTTGACCCAGTTGGCGCGCTTACCCCAGATCTGAGCCTCGCCCTGACGACCCTCCGAATCCACCATGGTCCCAGTGGGAGCATCGAGCTCGGGTGCGAGACGAACGGCGAAAGTACCCTCCTTCGTATCGCCGAACTTCACCGGCCCGTGGTTGGCGTGGATAACAATTTGACAATCAATACTGCGCGATTTCTTGTCGCCCCGGAAGGTAAACTGCTGGGTTTCCTGGGCAAATGGTTTGTGGTCCACGCCTTCAAGATCGAACGTCGCGCGAATGGTGCCGGAAGAGTGACCGCCGCGCATCTCGTCAATCTTGCGGAACACCATTCGCCCATAGCGCGAGGTGTCCCCGGGTCCGTAATATTTCGCAAAGACTTCTTCGCTCCAGAAGTCATAACCGTTGATGTTCCCATGCCCGAAGTACATGGCACGCTGGTGCGGCTCGATACTGGGATCATGCTGGTGCGCAACAGGAATGGTGTCGCCAATCGGGAAACCGCGGGTGACGATTACGCCGTTGGCGTCGCGCAACGGCTGCAGGTAGGCCTTGGCGGTCTTCGGATCGAAATGGTAAGTGGTGAAAGGTTTGTTACCTATCGCAACCTGGATCGTGTCGCCTTGTCGCGTAAAGCTCACGGGCTCCGACTGACCACGCCCGAGTGAAGGAAGAAGCATTATTCCCAGAAGCACAAGAACCGTTGTCTCAAACTTATTCGGCATGAAATCTGCTCCTCACATTGATCGTAATGGTTTGATGGAGTCATTGGCTCGCGGTCCGCCCACTGCGTGCACGTCGAATGATTCCGGTTCAAGAGTCGCTCAGGTCCACGAAGAAACAGGCAACGACTGCAACGCCCGAACCCAAAACACTCCACGATACATCGCGTTTATCGCTTTCGGTTCCGCTTATCGACCGGCTGAGATTGAATCTTCGCTTGCTGCGCCTGCAAAATGTGCCACATCGTTCCCGAAAAAATATTCTCTTGCGCGCTTTGCGGCACCTGGCAGGCGTCCAACATCGCGTGATAGCGCGTCCGTGCACGGTCAAATTCCTGCAGATCTCCGCTGAAAACATCCGAACCGAAAACGAGCTTCTCAAAGGCACTTGTACCGTTGGATGGTGTATGAGGGCTCACAACCCCTGTCCACCAGAAGATGGAGCGGAAGAAACGATAATCATCCTTTTTCTTGATAAGAGTCGTGCCCGAAACGTCGAAATAGAGATTTGGGTTCCACCTTGCAATTTCTGCTGCTTCCGCGTAATCGGGATTTCCCAGATGGGCGCCGATTATGGTTAACCTCGGCCACCGTCGCGCAATCAGATCAAGCCGCGAAGCCCGGCTACGGTCGAAGCTCACATCCTCAGGCTGTTCCGGGGTCGGCCTACTCACGATGCCGGTATGAAAAAGAAGAATCATGTGATATTTGTCGGCACGGTCGTAGACGGGCCAGTATGCTCGATCGTCATAGTTTTTCCGTGTCGAACTGATTTCGCCCAACCCTCGAAATCCCGCGGCGTGGAAGCGGTCGACCTCCCGGAGAACATTCGGATCATCCAGGTTGATATCCCCAAAACCTATAAAGCGGTTCGGATGTTCCTGGATGAACTTACTGGCTTGCGGGAAGCCCTTTGGAGTTGTTAGCAAAAATGCCAAGCCATCAACGGCATTCAACCTGTCGAGTAGTTTTTCAAGTACCCCTGGCTCGCCGTTGTAATGCACATGCACGTCGATAATTTTTGGAGGACGAGACTGCGCCGAGACTGCTAACGCCATAGAAATCAAACACAGAACGGCTATCCATCTAGAACGCTGCTTCATTGGCTCCCTCGTTGTTAACTTCGTCTAATTCTGGTTTCAACTTACTCCCACTCCACCCTAATGCGAATCAATTAACGGGAATTCTGACATTGCCCTCAGAATGCGTATCCTAATAGTTCGTAGTCGTCGAGGCTGTGAGAAAGCTGGAAAGCGTTTTTTGCTTTCCAGCTTTTCCACGGCCTGTTTTCATTCGCAGGGCCGGGTCAGTTTGCGACGGCTGCGGTGCTTTGAAGTCACTGCCGTTCGAACTGGATCAGACTGACGTAGTCCAGAGTTGAGTGCATGCGTGTTTGGTTATACCAGAGCAGCCAGTCGACGGGTTCGTACTTGGCTTGGCGAAGGGTTTCGAATTGTTGTCCGTGCATTGGCTCGTTTTTGGATCAGTCTCAGCGACGACGCCCAGACAGCAATGGTCAAGTAGAGCGAGCACTCGGTTGTTTTTTGGTAGAGTCCTGGTGTATGACATAGCAGCCTTCTATACGAATAAGTTTCACGCAGAAGCTTCCTGGTTCGTCTGCAAAATCAGATGTTGGTAGCGTTATATTCAAATCCAACAGAAATGAACGTTGCGCTAGACTCAAGAAGTAATAGGGAAAGCAACTTGCTTTTCCGTTGGCATGAGTACCCGCAAAAGTTGGTACAACAAACATCTAATACTACTGTGTCGAGTGAAACAAGAGGTTCATGCGGAACGAGCGGCAGATACGCATAGGGGATCAACTACCCTCTTCAATCCCATCAGCCCGAGTCGGTTTCGCGCCGAGGCTCAATCTCTACGACTCGGTAATGATTGTGGCTGGCTCGATGATCGGCTCGGCCATTTTCATCGTTACCTCAGAAATGTCCCGCCAGCTTGGTTCGGCTGGCTGGCTGATGATTTCGTGGTTGATTGCCGGCTTGCTAACAATTGCCGGTGCTCTTTCTTATGGCGAGCTAGCTTCGATGATGCCCAAAGCTGGTGGGCAGTACGTCTATCTGCGGGAAGCGTTCTCCCCAATCGTTGGATTTTTGTACGGATGGACGTTATTCCTTGTTATCCAAACGGGAACTGTGGCTGCTGTGGCCGTCGGCTTTGCTCGTTATCTCGGCGTGTTTATTCCACAGCTATCTGAATCCAATTACCTGATCGCTCCAATACATATTTTTCCCAGATATGCGATATCCCTTTCTACGACACAGGCAGTCGCTATATTAGTTCTTGTACTCCTGACCTGGACGAACACCCGTGGCCTGGAGTATGGAAAGCTGGTGCAGAACACTTTCACCATCAGCAAGCTGGTCGCGTTGGCCGGCCTTGTTGTGGCAGGATTGTTCATCGGACGGAACGCTGCCGCATGGCATGCAAACTTCGCATCCTTGTGGAAACCCCATGGGTATGAGCCGATCACCTCCCATCTAAGTGCGGCAACCGGATTTGGTATCTTCATTGCGCTCTGCGTATCGCAGACAGGTTCACTCTTCGCCGCCGATGCGTGGAATAACATCACCTTCGTTGCCGGAGAAATCAAAAATCCACGCCACAACGTTCCTCTTTCGCTGGCCGTGGGAGTCATCTCCGTTATTGGTCTCTACATGCTTGTTAATCTCGCGTATCTATCAGTTTTACCTCTGTCACAGATTCAGCATGCGCCTTCTGATCGCGTTGCCGCAGCCATGCTGCAGGCGGTATTTCCAAACTTCGGCAGGCAGTTGATGGCGATTCTCATCATGGTCTCGACCTTCGGGTGCATAAACGGCATGCTCCTGACCGGAGCGCGCACCTATTATGCAATGGCGCGTGATGGTCTTTTCTTTCGTAAGGCCCAGCGATTGAGTCGAGCTCATGTACCGGCTGTCGCACTGGTCGCGCAAGGATTCTGGGCAACTTTTCTGGTCCTGCCACGAACGTACGATCCTTCGACCAGAGTTTACGGAAATCTCTATAGCAATCTGTTGGATTACGTGATCTCGGCCGCGCTGCTGTTCTACATTCTCACCATTGCTGGGGTCTTTCGATTACGGAAACTACGACCTCTTGCGGATCGTCCTTACCGCGCATTCGGCTACCCAGTTATTCCGATTCTCTACCTTGCCGGGGCAGGAACGTTGTTGGTTGTCCTTTTGCTGTATCGTCCGGCCACGACCATACCGGGGTTTTTGATTGTTGCTTTTGGCATCCCCGTTTATTTACTCTTGCGAAGAACTAATCTGCGTATTGGCGATGAAGAGCCGAGTTCCAATAGCTCCGTCAGCAACCCCGGTGAAACCTCCTAAGAGGGGTCTTCGATTCAACGCGTTACTCTTCAGTCATCGTATTAGCTGTGGTGAAGTTGCCGGCCGGTTCCAGCCGCTGTGGATTGAATCTGGCCAAACACACCTGAGCTAGCAGTCGAGTTTGGATTAGCGAAGTTCACCTGATTGAACGTATTGAAGATCTCTAGCCTGAACTGCAGCGATCGACGATCGGCCAGATCATGAGCCCACGCTTAGTGAAACTACAGCAGTTCATAC
The DNA here is from genome assembly GCA_963719625.1 of uncultured Acidobacteriota bacterium. Classification (GTDB taxonomy): domain Bacteria; phylum Acidobacteriota; class Terriglobia; order Terriglobales; family Acidobacteriaceae; genus JAKAAZ01. The sequence goes on from CAVRDB010000027.1 coordinate 30,304, forward strand.
GTTTTCTAAGTCTTGATCTTTAAGGTCGCTGCCGGATTATCCTTCGACCAGCACATCCGCAACGCTAAGAGCGTCATCGAAAGCTGCAATGCCCGCGTCAATTTCGCTCTTTTCGATGATGAGTGGCGGCGCAATGACAAAGTGGCTGATCCACGCATTTATAGCGACTCCAGAGGCAAGCATCTTGGAGGTAACCTGATCCACAATCAGAGGCTTGTCTTCCAACTTCTCGCGGGCGGTATTGAAAGGTTCTTTCGTGGTCTGGTTTTTAACCAGTTCTACTCCCCAGAAAAGGCCTAACCCCCGTACATCACCGATGGATGGATGTTTACGTTTGAGTCCTTTCAACTTGTCTTCCATGTAGGGGGCAAGTTGACGCGCGCGTTCCACTAAACCGAGCCGTTGCATTTCATGAATGGTCGCTACAGCTGGTTTCAGGGTCATGGGATGTGCTTCATAGGTATGGCCATGGGCGAAATAATGGTCGACAAAGAACTCCGCGATCTTTTCGGACGTGGCGCAGAGTCCGAGCGGAACATACGCCGAAGTGATGCCCTTTGCAGTGGTGAGAATATCGGGCTTTACTCCCCAATGATTCATACAAAACCATTCGCCGGTGCGGCCCCAGCCCGTCATTACTTCATCCGCAATTAGTAACACATTGTGCCTGTCGCAAATAGCGCGAAGCTTTGGCATGTATTCTTTGGGTGGGACGAGCACTCCGTTTGTGCCCACAACAGGCTCTACTAACACTGCAGCCACGTCGCTCTCATTCTCAATCATGTGTTCCAAATAGTCCGCGCATGCTATTCCACATCCGGGATAAGTATGCTGGATGGGACAGTTATAGCAATTTACTTCCGGAGCAAAAATGACGTCCGGACCTTTGCCGGACGGTTCCATGGGCCAGCGGCGCGGATCGCCAGTAGCCGCGATAGATCCAATCGTGGATCCGTGATACGAACGGTAGCGAGAAATAATTTTTGTTTTGCCCGTATACATGCGGGCGATCTTGAAGGCCGCTTCGTTTGCTTCCGTGCCAGAGGTCGTGAAGAAAAATTTCGTGAGCCCCTCGGGCAGTACTTCGAGTAAGACCTTGCTGAGCTCCGCCCGGGCGGTCGTAGCATACCCCGGCATCGCGTAGGGCAACTCATCTGCCTGTTCTTTGATGGCTGCAATTACGGCGGGATTCTTATGGCCCAGATTCACGCACATCAATTGGGATGAAAAATCGAGATAGCGCTTTCCTTTGCTGTCGATGAAGTAGCAGCCTTGGGCGTCGACAACATGCAAGGGATTCCAGGATTTCTGATAGCGCCAAGTGCCATAGTTGAGCCTTCGGGTTAAATCTACGACCTCAGAAGAGGTAAGCGAGTTCGTTTTGGCGGGTACTTGCGTCATTGTCATTTAACATGCACTTCAATCCAATCCTGAAGAAACATGCTTCCCTTGACATCAAGCGACAAGCAGAAGCGTATCAAGTGAAGTAGCCGGATGTCCACGGCAAAGACATCTTAAATTTCCGAGGATTTGAGCAGGTGATGGTTGTGCGAGTCAGCTTTGAGATGCTTGCCGTGGACGCAAAGCTCGTATGTTTTGTCTGACGGGTGTACCGGATTCACCCGGAGGCTGGCCTGACGGTGCGACGGAAAAGCGCGAGCGGCTGAAGCCGAACTCGAACTCATTGATGAAAACTATCTATAGGTAAAGACTACCAAATTGCTCGATTGTTAGAGTCAATCCTTTGACATGAGAAATTCTCTACTCTATCGTGGGATTGCTGAGTATATCGAAATCTCTTTTCTTGGGTTATTCGATCAAGTTGCTCTTTGAATTACGATGAGGTGTTTTATGACAACCGTTTTGCCTGTCAAGACCACATCGATCGATGAGACCGAGCTTCGTAATGTCAGTCATTGGATTCACGGAACGACCGTTCGCGGCACATCGGGACGGTCACAGAGTGTCTTCGATCCCGCAACTGGTAAACCCCAGGCGACAGTTCCACTAGCGAGCCGCGTCGAAGTGGAGGAGGCGATTGCATCTGCCGCCGCCGCAGCTCCGGAGTGGGGAGCACAGCCGCCGTTGCGTCGCGTACGCATCTTGTTTCGGTTTCGTGAACTTCTCGAGCAGAATGCGAACGATATCGCGGCAATCATCACGTCCGAGCATGGCAAGGTGCTTTCCGATGCAAAGGGGGAAGTCACCCGAGGGCTTGAGGTTGTTGAGTTTGCAACGGGCATTCCGCATCTGCTAAAAGGAGAATTTTCGGAGCAGGTCGGGTCGGACATCGACAGCTGGTCCGTGCGCCAGCCGCTCGGCGTTGTCGCCGGTATCACTCCCTTCAATTTCCCCGTTATGGTACCGATGTGGATGTTTCCGGTTGCCTTGGCATGCGGTAATACATTCATTTTGAAGCCGAGTGAACGCGATCCCAGTGCGTCGATCATGATTGCCGAATTGCTGAAGCAAGCTGGATTGCCCGACGGTGTCTTTAATGTAGTGCATGGCGACAAAGAAGCGGTGGATGTGATTCTCGGACACCCGACGGTGCAAGCGGTAAGTTTCGTCGGCTCTACACCGATCGCCGAATACGTTTATCGCCAAGCCACCTCAAGCGGCAAGCGGGTGCAGGCATTGGGCGGTGCAAAAAATCATATGATCGTGATGCCGGATGCGGATCTCGACCAGGTAGCCGATGCATTGGTGGGTGCCGCATACGGCTCAGCGGGGGAACGCTGCATGGCGATTTCAGTGGTGGTGGCTGTAGGCAATCAGACCGCAGACGAACTGGTGAAGAAGCTTGTCCCCCGCATCAAGGCCCTGAAAGTATTACCTGGAATAGACATCGGGGCAGACATGGGGCCTCTTGTGACACAACAACATCTGGACCGTGTAAAAAGCTATGTGGCGGCAGGCACAAAGGATGGGGCCGAGCTTGTTGTGGATGGACGAAAGAGCGAACTGCCGCCGAGCGAAGGTTTCTTCATGGGCGCGTCTTTGTTTGACCATGTGAAGCCGGAGATGAACATTTATCGCGATGAGATTTTTGGCCCTGTGCTGGGAATCGTTCGCGCTAAGGATTTCGATACAGCGTTGAATTTGGTCAATGAGAATGAATTCGGCAACGGAACATCCATCTTCACGCGAGATGGCGACACAGCGCGCGACTTTGCGCACAACGTCAAGGCCGGAATGGTGGGGATCAATATTCCAATTCCGGTTCCCATGGCTTTCCATAGCTTTGGCGGATGGAAACGTTCCTTCTTTGGAGCCCACGCCATGCATGGTCCAGAGGGAGTGCGGTTCTACACCCGTATTAAGACAGTCACCGCCCGCTGGCCCGCAGGCATTCGCAGGGGTGTAGACACAGCTATGCCCACGCTTGGCTGAGAATTAGATAAGGCCCGCGCGATTTCCCTCAATAATCTGTCCCTCGCCCAAAAAAAGAGATCTCTCCGTTTGGGGAACTCGTCTCTCAGCTTTGAGTCGAAACTGAGAGACGTAGTTCTTGCAGACTTATATCATTCCTGCAAGTAGGCTAGGAAAAATATGCAAGCGTCGCCCGCCTCGGTAAATCCGCGCTTGCAGGATAGAGAGCAGCCGATGCACTCTTGGATACGGTGTGAATCTCAGAATGTGGGTGGTGTATTCACCCACAAAAGCAGCGTCTCTTCCTCTACGGAGGGATTAAACCAGCGATGTCCGCGGCTGCTCTCAAACCAGAAGCTGTCTCCCCGGTGCAAGACGATGCGCTCGAATTCGTCGAGCCAGAGTTCAAGGGTTCCATGCAACATGTAGATGAATTCCTCTCCCGCGTGGGAGTATGCCCCATCGCTCCCGGTTCCCGGAGGCAAGCGGAACAACATGGATTGCAGCATTTTGGTGCCGGTGGAAAGCAGCTCCATTGCAACGCCGGTTTCCGTTTGAAGCACACGCCGTTTGTTCGGTCTGACGATTCGGCTCGATTTCGCAGGGAGTTCATACAACGCGAGCACAGTCGTGTCGTAGGCTGCCGCAAGTCTCTGCAAGGTTGCTATCGAGGCGTTTGCCTGCGACAACTCCACGGCGCTCAGGAATCCGGCTGAGATTTGTGCTTTGCGAGCCGCTTCAACCAGGCTTAATTTGCAAGCTTTGCGCAGGCGCCTTAACTTTGCGCCTAGATCTGCCGTGGACTGAGGACGGTTTTCCGGTTTCGGACGCAATTTTTTATCCAATACATCCTTGATTCCGGAAACTCTCAATTGTTTTACATCGCGAAAGTATTTGATTCGCTTTAACACCGCCAGCAATTCGGGACTGTATAGACGAAAGCGCCCCTGGCTGCGTATCGGTGTGACCAACCCGGTATTTTCCCATTGACGCAGAGTGGAGGGACTCACTCCGAGTACCCGTGCCGCCTGTCCCACAGTCAGAAATCCTGAAACCGAGGGATTTGCTCGTCGTCCTTTCGGAGCATGCCGCCTTGTCATCGCTCGTACCAACCTTCGCTTGAAATCCAGTTGCTGCCGCTGTCCTCGAGTGCGAACAACAGTACCCGAAGTGGATTGTAAAGCAGAGATGCGCACGAAGAGCCGACGATTCAAGCAGTCTTGAACGGTCTGTAGCGACCGGCAATTAAATTATTGACAACCTTACATACTATTTGTAAATTTGGTTGTTGCTTCGAAACCCCATAGGAGAAAACGCATTGACCCACAGTAAGCTTTTTTCTCGGGTACTTTCTAAAGACTTTTTCTCAAGGCCAAATGCAAGGCGGCTGTCTTTGTCAAAGTTTGCATGGTTATTGGCCCTGTTTCTTTCAATTGTCCCAATGGCACTGGCACAAGGCACCGGCAACATCTCTGGATATGTACGGGATGCTTCAGGCGCAGTCTTGCCAGGTACGAGCGTTACCGCGGTGATGACCGAACAATCTACGACGCGCACAGTGCAAACGGACGCACAGGGTTTTTACAGTTTTGTTGCGTTGCCTTCCGGGCACTACACGATCACATTCGAGGCCAAAGGGTTTAACACGGAAGTTCGATCGAATGTGGAATTGACTGTGTCGCAAAATGCTCGAGCCGATGCGCAACTGGTCGTGGGCAAGGTTCAAAGTGAAGTTCGCGTAACCAGTACGGTGTCCCTAGTGGACACAACCTCGAATACGTTATCCGGTCTGGTGGACGATCGCCGCGTGGTGGACTTGCCATTAAATGGCCGCAATGTCATGACCCTGGCTGGAATCTTACCTGGTGTCACCAATGTCAGCGCCCCGCAAACGATGGTACAGGGAGACGGCGCACGCGGCGGACCCGAGATGGATGTCAATGGAGGCTTACCGAACGCGGCCGTCTATAGCTTTGATGGAGCGTTTTTCGAGAATCCTTCCCAAAATAATGGCATCAACTTTCCGCCGCCGGACGCAATTGCACAGTTCCGTATGCTCACCTCGAACTTTTCAGCAGAATATGGGCATAACTCGGGCGCTCAGGTAGAAGTTGTCTCGAAGGCAGGAACTGATTCGTTCCATGGAGCGGCCTGGGAGTTTCTACGAAATGATGCGCTCAACGCGAAAGACTACTTCGCCCCGAATGTCCCAACTGAAAAACAAAATCAGTTCGGTGCTGCGATCGGTGGGCCCATCATCAAGCGCAAAGTGTTCTTTTTTGGGTCGTACCAGGGATTAATAAACCATCAGGAGGCAGAAAGCAACGTGGCCCTGGTTCCCAGTGCGGCGGAAAGAAACGGAGATTTCACCGGACTGGGTGAAACCCTGGTAGACCCTACGGACGCGATCACAGGACTTCCTCTTACGGACCCGAATACCGGCGCCCCATGCGTGGCGAACAATATAATCGCCCCAGGCTGCATCAGCCCGGTCGCGGTAAATCTGCTGAAATATGTTCCGCAGTCGCCGACTGGAACTGTGGTTGCGCTGGCGTCTAGTCCGATACTGAGTAATGTAGGCAACATCCGAGTGGATTGGAATCAGAGTGCCAAAAACCTGATTTTTGGTCACTATTATCAGCTTGATGAAAGCACTTCAATACCTTTTGCCGGAGGCAACATTGCCGGATATATGGGTCAAAATCTCCCGGTAAATATAAAAGAGGGAGTCATCAACGACATTTATACGTTCACTCCGTCTTTAGTCAATCAGGCGATTTTTTCGGTGTTGAATCCAGTTTCAAGCTTCACGGAAAGTACGACGATCACGAACGCAAGCTTAGGGATCAATCTGCCAAATTATCTTGAGGCATTTTCTCCATCGGGTGCTGTCAACGTGAATGTTGGAAGCGATTTCACTCTGGGGGGAGGAAACGTATCGGAGTATTCCGGGCTCAGTTACCAAATTGCTGACAATCTCTCCTGGATTAAAGGACGGCACAGCCTTAAATTCGGCTTCGAGACGTTAAAGCTTCACTTTTACCAGGCGTTTATTTATCCGCCCAGTTTTTCGTTCGACGGTGTCCGCAGTGGAGATCCAAATGCCGACTTCCTCCTCGGCACCTATGACACATCTACTGTTGGATTCGGACTCGCTGTGAATGATGACCGTACCGCCTACAATTCCTTCTATGCTCAAGACACGTGGCGAGTAAATCCGCGCTTCACCTTCAATTATGGATTGCGCTACGAGCCGTTTTTACCCTGGAAGAATAAAGATAACAAAATCGATACCATCGAACCGGGAGTCCAATCGAAGGTCGACCCAACCGCGCCTCCTGGAATTGTGTTTCCAGGTGATCCCGGCATCACGAAGGGAATTGCGCCCGCAAACCTGAACAACTTCGCTCCCCGTGTCGGTTTTGCATGGGATGTTTTTGGAGATGGGAAAACAAGCGTTCGAGGCGGCTACGGAGTTTTCTACAATGCAATCAATGCAGATTCCCTTGCGCAGACAAATGCGCCTTGGGTTGGTACGGCCAACCCAGCCCACGGCAACATCGCAGATCCTTTTGGCTCTATTGGAGAAACAGACCCGCCCGTCACTCCGACTGGCCAGTTTGGATGCGTCCCAATTCCAACCTATCCATTTTATAGCTGCTCTCTCTTTCCTCTACCGCTAAGTGGTCTTTATATAAATACAAAGCTACGCTTGCCCTATTATCAGGAATATGATTTATCGATTCAGAAGCAGATAACTCCAACCGCCATGATCGAAATCTCGTACGTTGGGAATACGGGAAGCGCCATTGGTGGGTATATTCCGAACAATCCAGCCAGATTTATTACCGATCCGATAACTGGCCAACCACCTTCTGAAGACAATGTCAACGACCGCGTGTTGTTTGAGCCAGGGATTCTGAGTCCGTCAGGATATATATACGGCAACTATAACCATAGCAACTACAATTCTCTTCAAATTCAAGGGACAAAACGTTTTGGTCACGGCTCAACTATTCTCGCAAACTACACACGGGCAAGGTCGCTCGACATGATTTCAAATAATAATTCGAGCGGGACCATTCTGAATCCATTCGATTTAAGAACTAGCTATGGACCGTCCGATTTCGATCGGAGAGATTCGTTCGTGGTTTCATGGCTTTACACACTTCCAATCCATTTCTCGAACAGCATAGCAAACAGCCTATTGAGCGGTTGGACCGTGACAGCGATCCAGTCGGTCATGAGCGGAACTCCGATCACGTTTTATGCTGGCCAGGACGTAGCGCTGGACGGAACATTCGATTCGCAAACTGCAGAACTCCAGCCCGGCGCAAATGCCGGCACTGTCCGGATAAGTCATCCTAACCGAGCAGCTGAGGTGAACGAATTCTTCAACACGGCAGCCTTTGTCAACCCAAACCTCTCCCCGCCCGGAAGCTATGGTAATTCCACCAAAGGGATGATCAGCGGGCCTGCTTATGCGGATACGGACGCTTCAATATTGAAGGACTTCACGCTGCCGGAATCATTAAAGCTTCAGTTCAGGCTGGAGACCTTCAATTTGTTCAATCAGGTGAACTTTTCTAATCCAAACTCGACCGCTAACTCAGGTGGGTTTGGCCAGATTCAATCCACAGCAGCGGGAACTGGCCGACAACTTCAACTTGCATTGAAGCTCCTTTGGTAGACGGGCCTGAGCGGTGGAGAAGTCTATAGACTTTTCCACCCTATATAGAGATAGGTATGCGGCATATTCTACGGAATAGTACACCATTGTGCGACTCGTTTTAACGATGCACCGACAGTTTAGAACAAGTGGTGATGGAAGGAAGATTTTGTGAGGGCACTCTTAATCGCAACCGTTACTGGATTGTTGTGCTCTATCGGGCAGGCGCAGACTGTCTCTCCACTCTTCGCACGCGGCTATACGGTGATGCCGGAACCGCAAAAGGTTTCTTTGGGCGCCAAAGACTTTACCTTCGACCAGAGTTGGCAGTTGAACCTCGGCAAGAGTGTGGCTTCGAACGATGTCGCGGTGGAAACCTTGCGGGAAGACCTGGTTACCAGATTCAATGTGATGCTGGGCGCGTCGGGCGGCTCCGGAGGCATTCTGTCATTGCGTATCGCACCCGGAAGTGTACCCATTGGGAATGCTCTGGATTCCAATAAGGCATCGTTGGAAGATCAGGCATACCGGATCGACCTGCATAGCGGAACGATAACAATAACAGCGAATGCTCCCACGGGGCTTTTCTACGGAGTAGAAACGGTGGTGCAATTGCTGCGGCCAAAGATGGGGGCCCTGTGGCTGCCAGAAGGCACGATCGAGGACTGGCCGGACCTGCAACTTCGGCAGATTTACTGGGATAACAACTTTCATCTTGACAGGGTCGATGCTCTTAAGCAGGATCTAAGGCAAGCCGCGTTTTATAAGATCAACGGTTTTGTACTTAAGCTGAATGGACATTTTCAATATAAAAGTGCTCCCGCCGTGGTCGAGCCGTATGCTCTTACGTCCGCCGAACTGCAGGAACTCACAGATTATGGCCTGCATTATCATGTCCAGCTAATACCCTACTTAGATGGGCCCGCGCACCTCTCCTTCGTTTTAAAGCATCCTGAATACGCGAAGCTTCGCGAATTCCCAGACAGCAATTATGAGATTTGTGCAACCAACCCAGCATCGTACAAGCTGTTGGAAGGTATGTACCAGGAATTGCTGGATGCGAATAAAGGAGTGAAGTATTTCTATCTGTCGACCGACGAGTCTTACTACTTGGGCTTGGCGCACAATAATCAATGCAATGAGGAGAACCTCGCCAAGCAATTAGGCTCGGTAGGTCAGGTCTTCGCACAGTTTGTGGATAAGACCGGTGGCTATCTACACGACCAAGGACGAACTGTAATGTTCTGGGGAGAGTACCCACTGAAGCCAGGTGACATCGCTTCGCTTCCACCGTATCTAGTTAATGGCGAGGTCTTTGGACCGGCTGCCGATAAAGCCTTTCATCAGCGTGGCATTCAGCAGACGATTTACACTTCCACCGAGGGCGAAGAATACTTGTTTCCAAATTATTCTGTCCTGCCTCGAAGTGAGCATCTGCACGAAGGTAAGGCGAGTGCTCCTCGTGTAACAGTAGACGATATCATCAAGAAAATTTCGTTCGATTCTTCCCGAGCGAACACCAGTCTTATCGGTGAGGTAAACGCTGGTTGGGGAGATCAGGGAGTGAATCCTGAGACCATGTGGCTGGGCTATGTCGCCAGCGACTCTGCCGGATGGCATCCTGGATCGCCCAGCGCTCCGGAGTTGGCGAGCACGTTCTATTCCTTGTTCTACGGCGCAACAGCAGTCAGCATGGATCGTATTTATCAGCTGATGAGTCAGCAGGCCCAATCATGGTCAGAGAGCTGGGATTGGATGCCATCGAAGGCACGTAAGCCTATCTTTGGAAATTCCGATCAAATTTACAAGACCACCCACCTTGCCCGGGACCAGACGCTTCCACTGCCGCCATCTCCTGATCGTAACTTGGACTATACGTCGACATGGTCGAATGAAAATGCACGCAGAGCTACATTGGCATTGCAAGCGAAACAGGCCAATGACAATTTACTTGGTCTGCTGCATGAAAACATTCAGCGGTCTCAATTCAATCAGTACAATCTCGAAGTGTTTGTAACGATCGCCAACCTCTGCCGTCAGAACTTTGCCATGATCGCAGGTATCCATGACATGGATGTGGATCTTGCGTCCGCCTCTCAACTCAAAGCCAAAGATCCTAAAGCGGCTATCGATAAAGTGGATGATGCACTCGATATTGCCACTTCCATTTGGCAGCAGCGCAATGAAGCGCTCGGGAATGCCATGACAACCTGGGACCAGAAATGGTTCCCACGTGTCTCGGATGCCAATGATCGCCGCTTCTTGTATGAACCCGATGACGTACAGGATTATCCCACCGACAGGACGGTAGACATGAGCTATCTTGTTTATCGGGAAAAGCTGCTCCCTTTTGGGGATTGGGTGAAATCCATTCTTGCGGCACGGAATCAGTTTGCCGTCGCGCATCATCTGCCAGAGAAAAGCTATCAGTTAGCATGGGACGATTTCCGCGTGGCAGTTATTCTGACCGAGAAACCGTGGTAACGAATGCTTCGCTATGCAGAATCAAATTGATCTTGTCTTGTTTGATTAATGCGCAATTTAGCTGGATTCTAGTTTCATCGGAGTAGAAAATAAAATATGAAATTCCATGACTTTTTTCGACATGTAGTTAATCCTGTTGTTGCACTAATTTTGCTTCCTCCTTTTATGGCTTCGGCCTCAGCACAACCTACCCAATTTTGTGCGAATTTAAACTGTACGCCGACCCAGCAGACGTTGAGAAGTATCTGCGATTTTATTGTGCAGGAGAAGAGCACCTTCCCAACCATCTACGTTGGGGGCTATTACATGCGTACGTTGGTCGCTGGGTATGAGGTTTTCGGCGACCGCCGTTATCTCGATACCGCCATCGCGTACGGCGACTACCTGGTGGGAAAGCAGATGCAAAATGGATTCTGGTCGACCGGGTACGGCCCCGTTTATTTGGCAGATACGGGAAGCGCGCTTGGTCTTTTCATTATTCTCTATAAGCACGTCGATCATGAACGCCAGAAAAAATATTTCGACGCGGTCGAGCGTTATACCGATTCGCTCCAGAGCGATGGCATGATCCGTCCAAACGGCGCATTTGGCACGGGCTGGAAACAGATCAAAAACGATACATTAACCCGGCCGATCTACGATCAATACACGTTATCGTCCGCGCTTACAGGTGCCGAGATTTTCACGTGGATGTACCACAGGACAAAGCAGGATAAGTATAGAGAGATTTCTTACCACGCTTTAAAATGGGTGTTTTCCACCATGAGGAGTGATGGGAATGTTCCCTACATCCTGGCAGAGGAAGGAGCCGACTGGGCAAAACGCGGCGACCCAAAGACCGACTACAATCTGTGGACCGATAGCACGTATGGGACATCGGCATATGTTGGGGAAGGCGTGATTTCCTTTGATCTCTATTGTGGTAATCCTGCCTGGAAATCGTGGATCGAAAAGACGGTCCAGCCTAACATCGAATTTCTACTTCGAACCCAGCTTCCAGACGGCACCTGGTCAAAATTAAGCCAGAAAAGCTGGGATCGTACGCGCAGTCCGGGTATTGTAAATTACCTGATCTGGTACTACGAACATGTCAACCGCGATCCTAGAATCGCAAAGGCTGTCCAACGGTTCGACGCCTTCATTGTGGTTCCTCAGAACGGAAAATCTTATGGCCTTTTGAGTGATGGAGCCGACTACGGTCCCAAAGATCATGCCGACGCCTTTAACACAGCCACCAGCCTCACGGGACGTGCGTTGGCGGATATTCTTTTGCCCGGCGTCGATGCAAAGTGGTGATGAATAACGCGAGCTTGGAAGAATGTACGGTGTCGAAGTTGCGAAAAATAGAGAGATAGCAGAATGAGACATCGTCGCGCGATCGCGCAAATTATACAGCGGTAGATCTTGCAGATTTATTCGATGAAGGAAGGTGTCATGAGAGCACTTGTAATCGCCACTATTCTTGGATCGTTTTGCTGCGGCGGGATGGCGCAACCAGTCTCCCCCCTTTTTGCTCGTGGCTATACGGTAATTCCGGAACCGCAAAAGGTTGTTCTAGGGGCAAAAGATTTTACCTTTGGCCAGGATTGGCAATTGAAGCTCGACAAGAGCGTGCCAGCGAACGACGTCGCAGTGGAAACCTTGCGCGAAGATCTGGAGAGCAGATTTCATGTAGCTCTGAATGGAACGAGTGGGTCTGGCGGTGTTCTGTCTCTTGCCATTGCGCCCAGTAGTGTGCAGATTGACCAGGCACAGGACAGCGACAAAAGCGCATTGGAAGAGCAGGCATACCGGATCGACCTGCATAGCGGCTCAGTGACAATCACAGCAAACGCCGCTACGGGGCTTTTCTACGGAGTAGAAACATTAGTGCAATTAGTAAAACTGAATCAAGGTAAGTTATCGCTTCCAGAGGGTGAAATTGTGGATTGGCCCGATGTAAGGTTTCGCGAGATTTTCTGGGATGAGCTTAGACATTTGGACCATTTTGATGTTCTGGAACAGGCCATTCGACGTGCGGCATTCTTCAAGATCAATGCGTTTACGCTGCGCTTGAATGAACATTTCCAGTATGCAAGTGCTCCAGCGCTGGTAGCTCCCTACGCCCTTTCGCCAGCGCAGCTTCAGGAATTAACCGATTACGGATTGCATTATCACATTCAGGTCATCCCTTACTTAGATGGTCCCGCTCATGTGGGCTTTATTCTGGAACACCAGGCTTATAAAAATCTCAGGGAATTTCCGGAGAGTTCTTTCGAAATGTGTTCCACCAACCCTGAGACATACAGGCTTCTGGAAGGGATGCAACAGGAACTTATGAATGCGAATAAAGGCGTGCAGTATTTCCATCTCTCGACGGACGAGGCGTGGTTTGTTGGAAAGGCAGACAACGACCAGTGTCACGAGGCCGAGGAGGCAAAAACATTAGGAAGTCCCAGCAGGATGTGGGTTGAATACACAAAGAAAACGACGGCTTATTTGCAGGATCATGGTCGCAAGGTGATTTTCTGGGGCGAAACTCCAATGCAGGCTGAAGACATTCCCCTATTACCGCAGGGCTTGATCAATGGCGAGGTATATAGCACCGCCTACAACAAGGCCTTCCGGGCGCACGGCATTCCGCAGATAATCTACACCAACTCTCAACCAGATGACCCATTGTTTCCTGTTAACACAATCCTCTCTCCAGAAGAAGAAATTCATCCACGAGCCACAGAGAACCGGCAGTCGCAAGTCTTCAACGAGATATCTTTCACTACGGCCCGCAGCGAAGCTGAAATTATGGGAGCAGGAATCTACGCCTGGGGTGATGACGGGCCACATCCGGAAACTTTCTGGTTGGGATATGCGACAGGGGCAGCGGCGGCATGGCATCCTGGATCGCCGGATCCGGGAGAGCTGGCCGCAAGCTTCTACCGGCTCTTCTATGGTCAGGGCGCAACGCAGATGGGCCAGCTGTATCAGTTGATGAGCACGCAAGCGCAGTTTTTTGCAAGCAGTTGGGACAGTGAACCCTCGGGAGCTTTGCCACTCATATTTGGCTATTCGTACGGTACTGGCCCGTTCGCTCCACATATTGAGACGCTTCCGCTTCCACCTGTACCCGCCAGCGATTATCTCCGCCTCCAGGGCAACTGGTCTCAGGAAAATTCCAGTCGTGTGAATTTGGCACGGAAGTCTCTGGCCGAGAACGATGAGCTGATGAACCTCCTTTACGCGAATCTGCCGGAGGTCCAATTCAATCATTACAATCTCGAAGTCTATCTTTCCATTGCTAAACTGTGCCGGCAGAATCTGATGATGCTGAATGACCTAAAAGAAATTAACACAGAGCTAGAAAAGGCACAGGACCAGGCGGCGAAGCTGCATTACCCCGAGGCCGTCGAGGCTCTTGATGCTGCAATCGATCTCGCTGGAAAAATTCGTGACGAACGTAACCAGGCACTCCACGATGTTACAGAAACCTGGTACGAGACATGGTTTCCAAGAGTGCATGAAGCGAACGGGCGTCATGTGGCTCGCGACCCACAGCGATTTGAGGATACCGCGACCAGCGAAGATGCTCGGCGCCGTCAGGAAGGCCTGCTTTATTTAATCGATCGAGAGTTCTTGTTGCCTTTCGGCGATTGGGTGAACCAGGTACAGGACGTGCGGAATCGCTACGCGACAGCTCACAAATTGCCCAATCGTGAAGGTAAGTTTGACTGGCAGGACACAAAGACTCTCCACAGCCAGGCGTCAAACCGCGAGTTGTAAGTTAACTTCGCGCGTGCTGAAGCCCGATGTGAGGATCCTTATGAAGTTTCTTACCGAGGAATTAACTTTGATTGAACTTCAATCCATATAGGGGCACAGAGAATACTTGGAGGGAGCTGCAACATGTCTAAGGCAGCAGATTTTCCGGTCGAAAGTAACTGCTCTAGGTACGCAGCAACCGAGGGAGTCATGCGCCGGGGTCCCTTCCTCCAGTTTTTTCGACTGAGTTCATTCGTTTCCAAAATCATTCTTCCAATCTTTTGTTTTCTCTTAGTTCCAGCCGCTGGCGCAGCCTCATGGACAATTCCTTCCGTAAATGGGCCACTGACGATCGACGGTTTGGCAAAAGAAGATATCTGGAAACAAGCGACCGTACTTCCAATGCAAGTGACCGACTACGGCGCAGCGTTTCCGCAGGGCGGAGAAACGCGCGCGCTAGTTCGTGGCCGCTATTTATGTCTTAGTGCGCGGCTTCCAGAGACCGGGCGGGTTGTCGCCCGATCCACCGGCGAGAACCCAGATTTTTGGCGGGAAGACTTGATTATCTGGACCGTTCACTTCCGTTCTTTTAGCACAACTCTCACCATTAGCATCAATCCACTCGGTGCTTATCGGGTCGATGCCAATCGCCTTCCGGAGAAATTGGCAGAATCGGTGCTGGGCCCAGGGTACTTCCCAACTAAACGCCCTCCGCAGAAATTGATGGAACCACTGCTCGTCTCAGCCGCAGTCGAAAAAAATGCGTGGAGTGCTGAACTTGCAATTCCGATTAGCGACATTTCCAACGTCGGTTTCCTCTCGGCAGAGAGGGTTCGTGTA
Organism: uncultured Acidobacteriota bacterium; assembly: GCA_963719625.1. Classification (GTDB taxonomy): domain Bacteria; phylum Acidobacteriota; class Terriglobia; order Terriglobales; family Acidobacteriaceae; genus JAKAAZ01. Next base: position 45,404 of record CAVRDB010000027.1, read on the forward strand.
CCCAGACCGGACGCCCCTGAATTGCGATGGTATTGGCCAGGACCCGCTCCGGGCCTGGCATTCCGGTTACCCACCGGTGATCCTTCGGTAGAACCTCCGACTGTTGTCAGAAAAGACTGGGCCTCATCAACGGTAAGCGTAGCCGCAGTTCAATCCGCCTCCGGTGGGTTATCTGCTTCGTTGGCCTCCCTTCCACACCATGTCTGGAATGCTTCAGATCGGAAAACGCTGGAAGTCGATCGGATGTGGGAAAAGAATTTGGCTGTTCGAGTGAAAGACGCGGCTTTCGCCGAAAGTCACGACTGGGAAAATGTTCATTCGCTGGCTGATTGGGAAAAATTCCGTGACCCCAGAATAGCCGCACTCAAAGCCTCTCTCGGAACTTTCCCGGAGCGTACAGCGCTCCGCACGTCCGTGACCCGGAGGCTCGATTACGGTGAGGGTTTCGTTCTCGAAAATCTAATCTATGAAAGCCGTCCAGGTCTTGTCGTCACGGCGAATCTCTATCTGCCGTCGAAGATCCAAGGCCGCATTCCAGCCATCGTCGTAGTCCACAGTCAGCATGCGCCAAAAGTACAAATGGAGCTGCAAGATCTCGGTATGACTTCGGCTCGAGCCGGTATAGCCGTACTCATCATGGATCAGCTAGGCGCAGGTGAACGAATTCAATCGCAGCCCTGGGCCCGCGAGAGCTATTACTCGCGATATGCGATGGGAGAGCAACTGTACCTCGCAGGGGATAGCCTGATGAAATGGATGGTTTGGGATCTGGAGCGTGGAATCGATGTCCTGCTCGAGCGGTCCTACATTGATCCCAAGCGCATCGTGATGCTGGGCGCGGTTGCGGGTGGCGGCGATCCTGCGGCTGTCACCGCCGCGCTCGATGACCGGATCGCGGCTGTTATTCCGTTCAACTTTGGCGAAGCCAGCCCCGAAGACCATTTCACGTCTGGACCCCGCCCCTACAATCTTGAGATCGCGGATCCTGGTTGGGGCGAATGGGAGTCGAGCCGTTGCCTGCGGTTGAGCATCGTCGACCAATTCTTTCCTTGGTTAATCAACGCTTCCGTTGCTCCTCGCGGTTTCATTTATTCCTTCGAACTAGGCTGGCCAAACGGCGTCGAAAATGAGCCGATTTGGAAACGGTACAAAAAAGTATTCGAGCTATATGGTCAACAGGACCACCTTGGAGAGGTGGATGGATTCGGCCCGTTCCCCGGTCCCGGTGAAGTCGAAAACGTGGGCGCTCAGCACCGCGTAAAACTGTATCCCATTCTCAATCGTTGGTTCGATATGCCAGTTCCAGCAGTTCAATATCACAATCCGCGTCCGGAAGCGGACCTGATGTCCCTCACACCGAAGGCAGCCACGGAACGAAGGCCGAAAATCGTTAGTGCAATCGCTCTTGAAATTGCGGAAACGCGTCTCGCGCAGGCCCGCGCGTCACGCGCTCCTCTTTCGGCATCCGAGCGGCTTCGGAGCCTGCGTGCCTCCCTGAAGAAGAAACTCGGAGATATCGATCCTGCACCAAGGGCTCGCGCGCGAATTATCTGGACGAAGCAATTATCGGGCCTTTCGGTCGAGGCAGTCGCACTCGATACGGCTCCGGACATCAGCGTCCCGTTGTTTTTGATCAAACCTCACTCTACTTCTGTGCGGCGTTTGCCCGTTGTCCTGGCATTCGCCCAAGGCGGCAAAGAAGCGTTTCTTAACCAGCGGCGTAGCGATATCGCAGCGCTACTCGAAAAGGGTGTAGCCGTTTGTCTAGTCGATGTGCGAGGAACCGGAGAGACTGCGTCCAGTATTAATTCGATTGCTGGCCCCGAGGCATTGAACACTTCATCCACATCGTTGGCGGCAACGGAGTTAATGCTGGGCACAACGGCACTCGGACAGCGTTTGAAGGATGCTCGCACGGTGGTGCACTACCTAATGAGTCGTGATGATATTGATTCAAAGCAATTGCTTCTTTGGGGAGATTCATTCGTCGCGACAAACCCGCGCGAAGGATTGCTTGATCAGAGCGTCGGCCAGCAGGCCGGTCCTCAAATAATCCACCAATCAGACCCACTCGGCAGTCTCCTGGTGTTGCTCACTGCTCTCTATGAAGATAATGTCCGTGCCGTCGCCGCGCGCGGTGGCCTTGTCTCCTACCTTTCCGTTCTGGAGGATCGATTTTGTTACGTGCCGCAGGACGTCATCATACCCGGCATTCTCGAGACTGCGGATATTAGCGACATTGTCGCTGCGCTTGCCCCGCGTGCCGTACTGCTCGAGGGCTTTGTCGACGGACGCAACCGTCAGCTGACCGAATCGGAAGTGAACCTGCACCTCCGGCCAGGCTTCGGAACGGCTCAATCTATCCCGTCGCGGCTGATTGTTCGCGAGAGTCCTGCTCCCACGGGACTCGCCACCTGGCTTGACGGACAATTGTCGCGCTAGTAATCGGGATAATTCAAGTAATCGTTCCGGCTCAACGAGCGACCTATGCCGCAGCTCTCGATCCGCGCATCCGCTCCTTGATCTGTGTGCAGAGCCTTCTTTCCTATCGCTCCCTTACCCAGGTGGATCGCTACCCGCCGGAGAAGCCGCCATCGTCATCATTATCATGAATTTATCGTCAACTGACCCGAATAAAGCGCGCCTACGTGAAGGCCCCGGACCGGTCAACTATTGATACATCCCGTTCGGGCAATACTGCCGGACCGCTCAGCGGGAGAGCTGGGTGATTTGTACACGGTATGGACTTAACAAGTCGCCTGTGGAGTGGCCGACGGCTGCGAGAGCAATGCGGTAATTGACCTGTGTCTGTAACAGGATGAGTTCGGCCTGCGCGAGTCGGGTTTGGGCATCAAGCACAAAGAAGTTTGTCTCCGCACCGAGCTCATACTTGCGCTGCTCAGAAGTGAGAGTCTTTTGTGCCAGATCGAAGGATGTTGTCGCGGCGGCCAATGCCTGGCGGGCTTCGTCCAGCTGATGGAACGCATCGTGAACTTCATGCGTAATCTGCTCGCGGATCTGACCACTTGTATACAGATCGCGGGTGCGCGAAACCAGGGCGTTGCCCAGGGCTGCTTGTCCACCGCGATTCCTCACCGGCAGCGTGAGAGAGAGCGCTCCGCCATATCCTGGGAAGCCGAATCCGATCAGCTGGCTCATCGACGTGCCAAATCCGCCCGGAGCGATAAACGCGCCGGTCTCAAGATCATATTCATTGCCGCCTAACCCGCTGCTTTGGTAGAAACCCTGAATCTGGAGATTGGGCTTGAGCTGATTGTGCGCAAGGCGAATGCTATCTGCATCATTGGCCAGGACGTCCTTGATGGCATCAAGTTCCGGACGCTGGCTGAGCGCCTGGGCAAGAGCGGTTTCCGCGTCGATGCTTTCGAGCTCACCGTCGGTTTGCGGGTCCTCAGTCAGATTCAAATCGAGGGTGCTTGCTTGGGGATCGCGATCGGCGCCAATGGTGAGCCGCAGCGCCTCCTCGGCTTGGGCGAGTGCGTACCCGGCCTGGATCACCTCGACCTTGCGCGCTGCTACTTCCGACTGGGAGCGATAGATATCGAGCGGCGGCAAAGCCCCGAGTTCGAGAGCGCGCTTGTCGCGGTCATAACTGGCCTCCGCCAGCTTAAGCGACTTGTGCTGTACGTCGAGGGCGCCCCGGGCCGCTACCGCATTCCAATACTGACTAACAACATTCAGGATAGCGTCGTTCACCTCGGCTTCAAAACTAGAGCGCGATTGCTCCAGCGAGCGGCGTGCAATTTTAATTAGCGCCGTGTTGGCAAAGCGTCCGGCGCCGCGCAGCAAAGGCTGCGTCACCGTGAACGTCAGGGCGGAGTTGAAATACGGATTGAAGTAATAGTAAGAATCGTTGGTCGAATACTTGTTCGATGAGATTCCGGCCTGGATATTGGTGCCTGGAGAGAACGTTTGTGTATAGGCAATCTGCCCGGTCTGGCTCAAGTAGTTCAGCGTTCCATTGGCCGAAGCGCCAACCCCTTGCAGTTGACTGTAAGAGGGGGACGAATAGCGATCGATGTTGAGGCTGCTCTGCAGCAAGGGATCGAAGGGCTGAAACTGGCCAAGCAGGTTAAACTTCTGAGCTTCAATCTGGGTTTCCTCAATATAGACGTTGCTGTTGTTCTCCAGGGTCAGCAGGATCGCGTCCCGAAGACCTAGGGTGAGCTTGCCGTCCTGTACGTAGTCCATGAGATGCTGCGGGGGTGGTAGCTTGCCTGCGCGAACACGCGCGGTGAGCATGCCGCGATAACTTTCAGGAGACTGTGCCTGCGCGGGCAGGAAGGCAACCAGAGCAAAGACTGCAAGGAAGGTCGAGCGAATAAAGCTCATCCAAAAACTCCATCGTTGAACAGACATTGTCGACAACTGAGCAAGATACGGTGTTCCATGGAAAGTCGAAGGACAGCGGTCCCGGTGCTACTCATAGCGGATGGCCTCCACGGGATCGAGACGTGCGGCCTTGGTGGCGGGATAAATTCCGAAAATCAGCCCTACGGAGATGGAAACGAGAAACGCCAGGGCGATGGAACTGAAAGTCACGATGGTCGACCATCCGGCCAGCCACGCGATGAGTCGGGAAATGAAGAAGCCAAAGACTACGCCGATGGTTCCACCGGCGAACGAAATCATGGTGGCTTCAACGACAAACTGGCGCACGATGTCGGATTGCCTGGCTCCAACGGCGCGGCGCAGACCGATTTCGCGGGTACGTTCGAGGATGCTGGCCAGCATGATGTTCATGATGCCGATACCGCCCACGAGCAGAGAGATGGAGGCAATGGCCACCATGACGGTATTGAAGAGATGCTCGGTGCGCGTTTGCTCGGCTAAAAGCTCAGCGGGTACCACGATGGTGAAGTCGTCGGCGCCGCGGTGTGACGAATTAAGAACAGCCCTCACCACTTGCGCAGATTCGGAAATGTTCGCGCTGTCAGCCAGATTTAGATAGATTCCATCTATCTCGTCCCTCACATCGCTGTAACTGTCTTCAAGGCGGAGAAAGGCGGACTGCAGTGGGATATAGATGTTGTTATTCACGTCAACTGGCGCGGCGCCCGAGCTATTACTTTGCGCACTCAATTGCGGGCTGGCCACTCCGATCACGCGAAACCATTGCTCGTTGACCTTGACGTACTGGCCGAGGGGATTGGAAGAGCCGAACAGACTCCATTTGGCGGCTGCGCCCAGGACGCAGACGGGCGCGGCGCGACTGTTGTCATCCTCATCAAAGAATCTTCCGCTCAACACATGGAGACCGGCAATCTGCTGGTAAGAGGGATTGACGCCCATCACATTGGGCATGCCCTGCTGCGCCTTGGGGATAGTCTTCGATGGGGTGAGCTGCTTGCGTGGCGTGGACGCAGCAATACCTTCCAGGTCGTCCTGGATGACGCGGTAGTCCTGAAGCGTGAGCCCCGGTGATAGCAGGCGTACCTTCTGATGAGCTTGCCATTCCACAGTCTCCTTGGCTTCAACGATGAGATTATGAACTCCCATTTGTTCAATCAGGGCCATGACCTTCTGCCGCGCGCCAGCGCCGATGGACAACATGGCCACGACGGCGGCCACGCCGAAGATCATTCCCAGCATGGTGAGGAGCGAGCGCATGCCATGAATCAACAGGTTCTGCATGCCCAACTCAACATCTCTCGACGATTGTTGATAGATGAGCAGAAGGCGATCACGCAACAGCGATTGGTTTTCGGCCATTAGGGCGTGCCTCCAATGCCGCCGGTTGTTGCAGCTGGGTCATTTGTCTTGCGCGACGCGGTGGGATCGACCATTGCGACTATACTGCCTTGGTCCACTCCTTCGACGGCCGCTCGGCTTTCGTTCTGGCTTTGGATTTCACCTCTCGCTGCTCATACCCGTTGTTTTTCTTGACATAGACAATGTGCTTACCGTCCTTGAGAAAGATGGCCACTCGGGGAAGATAAAGCACGTCCTTTTTGACGCCTCCGAGAAAGACGATTTGGGCCGTGAAGCCGGAGCGAAGGCGGGGATCTTCATTGGCGAGTTGAATGGAGACATCAAAGTTATCACTGATGTTGGCAGTGAAGAATTGGCGTACGGTCATTCCGCCGACGCTCTTGACGGTTCCATGAAAAACCCGACCCGGCAAAGCATCGAAGGCGATCTCAACCGGTTGGCCTACAAAGACGTTGCTGCGATCCTGCTCACTGATTTTGGCAGTCAGGTCGAGGCCCTCGGGGTCGACGACCTGGGCAATCGATGCTCCCGACTCAACCTGGTCGCCCTCATGGTAGTCGGGAAGAAACATGCCGGTGAACATGATTCCTCCCATGACATTTACGTTCTTCTGAATGGAAACCAGCCCGTCCATGGGCGCGGTGACACGCATTTTATCCAGGTTCTGCTGCGCCTGGTCCATGCCAAGTTTCGCCTTGTTGTACTTCTCCTGGGCGAGGTAAGTAGCAGCGTGACCAGAGGCCTTGTGGGATTCGATGTCTTTTTCCTGCTCTGCCAGGACACGTCTGGCCTGTGCAAGGGCGAGTTCGTTCTTTTCGGCGTCGATCCTGCTGAGAAGCTCATTTTTCTGCACGTCGAGCTCGGCCCGACGCACGCTGTAGCGGTCCTTGAGCAGGGTGACCTGGTCTTGGGCTGCGAGGACGGCGGCATCGGCCTGGGCTTTGTTGATTTCCTGCTCGGCCTGCTCCAGTTCGGAGCGGTTCTGCTCCAGCTTGTAAATCTGCTCACTAGTGTCGAATTCGAAGACGACGTCGCCCTTTTTGACGGACTGGCCGGAATGCACAACATGAATAAGCTGGAGCGCGTCTCCACCGAGAGACGGAGCCGAGAGCATCATGGAGTGGCTGGCGCGAAGCTCGCCCATCGCCCGAGCCTGAATATCGATATCGCCGCGTTTGATCTTGGCAAGGGGGATGTCGTCGCCACCTGTGCCCAAGCGGACGCGGCTGGAGGCCACGATGACTCCAATGCCCGCAGCCAGCAGGATGCCAACCAGTACCCAGACATGGATGCGACGCCGTTTGACCCGTACCATCTCACTCCTTCCCCGAAGGTTCTGTGAGGGCCACCAGTTCACCCGGTTTCAAACCGCTGGCGACCTGGATGCGATCCCGGCTTCTTCGTTCAACTTGAATAGCGCGTTCATGAAAGGCAGATCCATTCCAAACGTAAACCATTGTTTGTCCGGATTTGAGGAAAGACGCCTGTGTCGGAATAGTGATGGCATTTGGAATGCGGTCGACAATGACGGTAATTTCCACAGTCATGCCGGGTTTGAGGCGTCGGTCCGCCGGGAGAATTGAGATTTCAAGATCGAAGTTGCGAGGGATGGGCCAGCCGGCGGAAAAGTCGGAAGTGGCGATGGTGCCGATGTGCTCAATTTTGCCGGTGAACTGGCGATCGGGAATCGCGTCCAGTTGTAACGTGACCGGCTGTGAGAGGGCGAGCCGGCCGCGCTCAGTTTCGTCCGCACGGGCCGCGACGCGCATGGAGGCGGGATCGGGGAGTTCGGCGATCGGCGTGCCTGGCCAAGCCCGTTCGCCGGCTTTGAAAGGCGCTTCTCCGCCGTTATGCCAGATCGAAAGAAGACTGACGGTTCCATCCGAGGGGGCCTTTAACGTCATGGAAGATAGTGCCGTCTCGGCCCGCTGGGCATCGAATTCCGCCTTGCGGTTGGCATTCTTCTTGCCTTGAATCGTGGCTCCATCGACCGCGGTATCGGACTTCAACTGTTCCTCGGCTTGACGCAACGCCCGCTCCGCGTCTGCAAGTTTGAGCTTGGCTTCGGCTCCTTCGATTCTGGAGACGACCTCACTCTTGCTGGCATCGAGTTTCGCCACCTCGACGTCGTATTTGGCTTTCATGACCGCAGTCGTGTCGACTTCTTCATTTAGACGGCCTTCGGCGCGGACCTTCTCGATATCAGCATGCGAAGACTTCAGTGCAGACTGGTCCTGCGCGAGATCCTGCTGTGTCTTGGAGAGATCGAACTCGACGACGACATCGCCTTTTTTCACCTGGGTTCCGTCCCCGGCAAGTTTGATAATCTGCAGATCGCCGGCGTTGGCGGGCGCGGTGATGGTGACGGATTTCATGGCCTTCAACTGGCCCCGAATCTCGAGAGCATCAAGAAACTCGCTGCGCTTGACCTGAAAGGTGGGAACGGTAGGGGATCTGGCGGAAAAATGAGCCACTCCATAGACAGCCGCACTGGCGGCGGCAAGCGCCCCAATCATCACGAGCGGCCTGCGCTTTGCCGAGAGGTAGAGAATTCTCTGTTTCATCTGGAACCGCGCCCGACTCCGGTCTCGGCCGCCGGTTTGACATCGATCGCGGCCGAAAGATCGGGCATCAATCTCGGGTCATGGCCCTCGATCGAAAAAGTGGCGGAGAAATTGCGCAGCTTTGGAGAGAAATCGCCGGGCGTGCCCATGGGGTCTACGGACTCCAAATGCGCTGGAAAGACCAGGTCGGAATACGCGTCCAAATGCACCAACGCCTTCTCGCCGATCTTTAGCCCAAGCAGATCCTCCTGGTTGATGGGAGCGCGGACCTCCATGATGGCGGGATCGACCACCTGCATGAAAGGAACGCCGGGGTGCACCTGATCGCCCTCCTGCACCTCGCCCATATTCCCCTGTTTCCAAATGGTGTTGAAAACGACGATGCCATCGATGGGCGAGTGAATCTCCATAAGCGCAGAGTTGGCCTGCGCGTGAAGCATGGTCTCGCGTGCGCGGTTGCGCTGAATTTCAAGAATACGGATGGAGGCCTGCGCTGCCTTGCGCTTGAGGTCGAAGGTTTGCTTCAACTGCGCCAGCGTGGCCGTGGCTTCCTCTAGGTCTTCCTGGGCCTTTTCGGCGTCGATGCGGGAGAGCAGCTCGACCTTTTCCATTTCGAGCGTGGCCTTGGAGAGACTGTCCTGAGCCTGATGAATCTCGGTTTCATCCTTGGCGCGGGCGGCGTCTTCCTTGGCCTTGGCCTCGATGACCTGCTGATTCAGGTCGTCGGCCTGGGCTTGCTTATCGATGAAATCTCGAAACTGCGCCTGGCGGTCGAACTCGACTAGAAGGTCTCCCTTCCTGACACGCGAGCCACTGGAGATGAGCTTCGTGATGGTTAGCGAGCCCATCTGTTGGCCGGCAATGAGAGGAGCCTGGATGGCTCGCGCTTCAACCGCCGCTGTCGTACCCTTGAGGCGAACGGTTTGAGTTACGGCGGCAGCTCCCAAGGACGATTGCGTGGCAGAGCGAGGAGCCATGGATTTGGGGTGCGCGAACTCGAATGCGAAGGTGGCTGCAACAAGCGATGCGGCGCCCAATGCGGTGATGACACCGCGTGACAGGCGACCTGAACGGGAACTGACCGCCGAATCCAGGGAATCCACGGACTTCGCTTCCTCCGGACCTTGGGTCGAAACGACCGGGCTACTCATCTAGGACCTTTTCAGCGCGAAATGATTCAATGTGAGTTCGCTTCAACGATTGTGGCTTTCAGGCAAATATACGCCCAGCTCCTCGGCATCAAAAAAACCAGAAAACCGTCGGTAACCGAAAGACCGTTGGTTGTGATCGACATGCAAGGGTTGAAATGATCTTTTCCTTTGACGTCTCTGAGACGCATTGGTTTGGTTTTCCGCTCATGCAGGTGTCTTCTTGGGTCTTCCACTCAGCCGATTCTGCAGCCGGAATTCCCAACGCCGGATAGTGCCACCGACCTCCCATGTAAACGGTGCGCAGCGTTGAGTCTAAACTCCTGGCCCATCTTGGAAAACATCCGCCCACTTCACTGGACGGCCTCGAAAAGCGCAGTGCTCGTTCTCGTCTTAACCTTCTCCCTTCGAAGTAGGCTCAGGAGGTTGAATGCTTATGACATGCGCGTACTTTGCCGGACGAGCTCATTTCGCCGACAATTGCAGCATATGAATGCCGTCCTGTGTCCGATGGGCAATTGGAAGATTTAGATCGGGAGCTGGCCGCCGCAGGGGTTCCGTTGCGATATCGCGCCCTGGACTGTTTCAAGAAGACTTATGGTTCCATACCGGATGGTCCCAAGCACATCCTTTTGAATACATCTTTCATAGCTGAGCTGGCGACGTTCCCCAACGGAAAGTTCGATGATCAGGTCAACTCCACCTCGCAGGCCCTGGATTGGGTACGAAGTGGCGACCGATATTGCTACGGACTGCTTGAATATCACAAACAGATCGCCTCTGGTGCAACAGCAGACTTGGAAGATTCCAACATATTCATAAGACCGCGCATGTCGCGTTATTGATGTTTCCGCTGAAGGGCATCGGGCGGCACATGATGCCAAGGCCGATGAATCCTACGGTTGCTATTGTGGTTCTCCTTTGCGCGGAAGTGTTTACGCTTCCCTAGCTCTTGTGAAATCGTGCGGCGATATTCTCGGCACCCCGGGCAAGAAGGCCGACATCGCTACCCACGGCTGTGAAGTTGAACCCGAGATCGAAGAGAAAATCGACGTCATCGATATTTCCCGATAAGGTGCCCGCGGATTTTCCGGCGGCTCGGATACGCTGACCGGCATCTTTTATCGCCGCCTGCACATCCGGGTGTTTGGGATTGCCCAATTGACCGAAGTTCGCAGCAAGGTCGCTGGGACCAAGGAAGATGCCATCCACGCCGTCGACGTCCGCGATCGCCTCAATTTCTTTGATCGCCGCTCTGCTTTCCAACTGCACCAAAACGCAGGTGTCGAGGTGAGCGTTCTGGTGGTATCCACGGACGCGGCCGTAGTCATTGGCGCGTGGCGTGACAGAGACTCCTCGTATGCCCAGTGGAGGATAACGAGCGGCAGCCACCGCTGCGCGTGCTTCTTGCACGTTCTGGACGAATGGGACGAGAAGCGAGCGAGCGCCGACATCGAGGGCCCGCTTGATTGTTACCGCGTCATTCCATGGCACGCGGAAGACGGGTTCGGCGGTGCCTCCACGCATCGCTTGCAGTTGTGCCAGCAAGGAAGGAATGTCATTCGGGGCATGCTCGCCGTCGATGACGATCCAGTCAAAACCCGCGCCCGCGATGATCTCCGCTGCGATCGGGCTCGAGAGACCGCTCCAAAGCCCAACCTGACGCTGGAAACTTGAAAGAGCCTGCTTGAAAGCATTGTGACCCAGATTTCCCTGCCAATCGGGCATGTGTTTGATCTCCTGTGCTGATTGGAGGCGCAAACTGTGCACCACCATGGTGGTAGCTTAAATAGTTGACGGTCGTCTCGTCTGGGGGTCCCGCATATTTTTGTTGACTCCACTTCTCATAGGGTGCCTCCGGCTGGCATGGGAGCCACCAGTTCAAGGCGTTTGATCTCCCCGACAATCGGACCGTAGCTCACAATGGCGCACAGTGCTGTCAGGCTCACGAAGATCAACACGTCATTGAAGGAACCTGTCTTCTCGACGAGATATCCGATAATGATAGGTGTCGTGATGCCAGCCATGTTTCCAATGAAGTTGAACAGCGCACCGTTGATGCCGACCATTCCATTCGGAGACGTATCGGAGATGACCGTCCAGCCCAATGCGCCGACGCCCTTCCCGAAGAAAGAGATTGACATCAGCGCAAGCATGACGTTTTGCGCCTGGGCATAATTGCAGGCAATCATTGTCGTCGACAGTGCCATTCCCACCATGATCGGCGCCTTGCGCGCGAAGCTGAGCGAGTGCCCCCTGTTGAGAAGCTTGTCGGAGATTACACCGCCGAGAATGCCGCCGAACCCTCCGCAAAGTCCCGGCACCGCGGCTGCAAATCCCACCTTCAGGATCGACATATGACGCGCTTGCGACAGGTAGATCGGGAACCATGTTAGGAAAAACCAGGTCAGCGTCGTGATGCAATACTGGCCAATGTAAATGCCGACCAGCATGCGATGACTCAGCAGCATCCTGACGGTGGTCCATGTTAGCAGGTTGCCCTTCGCGCCAGCCTTGCTGTCCTGGTCGGTGTTTACCAGCCCGCCGCCGCGTTCGATGGTTTCGATTTCGGAGCTTGAGATGCGGGGATGCTGCTTTACACCATAAATGTTCGTAAACCAGACCAGCGCCAATATGAAACCGAGCGCTCCCATGAACCAGAAGCAGCTCTTCCAGCCAGCCACATGAATGATCCATCCGAAGATCGGCGCAAAGATCAACAACGCGAAATACTGAGCGGAATTAAAGATGGCAGATGCTCGTCCGCGCTCCACGGTGGGAAACCATGAGGCGACAATGCGGCCATTTCCGGGAAAGACGGGCGCCTGCGCAAAACCGGAGAACAACCTCAGAACGAAGATCGCGGTGAATGCCGCGCTTGCGGCGAGGTAACCGGCGAACCCTGTGAGGAAAGCACAGATCGACCATAAGATGATGCTGATGCCGTAGACCCTTTTGGATCCGAAGCGGTCCAGCAGCCCACCCGAGGGCAATTGTCCCAGGACATAAGCCCAACTGAATCCGGAGAAGAGATAACCCAATCTCACAGGATCCAAATGGATGTCTTTGGTCATCGCGGCCCCCGCGATCGCGAGAGCCACCCTATCGCCAAAACTGAAGCAAGTTACCGCGAAGAGGATGCAAATGATGAGGTATCGAATTCGTGATTGTCCTACTTCAGGCAAAGTCAACGCATCCCTTTCTCCCAACCCGGTCTATCTGAGTCCGATCACGCTACCATACCGGTCCGGATGGATTCTTGGAAGGCAGTTGCGGAAATGGCACCTTTTTCCGCCTACGTGCAGGCTGCGCAAATATCGCATTCTGCATGAAAAACAACGTTGTCCGCATGGATCGACGTCGTCATTGAGGTGCGCAACTGGAACCGGGGGTGCTTGGGTCGCTTAGCGGTATAAATGAAGCTCGTTTGTGTGCTCATGTAGTGGAGTTCACTGATTGGATCAGGCCTCGGATATACCCGTAGCAGAATGCGAAGGACTGCAAGGATCCCGGATCAGCCTTGGCCAGCGGGACATGATCTGGCATCAGCATGTAGGGATAGCCGATTTCCTTGTACACTTTGATCGCTTTCACGAAATCGATATCACCTTCATCTGGGAAGACCTCGATGAAGTCATTGCGATGTCCGCGAATGTTGCGGAAGTGTACGTTGAAGATTTTTTTGCGGGTACCGAAGTATCGGATGACGTCGAAGATCTCTACTCGCGGATTCTGGAGATCTTCTGAGATAGTTCCTTGGCAAAAGTTCAACCCATGATACGGACTCTCCCGAATGGTGATGAACTTCTTAAGTCCGTCGATGGTTCCCAGCACGCGGTTCACGCCCTGATATCCTTCCGGCGGGACACCAGGATCCTGAGGATGGCAGGCCATCCGAATTTTGTACTCATTTGCAACGGGGATGACACGGTCGAGAAAATACGTGATGCGCTCCCAAAAAGCATCGGCATCTACGTGTCCAGCTTGGGTAAGCGGGGTTGCCGGATGCGCCTCGGAGAGTTTCCAGGTGTGGTAGAGCGCATCCCCGCGTCCCGGTGCCCATCCGGTGCGAAGAACACCCAGGATGCTCATGTTGTATTTGATCGTCGGTATTCCGGCCAGCGCACAGTTTCTGATGAGGGTCTGCAATTGTTCAATGTCCCGGTCGCGCTCCGGACTCTGTGCCAGCATGATGGCCGGATGTTTTTCCCTGTCGATGAAGCTGGACGCCAGGAACGGCGGTGCGATGCAGTCGATGCTGATGCTGTATTTACCGGCCATTTCGATCATGCGCTTGAGTTCATCCACGGTGGCGTAAAGGCGGTCGCCTTCGATCTGTGGATAGCCGCAGATGTGACGCACGCTATAGCGGGCAAGGTATTGGAGGTGAACATCATTCGTAGGCGCAGTCTGGTCGCCCAACTTCATCAGGCCCGGCTTGGAAGCAGGCTCTGCGCTCGCGGTCGTGGTATTGGTTCCGCGAGCGGCAATCAATCCTGCAGCGCTACCTGAAGCGATGAACTGTCTCCGATTCATGATTGTCCTTCCTACCTGGGACCCACTGAGGACTCGGCGTGGCGAGATGTCCATGCCATCCTATTCCATTCCTTGTTGCTATTGGTTCACGCGACTGGAGAGAACTGCCAGCCACGTAGCAACGGAAGTGCGAGAGAACTGGCAATCGAGTTCGAAAGAAATCGGCGTCGGGTGAGCATGGGAAATCCCTGCGAAAGTAGTGTAGACGTTGTCGTAACCATCCAAAATATCAAAACAAGATTTGAGAGTCTGGCGGGGCATCGACACGGTTTCTGTTGTGTATCGCAACTACGTAATCGGAGCGGGATTGAACAGGACAAACTCGTTATGCAGTCCCCAATGATCGGCCCACGTCTTCCTATGGCCGCTCGCGACCTCGAGAATCAGACTGAAGATCTGTTCACCTACCTCATTGGTGGTTGCGTCGCCCGTAGCGATAGTGCCTGCGTCAATATCGATCAAATCGGGCCATTGTTTGGCCAGCGAGGTTCGTGACGCTACTTTGATCACTGGCGCCATGGCGAGGCCATAGGGCGTTCCACGACCCGTCGTGAACACGTGCATGTTCATCGATGCGGCAAGTTGCAACGTACCGCAGATGAAATCGCTGGCCGGGGTGGCAGCAAAGATGAGCCCCTTTCTTTGTGACCCGCTCTCCCGGGCCGAAAACTCCTGCAATCGCACTGGTACCTGCCTTCGCAATTGAGCCGAGCGCCTTCTCGACAATATTGGCAAGCCCGCCCTTTTTGTTTCCAGGGGTTGGGTTGGCGCTTCGATCCACAGCACAGCGTTCCAGATAGTTGTCGTACCATGCCATCTGACGAATCAGCTCGTGAGCGATACTCTCGTCGGCAGCGCGCGCTGTAAGCAGATCGACGACATCCCTCACCTCCGTGACCTCTGAGAACATCACGGTCGCTCCTGCTCTCACCAGGAGATCGGTCGCATAGCCAAGAGCAGGATTGGCGGTGATTCCAGAGAACGCATCGCTCCCCCCACATTGCAGGCCAACTACGAGATCTGCTGCGGGTCGGGTAACCCGTCTTCTCTCGTTGAGGAAAACCAAGCGCTCTTCCGCCATGTGCATGATGGCCTCCACCATACTTCCAAAACTTCGGTACTGTTCGTCTTGCATGCGGATGACATACGGTTTGGGTCCTAGGATTGGGAATGTGCCGGAGGGCATGAGCCTTGCAGGCTGCAATTTTTCGCATCCGAGACTCACCACAAGCGGCACTCCACCCAGGTTGGGATTGAGACTAAGATTCCGTAGAGTCCGAATGGGAATCTCCGCTCCCGGAGCATCGATCGCAATTCCGCAGCCGTAGGAGTGGGTGATCGCAATGACGTCGTCGACGTTAGGGTAGCGCGGCAAGAGTTCGGACTTGATCCGCTTCACGGCATAATCGACCGTGGCCGCGACACACTGGACAGTCGTCGTGATGCCTAGAATATTTTTCGTCCCGACAGATCCATCGTCATTGACAAACCCTTCGAAGGTATAGCCCTGGAGCGGCGGCAATGGTTTCGGGATGGCGGTTGAAATCGGCAGTCGGTCTAGGTCTGGAGGTGGGGGCAACCGCAAGACGTCTTCATGGACCCAGGCTCCTCTTGGGATAGGCACTTCAGCATATCCAATCACTGCGCCATATCTGATGATGGGCTCGCCGCGCCCGATTTCCGCGAGCGCGACCTTATGCGCTTCCGGCACTGCCTTCAACGAGAACAAGTCCGGAAGCAAGCAAGGTTCCGCTAGGTAGCCCGCCTTCGTTCACGATGATGGCTACATTGTCCCGCGGGTTGGCTTGTATGTAGAGAGGCCGTAGTATCTCCAGTTTATTCATGGCTAATACTCCAACTGGTTATAAACGAGCTGAATGCGTTTTGCTTCAAGCCTGCTGGATCTTACCACCCGTACAATCGCCATAGGGCGAGCGAATGATCAATGAGAGATTGGCTGAAGCAGCGAAGACGAATCTAGTGGACGAACGTATCGATCCAGACCAGAGTATCGGTTTGACGTTGCGGTCAGGAACGGGCATCGTTATATCCCGATATCCCGACGGGCGCCGCTCGATCTGCTGTGGGGGAATGCTATGAAGAAGATAACGGCTCCGATTCCTTTTGCTGGTTCTCAGCTCGACCAGACTAGTCATGTCTCCGCATTCTTCAACAGCGCCGATGAAGAGTATCGAGTCCTGCTCCCATGGGGCTGCTGGGAACATCTGGTGTCCCAACAAGGTCAGCAAGATTCTCAAAACTGCGCCAGGACTTGTTGTGATCTTCGTCAAAAAAGCCGACGTGGTGGCAACCTCGCGTCGCTGGTGAACTCAGCTTTAGGGCCACCCTACGATCGTTGGCTGTGAGAATTCACGAGTTCTGAGTGTGTCACCGCCTATCCTTCAGTTACTGCTCGAATAACAACCCGGTAGGAATCGATCTCGTCTCGAATTTTCAGTACCGGAGCGTCAGCTAGCTCCGCCTATTCTGTCCCGGGCGCAATCTCGGTTGATGCCAACAGGCCAATTCACTCATTGACTCCTGAGCCGAGAGCCATGTGAGTTCCGGATCGATTGCGAACCGTCCGGAGCTGTCTGGTTCGGGCTAATTCGAACGGCCAGTTCGTTCGCGCCATCAGGTTGTCGGGGGTCGCGGAATTAATGTATCCGGCGGCAAACTCAGACCGGTCTGTTTTGTAACGGAAGTGCTAAGTACGCTCACTCCTTCGGCCCCTTGCGAGAAGAGCCGAGGAATCCTCGCACGAATACGGCGATTTGATCTGCTGCCGTGTCCAATGCAAAATGACCGCCGTCCACAATGTGAACTTCAGCATTCGGCACATCTTTGCGATAACGTTCGGGCTCGCCCGGGTCGAACGAGAGCTCATACTTGCCCCATATCACCAGCAGTCGCGGTTGGTTCTCGCGCATCCACACTTGCCATTTCGGATACGCGTTCACATTGGTTCGATAGTCGTAGAACAAATCACTTTGAATCTCAGCCTGGCCGGGCCGATTGAGAAAATAGAACTCATCAGTCCAGAGATCGGGGTCGTAGCGTTCCACATTCGGATCGTTGCCGACATGACGAGTGCGTGTCGCCGCCAACGAGAGCAAATTCGCGCGCAGCGCGCTTTCGTTCGGAACGCGATCTGCCCAGAACTCGCGACGCGTCTTCCAATTCACGCCCAGGCCTTCATTATGCGCAACCGCATCTTGAACAATGAGAGCTTCCACGCGTTCCGGGTGCTCCAGGATCATTCGAAAACCCACCGGCCCACCATAATCCTGCATGTAGAGCGTGTAGCGCGAGAGCCCAAGCGCTTCGGTGAAATGATTCATGATCTCGGCGTATTGATCGAACGTGTACGCGAATGCCTTCGCATCCGGCCAGTCGCTGTGTCCGAAGCCAGGATAATCGGGAGCGACCAGATGATTGCGATCCGATAGTCTGGAGAAGAGCGGCTCGAACATGCGCGACGATGACGGCAGTCCGTGCAGCAGAAGCAATGTCGGCGCGTCCTTCGGGCCAGCCTCTCTGTAGAAAATGGAGAGCCCATCGATCTTTGTGGTGCGATAGAGTGTCGGATATTTCATGGAATGTTCCTTTCCGTTAACTCCGGCGAACAAATTGTTGTCAGGCTATTTGCAAGCAGAGCCGGAGCCGAGATCGTGACCGCCCGCCAATTTCGGCTTGTCGATAGAGGTCGGCTATCCATCAACAGCGACTCATTGAGCTAGTTCTGTGCGGAGAGTTCGGCATCGTCGGGACCAAACAGTTCCGTTGCGGCGCAAATGAACGCACATAACTCACGCTTCGCAATGTGCGTCTGGTCGCGCGAGGGCCACTTAAATCAACTTCCAATCGCGATACCCCGAGAGGATCTTGATTCCGAAGATCGGGGCAGCGTCGTCGGCCAACCCACTACCGAGTTACTTCTTCTTCGCGTTGAGTGCCGGTAGAAGAAGTTTCAGAAGCGCTTCGTCCGAGAACGGGTTCTGACCTGAGATCAACTCGCGATCTTGAAGGACGTAGCTCTTCCATGGAGCGGCCACACTTACGTCACCGCCCGCAGTACGCAAGGCGAAGTCCGGGTAGAAGAGAACCTTACCACCAATCTCAAGCGGCTCCCGCTGCTGCTCTTCAGCCGTCGAAAAGATAGTCATCTTATATCCGGAATAGATCCAACCTTGGGCCTTTGCATGCGCTCCAGCGGCATCGCCCGCACTCAGCGCGGCGACCACCTCCGTGGAATTCGGAAGAGCCGAGAGAAGTGAAATCGGGCCGTGGCAGAGCACGGCCGTCGGTTTGGATGTTTTATGAAAGTGTCTCATCACGATGCCAGCGTCGGGATCATCGAGAAGATCCATCATCGGGCCATGGCCGCCGGGTACGAAAACAGCGTCATACTGATCCAGACCCGATGCGATGACATTCGAGATGCGAGTTGGATTTTTGAGCCCAGTCAGGGTGTCGCGGAATTTTAAATAGTCCTGGAGCCTAGCCTCGTCCCCGCCGAAGAAATCGGCGACAGCTGAATGGACATCCATTTGCGGCGTGTTGCCTTTGGGGTTGGCGAAAGTGATTTCGTAGCCTTCCTTCATCAGGGCGCGAACCGGAACCGTCAGCTCGTTGAGATAGTAACCAGCGCCGGCATAAACTTTGCCATCTTTCAATGGCAAGCCGTGACCGCTCGAGACTAGCACCAGGACTTTTCCTTTTGTTGGCATTTCGTTCTCCTCTGAAATCGAATCTGTTTCCCGAGATCTTAGCTTGTGCAGGGCCACCCAATTTGCGAGAGCCTCGGCCTCAGCCACCGTGATCGTTGCGCCTATCAGCACCGCGTCATACTCGCCGAAGATTAAAGTCGGCGTGATCGGCTCAAAGCCGAGTGCCTCGTCGAAGAGCTTAGGCCGCTCGCCGACTATAGCCTTTTCGGGGCGCTAAAACGTTCACACCAAGCGCGTTCGGGGCGACAGGCACGGTCACGCGCGTGGTCCCTTTCGGTCCATTTGTGCCATCCATTTGGTAGCCGTTTCGATGTCAGAGCGACCGTTCAAGGCGAGATTAGCAGAAGTGCGACGACGAGTCTATTGGACGAAGGTATCGACCAATAGATTCGTAAGAGCACCTGGAGTCTAATCTCTTCATCGCTCGGCGCAAGATTCACCGCGGCCATATTATGCGTAAAATGCAGGCGGATTCCTTTGCTACCTTGGTCAAATTGGCTGGTAGGCTAAACCTTGCGCCCCCCCGTCGAATCTAAGAAGAATATGTAAGCAGAGGTGCGTGCATTTTCGCGTAGGCTATCGATCCACCCAGGTACCTGCGTTACACTAACCAACGAACTGGTTCAAAACATCGGGTAGGCCAAGCTCAGGGAATTATTACCACTCGTATCAAAGGCACCGAGCAGACTCACTTATTTTTCCAGCTTAAGATTTCTTGACATAGCCCAGGCAGTGATCACTCCAGTCCTCCTATCTACGCGGCGAATACAGTTATTTCCTGTATCCGCGATGTACAGGTCCCCATTTCCGTCCACCGCTATTCCCATGGGATCGTTGAGACTAGCGTTCATCGCCGGGCCGCCGTCTCCGGCATCGCCAATTTGTCCGTTGCCAGCCGCAGTGGTAATGATGCCAGAACTCAAGTCCACCTGCCGAATTCGATTGTTTCCTGTGTCAGAGATAAACAACTTCTTGTCTCTGCTGACCGCAAGCGCTTTGGGAAAACACAACAGAGCTCCGATGGCTGGCCCTCCATCTCCGGCAAATCCGCAAACAGCGCCGCCAGCGACGCGATGAACATCGTTTTCCGGGGTATTGATCAGTGACACGGCGTTTCGGTATGGATCGGAAAACAGGAGGGTTCCATGCTCATCGACAGCCAGCCAGGATGGTCTCGCGGAGGGATAAGGAGCCAGGGGATAACCCGGCAATCCCACCCCGACAATCACCGTTGAGCTATGGCTGACAGGGTTCACGCGCAGGATGCCTACCCCATCCACTCCGCCGATGTACAGGTTTTCATCACCATCCACCGCAATCGATATCGGGGGGTACGTTCCAGGCGATGTAGCGGTATATTTCGCGATTCTCGTGTTCCATTCGTCCTGGAAGCTATTCCCGGGTACAGTCGTGATGGTGTGGGTTTTCGCGTCTATCCGTCGAATGCGGCTGTTGCCGGTGTCGGCAATGAAAAGATTTCCGGCGGAATCGAGCGCAATGCTCGTTGGGGAAGCCAAACTGGCCTGATCGGCGGGACCTCCATCACCGCTGAATCCCCTACGGCCGCTTCCTGCAACGATCGTTACGTGCCGGGAAGCTGAGATTTTTAGAATTCTATTTTGCTTCTGTTCGTTGACATAGATATTCCCATTGCTGTCCGCGGCCAGCGCACCGGGGGATGCGAGTATGGAGGAAGAGATGTCCGCGGTCGAATCCAGAGAATTCCCGCGAGTCGCTTCTCGCTGGTTGTGGACCAAGACTAAGGCCGCACCAATGAACAAGAAAGCGAGGATCGCCAGAATAGACCATCGTCGACGGCTCATGAATAGCACCTAGGCAGGAGATGGA
>CAVRDB010000028.1:0-23262 GCA_963719625.1 uncultured Acidobacteriota bacterium
TGGCGACCGATATTGCTACGGACTGCTCAGTACTACAAACGGATCGACTCTGGTGCAACAGCAGACTCGGAAGATTCCAACATATTCATAAGATCACGCATGCCGCGTTATTGATGTTTCCGCTGAAGGGCATCGGGCGGCCCATGATGCCAAGGCCGATGAATCCTACGGTTGCTATTGTGGTTCTCCTTTGCGCGGAAGTGTTTCCGCTTCCCTAGCTCTTGTGAAATCGTGCGGCGACATTCTCGGCACCTCGGGCTAGAAGGCCGACATCGCTACCCACGGCTGTGAAGTTGAATCCGAGATCGAAGAGAAAATCGACGTCATCAATATTTCCCGATAAGGTGCCCGCGGATTTTCCGGCGGCCCGGATACGCTACCGGCATCTTTGATCGCCGCCTGTACATCCGGGTGTTTAGGATTGCCCAATTGACCGAAGTTCGCGGCAAGGTCGCTGGGACCAAGGAAGATGCCGTCCACGCCGTCGACGTCCGCGATCGCCTCAATTTCTTTGATCGCCGCTCTGCTTTCCAACTGCACCAAAACGCAGGTGTCGAGGTGAGCGTTCTGGTGGTATCCACGGACGCGGCCATAGTCATTGGCGCGTGGCGTGACAGAGACTCCTCGTATGCCCAGCGGAGGATAGCGAGCGGCGGCCACCGCTGCGCGTGCTTCTTGCACGTTCTGGACGAATGGGACGAGAAGCGAGCGAGCGCCGACATCGAGAGCTCGCTTGATTGTTACCGCGTCATTCCATGGCACGCGGAAGACGGGTTCGGCGGTGCCTCCACGCATCGCTTGCAGTTGTGCCAGCAGGGAAGGAATATCGTTCGGGGCATGTTCGCCGTCGATGACAATCCAGTCGAAACCCGCGCCCGCGATGATCTCCGCTGCGATCGGGCTCGAGAGACCGCTCCAAAGCCCAACCTGACGCTGGAAACTTGAAAGGGCCTGCTTGAAAGCATTGTGAGCCAGATTTCCCTGCCAATCGGGCATGTGTTTGATCTCCTGTGCTGATTGGAGGCGCATGCTGCGCACCACCATGGTGGTAGCTTAAATAGTTGACGGTCGTCTCGTGAGGGGGCCCGCATATTTTTGTTGACTCCACTTCTCATAGGGTGCCTCCGGCTGGCATGGGGGCAACCAGTTCAAGGCGTTTGATCTCCCCGACAATTGGACCGTAGCTCACGATGGCGCACAGTGCTGTCAGGCTCACGAAGATCAACACGTCATTGAAGGAACCTGTCTTCTCGACGAGATATCCGATGATGATAGGTGTCGTGATGCCAGCCATGTTTCCAATGAAGTTGAACAGCGCACCGTTGATGCCGACCATTCCATTCGGGGACGTATCGGAGATGACCGTCCACCCAATGCGCCGACGCCTTTCCCGAAGAAAGAGATTGACATCAGCGCAAGCATGACGTTTTGCGCCTGGGCATAATTGCAGCCGATCATGGTCGTCGACAGTGCCATGCCCGCCATGATCGGCGCCTTGCGCGCGAAGCTGAGCGAGTGCCCCCTGTTGAGAACTTGTCGGAGATTACGCCGCCCAGAATGCCGCCAAAACCGCCGCAAAGTCCCGGCACGGCGGCGGCAAATCCCACCTTCAGGATCGGCATATGTCGTGCTCGCGCAAGATAGATCGGGAACCAGGTCAGAAAAAACCAGGTCAGTGTAGTGATGCAATACTGTCCGATGTAAATGCCGACAAGCATGCGATGACTTAGTAACATCCTTACCGTGGTCCATTTTAGCGGGTTGCCGTTCGCGCCAGAATTGCTGTCCTGGTCGGTTTTCACCAGCCCGCCGCCCCGTTCGATCGATTCAATTTCTGCGCTGGAGATGCGGGGATGCTGTCTTACGCCATAAACGTTCCTAAACCAGATCAGGGTCAACATCGCACCGAGCGCTCCCATGAACCAGAAGCAGCTTTTCCAGCCAGCCGCATGAACGATCCATCCGAAGATGGGCGCGAAGATCAACAGCGCGAAATACTGCGCGGAATTGAAGATTGCGGAGGCTCGGCCGCGCTCCACGGTGGGAAACCATGACGCGACAATGCGGCCGTTTCCGGGAAAGACAGGCGCCTGCGCAAATCCGGATAACAACCTCAAAACGAAGATTGCCGTGAACGCCGCGCTTGCGGCAAGGTATCCCGCGAATCCTGTCAAAAAGGCGCAGATCGACCACGAGACGATGCTGATGCCGTAGACCCTCCTGGATCCGAAGCGGTCCAGCAGCCCACCCGAGGGCAATTGTCCCAGGACATAAGCCCAACTGAATCCGGAGAAGAGATAACCCAGCTTCACCGGATCTAAATGGATTCTTTGGTCATCGCGGCTCCGGCAATGGAGAGAGCCACTCTATCGCCAAAGCTGAAACAACTCACCGCGAAAAGAATGGCGATGATGACAAATCGAACTCGTGTTTGTCCGACCTCTGGCAAAGTCAACGCATCCCTTCTCTCCCAACCCGGTCTATCTGAGTCCGATCACGTTACCATACCGGTCCGGCTGGATTCTTGGAAGACAGTTGCGGAAACGGCACCTTTTTCCGCCTACCTGCCGGCTGCGCGAATATCGCATTCTGCATGAAAAACAACGTTGTCCACATGGATCGACGTCATCATTGAGGTGCGCAACTGGAACCGGGGGTGCTTGGGTCGCTTAGCGGTGTAAATGAAGCTCGTTTGTGTGCTCATGTAGTGAAGTTCACTGATTGGATCAGGCCTCGGATATGCCCGTAGCGGAATCCGAAGGACTGCAAGGATCCCGGATCGGCCTTGGCCAGCGGGACATGATCGGGCGTCAACATGTAGGGATCGCCGATTTCCTTGTACACTTTGATCGCTTTCACAAAATCGATATCGCCTTCATCTGGGAAGACCTCGATGAAGTCATTGCGATGTCCACGAATGTTGCGGAAGTGTACGTTGAAGATTTTTTTGCGAGTACCGAAGTATCGGATAACATCGAAGATCTCTACACCCGGATTCTGGAGATCTTCTGAGATAGTTCCTTGGCAAAAGTTCAACCCATGATACGGACTCTCCCGAATGGTGATGAACTTCTTAAGTCCGTCGATGGTTCCCAGCACGCGGTTGACGCCCTGATATCCTTCCGGCGGGACACCAGGATCCTGAGGATGGCAGGCCATCCGAATTTTGTACTCATTTGCAACGGGGATGACACGGTCGAGAAAATACGTGATGCGCTCCCAAAAAGCATCGGCATCTACGTGTCCAGCTCGGGTAAGCGGGGTTGCCGGATGCGCCTCGGAGAGTTTCCAGGTGTGGTAGAGCGCATCCCCGCGTCCCGGTGCCCATCCGGTACGAAGAACACCAAGGATGCTCATGTTGTATTTGATCGTCGGTATTCCGGCCAGCGCACAGTTTCTAATGAGGGTCTGCAATTGTTCAATGTCCCGGTCGCGCTCCGGACTCTGTGCCAGCATGATGGCCGGATGTTTTTCCCTGTCGATGAAGCTGGACGCCAGGAACGGCGGTGCGATGCAGTCGATGCTGATGCCGTATTTACCGGCCATTTCGATCATGCGCTTGAGTTCATCCACGGTGGCGTAAAGGCGGTCGCCTTCGATCTGTGGATAGCCGCAGATGTGACGCACGCTATAGCGGGCAAGGTATTGGAGGTGAACATCATTCGTAGGCGCAGTCTGGTCGCCCAACTTCATCAGGCCCGGCTTGGAAGCAGGTTCCGCGCTCGCGGTCGTGGCATTGGTTCCGCGAGCGGCAATCAATCCTGCAGCGCTACCTGAAGCGATGAACTGTCTCCGATTCATGATTGCCCTTCCTATGTGGGACCTACTCAGGACTCGGCGTGGCGAGATGTCCATGCCATCCTATTTCATTCCTTGTTGCTATTGGTTCACGCGACTGGAGAGAACTGCCAGCTACGTAGCAACGGAAGTGTGAGAGAACTAGCAATCGAGTTCGAAAGAAATCAGCGTCGGGTGAGCATGGGAAACCCCTGCGAAAGTAGTGTAGACGTTGTCGTAACCATCCAAAATATCAAAACAAGATTTGAGAGTCTGGCGGGGCATCGACACGGTTTCTGTTGTGTATCGCAACTACGTAATCGGAGCGGGATTGAACAGGACAAACTCGTTATGCAGTCCCCAATGATCGGCCCATGTCTTCCTATGGCCGCTCGCGACCTCGAGAATCAGACTGAAGATCTGTTCACCTACCTCATTGGTGGTTGCGTCGCCCGTAGCGATAGTGCCTGCGTCAATATCGATCAAATCGGGCCATTGTTTGGCCAGCGAGGTTCGTGACGCCACTTTGATCACTGGCGCCATGGCGAGGCCATAGGGCGTTCCACGACCCGTCGTGAACACGTGCATGTTCATCGATGCGGCAAGTTGCAACGTACCACAGATGAAATCGCTGGCTGGGGTGGCAGCAAAGATGAGCCCTTTCTTTGTGACCCGCTCTCCCGGGCCGAAAACTCCTGCAATCGCACTGGTACCTGCCTTCGCAATTGAGCCGAGCGCCTTCTCGACAATATTGGCAAGCCCGCCCTTTTTGTTTCCAGGGGTTGGGTTGGCACTTCGATCCACAGCACAGCGTTCCAGATAGTTGTCGTACCATGCCATCTGACGAATCAGCTCGTGAGCGATACTCTCGTCGGCAGCGCGCGCTGTAAGCAGATCGACGACATCCCTCACCTCCGTGACCTCTGAGAACATCACGGTCGCTCCTGCTCTCACCAGGAGATCGGTCGCATAGCCAAGAGCAGGATTGGCGGTGATTCCAGAGAACGCATCGCTCCCCCCACATTGCAGGCCAACTACGAGATCTGCTGCGGGTCGGGTAACCCGTCTTCTCTCGTTGAGGAAAACCAAGCGCTCTTCCGCCATGTGCATGATGGCCTCCACCATACTTCCAAAACTTCGGTACTGTTCGTCTTGCATGCGGATGACATACGGTTTGGGTCCTAGGATTGGGAATGTGCCGGAGGGCATGAGCCTTGCAGGCTGCAATTTTTCGCATCCGAGACTCACCACAAGCGGCACTCCACCCAGGTTGGGATTGAGACTAAGATTCCGTAGAGTCCGAATGGGAATCTCCGCTCCCGGAGCATCGATCGCAATTCCGCAGCCGTAGGAGTGGGTGATCGCAATGACGTCGTCGACGTTAGGGTAGCGCGGCAAGAGTTCGGACTTGATCCGCTTCACGGCATAATCGACCGTGGCCGCGACACACTGGACAGTCGTCGTGATGCCTAGAATATTTTTCGTCCCGACAGATCCATCGTCATTGACAAACCCTTCGAAGGTATAGCCCTGGAGCGGCGGCAATGGTTTCGGGATGGCGGTTGAAATCGGCAGTCGGTCTAGGTCTGGAGGTGGGGGCAACCGCAAGACGTCTTCATGGACCCAGGCTCCTCTTGGGATAGGCACTTCAGCATATCCAATCACCGCGCCATATCTGATGATGGGCTCGCCGCGCCCGATTTCCGCGAGCGCGACCTTGTGCGCTTCCGGCACTGCCTTCAACAAGAACAAGTCCGGAAGCAAGCAAGGTTCCGCTAGGTAGCCCGCCTTCGTTCACGATGATGGCCACATTGTCCCGCGGGTTGGCTTGTATGTGGAGAGGCCGTAGTATCTCCAGTTTATTCATGGCTAATACTCCAACTGGCTATAAACGAGCTGAATGCGTTTTGCTTCAAGCCTGCTGGATCTTACCACCCGTGCAATCGCCATAGGGCGAGCGACTGCTCAAGGAGAGATTAGCAGAAGCGCGACGACGAATCTATTGGACGAACGTATCGATCCATACCAGATTATCTGTTCGACGTTGCGGTCAGGAACGGGCATCGTTATATCCCGATATCCCGACGGGCGCCGCTCGATCTGCTGTGGGGGAATGCTATGAAGAAGATGACGGCTCCGATTCCTTTTGCTGGTTCTCAGCTCGACCAGACGAGTCATGTCTCCGCTTTCTTCAACAGCGCCGATGAAGAGTATCGAGTCCTGCTCCCATGGGGCTGCTGGGAACATCTGGTGTCCCAACAAGGTCAGCAAGATTCTCAAAACTGCGCCAGGACTTGTTGTGATCTTCGTCAAAAAAGCCGACGTGGTGGCAACCTCGCGTCGCTGGTGAACTCAGCTTTAGGGCCACCCTACGATCGTTGGCTGTAAGAATTCACGAGTTCTGAGTGTGTCACCGCCTATCCTTCAGTTACTGCTCGAATAACAACCCGGTAGGAATCGATCTCGTCTCGAATTTTCAGTACCGGAGCGTCAGCTAGCTCCGCCTATTCTGTCCCGGGCGCAATCTCGGTTGATGCCAACAGGCCAATTCACTCATTGACTCCTGAGCCGAGAGCCATGTGAGTTCCGGATCGATTGCGAACCGTCCGGAGCTGTCTGGTTCGGGCTAATTCGAACGGCCAGTTCGTTCGCGCCTTCAGGTTGTCGGGGGTCGCGGAATTAATGTATCCGGCGGCAAACTCAGACCGGTCTGTTTTGTAACGGAAGTGCTAAGTACGCTCACTCCTTCGGCCCCTCGCGAGAAGAGCCGAGGAATCCTCGCACGAATACGGCGATTTGATCTGCTGCCGTGTCCAATGCAAAATGACCGCCGTCCACAATGTGAACTTCAGCATTCGGCACATCTTTGCGATAACGTTCGGGCTCGCCCGGGTCGAACGAGAGCTCATACTTGCCCCATATCACCAGCAGTCGCGGTTGGTTCTCGCGCATCCACGCTTGCCATTTCGGATACGCGTTCACATTGGTTCGATAGTCGTAGAACAAATCACTTTGAATCTCAGCCTGGCCGGGCCGATTGAGAAAATAGAACTCATCAGTCCAGAGATCGGGGTCGTAGCGTTCCACATTCGGATCGTTGCCGACATGACGAGTGCGTGTCGCCGCCAACGAGAGCAAATTCGCGCGCAGCGCGCTTTCGTTCGGAACGCGATCTGCCCAGAACTCGCGACGCGTCTTCCAATTCACGCCCAGGCCTTCATTATGCGCAACCGCATCTTGAACAATGAGAGCTTCCACGCGTTCCGGGTGCTCCAGGATCATTCGAAAACCCACCGGCCCACCATAATCCTGCATGTAGAGCGTGTAGCGCGAGAGCCCAAGCGCTTCGGTGAAATGATTCATGATCTCGGCGTATTGATCGAACGTGTACGCGAATGCCTTCGCATCCGGCCAGTCGCTGTGTCCGAAGCCAGGATAATCGGGAGCGACCAGATGATTGCGATCCGACAGTCTGGAGAAGAGCGGCTCGAACATGCGCGACGATGACGGCAGTCCGTGCAGCAGAAGCAATGTCGGCGCGTCCTTCGGACCAGCCTCTCTGTAGAAAATGGAGAGCCCATCGATCTTTGTGGTGCGATAGAGCGTCGGATATTTCATGGAATGTTCCTTTCCGTTAACTCCGGCGAACAAATTGTTGTCAGGCTATTTGCAAGCAGAGCCGGAGCCGAGATCATGACCGCCCGCCAATTTCGGCTTGTCGATAGAGGTCGGCTATCCATCAACAGCGACTCATTGAGCCAGTCCTGTGCGGAGAGTTCGGCATCGTCGAGACCAAACAGTTCCGTTGCGGCGCAAATGAACGCACATAACTCACGCTTCGCAATGTGCGTCTGGTCAGCGCGAGGGCCACTTAAATCAACTTCCAATCGCGATACCCCGAGAGGATCTTGATTCCGAAGATCGGGGCAGCGTCGTCGGCCAGCCCCCTACCGAGTTACTTCTTCTTCGCGTTGAGTGCCGGTAGAAGAAGTTTCAGAAGCGCTTCGTCCGAGAACGGGTTCTGACCTGAGATCAACTCGCGATCTTGAAGGACGTAGCTCTTCCATGGAGCGAGCCACACTTACGTCACCGCCCGCAGTACGCAAGGCGAAGTCCGGGTAGAAGAGAACCTTACCGCCAATCTCAAGCGGCTCCCGCTGCTGCTCTTCCGCCGTCGAAAAGATAGTCATCTTATATCCGGCATAGATCCAGCCTTGGGCCTTTGCATGCGCTCCAGCGGCATCGCCCGCTGCCAGCGCGGCGACCAACTCCTTCGAATTCGGAAGCGCCGAGAGCAGTGAAATCGGGCCATGGCAGAGCACGGCCGTAGGCTTGGATGTTTCATGAAAGTGTCTCATCACGATGCCAGCGTCGGGATCATCGAGAAGATCGATCATCGGGCCATGGCCGCCGGGGACGAAAACAGCGTCATATTGATCCAGGCCCGATGCGATGACATCCGAGATGCGAGTTGGATTTCTGAGCCCAGTCAGGCTGTCGCGGAATTTCAAATAGTCCTGGAGCTTGGCCTCGTCCCCGCCGAAGAAATCGGCGACAGCTGAATGGACATCCATTTGCGGCGTGTTGCCTTTGGGGTTGGCGAAAGTGATTTCGTAGCCTTCCTTCATCAGGGCGCGAACCGGAACCGTCAGCTCGTTGAGATAGTAACCAGCGCCGGTATAAATCTTGCCATCTTTCAAGGGCAAGCCGTGACCGCTCGAGACTAGTACCAGGACTTTTCCTTTTGTTGGCATTTCGTTCTCCTCTGAAATCGAATCTGTTTCCCGAGATCTTAGCTTGTGCAGGGCAACCCAATTTGCCAGAGCCTCGGCCTCAGCCACCGTGATCATTGCGCCTATCAGCACCGCATCATACTCGCCGAAGATTAAAGTCGACGTGATCGGTCAAAGCCGAGTGCCTCGCCGAAGAGCTTGGGCCGCTCGCCGACCACAGCCTTTCCGGGGCGCTAAAACGTTCACACCAAGCGCGTTCGAGGCGACAGGCGCGGTCACGCGCGTGGTCTCTTCCGGTCCATTTCTGCCATCCATTTGGTAGTCGTTTCGATGTCAGAGCGAGTGACCGTTCAAGACGAGATTGGCAGAAGTGCGACGACGAGTCTATTGGACGAAGGTATCGACCAATACCACAGTATGAATTGGACATATCCGCAAAGAGCGTTGCGTACTCTTTTGCAAGAATCCGAATACCAAGCTATCGCCAACGCTATCGTTCAATAGATTCGTAAGAGCACGTGGAGTCTAATCTCTTCATCGCTCGCCACCAGGAGGCAATCGAGTACGGAAAATTGCTCGTACGAGACTTTGACAGCTCGGGAGCGAGAAGTGCTAGTGCTGTTGGTGAGTGGCTTGCCGAACAAGCAAGCCGCATTCGAATTAGGTATCACCGAATACACCGTTCAGATTCACCGCGGCCATATTATGCGTAAAATGCAGGCGGATTCCTTTGCTACCTTGGTCAAATTGGCTGGCAGGCTAAACCTTGCGCCCCCCGTCGAATCTAAGAGGAATATGTAAGCAGAGGTGCGTGCATTTTCGCGTAGGCTATCGATCCACCCAGGTGCCTGCGTTACACTAACCAACGAACTGGTTCAAAACATCGGGTAGGCCAAGCTCAGGGAATTATTACCACTCGTATCAAAGGCACCGAGCAGACTCGCTTATTTTTCCAGCTTAAGATTTCGTGACGCAGCCCAGGCAGTGATCACTCCAGTTCTCCTATCCACGCGGCGAATACAGTTATTTCCTGTATCCGCGATATACAGGTCCCCTTTTCCGTCCACCGCTATTCCCATGGGATCGTTGAGACTAGCGTTCATCGCCGGGCCGCCGTCTCCTGCATCGCCAATTTGTCCGTTGCCAGCCGCAGTGGTAATGATGCCAGTACTCAAGTCCACCTGCCGAATTCGATTGTTTCCTGTGTCAGAGATAAACAACTTCTTGTCTCTGCTGACAGCAAGCGCTTTGGGAAAACACAACAGAGCTCCGATGGCTGGCCCTCCATCTCCGGCAAATCCGCAAACAGCGCCGCCAGCGACGCGATGAACATCGTTTTCCGGGGTATTGATCAGTGACACGGCGTTTCGGTATGGATCGGAAAACAGGAGGGTTCCATGCTCATCGACAGCCAGCCAGGATGGTCTCGCGGAGGGATAAGGAGCCAGGGGATAACCCGGCAATCCCACCCCGACAATCACCGTTGAGCTATGGCTGACAGGGTCCACGCGCAGGATGCCTACCCCATCCACTCCGCCGATGTACAGGTTTTCATCACCATCCACCGCAATCGATATCGGGGGGTACGTTCCAGGTGATGTAGCGGTATATTTCGCGATTCTCGTGTTCCATTCGTCCTGGAAGCTATTCCCGGGTACAGTCGTGATGGTGTGGGTTTTCGCGTCTATCCGTCGAATGCGGCTGTTGCCGGTGTCGGCAATGAAAAGATTTCCGGCGGAATCGAGCGCAATGCTCGTTGGGGAAGCCAAACTGGCCTGATCGGCGGGACCTCCATCACCGCTGAATCCCCTACGGCCGCTTCCTGCAACGATCGTTACGTGCCGGGAAGCTGAGATTTTTAGAATTCTGTTTTGCTTCTGTTCGTTGACATAGATATTCCCATTGCTGTCCGCGGCCAGCGCACCGGGGGATGCGAGTATGGAGGAAGAGATGTCCGCGGTCGAATCCAGAGAATTCCCGCGAGTCGCTTCTCGCTGGTTGTGGACCAAGACTAAGGCCGCACCAATGAACAAGAAAGCGAGGATCGCCAGAATAGACCATCGTCGACGGCTCATGAATAGCACCTAGGCAGGAGATGGAATCTCCCGCAATTTCTTCAAGCTCGAATTGCTCCGCTTTCACATTGCAAACTGCTGTCCCAGATGAACAGAGGAATGGCAGCGAAGGCCATCATTCATCGCTGCTTTCGCTGATTAACTGGCGATAGACAGCGCGGGCATGATCATAAGCCTTTATCGCCTCCGGCATTTCTCGCGCGGAAATCTTCGGGGACTTTTGCGTCCAACACTGATTCACACCCCTCAGACACCACTCGGCGCTCCGTCGGGAAGCTCGGATCGGCTTGCCGCCCACGAGCAGGAAAATTGGATCCGTGTGCGAAGAAGGGAGTATGCGGACAACAATCCAACTGCTCTTGGCGATCGGCACGCTGAAATTGAGCTTCTGCACCGATCCATCCGCCACAATCTCTTTTCTTGCGACGGCAATTCCATTCACCACCAGTTCCACCGGGACTCGCCGCGTGGTTCCGATACGTGAACGCTCCAGGTTCCAGTATGGTTTTTGATCGTAAGGAAGTTCTTTGATTGCAGCATTGGCGGGCTTGATGGGGAGATAAGCGACGGCGGTTATTGCGACATTCACACTACCGGGAACAGCTAGATCCACCTGACTGTTATGGGTGCCCACCTCAGTGCCATTGACCGCAAAGTCCATTAGATGGCTTCGGCCATCCGAGACATAGGCCGCGCCATTCTGCAATGCTTTCACATAGCTTTCATACGTGAGCGCTCCGCGGATTTTGACGTATGTACGTCCCCCGCCTACTCTGCTGTCGGTGATGCATGGAAAATCCGTTTCGCCAGAAATTCGTGTGCGAAATCCCACGTTTAGGGTCTGGTACCAGATATTCAGCTCCCATACGTAAGGTGTGTCTCCGGCGGCGATGAAATCGACCGTGTTGGGATATGTCACGTCCACGATGTATTCATTCGCTCCGATACTGTCGAAGCCGGGCACAATGTAATTCGGCAATTCCTTGGTTCCAACCGCGAGCCCAAAACCGGAGTGCGCAAAGCCGGCCATCGCACCCTGCGACTTGGCCCAGCGCAGGACTGGCAGATCCCAAGTCGGCCAGTCTTCGATGCGTTTCGTGCCGGGATACATGATGTTCTTCAGGTTCAGCAGCACCAGGTGCCCGGCGCGACTCGAAGGAAATCCGGAGACTTCCAGGTCATAGTGGATCAGAGAATCCGAAGTCGAGACAGGATTGTCCTGGCGTCCTCGGAAGAAGTGGCTCTGGTAGTAGAAACACGAGCCCCATACCAATACAGCACCGACATTCAGGTGTTCCCCTAAAACTTGACGATCCATGGCTTTGGGGTCGACACCCTCGGATGGGTTCTCATAGTGGGAGCAGCCAGCCGGGTGAATATGATCGTCTCCGGAGTACCAGCCGTACTTCGCGGGATCAATCCAGCGGTCAAGGTGAAATGTAAGTTCCGTAGGCGCGTTCCCGGTTACAGTAAAATTTCTGTGTTTCCGGAACATACTCAGGTCCTCCGGTATAGGTGACCGTGTAAAGCCCGGGAGGAAGCTGAATCGATTCTCCGTCGGAACGATATACCTGAGGTTGAAAATAAAAGTCGGGCGCGAGACGCTTGATTGGATTTGGATAAATACGTCCCATGTTGTCCCGAAAGATAAA
Organism: uncultured Acidobacteriota bacterium; assembly: GCA_963719625.1. GTDB lineage: Bacteria > Acidobacteriota > Terriglobia > Terriglobales > Acidobacteriaceae > JAKAAZ01. The sequence goes on from CAVRDB010000028.1 coordinate 12,238, forward strand.
GGAGGCCATGGTTGGCTTACCGTCTCCGTCGATCACGTGGAGGGCAATCGAATGGGCCGGTGCAATTTTGAACAGCACCGAGATCTCGTTCAGAAACCCTACATCCTGAGTTCCTTGCCCGACATTAAAACTGAGTCTTGCGGTTCGCCATCCGGCGTCGCGACTGGAAATAACGAGTATCCGGTATTCCAAGGGAAGTCCCGAAAGGCGCTCATCCGGCATGGGTGGTTGATTGAACAGGGAGATATCGGCCCAGCGCTCGCGCACGTCCGCCGAGGTCAGACGTTGTACTATCGGTTCCGCATTGCCCGTTGCCGGGACATAAACCGCGCCGGCGTTTGGGCTCTCCACCGCGAGAGGTGCGGTAACACCTGCCTGATTGATGATCTTGACGAGGAATAACCGTGTGCCATCTTGTACCAGATCGGGGAAAGCACTGCCGCGCTTTACATCCACGCGGCTTTCTCCGCTGATGGTCACCGTTGCAAGCGCATATTTGTCCAACACTGCTTCCGTTTGGGAAACCGCGGCCGCAGCGTTCCGGCTGCTGAAGGCAGAATTGATTCGTTCCTGATCCAGCTTCGCCAGAGGCTGCCCAAGAAAGTTGAGCGCCGTCTGTAGACGTTGCACCTCCTCCATGAAAGGTTGCAGCGGGACGTTTTGAGAGGATTCAACACCGGCACCAGCCGCTCGCGCCATAAGCGGATTCATCTGTAGAAATATAAGCGCAAACATAGGCAACAAGAGCGGCACTCTAAATTTCATCGAAATCAATCTCAGTTTAATCACCTGCTCAGGCGTGTGCTTCTTCCTTCGGGCCATCTTCCGCTCCTTGAAATTCAGTCTCTATCATCAGAACTGGTTCAAGAAACGCCGGGCACTCCATCCCTAATCAATGGTATAGATGGTATAACAGCGAGGATAATTCCCTATGAACAGACGTGATTTCTCGCGTTTAGCTGTCGGTGCCTCGGCTTTGACAACTATGGAGGCACTTGCGAGGAATTCCAGCATCCTGGATAGGGCCTCGTTGCTGCAAAAGATTCGTCCTGGTGTATTCCCATCTGGAAGACACAACGATCTGAGCGATGTTGACGGTGTTTCTGTCGGGCACGCCACACTCATCGAAGGTGACACTGTGCGCACTGGCGTAACAGCCATCCTGCCGCACGGCGGCAATCTCTTTCAACGGAAAGTGCCTGGCGCTGTTTATGTTGGGAATGCCTTCGGCAAGTTAGCCGGGTCAACTCAGGTGAATGAGTTGGGGAACATCGAAACGCCCATCATCCTCACAAACACGCTCAGCGTTCATGCGGGGATAGCTGGGGTAGTTAAGTATGTCTTGAAGCAAGCAGGGAATGAAAAAGTTATTTCCGTAAACGCTCTTGTTGGGGAAACGAATGATGGAGTGTTGAACGACATTCGTGCAATGCGCGTAACCCCGGAGGATGTTTGGACGGCAATCGAAAATGCGAATACGGGTCCTATAAAACAGGGTTGTGTCGGTGCTGGAACGGGCACCATATGTTTCGGCTGGAAGGGTGGAATCGGTTCCGCATCTAGAGTGTTGCCGAACCGATATGGGGGATGGATTATCGGCGCGTTGCTCCAGACAAACTATGGCGGTCTGCTTACGATGAACGGGTTCCCGGTAGGAAAGGCTCTTGGCAAGAAACTCTATCCCGCAGATGGTTCATGCATGATTGTCGTCGCAACAGATGCTCCACTGGGACATCGGAGTCTATATCGCCTCGCCAAGCGTGCTATTTTTGGACTGGCCCGTACAGGTTCGGCTTATTCCAATTCGAGCGGAGATTTCGCGATTGCATTTAGCGCGTTTCCATCAAATCACGTAGCATACGGATCGACCGGCTCTTTGAATGTGAAGATGTTGTCCAATGATTCCATGTCTCCTTTGTTTGAGGCGGTTCTCGAGGCGGTGGAAGAGTCGGTCTACAACTCGTTATTACATGCCACGACGACAACTGCCAACGGTCACACGGTAGAAGCATTGCCGCTTGATCAACTGAATGCATTTCTCGATAAATATCCCTCAATGTAACTACATGCCCATTCGCGCACCCGGGTCTGAGCTATTTCCCGCATGCGCATACGTAACTCCATCCACGGCTCCCGGCGACTCTCATAACGATGTGTCGTTCGTCCTATGGACAAAACGCAGCATGCATGCCGTTCGCTCACCTGATAGCTCTGTTCCAGATACTTCACTATAGGCGGTGGCGTGAGGGTTTCAGAACTTTTTTGCAGTCCGTCCTACAGCACGGCCTTGTCCAGTGTCAGCTCGGCGTGTTCTCATCTCGCAGCTGCTTCGTCTGTCTGACCCGATCCACTTCCAGAACCGCGTGTCTCGCCTTCCAGCGGTAGAAAGTCTGCTCGCTGATCCCACCTTGCGGATCAGCTCCGCCACCGGAACACCCCCGCCTGTTCCCATTCCTCGACAATCTGTTCTACAGAAACTTCTTCTTCATCGACAAAATCTCCTTTACCTGCAATTTCGATTTCTGCCGATTTCCATAACTCTCATTTTGGATCAGTTCTAGCCGGGTCCCTCAATTATCTAAGGCTTATTGAGTGGGCGGATGATAATACTTATGCGACCATTACTCTCACCGCGCGCCCGCAAAGATAACTCGAAGAAGAACGCCTGCCATATGGGTGCGCGTTCTGGAGCTTACGGCTGCGGCAACACCAGCACTTCGATGCCACTCGCCGCATCCTTCGCATGAAAAACTGTCTCGATTGCCTTTACAAACTGCTCTGGCTTCGCGTTGGATATCGGTGGAGGTCTGCAGGTTACGATCCACTAGCGGAAACCAGGAACTCTGCAGAGTTGGCGGCAATAAGGAGGAGATGGCGCGCCTCTTTGGCTACGATCCTTCAACCGGCGCCTATGATGTACTTGGATTTATCGATGTGAACCGGCGACCCTACTATACCTGGCGGGCCAATGTCATCGGAGCGATGGCCAGCGGCGACGACGGTACCGTTTACATCAGCGAGGATGAGCGCATTTTGAAGCTCTATCTTTTCTATCCACCGCAGTCATAAGGAGAGGGCAAAATTATGAACCGCAGAGACTTTATGGGGACCGTAGTTGGAGGAATTGCTGTGGCCAAGCTGGGTACGGCGGGTTTGGTTGGATATGGAGAAGATTCAGGGGCAGCTCACACGGCATACGCCGGCGCAGTAGTAGAGCGGCAGGGGGCATGGATCGAAAATGGACTGATCGATGCAGGCGGCGACCACGAGCCATACATCTTCGTAGTGCGTCGGGGCGGTCAGAGGCTCGATGCTCGCGAGTATTACGAATATGAGCAGAGTGAAAAGCTGATTCGCCAGCTTAAAGATCAAGGAGTGGAGGTTTTCCACACACATCTGTACAAAGGCTTCGGCATGGTTGCCGAGAAGCCGGATATGGAAGCCACGATACGCACCGCAGCCATCGTTCACCGCCTGGGAATGAAAATAGACACCTACGTTCAGTGGGACACGATGATGTACGAGACCTTCTTTGCCGAGGAACCGCGCGCCCAGGGATGGGTACAGTGCGATCAGTGGGGTCAGCCCATCATGACCGAGTATGGATTTCAGCAGTCGTTCCGGTATCGGCCCTGTTTCTCAAACCAGGAATACATTGATTATCTGAAGAAAATTGTGCGCTACGCAGTAGCGGAAGTAAAAACAGATTTCATCCATTTCGATAATTTCGATTTGAGCCCCGAGCCTGACTCATGCCATTGCAATGGCTGCAAAACCGGGTTTCGCAAGTATCTACGAACAAAATATTCGCCGGAACAGCGCAAGGAGCGATTTGGATTTGAAAATGTCGATTTTGTGAATCCGCCGTTGTGGAACCGGTCGAACCCACCCGAAAAACTGAATATCATCTTTGATCCGGCCTTTCAGGAATGGATCGAGTACCGGTGTCAGTCGATGGCGGACGCCTTAAGCCAGATGGCCGATCTGATCCGGTCCTTAAACCCCGAAGTTGTCGTGGAAATCAATTTCGGCGGCGTCGTGGGCCACAACAACTCCTGGACGCGCGGCAACGACCATTCGCGGCTCTTGCAATACACGCAGGTCTTCTGGGATGAACAGGACACCAAGCCAGATTACCTGCCGGATGGAAGGCTGATTACGACCATCCGCACCTACAAAATGGCCCGACGATATCAAAATGTTGCTTTGACCAGTGCTTCGGCCAGCGAATTGGGGATGGGAGAAAACCTGGCGTTCAATCAGACAATTGGCCACGCAGGAAATGACCCTCTGTCTTCCGAAATGGTGAAATACATTTCTTTCTATCGCAAAAATCGGGACTTGTATGTTGGGACGAAGGATTTAGCGTCCGTGGCCGTTTTCCGATCTCATCCGTCAATCACCTATCATAACTCCCGCGCTGGATTGAGCGCGATCCTGGTGGAACAAACTCTAATCCAGGCGAAGGTTCCCTTTCATCTCATCTTTGACGAGCACCTCAATCAACTCACCCCTTCTAACTGCAAGGTTCTCATCCTTCCGGATTCAGAATGTCTCTCGGACGATCAGATTGCTCTGATCCGCCGGTTTGTCGAGGCGGGCGGCGGACTGGTTGTGACAGAGCAGGCGGGTCTCTATGACCAATGGCGGCGCCTGAGAGTTAAGCCGGGATTGCAAGGACTAGTGGACAATCAACCACCAGCTGCTCCTTATCAAGAAAATGTAGCGATGGCGCCAGTCGTTGCCGGCGTGCCGTCCAGAAAGGAGCTTGGGCTGGGGCGCGTGGTCTATCTTCCCGGAATCGAGTTTGACGGTCCGCTGCCGCCAGCTGAGCCCTACTTCCACATTGGCCCAGCGTTTTGGAAACGCCCGAAGAACTGGAAGCAGTTGGTGGACGCGGTTTCCTGGACCTCCCAGGGCGATATTCCACTCGAAGTATTCGGCCCCGATTTTCTGGGAATAAATCTGGTGGAGCAGCCGGAAAAGCGGCGCAGAATCGTTCACCTGGTGAACTACAACCGCCAGGTTCCGTCTATCGAAAACATTGCATTGAAGTGTGCGCTGCCACAGGGACAATCGGCCAGTGCGGTACGGCTGTACCCGGCTGACTCAGAAACTTACCAGACACTCGATTTCCGGATGCAAGGCTCCCAGGCGGTATTTACTGTTCCGCGGTTCAACGTCTACAGCATGGTGGCAGTGATTTGGTAGGGTCTGCGCAAAATAAAACCCGAGTTATACTTTCAACCCACGAGGCAATTTCATGAATCGAAGAAAATTTGTAATTGAGACCGGGGCATTCCTGCTCAGCCCGGCATTATTGAAGCTGCTCGGAATTGCGAAGTCAAAGCCAGGCTCCCAGATTGCTCACTCCTATAGCGAAGAAATGCCGGACATGCTGGTCTCCTACCTGGCGAAAAAGCAGAACGACTTCGCCTCCACCTGGGACAAAAAGCGCGCGCTGCTCAAGACCGCCGCCGATGTGGAGACCCGCAATGCATTCGTACGTGAGAAATTTGTCCAAATGCTGCGCGGCTTTCCTGAAAAGAACGACCTGAACTCCGTCACAGTCAAAACCATACAAAAGGATGGATACCGGATCGAAAACGTCATGTTTCAAAGTCGACCGGATTTTTGGGTGACAGGGAATCTCTATGTCCCAACCTCCGGCAATGGACCTTTTCCGGGAATCATTTCGCCCTGCGGACATTACCCGCTGGCCAGGATGGTGCCGCAATACCAAAGTGTCTATATCAACCTGGCAAAAAGCGGGTTCGTGGTGCTGGGTTACGATCCGATCGGACAGGGAGAACGCCGTCAATATTGGAATCCGAAAACAAATGTTACCGATGTGGGTCCGAGCCCGACATATGAGCATTCCATGCCCGGCCAGCTGCAATTACTGATGGGAGAAAACCTGACCGAATATTTCGTATGGGACGGCATGAGGGCGATCGATTATCTGTTGACCAGGTCCGAGGTGGACGCTAAACGAATTGGCTGCGCCGGTCATTCCGGAGGGGGAACCCTGACCAAATTCATCAGCGTGGCTGATAAAAGAGTTCAATGCGTAGCGATTATGGAAGGAGGGATGGTTAACCGATGGCCGCTAAAGGTCGCACCATGGCAGCCTGTTGGCCTGGGTGACGTGGAGCAGGATCTTTTCCCGTCGGCGGTCTACGGAATCGATGAGATCGACTTGCATGTCGCCATTGCTCCCCGACCTGTCCTGACTGGAATTGAACATTACAGCCCGGCTTTCGACCAGGCCGCCCAAGTCGTCCAGGATCGCTATCGGCAGCTCGGTGCGCCAGAGAAATTCGCCACTGTCGCTTCAGACGATCCCCACGCCTGGACCCCGAAGTTGCGGTTGGCGACAGTGGATTGGTTCTGCCGCTGGTTTTATGACCGTAAAGGGCCGCAAAGCGAACAGTACTTTGAAACCGAACCTCCCGAAAATTTGTATTGCACGCCGGATGGCTCGATCCGCTACTCGGGGAAGGGCGAAACCATCTTTTCCCTGATCTCGAAGAAACAGGCAAATCTGCCGCCCGGACGGTCTGTGCCGAAAACTTCCGCCGAGCGTACCACATATCAGGAGGAAATCCGTGCGAAGATTCGCAGTTTACTGCGCTATCAAAAATCGGATAAGCCCCTGGAAGTGCGCCACACTGTCACCACACCTCGCGAAGGCTACCGGATCGAAAAAATCCAATTCCTCTCCGAGCCGGGCATCTACATTCCTGCCTGGGATTATATGCCCAACGGGAAAACCGGCGGACTGCCCACGATTCTTTACATCAACGATGAAGGCATGGAAGCCGACGGGATGGAAGATGAAGGAGAGGAAGCATCGGGACTGACGCACGGAGTGCTCGACACGCTGGCTCGCGAGGGAAATCTGGTTGTTGCGGTGGATGTCCGTGGCATCGGCGAAACCCGACCGCTTCATTCCGAATCCTCATGTAATGAATTCGGGCAGTTGTTCGATCTGGAAACTGCCATGACTTACATGACTTGGTTTATGGATCAATCGCTGTTGGGAATGCGAGTACAGGATGTTGTGCAGAGCGTCGATTATGTCATCAGCCGCCATGACACCGACGCGAAAAATCTGCATGTGATCGGAAAAGGAATGGGTGGCCTGTGGTGTCTCTATGCCGCGGCTCTCGATCCACGCATCTGCAGTTTGATTTCCGTGCAAAGTCTTCTCTCCTATCGGTCCCTTACCCAAGTGGACCGCTATCTTTACGGCGCGGACGTTTTTGTTCCAGATGTCCTGTTGCATTTCGATCTTCCCCAAGTCGCCGCCGCCATGGCGGGTCGTCCACTGACTCTCATCCAACCCAAGGATGCTATGAAGGACACCGTGGGTGTGGGCGCGGCAGAAGAAGCTTACAACTGGACGCGAGGCACCTATAGCTCCAGGTAGGGAAGCTTTTTCGGATCGAAAGCGAAGGCACAGACCTGAATGCTCCGGAGCATTACCTCAGCTTGATCCGGGGAGCCGGGGCGGTTTAAGGGGCTATTTGGACCTCGGAGTTGATGGAGCGATATGCCAACAGCCGTTCTCAAGTCTTCGATGAGCTGCAAGTCGTCTGACAACTCTGCTCCGAAGGATAAATCTGCGATCACCCGGGTATCAGGGAAATTTCTCTCTTCGGAGAGATTTGGATCTCGCGGCTTAGATGAGCGCACGACACATTCTCGAAGCATCGCGTCTGCCATTGGACCTCAACCATCCCCGACGACATCGAAATGTGCTTTGGCCAGACGCACAAAGCGGCACAGACACATGCGAAACGGCGTGGCTGACCCCAGGTAATTCTTCAGTCGTACATGACTCGCTTCCACTCCGTGTCTCACGCGGCTTTGTGCCGTGTTTCAGGCATCGGAGGAGCGCAGTTTCATCACGGGCATTGACTTATTTGTCGACGGCGGCTTCACCAGATGTAGCCGGCGATCCTGGAACCATTTGTTGCTCTATTTGATTTCGCGGCATCTCATGATGGAGGTAATTATTATGGCTAACATTCTGCCCCCAGGAACCGTTGCACCGGATTTCAGTCTCCATGTCACGCCTGATCAGAAGCTCTCTCTGAGTGAGCTACGGGGTCAGCCGGTCATTCTGGCGTTCTATCCAGCTGACTGGAGTCCGGTCTGCGGAGATCAGATGGCTCTTTACAATGAGATTCTCCCCGAGTTTCAGAAGTATCGAGCGGAGCTGGTGGGTATATCTGTCGATGGCGTTTGGTGTCACGCGGCTTTCGCCAAAGATCGCCATCTGCATTTTCCTTTGGCCGCCAGACTTTGAACCAAAGGGCCAAGTTTCGCCACGCCTACGGAGCCTATCGGGTCCGATGACGGTATCTCGGAGCGAGCGCTTTTTGTCATCGACAAAAACGGTTTGATCGCCTGGAGCTACTGCTCGCCGATTGCGGTCAATCCGGGAGCGGATGGCATCCTGCAGGCTCTAGAAGACTTACCGGAATAGGAGGAATCCGATGACCAAACTTTCAATCGTGCTGTCAGCGCCGAAAGATCACGTACAGGGCGATCTCGGCGCAGAATGCATTTTGGTCGAGTATGGCGATTATCGAGTGCCCGTCCTGCGGGCTGGCCTATCCAATCGTGAAAAGGCTACAGAAGCACTTTGGAGAAGCGTCTTGCTTTTGTGCTTCCGCAATTTTCCGCTGAGCCAGATCCATCCGATGGGCGGAACCAGCCGCTGAGGTCGCTGAATTTGCTGGTGATGCATCGCAAGTTCTGGGAGATGCATGATTTGCTGTACGAAAATCAGGAGAGTCTAGGAGATGCTCTTTTCTCGGAGCTGGCGAATGCCCTTAATTTGCCTTCTGCGCAGTTGCTAACTGCTGTAACAGAGCGCAAATATCAGGCACGCGTGAAAGATGACTTCAGCGGCGGTATCCGCAGCGGTGTAAATGGGACCCCGACGTTCTTCATCCATGGACAGCGCCACGACGGGCCGTTCGATTACGACTCACTTACCGACGCCATCGAAAGTGCGCTCCAGGCTGCCCACTAAGCAGCCTGTTGATTTTGAGACAATCACGCCTGAGTAACAAGATTGGGCGTGATGGACGAGGTTTGGGGCTTTTCCGTTTAGTGGAAAAGATTCATCGATGGTGAGGTAATCCGGTCAATGACGGTAACGGTCAAACCACCCTGTGACGAGGCCACAATTCTTGCTGCATCGTCATCATCAGCTTGCACCTCAGGCGGGGTTTGGGTATTGGCCGCGACGATTCTGGGTTCAAGCCTGGCCTTCATTGACGGCACTGTCGTCAACATTGCTCTTCCCGCCTTGCAGGCTGCAATGCACGCGACCATCAGCGATGTGCAGTGGGTGGTGGAGTCGTATGCGCTGATGCTTGCGTCGCTGCTTCTTGTCGGTGGTTCTCTTGGAGATATTTATGGCCGCAGGAAGATCTTCGTGCTCGGCGTGGTTTTGTTTGCCTTTGGCTCGGCGTGCTGTGGATTTGCTCCATCCATCATTCCGCTGATTGTCGCGCGTGGAGTGCAAGGCATCGGTGCGGCTTTGCTCGTACCCGGAAGCCTGGCCATTATCAGCGCTTCCTTTCCGGCCGACGAACGGGGCCGCGCGATTGGAACATGGTCAGGCTTTACGGCGATCACTGCGGCTGTCGGGCCGGTAATGGGTGGATGGCTTGTCGACCACGCTTCCTGGCGTTGGGTCTTCTTCATCAATCTCCCCATTGCGGTTGTCGTTGTGTTTCTGACGCTTTGGCGTGTGCCGGAGAGTCGGAACGATGAAGCGAGAAACAAACTGGACTGGGAAGGCGCCCTGCTCGCAACCGTTGGATTGGGCGGAGTCACCTTTGCATTGATTGAAGCTTTCCGGGGAGGATTTGTTGTAATCGTAGCAGCGGTGATCGGACTCGCGTCGCTCGCCGGCTTTATGTTTGTTGAGGCTCGCGCGTCTGCGCCGATGATTTCATTTGGGCTCTTCCGTTCCAAAACCTTCAGCGGCGCCAACCTGCTTACCTTCTTCCTCTATGCAGCCTTCGGCGGCATATTGTTCTTCTTTCCGCTGAATCTGATCCAGGTGCAGCACTACTCTGCAACTGAAGCCGGGGCTGCGCTGCTGCCGTTGATCCTGCTGATCTTCGTGCTCTCTCGCTGGTCGGGAGGCTTGATCGCACGCTACGGCGCGAAGCTGCCGCTCACGATTGGTCCGTTGATTGCGGCGCTCGGCTTTGTTCTTTTCGTCAGGCCGAACATCGGAGGGTCCTATTGGACCACGTTCTTTCCAGCGGTCGTAGTTCTCGGTTTCGGGATGGCAGTCAGTGTCGCACCGCTGACTACAGCGGTGATGAACGCGGTGCCTGGAAGTCAGGTCGGTGTCGCGTCGGGAATTAATAATGCCATCTCACGAATTGCGGGCCTGCTTGCCGTTGCTGTTCTTGGGTGGATCTTGTATGCAAGCTTCAATCGCAGCTTGGACCGCCGCCTCAGTGATTTAGCGCTATCGCCCGCAGAGCGTCAGAGCGTGGATCGACAACGTCCGCAACTCGCTGCAGCGGAAAGTTTTGACCCGCAGGTGCGGCAAGCGATCGCAGAGTCGTTGGTTTCGGGATATCGCGTCATTCTGTGGATTGCGACAGGCCTCTCACTTGCAAGCGCGCTGAGCGCTTTCACTCTCCTCGATTCTAGGCAGGCTGAGTGAGGATTTTTCCGACTACTTATCTCTGGTCCATCTCAGGAAGCAATTGTTGGCAATCCCAGTCATTGCTGGGTGCTCGGGTGTCGCGAAGAAAATTTCTTGACAGTCAGAAATATTTCTGTTTCAATCAATTCTTTTTTGTTGGGTGGCACCTTTCCGCGGGAAACGTTTCCTGTCGTAGTTGGGGGTTTCCCGGGACTGGAATCAATCTTTCGTCACCATGGCCGGGGTCTGCTGGTAAAGGGCACAGCAACCGCTCTGGTTACTCTTGTTCGGACAGGATGGGGCGGGGAGTTCCCACAGGTGTTTCTTGCATGGCC
>CAVRDB010000029.1:0-27597 GCA_963719625.1 uncultured Acidobacteriota bacterium
ATGGATAAAGGTCACCGGATTTGCTACATCTCTGATGCAGGCAATCTGCTTATGCTTGAGTTGTCTTTGATGCATTCATTTTTTCGCTTTTCAACCGAAAAAACATCGCGATGGCCGCAATTCAGATCGATGGGACCCAAAGGTCTGCAGTCGCCTGCGGTTGCGTCGGTATGGGACGGTCCATCGGACCAACGAGTATCCAGAATAGTATTGCCGCCACTACAGCCAGCGTCGTAATGCCCGCCAGCACATGCGGATATCCAAATCGTACAAACAGAATCCCTGCGCCAGCCGTTGCTCCCGAGCCCATCACGGCATTGCAGAACATCGTCATCGACGATGCCGTGCTGCGTTCCTCGTCCGGTACTTTGCTCATCAGCAGGTTGTATAAACCTGGAGCACCCATCCATTGCAATGCGGAAAAACTTAGGTAGAGTGCCACAGCCAGCCGCGTACTCTGCGTTCCGGCCAGGCAGCCAAGGGCCAGTGCTGTCAGAAGCTGCGTTGCGACAATCCCATTGACCATCCCTAGCGCGCGAAACAACATCGGCGTCAGCAGTGTCACACAAAGCTGCACAATCTGAGCCGCAGAAAAGATCAGCCCAATCTGCGACATCGGAACATGCAGATTCCTTGAAAGGTACACATTGGCAAATGGGGTGAACGAAGCCAGCACCACCGTCCATAGCGCCATCGTCGGCAAAAATCGCAACAAAAAAGGGTGTAGTTTCCAGCGCCTGTGCTCAGTGCGATCGTGCTTGGGGTCTTGTTCCAGCGCTTCACTTTGCGGCAGCGGAAGCCGCATACGCAACATAGCCAACAGCCCTATCGCGGCAATGCCGCAGGAAACCAGAAGAATCAATCGCTTTACTTCGGCAGGCTGCATCGCAAATCCAGCCATGCTGAGCCACTGCGGCAGGTAGCCGCACACAACACCGCCCAGAGTGGTGGTGCCAATGCTCGCGGAGAAGATTAGGCTGAAGGCCGACGCGCGATTTTTCTCAGTTGTAAGCCGTGCCAGCGCTGGTAAGAAACACACGCCCCACAGGCACATTGCCAAGCCGGCCAGAAAGGCCAGGCCGATCTGCGCCATTTCCCACATCGCCACAACACGCAAAGAGCTCAACAGGGGTGCAGCAACAAAGCACACAATCAGCAGCGGACGAAGTCCGATCTTCCGTGCCAGCTGGCCTGCCGGTAACGTCCCGACAACCGAGCCCAGCGTCGCGGCACCACCTATCAGACCTATCGCCCGCTCGTTAAAGTGAAAATCCAGCAGATACAGATTGAACAGAAAGACGTAAATCGAAAATCCAAAATCAAAAAAAAACGCAGCCGTAAAAAATACCCAAAAGCTCCGGCCCAGCTTCTGCTCCTGCAGCCACGCGCCCGGATTTCTCCAAACAGCAGCGCCCCGACTCCTGGTATCGGGCGCTTCAGGCTGCCGCACTTGCTCCACTACCGTCCCTCTCGCACCAATGTCCGCAGCCGATTGACGGCCCAGTCCAGATCGGTATAACGAAGCTCAAATACATCCACGGCAAGTAGCCGCTCGATCGCTCGATACTGCGCGGCGAGTGTCTCCGGCGTTCCTAAATGGGACCTGCTGCATGGAATATCGCGCCACGTCCTTGCGATAGGGCACAAGAGCGGACGGACCTCCGGTATGCCTATTGAGAAAAACCATAAAGTCCACGTGCGTTGTCTGTGCGCAGACCATATGAGGCAAGGACGCCGTTGGCATCTCGATCGACGGTTTACCCGCCGCACGTGGCGTGATCTCTAGCCCTCTCACCTCGGGAAAAAGCTCCGCCGCTGTGGGTCGAAAGCGAACCTGGTAGCAATCCCCCGTCACCATCCGCTTGTCGCCGCCATTCAGCAAATAACTCCCATCGTCGGCTACATATGTCCATCCGGCTCGCGCACATGCGTACGATAGTGTAGATTTTCCGGCGCCCGAGTCACCGCACAGCAACACTCCGCGCCCATCCAGGGCTACGCACCCGGCATGCAGCGGCGTCGTATATCGCGTAGAGATACAACACCCCGGCGTGCCGAGAAGAAAATACTTCGCATAAAGCCTGTGCCGCAATGTCGAGTGCGAGATCGTAATCTGGGTCCTGCTTTGCACCACGTCAACGATGCTGTAGTTGTCCGCGTCTGCAACAGCGACCAACAGCGGCATCATGATCCGGACCACCGGCGTCGGAGGGCATACTGTCGAGTCGCTCTCCACCACGTGCACATCCGTATGGATTGGTTCTATGTTGTGCTGTTTCTCGAATTTCCCCCAAAGCTCCCCCATCAGGTCGAACACCTCGGCCGAATTCGTCCTCACTTCGGTGGGAAATCCCAAGAGGATAAAACATCCGCTTTAAACGGAGCTCAGGAGCCTCCTGCTCATGTTTGGAAAAGTCGAGCAGTTGCGACGCATCGCATGCGGATTCGATTTCTTCAATGGTCATCATGGGCCCTACACTAGTCAAGTTGGCCTGCTGCGGTGCGGAACGCAGTCCCCGCCGCTCAGCCTCGTCGCTCAGAAGATGTACTTCACCGCGAACTGAATAATGCGTGGGTGTGGGCCGCCTTGTTCGCCCGTGATCTTACCGAACCCGGCGCTGGCCGCCGGATTCAGAAGCGTTGGATCTCCGTAGCCCAGACTGGTGTTTGGGTTGCCGAACTGCGGCGTGTTTGTCAGGTTGAAGAACTCCGCCCGGAACCGGAAGCTGCTCGTCTCCTTCACCGGAAACACCCGCTCCACCGCCAGGTCGAGGTTGTGCTGCCCCGGACCGCGCACAAGGCCGACGCCGCTATTGCCGAAGTCCTGGTCCGCCAGGCTGGTCCCGTTCGGCGCCTCCGGGCGCTCGCGTGAAGGCGCTGGGGTCAGATAGCCATTGATCACACGCGAGAACAGCGACCCGTGTGTCGATGGGTTGCTCCCGGTCGCTTCCGCTCTCTCTCGCATTACAAGCCCGTACACGGAGCCCGCATTGCCGTCAAAGACACTGAGCGCGGCACCCGACTGAATCACGCCGATGCCTGAGAACTCCCAGTCGGTAAGCACGCGCCGCGGCAGCGCGGGCATAGAGGCGAAACTTCGGCGCCGACCAGGTGAAGTTCGCAACAACTCGCTGGTCGCGGTCGTCGCCCGCCAGACCGTACGATGACTGCCGTATATCGAGCTGGTTGTTGGTCGGAAGCTGCAGTTCGAAGATATCGATCCCACCCTCCCCATTTACTTCGTCCAGGTTTTTCGACCACACATAACTTCCCTGAAGTTGGAAACCATGACCGCATCCGCTTCGTGATGCTGGTCTGCAGCGAGTTGTAGTTCGCGATGAAGACCGACTCCGTGAACAGCGACCCCTGACTTACACCCTGGATCGGCAGCCGGGCGGTCACATTGTTGATCGAGTTCGTCGTCTGACCGTTTACCGGGTTCTGCGGACTGGCCAGCAGCGCCTGGTCGAACTCGATCTGCCCCGGCCGATGATACGACCGCGTTCCCACATACCCCACTTGTAGCAGATAGTCGTGCCCCAGCGCATACTGCACGTTCAGGTTGTACTCCTGCGTCGTGCCGTCCAGGACGTTCGGGTCGGTTCCCTGGATAAATGGGCGTCGAGGTAGGCGTGCGCGGCATGAAGATCGGGTAACTTGAAGTGGGCAGCAACAGAGGAACGAACGGACTCTGCAAGGTCGCCGGCCCGTTGGGAGCCCCCGGCAACAATCTGCAGTGTCGAATAAGGCGGCTGCGATATCCCCACCTCCGCAAGATTGCCCGAGTGCTGGTCGAAGTACATGCCGAATCCGCCCCGTAACACCAACACTGGTTTTTCCGTCATCTGCCACACAAACCCAAGCCGCGGTGCCACGTCACCATACGGCGTCTTCCACAATCCCGCATAGGATGTCTGCACTACACCCGCAGGTATGATGCCTTGAAAATTCGACGGCACGGTAAACCCGCTAAACGTTCCCGTAGCCGGGACTTGGCCCTGTGGCAATATTTGCGTTGAAGTTCGCCAGCCGTCCGCCAGTCTCCGTCGGCGCGCCAAAAATCTCGTATCGCAAGACCCGCATTCACAGTCAGCCGCGGCGTCAAGCTTAATATCGTCCTGTGCGAAGACCGCGAAGTCCGTGTAGCGCTCGTTCCTGCGGAAGATGCCTCCGCCTGCTTGGCTCGTCGTCACATTGCTCAACCCATGCGGGCTGCCATTCTGTGCCGCGCTCTGCCCCAGCAGAAAATCGCCGAAGGTGGCAATTTGCAGCAGCCCATCGGTCTCTACCGGCGAGTCAACATCCACCTCGTGCCGCTTGAACTCAACTCCGAAGCGCATGTTGTTCCGGCCCTTGGTTAGCGCGACCGTGTCCTGCCAGATGAAAGAGTTTGTCACCTGCCACTGCGATGGGGTACCCGCATCGCCGATCGTGAGCCCTGCCGACCATCAGTGCCGGGGCATTCGACGTCGGTCCCGCAACGCCCGTCGGCGTCCTTCCCGATCGCCTGCGCGGTGATCGGGTTCTGAATCGTCGACGTGCCGTCAAACCGCATGTAGCCAAACCGCGCGATGTTCACCAGGTTCGAATTGAAGACATGCGTGTCCGCCAGCACAAACATCGTGTTGCGGTTCAGTTCATTGGTGGGCCAGCCTGGAACATTCGCTGCACCGTTCGGCGAGAACGGCAGCGTCGATGGAATACGCGAATAAAAGAATCGTCCGGCCAGCGTGTTCTTATTGCTCAACGTTTGATCGATATCGACCGTGAACTGGTCTTCCCGGTAGTGAGCCGGAATCGCAAATGTCGACTGCCCTAGCGGTAACTGAGTCGAGGTCGTTGCTCGGTATTGGCACCTGTGGACTTGGCACCGCTAACTGCCCGTTTGGCAGCTTCGCGTTCAGTATCGCCAATGCCACAGGGTTGATGTTCGACCCATCGCACGCCACCTGCGCTCCGCCAGCAAGCGTTAGATATCCAGCCGCCGGATTACCGTGGCTGTCCAGGTGCCCCGCGGGGCAGAACTGTGCCCCAAGTCCTGCCGCCGAACGGTCAGCGGTCAGCAATGGGTAGACGGGATTCTGTTCGTCACCCAGGCCATTTGCCTCGATCAACCCCTGATAGGCCCCAAAGAAAAATGTCCTGTCCCGCACGATCGGACCGCCGATCGCTGCGCCAAACTGGTTCTGCTTCAGATCCGCTCGAGGCTGGCCGTCAAGTTTCGAAAAGAAGTCGTTCGCATTGAAAATGTTGTTGCGTAGGAATTCCCATGCGCTCCCGTGAAATCGTTCGTTCCGCTCTTGCTTACCAGGTCGACATTCGCTCCTGTCCCGCGTCCATATGCCGCATCGAAGTTGGCTGTCTGTACCCGAAACTCCTGGATCGAGTCCGGTGCCGGGATGGCCACTCCCAGTAAGGCGCTTTCGGAGTTGGCCGCTGAGTTCTCAGCCAGGTTGTTGGCATCGATGCCATTGAATTGGATATTATTCGCGGTTGGTGTCGCGCCGTTGGAGGCCACATTCTGCGTGCCGTTTCCCAGTGCGGTTGCATTCGGCAGGTCCACCACCACTCCCGGCGCCAGCCCCAGGATCTGCGTATAGTTGCGGGTTGACAATGGCAGGGATTGGATTGCCTTGTCGTTTATCAGTCCGCCCAGCGTCGAGCCTTCCAAATCCGCTACCGACGCGTTTCCCTTTACCTGTGCGCTCTGGGCCACACCGGCGATTGCCAGTGTCACGTTCAGCGACGTTATTTCACTTACCGTTACTGGAATTGAGCGCGAGATATTCGCCGCAAATCCTGGCGCATTCACTGTGACGGAATAGGTTCCCGGCGGCAGCAACGGTACGCGAAATATACCTTCCGTGGTCGTCATTACTGAACGTGAAAGATGCGTTGCATCGTTCACTGCCAATACTTCCGCATTGACCACTACGTGATTGGAGGGGTCGTACACTACGCCGGAGACGGCACCCGTTCCAGGCGTCTGTCCAAAGACAGCACCGACCAGTAGAAGAAGATACATCGAAAGTGCAGCGACATAACGGCGTTGATGCGCAAGACTCATATGGTGGTCTTTCATCTACCTTTCTCAAGTCGGTACATTGCCCGAGACTTGAGTATGAAGAGATCACCGTTGCCAGTTGTTACCAATTTGTCATTCCTTTGTAGCGATGTATGCAGGAGGCAGACAAGATGGAAGAGCGGAGTGAAGGGTCACAGGTTGGCTGAAAGGCTTTTCCATCCGGAGGGTGCAACTTCAACCGGTCGATGGACGAGACTCACAATCAAGGCGACCGAAGTTGTTACGATGAGGAATGCGGTTTCTCAGGTGAATACTTCAATTTCAGAAGAAAATCTTCCGTGATCGATTCTGAAAGCCCGCTCTGTCTGCAAGACAGAGTGTTTGCGATGCGTGACGAAGAGGATGGCACCCTCCGACATCACAACACTTAGATTTTTCAAAATTTGCTTCTCGTTTTCTATATCCAGCGCCGAAGTTGCTTCATCCAGCAACAGCAATTTCGGTTGACAGACGACTGCCCGGGCAATCCCAAGTCGCTGCCGCTGCCCTCCGGAAAGCAGGTTGCCATTGTCACCCACTGTAGTATCAAGGCCTTGCGGCAGTTCGCTGATAAATTTTGCCAAGCAAGCTGTTTCCAAAGCGGCGTTCACGTCATCGTCTGTTATTCCAAAGCGTCCGAAGACTACATTTGCGCGGATGCTGTCGTCGAGCAAAACAACTTCCTGCGGTACATACGCGATCTTCGATCGATCCACACATATCTTTCCCGCATTTGAATGTAGCAGTCCGGCAATTAAATTCAGCAGGGTAGTTTTTCCCTCTCCAGAAATCCCTCGGCACACCACGATCTCCCCGGGAGATACAGAGAAGCTCATGTTTTGCGTGACGGCCGTGCCTGTTGGATAACTAAAACTGACGCTGTCCAACTCGAGAATCTTACCCGTTCCCGGTTCGAACTCTATCCTTGATTGTTGTCTTTGCGCGCGAGCATCGGCCAGCTCTTTAGTAACGACATCGATATTGTTGAACGCTCCGTCCAATTGTCCCATCGCCATAAACATCTGGCTGACTGCGGGTAACATTCTCCGAACCAGGACGAAATAAAAGACGAGCATGGATATGAGGTATTGCGTATTTACATGCTGCTGATAAATGACGATTGTCATTAATGTAAAGGCGATCATCGCACCCTGCTCGATGAAGCAACGTGAGATTTGTGGGAAGCTACTCAGCTTCTCATTGCTCTCGCAGAACTTGGTGTTTGCTTCCAGGAGCTTCTTTTCAAAATATTCAACATTGTTATAGATGCGTATTTCCTTAGCGGAACTGAAGAGTTCTGAAAAACCGCCGTAGAGCCTGCGCAAAATATTTTCGCGTGCGCGCGTGATTTTCTGTAGCTGTTTACGGAACCAAATTCGGTGGATAAGAAGCAGACCACAAAGGAACAAAATAATAGTGAGAGAGGGAACAAAGCTCATGAAGAAGCATCCTGCCGCTAGAATTCCAACGACCACGGTAGCCGCCACTTGCTCTGTTATTAGTTGATAAGCATATGCGCCATCCTGGGCGGTTGTAAGGCAACATTTGATGAGATCGCTTTTGTTCCGATTTACATAGCTAACCCAGCTCATCTGCATGTAAGCAGCGGTCAGTTGTCTCGAGAAATCCGTGTAGAGCCTCTGCCGATAGACATTCGTCCAACGAATGACTGCGGCCTCTCCGATCATGCGTATCAGAAAACCAATCAGGACAATGAGGGCAAGCCATGTCAAGTTTAACGAAACTCCAAGTGGGGGAAGTGTGATGGCTCGACTACTACCCTGAAGCAACAAAAAGAAGCGATAGAGAAGAATTGCCATGAACAAATCAAGCAAACCCAGCGAGATTTTTCCTGCCAGAATACCTGCCAGACCCCAGCGCTGGTGCCGACTCAGCTGATCGATTGCCGTTCTGAATCGGCCCGTGTTGTGGAGGATCGGCGATGCGATCGTCTGGCTCGAAGAGATCATTGTCTGGTGCATCCTGCTCTTTGCGGTCCACCCGAAGCTACGGGTTGTAACGCAAGCGACCGAAGAAACCATGCGAATCGACCAGTTCCATCCCTGAGTCGAATTGCTTGTACGGTATCTCCTGACCGCGATTCAGTTGTCACCGCTTTGTAAAAAGAGAGATCGCTTCTCCCATCCAGACGCGTGGAACGTTAGTCGATCCAAACCGCTTTTTTACTGCAAGATCGCGCGAATTCAGGATGACAAAACAATGACAATTAGTTGACGGCCACCTGACATCTGGAGGAGAAACACTCGCTAGCGTTAAAGACAATGCTGCTTAGGTCCCTAACGCTGATTGTGGCCGTTGCGAATTTCGGTACTGATTCACTCGAAATCCAGGCCAGGCGAATAATCCATAGCACGCATAAGAAAGCCTTGCGACGCGTTCTGCGGGGCTGCGAGATGCGATGAAGGTTCACCTCTCCAACGCTGCCTACGGTGTTCTGGACTACACCGCGCACCCTATCGGGATGCTAATCATCGCGCCGGTTGTTTTGAGGAACTTGGGTGTTGCGCAATACGGTGTATGGGCAGTTGCAACCGCTGCCGTAAGCGCCGGCTCGATCATTGCCTCCGGCTTCGGGGACGCGAATATCCAGCATGTGGCTACGCAGCGAAGCATCGGTGATTCAACGGCATTGCTGCGCGTAGTTCGCAGCACGATGGGCATTCATTTAATTATGGGCGCTTCGATCGCGTTGATCTCATGGATGCTGGCGCCATACATAGCTGTCCACGTTGCTGCATCCGATGCTGCGCTTCGCTCTGTTTGTCTTTGGTCGCTTCGTATCGCGAGTTTGCTGATGCTGGTGCGCGCCGTTGAGAGCGTATGCATCAGTACGCAAAGAGCATTTGAACGCTATGGAGCTGCTGTCCGCATCAGCATTCTCGCTCGTCTTTTGACGCTTGCCGCAGCTGCGGGGCTTACGTATGTAAGTCACAGCGTCGTTAGCATCATCGTCGCAACCGCAATCCTGCTCGTACTCGGGGTATGGTTGCAACTGATCCGGCTCAAAAAACTTTTGCATGCTGATTCTCTGGCTCCCGCATTCGATGGCAATGCGACCAAAGCTCTGTTTGCGTTTGGAATCTTCAGCTGGTTGCAAGCGGTCTCGGGTGTTGTCTTCGGCCAGACAGACCGTTTGATTACAGGTGTTTCGCTGGGGGCGACGGCCGTTGCTTCCTACGCTCTCTGCGTGCAGTTGGCACAGCCAATTTATGGACTCGCCGCATCAGGCCTGCATTTTCTATTTCCATATCTCTCCGCGCGGCGCCTCACGGGGTCAACGGCTGGATTCAGAAAATCCGTACTGCTCGCATTGACCGCCAATGTTTTGCTGGTTGCTGCGGGTGTGGGCGTTGTTCTTTTATTTGGCAACCGGGTGTTGTACGCGTGGGGAGGTGCGGCGATCGCGCAGAGCGCGAGGCCGGTTCTTCCGATCATCGTATTGAGCTCAGGTCTGTTGGGACTCAACGTGACAGGTTCCTACGCCCTGTTCGCTCTCGGTCGCGTCAGGACTGTTACCTGGTTCAATCTCAGCGGCGGGGCAGCGATGCTGCTGCTGATCGCATGGTTGTTACCTCGGTATGGTGTATGGGGAATCGCAATGGCAAGGTTAGGCTATGGCCCGATCGCGCTGCTGTTGTACATCCCTCTTGCGTTGCTTCTGCGTCCCGGCTCTGAAAATCTGCCTGTTTACGGCGACGAGCATTCAGGCAAACCAGGAATGCAGTACGCGAAACAGGAAATCCAAGCTACAAAGAACAAAGCTGTGCCATGCTATGCCAATCTACTTGGGATTCAGGTAGAAGCACTCGATATGGAACGAGCAATCGCGCGTGTCAAACAAGCCCTCCGCGAACGTTGGAAGGGATACGTCTGCATGATTGGAGTACACGGAATCATGGAGGCGCAGCGGAATCCCGGTCTCGCAGCTTCCTATTCAGATTCCATCATCAAAATACCCGATGGCATGCCGACCGTGTGGGTGGGCCGCGCGCAAGGATGTACGAGAATGCAACGAGTTGCCGGCCCTGACCTGATGATTGAGATATTTCAACGGAAAGAATTCGCAGGATATACACATTTCTTTTATGGGGGCAAAGAGGGGGTTGCGAGGGAGCTGGCGGACGGATTCAGGAAGCGCTTCCCGTGGGCACCCATTGTAGGTACTTGGACACCCCCCTTTCGCGATCTTTCTAAATGTGAGGAAGAGAATCTGATCGCGACCATTCACCACCTGAAGCCCGACATTATTTGGGTAGGCATCAGCACACCGAAGCAGGATCAGTTTATGCAGCAATATCTACCAAAACTTGAAACGACGTTGATGTTCGGTGTAGGCGCGGCGTTCGATTTTCATACCGGACGCATCAAGGACTGCGCCGATTGGATCAAGTTCGCGGGCTTGCAATGGCTGCACCGGCTTATGCAAGACCCGCGCCATTTATGGCGGCGCTATCTTCGCAGCAATCCAGCGTTCTTGTGGTGCATCGCACTACAACTAATGGGATTGCGGAAATATCCTGCCCCCAGAACAACGTATGGCATTGCGCGAACGCCAAACCGGGTAGTCGCGGAGTCGCGGACTCTACACGAAACAGGTCCAATTGTGTGATCGCGTGTACAAGCAAAAAAAAGGAGATAGATCGCCGCAGAAAGGAGAAACGTGAAGCTGACATTCAAGAGTCTCTGCGATCATGTGTTCATTCACTTTCGCCGTAGGCGTATGAATCAATTCTTTGCCCTCTTTTCACCGACTTCAGAAGTCCGTGTGCTGGACATCGGTGGCACGCCACAGACTTGGATCGATGAGTCCGAAGGCAACGCACAATTTTCAGTCACACTAATCAACGTTCGCAGCAATGGTCAAATCGAAGGCAGTCGCTTCACAGCGATCGAAGGTGATGCGACAGCGATGATGTTCGCGGATAATGCCTTCGACATAGCGTTTTCGAACTCGGTGATTGAACACGTCGGTACCTGGGAGAAGCAGCAGGCATTTGCACGGGAAGCGCGCCGAGTGGCACGCAAGCTCTGGATCCAGACGCCTGCGCGCAGCTTTCCAATTGAGGCACACCTGTTGGCTCCTTACATACAATACCTGCCGAAGGGTGTGCAGCACCGCATCGCGCGGTGGACGCCTCGGGGCCTGCTGCAGCCTGATGTTGTCCATGAGATCGTCGATGAGGTCCGGCTTCTCAGCCACCGGGAAGTGAGGCAGTTATTTCCAGACTGTCTCATCCTGAAAGAGCGCATGCTCGGCTTGACGAAGAGTTACGTTGCGGTTCGCGGGTTCAACTGACTCCCGAGGCTGAACCTTTCGATCCAGTGCTTCCTTTATAGGCCATCGTTCTAATCAGTATGCCCGCGGATTACACAGACGCGATGGGAGGAGGACGTGGCTATGATTTCTCCTTCTGTACGGTCGCATCCATTCAATTCACCAGAGCGTATTCCGGTCTATCAATGAAAACTCAATAAGTCGTCGGACTTTGACTATAGGGCTGGCCGAATTCGTTTAGGTGAGTTGTGGGCAGTCGGGGAGTTGCCGTGGTTACTACACCAAGATCGCCCGTATCAGATGCCAGATGGATGGTGCGTCGCAACTTGTCGAGATCGGCCTGCGGCACTCCCTCTATCCAGAGGTGTAGTTCATACTCTCCTGCAGGAACAGCACTGATTTGGAAGTTACCGCTCGCATCTGCGATCGCATTGAATGGCGTGGAGAGAGCCAAGACCACTGCGCTCATTTCTGGATGGATGTTGCAAAAAATGTACGAAACACCTTCACGGGAGAAAGTGACTTCCTTGGCAGAGCCGGCTTCATAAAGGCCGAGATCGAATCGCTTACCGTCGAACAGTGAAAAAACATTATGAAAGAAGGGATCTGCGTTCGGGAAAAGCACCATAGCGCCAACTGGAACGACTAGCAGATGAGGTATAAATGTTCGGTCCTTCTGCAGGAGCGTGTAGTGCCCATGAGGCAGGAAGGGCGCAGGCGTAGTAGGCTGCAGCGGCTTGAGCCACATGACCGCGGGAGGGATGTGATGTTTTACCTGCTGAGGAAACACGACGCGCATGTGCACATTGACCTTGATCCCCGACACATCCTGCTGCGCAGTCGCCATAATTGGTGCCATGACGATGGCACATAGAAGGAAGTTGACCCTCAGTATCCGCATCGTCAGAATTTATACCCCGCAGCGATTCCGATGATATTGCTTGTAGCCGTAGGAGCATTGACCGGGGAGCTTTCCAGGTGACGGTACTCCAAAGAGAAGAGCCAATACGAGCTCGGACTGTAAATCACGTTGGTGGTGAATGAACGGTTGCGCGCGAGGTTTTGATAGTAGTAGCTATACGTATCCGCGTATGGCCGCAGTTCTCCCCCAGGCACATCGTCCATTCCGAAGGCTGCGTTGAACTCCAGGCGTTCACTAGGGCGCTCTTGCAGTTGCACCCAGCCACCGACATCATCGAGTGCGCGGAAATAGAAATTGTCCGGATTATCCTCATCGACCCGGTATGCGAAGTCCTTGTATTCTCCTCCTCCTAGACCGCCGAGTGCGAGACCGCGATAGAAGCTGCCGCTCAGTTGCAGGTGGCCAGGGAGCGGCTGACGATAATCGAGCGTGGCCGCCCATGAGTCGAAATTGGTACCAAAAAACGTGCGGTGTGGAGCAAAATATCCACCTACGCCCAATTCCATTTTGTTTTCCTGAGGTTCTCCCAACAGCGCGAATCGGGTTTCAACCCCTGGCCATCGGCTCTGCTCAGCCGTGGAAGGAGGAATTATCGTCGGCGCGGTGGATGTGTTGGGGTAAACGCCTCCGCCCACTGCCGGAGGATCGGAGGGATCGATCAGTGCTGCTTGCATCCGTAACCGATGCGCAGGCGAGATCCAAAAATCCTTCGTCGCTCCTGCTTGCGGATTCCAATACCAGAGATTGCCCGACCACGCGAGTGCTGGTATCGCAACTGCCGTCAGCGAGTTGGGTGTGTTCGGGTTGACAATTGGCCGATCATACAAAAAGTATGCCTGCGTGGTCTGCCAATCCATCCCTGCGTGCGCCGTTTGCAGCCGCACCAGACCGATATTGCTATAGCCGCCGACATAGCTGTTGGTGGAAGACGCGGTTCCGTAAAAGTCGACATGCACATCCGCGTACGTGCGTGCCCCAAATAGATGAGGGCCGCTCGCATCCAGGCCAAGCCACGTCTGTCGTACAGAGGCTCCTGTGCTACCGGGACCCCCGATGGCAAGGGTAGGAGTGGCAGCCATGTCCACCTTCTGCGTATTTACAAATCCGTTCATCAGGATGAGTCCACTCAGTTTCACAGGATATTTAGACTCACTTTCCACCTTAGCCTGCTGCTGGGTTGCAATCTGCGATTCCTGCATCGCCTGGCGTTCACGCAAATCTTCTACCTGCGCGGCGAGTTGGGCTGCGGCGTCCGGAGATACCGAATTCGAGTTGGCCTTCGCTAGTTGCTGCTGCAGCGCAGTGAGTTGGCGGCGCATCTCATCCAACTGGTGTTGCGACTGTTCAAGCTGCGCCTGTGTACGCGCCATGGCTTCCGTCAATTGCTGGACCTGCTGTGCAAGGTCGGCTGGCGCAGATG
This sequence comes from uncultured Acidobacteriota bacterium, assembly GCA_963719625.1. Taxonomy (GTDB): domain Bacteria; phylum Acidobacteriota; class Terriglobia; order Terriglobales; family Acidobacteriaceae; genus JAKAAZ01. The sequence goes on from CAVRDB010000029.1 coordinate 13,703, forward strand.
TCTGCGCCTTCATGTAAGGGGCTGCCATGAGAGTTAGAGCGATGGAACTCAACACTACATTCCGCGGGGATTGCCATCCATGTTTCATCCCGCCTCCACTTTGTTCCGATCTTCTTAAGTGCGTGAGATGTTGCACGGGACCGCATGCTATCGACATTCGAAATATAGTTTCTCCGGGTCGACTGCTGACTAAAATTACCTCGCCCCCGTGCTCGGCTGCGATGCAGTGCGCCAGCGTGAGCCCCAAGCCGGAGCCTTTCTGCTTTCCTTCGCTGACAAATGGCTCAAAGAGAGTTGTGCGTATGCTTTCTGGAACGCCCGTTCCGTTATCTTTGACCTCTAAGATAATCTTTCCATTCTGTGCGCGTAGTGTGGCAACCACTTGCGCAACATCCGTGCTAGCGCGGACCGACTGGCAGGCATTGAGCAATAGATTGTAGATGGCGCGTTCAATCTGCTTTTCATCCACCACCGCCGCAGTTTCGGCGGGGTCGTCATAACTGGCAACAAGAGTGACGGCCGTAGCATCCGGATGCGTGTGAACCATCACCATCGCATGCTCCAGGAGTGTTGACATCAGTACATTCGAACGGCGAATCGCGGTTCCAGTCCTGCTGAAAATCAGCAGGGATTCAAGTAATTCTGTTGTGCCATGCACAGCCATGCGGATATCGGCAAAAATTTCACTTCGTTCGGTCTCCGAAAGCTCCGCAGAAGCGAGGAACTCCGCATTTGCATAGACGGCTGCAAGATAGTGGCGAAGGTCATGAGATACCGAGCTCGCCATGCGGCCAATCGTTGCCAGACGTTCAGATTCGAGCAGAGAGCGGTTGGCATGCTGGATCTCGCGACGCATGCTGGCGAATGATGTACTCAGCTCTCGAACTTCTCTTGTGCCGCGATGTGGCAGCAGGTGAGAACTGTCGCCAACGCCGAAAGCACGGACTCCGGAGGCGAGTTCCTCAAGAGGCCGGGTCACGGCGCTGGAGAGCGCCATCATCAGCACGGTACCCAGCAGCATGGCCAAAAGGCCGGCGATCAATACAAGGTGATCGATCTGACGAATCGAACGTTCTGCCTGATCGAAAGATTTCAACACAATCAACTGGAGTGGAGCCGACGCTACAGCCGAGAAATCTTTTCTAACTGCAAGATACTGCTCGCCACCCAACTTCATCGGGGTTGACGCTGTTCCCAGCGACCACGACACGGAGCGACGCGTAAGCTCCGCCTGGATAGAAGGGGCGAGCGTGCTGGCCAGCGCACGGCCATTACTGGCAAAGGTCGCCTCTACTGTGGTTACTTTGCTAATCTGATCGACCATATCGTGATCGATTGCGAAGCCGCTGATGACATATCCAAGCAGCGTTCCATCTTGTTCGCTGCCAAAATAGAGCGGTCGCACGGAGCACTCAAACAGCCGACCTTCGCTGACCAGGTAATGGCGCGCCGGGTCCGCCAGGATGACGCGCAGGGCGCTACGGAGCCCAGCATTTCCCTGTGGATCTTTGGTGTCGAGCGCCACGATTCGACCTTCCTTGTCTGCAAGCGCAAACAGGTCGTTCCCGCTCACTCGCCAGAACTCAACGGCTCCGTCCGCAATCGTGCGATCGTCGCTGGTTGTCATCAACGCCTTGAGACTCGGCAAGTCTGCAAGCAAGGCATTCTCGCGGTCAAGGGACGCCAACTTCTGCAACTGAAGGTTTTCGAATGTGGTGACGGAGTGCACCAGATCTGCCGAAAGGCCACGCGTCACCTGGTTTTCCAGCCGATGGCGGACGATGAGAAGGCTGGCAAAAGTGGCGCTTGCGATAATCAGCGCCATGGCAGCAACGAGCATATCCCGTGTTCGGATGCCCCGGTTGTCTCGCATACGTGCTGCCCCCACATCAGATCGCGGACTGCTATCGTGACGCGCGACAGAACTATGGGACAAACTTATATCCTGCACCATAGATCGTTAGTAGATGCTGCGGGTTGGCCGGATCTGGCTCCAGTTTTTGCCGCAGCTTGAGAATCTGGTTATCCACCGTGCGAGTCGTCGGATAAGAATTATAGCCCCAGACTTCATTCAGCAGTAGCTCGCGGCTTAGCACCTGTTCGGCATGCTCTGTGAAAAACTTCAATAGCTTGAACTCATGGGAAGTAAGTTCGATAGGAAGTCCGCCGCGATGCGCGGTCATCTTCTGAAAATCGATCTCGCAGTCACCAAACGGATAAACCGTAGCCTGTATCGGCCTGCGGCGACGACGGATTGCGGCCTGTACGCGCGCCAACAGTTCGCGCGGACTGAACGGTTTCGTGACATAGTCGTCGGCGCCAAGCTCCAGTAGCAGTACCTTGTCAACAACCTCAGCGATGGCGCTGAGAACGATCACTGGCGTATCGCCGGAGATGGCTTTCATCTTCTGACAGAGTTCTCTCCCGGATATCTGTGGAAGAATGAGATCGAGCATAACGGCGATCGGCCGATGAGTGCGGAATGAATCCAATCCCGTTTGGCCGTCGCCCGCAACGATCACCGTGTAGCGTTCCTCGATGAAAATACGCCGAAGCACCTTTTGCATGCGGGGGTCATCCTCAATGATGAGGATTGTGCCAAGTCCAGCTTCGACTGCAGGTTCCTCTTGCGCGGGTGTGGATCGATGCATCTCTTTCAGCATGGCTCTATTTTCCTCCCGCATGCCCCGGAGTTCATAGTGGGGGCAGCAAAAATGACAAAGGAGTGACAATTGCCACGGCCGAGACTGAGCGGCCATTCTGTCTGCCTATGCATCTTCGTGTTTGAGACCGGGCAATAACTATCTCACGAGACATCAACTGGAGCTAAATCTTTTGTGCGTGCAAGCATGAGCCTGCTGTAGAGCTGCAGGTATTCTTCAGCGATTGCTTGAGCTGAAAGCTGTGGCAGACGAGAGGGTTCGCCCCGAGGTTCAGTGAGTGCTTTGCTGATCTCCTCCGCGAATGCCTCTTCCGCAGTCGACGTAAGGGGGACGTAATGGCAGTTCTTGCCCTCCAGCTCACGGAAAGCGAGGATGTCGGAACACACAATGCGGCAGCCGGCGAGTAATGCCTCCGCGACAGGCAGTCCGAAGCCTTCGATGCTGGACGGGGCCAGAAGCAACTCGCATTTTCTGTAGCACCATTGCAATTCTGCGTCGCGAATTCCGCTGATAAGCAGGACTTTTTCATTCAAGCCGGCGGCGTGCAGGAATCGATGGATTTGCGGTGTCTCAGGCCCGGGTACCCCAATGATCACTAGGCGTGTTGCATGATCGATCTTTCCGTATTGGAGAAGACGCCGGAAGATCTGCAGCGTCAGCAGGATGTTCTTGTTGCGGCGATGTTGCGCCACACACAGAAAAAATGGTTCATCATGCAAGCCAGGCAAAGGGCTCTCCACCGAGACCGGCTCGACACAGTTATAAATCCTGACTGCTTTGATAAGCATTGGGATCGGTGCTCGATTAGCAAGCCGGTGCAGGGTGTGATCGGAGACGCATGCAATGGCGTCTGCGGAGCGCAGACACTGCCATAGTATTCGTCGATTGAAAAGTACCTTTGGGAATCCGAAGTTGGCGGGAACGTCATATGGATAAAGGTCGTGAAGGCTGACAATCGTTGGGCAATGGAAGGCCCTTCCATGCAAGGGCGAGGGATAGGAGAGATGAACCACATCGGCTTCCAGTTGGGCGGCAATGGCGGGAAGATCTTTGTAGTACCAGAGATTGCGGGCCAGCGTACCGGAACCGAGAGGCACTGAATGAATGTGCAGCCTCCCATCGCCTCGAGACACGGCGTCACGCAACATTTGATGCTGCCATGGAGCTCCAACCAGGTGTACGGCAGATATTTCTGAACGTGTGAGCAGGCATCGGGCCACATTCGCAGCATGCCGCGTAACACCCGAGAGCTGGGTAGCAGACGAGACTGCCGCAATCACTATTTTCATCGGCGGCTAGCCCCCATTCCCCGGAACCAAGCGGGAATTTGTAATTGTCTTGAGACATGGAAGATGGTCATGCAACCACCTCATTCGCTGTACGGAATTCACTCAGCATGGTGCCCATCAGCGCAATGGCCCATAACGGCAGTGAGAGGTCGAATGCTTCCGTATCCCCCAGTCCACGTATAACGACGAAGACCAAAAGACTCAGGAAGAATGTTTTTAGCGGGACTGGGGGAAGTTTCCGGATCTGCCGGTAGAAACTGCCATAGAGGGCGATCACCATAGCAACTCCGGCCACTCCATAGGCATAAAACTGTTGCAACAATTCATTATGCGCGTGTCTCGCTTCAAACTCTCCAAACGGCGGAATCACTTTCCAAACAGAATGAAAGCCGTGTCCAATCCATGGCTGTTCCAGCGATTTGGCAAGGAAGACCATCCAGATTCCGATTCTGCCCGTCAGGGTTTCCGCCTGATTCCCCGCATTCTCGTAGATCACGGTATACGAGGCGATCAGGCTCCAAAACATTGCCACCACCAGGCCTGCCGCGGCAACCAGCAGAATCTTGCTTCCATGATTTATTGATCGATCCCGAATCAGCAGGAAAGCTTGCGCTGCGATAAACGCCACGATCGTCGTCTTGCTGAGACTGCGGAGCAGTGTGATCGCCAGGAAAATGGAGGCCACAGTCCAAAGACGTTCCTTCTGCCGAATGAGATACTGCGCGAGGAAGAATGCAAAGGCGCAGACGTAGCCGATTTGATTCGGTCCTAAAAGTTCTTCATCGCCAAGGCGAAGATCGGTTTGTGCTGGCAAAATCCAGGCGGCAAATGCGACCGCACACGCCCCTAGCACATATCCCTTCATCAACGCGCGAGCCATCTCCTCCGTAGGTCCGGTTCGCAGCAGCAGCACCACCATAGCAACATCCGCGGCCATTGCGCACCAATAAACGACGGCTGCCGCCATGGATGCAGTCTCGCTCCAGGCTAAACTGCATCCTGAGAACACAAGGAAGACTAGCACCCAGCGGAAACTTGGTACCCGAAGTATCGATTTCAGAGACTTTGATGCCGGACCCAGAGAGTGAAAAACAACGACGGCAAGCAGAAGAAAATTCCATAGCAATCCAGCCACCACACCCGTCTGGGGGTCCACATAGAACAGCCGCACAGACAAAAGAACGATGATAACGCGGAAGGAAAAGTAGAATCCGATTACACCAGGCAGCAGCATGGCTGGTCGCGTTTCCACGCGACTGATATCCACGGCCCTGACAAGGGTATTCATCGATCCTCGCTGGGAATGAGGGAAATGGGACAGATGTGCATCATCTTGTACCCCTGATTTTCGATTTTCCTCGCTCCACTCTATTTCGCAGCGTAAGACCCACCTGTTGTGCCAACACCTTGCGCGGGTCGGCTGTATTTACCAGATTCCATTGATGGCGTAAGACGATGTAGGCTGCGGCCGCGGATACCACGAAGAATGTCAATAGAAGGGTAAGCAGCAGGCGTGGTGGGAAGGACTTCTTCTCCGGAATCCCGGGCGAATCAATCACGCTGACAACCGGAACATCTTTTGCTTCCTGGATGCGAGCAATTTCATATTGCTGCGTCAATAGCTCATACACCGTTTCCTGCACGCGAACGCGACGATACAGATCGGCATAGGGAACGGCAAGGCGAGGAAGCTGTCGCAAGGGCGGATAGAGTTGATCATCTTCGTTGTCTGCCGAGGTATTGCCTTTGCCGGGACTAGCGTCTCCCACTGTGAGTGGAGCAGACGTGCCGCTCATTTTCGTCAGTTCATGCTGCAGCTCTGCCACGCGAGCCCGCGCCGCGCGCACCCTTATATTGTTATCGCCATAGATTTGTTGAAGGGATTCAAGTTCCGACTGCCCGAAGATCATTTCGCCCTGCAGCTTTGCCGCAGAATCCACCATGGCGCGGGTCTGCGCCTGGATGTCGATGGTGGTATGGGTGCTTGCGAATTCGCTCATCTGCAGCTGCGCCCGTTCCAGATCAGCTTCTACTTTCTTCAGCCTTCGCTCAATGAAGATACGCTCCTGGTGTGCGGAAGATGTGTTCGTGCGATTGACCAGCAGGTTCAGCTCATCCAGGTAACCCTGTGCCAGGTCTCTCGCACGGCGGGGATCGGTGTCTTGAACCGTAATGGTAATGACGCCGCTCCTCTTGTCATCCACGATGGTGGTGTGATGTGCAAGATATTTTGCCGTATCCACCCTGTACCGCTTGTGATATGCATGCTGCAACTGAAATCGATCGATCAGGTGACTGCTGATTGTGCCACTGCGCAGCAGATCGACAAAGAGCGCGCTCGTGTTTCTGCCGCCCAGCAGACCTCCTGCCAGACTGCTCAGTCCTCCGAACTCGCCCAGAGCATGACCCGCCAACGCGGCGAACATCGCTGCGCCGGCACTCGAGTTATCTGGCGGCATGATGCGCGCGGTAGACTCGTAGCGCTTTGGAGTTATGCACGCGATGATAAGGCTGCCAATCAGAGCGACAATGGCGATCCGGGCGAGAGTGCGGCGATGGTTCCACAGAACAGTTGCGTTCACGACCCAATTGGCCGGAGGCGCTGGCATCGCGGCATCCACGGTCTTTACGGTCGAATCATGCGATTGTGTCTCCATTACTGCAACCTCGAAATGGCGATCGGCAGGATCGCCGAAAAACAATCTTCCTTGCAGCCACAGCCGCCCTACAGTAAGCCCGCCACAGCCGCAGTGATGGCAATGGAAGACGAAAGCTGAGCAACAGTGAGTAAATTCCGCCAGAACAGCGACGCGCCAATGATCTTTTGCGGGACGACGACAACATCTCCCGGATAGAGGCGAGTAGAGAGAACGCTGTCGTACCATTCGCCTGAATGTCGTCCCACGACCGAGCCGTTGGCACGAATGATGAAAATCTCTTTCCGATTTGCGATGCCGGTAGTTCCCCCTGCGTGCTGCAGATACCAGTTCGCGGCTTTGCCTGGAACATATGTGATTGCGGAAGCGTTATAGACCTGTCCGCTGATGAGCACAAAGCCAGGCCGCTTGGGAATACGCAGCACATCGCCGCTTCGGACCTGGATATCAGCAGGGCTGCCGGCCCAGCTGTTGATGTCAGCGCTGATGTGAATCACGAGCCGTCCGCTGGCGGGTTGACTCCGCAGACGAGCAAGCACTTGGTCCTGTTGTTGCTGGATGAGTTGCAACGTAGCCGACTGATCTGCGCCTCCTATACTAGGAGAGAGGCGCGCGGCAGCCGAGCTAGTTTCGATCTGGTTGATTAACTGAGCGCGGCTTTTTTCCTCTAGCTCGCGTACCTGATCGCGGGTAAGAACAGCACCTTCTGGATAAGCGGTATTGCGAAATCCTCCAGCCCGCCGTAATACATCGCTCAGATGTTCACCTTCCCGGAATCCATAGCTGCCGGAGTGAGCTACCTCGCCTTCGATGGTGATTGATGCGCCGATATCATTCCAGCCCGTAATCTGATGCACGGTCAGCACGTCGCCAGGCTTCAGAGGCACATCCGCGGTACCATCGTTTTTCAAAACTGCATCGCCGATCTGAACATCGGTACGCTGACTTATGATTGCACTGCCATCCACGATGCGATAGCTCATCAAGTCGGCGTCCTGCAGCCAGGCATCTCGCTTGAATCCGCCAGCCATGCGCACCAGTTGTGCGGCCGTCATGCCCTCAGACAATGGATAAGATCCGGGTCGTAACACTTCACCGCGGATGCTGACCTTGGGCGCATCCGCTTCGTAGCGCCCGAGAATTCGCACCGTGTCAAAAGGCTGCAACGTCAGGTTGCTGTTTCCAATCAGCAAGTCCGGCAAGCTGAAGTTGATGGTCACCGGATGCAGATCTGGAGGCATCAGGCGCACGATCTCGCCCTGTGTTGCCGGCTCGGGCAGTACATCCTGATAACTACTCAATATCTCATTCAGCCGCATGCCATCGTGGTAAGGTAGCCTGCCGGGACGGACGACGTGACCTTCCAGGTAAATCACTCGCTCACTGTAAGGCGGAATCGGCGCGACATGAACCCGATCCCCATCTTTCACCTGGAAGGATGCAATAGCCACACGCGCCGCCGCAGGATCGCCAGGAGAAGCTAGATCGAGGCTGACTGTTTCGCGGAGCCGGTTGGCATCGATGCGATCGATCGTGATGTGTCCCAGCGCTGCTGCCACCGTCACACCACCCGCATCGTCCAGCAATTCCTCCAGACTAGTCGCGCTCTTCAACTCGTAGATCGCAGGACGCTTTACGGCTCCTGAAACGGCGACCTGGGGACCCGCCGGAGGAACCAGTAATGTGTCGCCACCTTGCAGGCTGTCATCGCCGTTGCGAATCCCGTGTAGAAGAAAGTCATAGAGATCGATATCTCCAATGAGCACTTTACCGCGGTAATGTCGCAATATACGCAGCGATCCTACGGATGTAGGTCCGCCAGCCGCATAGAGCGCGCTGAGCGGCGAAGAAAGTGAGCTGATCTCATACGCGCCCGGGCGCTGCACATCGCCGACAACATATACCCGCACCGCGCGGAGTTGCGAAACCGTGACGGATATTTTCGCATTCCGAAATTGCTGTTGCAACGCCTTCTCGACAGCATTGCGCGTGTCCTCCAGGGTTAGCCCTGCAACCTGCAGATCTCCGGCTTCTGGCAGCATGATGCGGCCATCGCGGCTGATCACGCGTGTCACCGTCTGCGAGACACTTCCCCAAATATCAATCGTGAGGCTGTCGCCAGGCCCCACCACGTAGTCCGGACCGATCGGCGCGTCCAGGGGTGGAAAGTTGCTAGCGCCGCCCAGCCGGTTGGCTGATAATAGGTCGCGATTCAAAAACACATCGGACCCGAACCGCTTCAAATGATCGGCCGAGGTTGGGATTTGGGTGTAGAGATCGCGCAGCGACAGCAGGTTATACGGTGTCGGCAGATGCAAACCCTGCGGCGCATCGGTAATGTTGCGAGCATTCTTCTCGCCTCGATTCTGAGTCACCTGCCTGTGGATGGTATTTCCCTGAGACGAGCGCGCTGAGTTACTAAAAATCGGCACACCATTCAGACTGCCCTCCGGCAATGTAGCTCCGCTCATCGTATTTCTGGAAAAGCCGTCTAGGGGCAGATTGGCGCCTGGAATTTGCGCCAGGGTCTGCATGGGGACGGAAGTGTCATCGCCGGTCTCGCTGGCTAGTGCGGAACGCTGCAGATCAGCCTCGGAAATGTAACCGCGTGCCCGCAGGAAAGACGTAATGTCCGCTCTCACCTGGCTGTTCGTATTGATCTGGCTATACAACATTTCATCCGTAATCGCATCTGCCTGAATTGATACGCCCTGTTGCTCCAACGCATGGGCCAATACGGACTTCAGCTCGACCACAACTTCCGGCTTCTCCTGCAGAATGGTCAGAATCTCGCTCGCCGTCAGCGAAGTGTGGGAGTTCGCTATCGGCGCACTGCCATCGCTGGTCTCCGCCATTGAGTTGGAAGAGTTTGACGTTGTATCCGTAGAACTTGCTGGCGCAGACAGGGACGAAGAAGGAGAAGACGACGACGACGAAGGCTGCGTGATCTGCGCGGTCGCTCTGCTGGTAATGCAGACAAGGCAGCCGAGGAAGAGCGATCCGAGGGCGCGGAATCGCCATTCCCTGACCGACGAATTGGATCTTGCAATGATCACTATGCCGCACCTGTCAGGCGCCGTTGCCAGCGCGAAGCTTCAATCGCATACCGTAGGCCTTCCACAATGTGAAAACGCAAACGGAAAAATACAAAACTGACTTGTACGCGGTACCGCATCAACGTTGAAGAGAGCCGCTCACCGGTCTCTGCATGTGTGATTCGAGGCGGGAGGTGAAAGGGGAATATCAGTCGGCGCGAGGACACTGAATCAGAATTGAGATTTGTCTGCAACTGCTGGCGAAGGAGCAGGTAGAGCTTGCTACCGGGGAAATCCGTGAGCAATGCCCGCCGACCGTAGATCTCCATCCATAGGCAAACGGGCGCGGGGAGTTGGCTCATCGACCATCGCGACAACTCTTCCGGCACGAAATCTCCGAACATCTGTGTCGCCAGCAGCGTGACAGCACCGATTGCTATTTTCGCCTGAGTATCGGTGCCCACCAGCAACTCTAATTCGTTCCAAAATGCGCGGTTGTGTCTACGCGCCAGCACGTGTTGCCGAAACTCCAGCATCCATGAGGCACGAGTGTGCTCGCCGCAGAGATGCTTGAAGAGGTGCAGTGCCTGATGCAGAAAGAGATCGGGAGCCGAAAGTGCGGGTAGCTGTACTCCTTGAATGGAACGGCATCGCGCGCGTGTTAATCGATTTTGTTGTGTGCAGCCTGCATCTTTGCTGCAGGTAGGCAATAGATGCAGCTCTACGGATCGGTGCGTGTGTACCTTATAAAGATTCCTGATATCAGGTATGCCTAATATGCCTGCTTCGCACTCCCATGTCTTTCCGCTGATGGCATGGAGTATGTATCCAAAATCGTTGAGACAATGCAGGGCGGCTGTCGCATCCTTCTCCGCAACCAGGAAGTCGATATCCATTTGATGGCGCAGCGCACTATCAGGAACCGACTCTGGAACGAGCGTGAAACCTTTAAGCAGCGCGAAAGAAATACCGCATTGTTTGAATGCCTGGCTGATCGCAACCATCTCCTCAAAAAGGGCAGCTGTGCGCTCCCGATTATCGTCGAGATTCTTTTGCAGCCGTGCCAAGATGGATTCCGGCAGGCAGCCTTGCAGGCCTAGTAGCGTGAGCCGGTCCAGGAAATAAAGTGCCAGGCCGCTGACATCCAGCCAGAACAGAGATTTTCTCCAGTCATCCGCAGAAAATTCAACAAGACGTTCGGCCACCTCGGGCGCTGGCTTGCAGAAGGTGGCAATCACGGCCTCCTTCAATCGCTCCGCGCGATTGGGGATTCTTGTGTCGGAAGTTGCATGGATACTATTCATGCGGTCCTCAATGGCTGTATATTGCCGGTTCGCCTTGGCTTCCTGCAGGTGGCAAATGACGCAAAAAAATCACGATGGACCAAATTTCTTCATCGTTTAACATGCCTTTGGACCCGGGCATGCCAGACGGCTCGATACCATAGTCGATCACCCACTTGAGTTGTCCATCGGTGTACCGCTGGACGTTCGAGGAGGCGAGTGACGGCACAGGTGGTGTCATACGGTCCACGAAAGGAACGCCAGTATTCTGGCCGTCCATGCCGTGGCAGGCAACACAGTAGTGGGAAAATGCTTCCTTCCCCTGTGCGATTGTGTCTGGCCCAGAGTGAAGAGGGTTCTTCTGCCGCCGATTGCCAATAAAGAAATGATGTTTAGCATTGGTCATGATGCTTGTCTCCAGTGGGCTGGGCGGTGTTGCTTTGCATCCTGCCGCTACAAGCAGGATGAGAGTCAAAGCTAGATTGAGCCCACGACGCACTTTTACTCCACCACATGCAGCGTCAACATCATGGAACCATGTCCGTTGCCGCAAAATACTGTACAGTGTCCGATGAAATCGCCAGTCTTTTCAGGGGTGAAGTGAATCTCGCTGGTTCCCCCTTTGCTGACCTTAAGATTTACATTGAGTTCGCGGATGCGCAGGCCGTGCGACACATCCAGACTTTTCACAACCAGCACAACTGGCTGACCCTTTTTCACCGTGATCTCGTTGGGCTCATAGGTGAATCGCTTGGCTGTTACCTCAATCGTCTGTGTGGCTGGTTGTGCCAACGCGGCTGGGCAACGTAGCCCAACTCCAGACAGGATCACGCTTAGAACGGTCAGTAGGACGTATTTCTTGTTCATAAAACCCTTCGCAATGGGATTAATTTCCTATAACAGTCGGTGATTTTGCAGCAACGTCGCCTATGCGATTGTGTAGCTATCACCTGAAACAATCCTTAGCGTAAACAGCCGTGGCAATTAGGGTGTCATGCAGCTGTCAGGAGATTGTCATGATTTTGTCGTCGCCACCAAAACCGTTAGAACGAGGAGTGGCAGGGCTGATTTCGACCGGGCGAGTGAGCGTAATCAATGCAGACTCAGCTGAAGGCTTAGGTGACAAACTTTTGACAATGAGAAGACGACACCCTGACACCTTATGAACGGATGGGCGATACGTTGATGTCATGTGTTATGTAACAGAACTCTCAATGCGCAAGTGTCGCTGCGTTCTACATGCTGCTCTGCTTCTGATATCCGCACTGTTATGCACGTCGCACTGCACGGCACAAGATACCCCACTCATCTCTGGTGGCGTCGGTTTTTTCACGGAGACAAACGGGGGAAATACAACGTATTCTCCAGTGATTTCTCCTGTGCTTGCCGCTCCGCTTGGACAGCACCTGCTGGTAGAAAGCAGAGCTTTTATTGATGAATCTTTTTTCCCAAAAGGTTCAGGCCAGAACGGATATACAAGCTCTCCCTTTTTTGGGTTGACATATTTGCAGCTGGATTATCTGGCGACGTCTCATGTAACGGCGGTAGGTGGCTACTTCCTAATCCCGTTCGGCACGTATAACGAGCGCCTATCACCGATATGGATCAGCAATTTTCAGAGTGCACCGCTGATTACAAGTCTCGGCACGATGAGCAGTGGATCCGGCGTTGGCGGAATGCTGCGTGGTTCCGCAGTTTCGACACCTAAGTTCTCCATCGACTATGCTGCGTACTTCTCGGCGAACAGCACCAACGTGCAGTTCCAGGCGGAGCGCTCAACGGGCGGCAGAGCTGATCTCTATTTTCCAGAACAACGCCTCGAGCTAGGCGCCTCATACGGTCGTCTGCTTCAAGGCACACAGAACAACTACCTGGGTGGACACGCATGGTGGGAGCCCGCGCAAACATGGTTCAGGCTTCGGTCAGAATATGCCCACGGCCCGCACTCACAGGGCTACTGGATCGAAGCAGACTATCGCATGGCGCGGTTTGGTGGTCCAGACACTTTACTCGGCCGAATAGAGCCGGTATTCCGCTTGCAACAGACATTCCGCAATAGTCCCGATCCTTCTGATGGCCTTCCTTCAGCCGATACGCAGCGAGCGGATTTCGGACTCGACTATCGCTTGCCACATGAAGTTAGGATCAATACAAGTTATTCGCGCCAATTCTCGTCGACAGGCAATGTCAATGTGTGGGAAACGGGCATCGTATACCGATTTCTTTTTCCTGTATGGAAGGGGAAACAATGAATCGCTGGAGACGTCTTATATCAGCCGGAGTCTTACTTGCTGCTTTGCCATTGTTCGCGCAGAATGGCAAAACTTCATCTGTTGGGAAAGATAGCAAACAAGCCAAAGTTATGGCGTCACAAGCTGCGCATCCAAGCGACGGAGAACGCGTGTTTGAACAGAATTGCTCCCGCTGCCATAATGCTCCTCAAGGTTTTTCGCCTCAAATCTCTGGGACGATTGCGCGTCATATGCGGGTTCGCGCGTCCCTCAGCAAGAAGGATGAGCAGGCACTTCTACGCTTCCTGAATCCATAAATAATATCGAGCAGGCTAATTCTGATTGCAGTAAAAATAAATTCGTGCAACACCATCATCAACTGGGGTTCAACGATGTAGACGCATTTCGATATTGCAGCAGTAAATGAAGAGAATGCTTTAGCTGTGACGTAGCCAGTCCAGGTACGTCTCCCGATTCTGTTCCGATGTGTTGAAGATTCGTAGGTTTTTCAGAGCAAGAGAATTTGTAGGTATCCGCTGCGAATAAATTTCGCGTACCTCGGGCGCGGTAAGGGTTGCGCCTGGCGCATCGACAGCGTTTGCAATCCACACAGGGCGCGGATAAACAGCGGCGCAAAGGTCCGGCACGTCGAAGTGCCGCAAAATCCCAGGAACAAACCAATCCAATGTCAGCGAATAGTCCGTTGATTGCACTATGGACATATAACTGACAAGCGT
>CAVRDB010000030.1:0-3806 GCA_963719625.1 uncultured Acidobacteriota bacterium
AAATGTTGAAGGCTTATCTCCTATCTGCTCCTGATATAGCCGGGAGAAGAACGACTATCGCGACGGGGACCAAGCCCAAGACGTATCTATCCCAGATTAGGGTAAGTAGCCCCAATTGGCGCCACTAAAGCGAGGTAGCTCAGTGAAAAAGGAACCAGAATCCAAGCTACCTGGTTCCATGATGTTGCTTGCCCATCAGTGTCAGGCAGCTTAATCTGCTTTCGGCTCATCCTCTGTTCTACCAAAATGAGCGCGGATGCAATGACTAGCAGGGAGATCACGAACCTAACCCAGACAGTCAATATGGCAGGCGTCACGCCGAACATGCCCGGTATCTGGCTACTTTGTTGTGCCAAGACAGGCGTGAGCCAGGGTATTACCCAGCCATCGAGTACGCCGTGTCTATACAAGATGATGGCGAACGCAGCCAACACAGCCATCGCACCGGCAAACCGCAGCCGGGCGTTGCGATTCAATCGGGGCACAGTCGGCAGCCACGCCACCAAGACTGGGAAAATGACCAGGAGAAGGCATAGCAGGGTCTTTAAAAGTTGGGCGTTCATATGGACAAACGTCCCGAACTTCATGGATCCAGGAAGAACATGCGTTGGCACCGAATAGGGTTGCTGGTTAAACCAATGGAGACACGCCAGTACGCCAACGAAACTGCATATCCACAGAAACTGTCGGCGACCTTCATGCTGCGACGTTCGCGCAGTAACCATGCCGTTGATGGCACCATAACAAGCGCACCAAGCCACGCGATCTGGCGCACTGTGCCGCCGGCCACATTAATCAACATTGCGGAACATAGCCACATAACAGCGGCTTGATCCGTTTGTGCCGCGACTGCACGCTGACACAATAGAATAGACCCAAATCAGGATGACCAGCAATCCGGGTACATCCGTCATGAAGCTTGCCGCCAAGGGAAGAAACATTGGCGAAAGCGCCAATGTCAAAGCACCCAGGACTGCGTTTCCCGGATTGATTCCAAATCGCCGCAAAATCTGATGGAACAAATACACGGTCACCATGGCAATGGGTAGCATGGAGAACCGCACAACAGTAAAAGAAAAGCCAAAAATCTTGATGAAGCAGCCCACACTCATGGAATCTGCCAACCCAGCATCGCTGTTGCCCATCCGTTGTAGACGATGTGTCCAGTCCTCGCAAAATCCAGAGTCCGTCTTGGCGTACGAAAAAACTCATCAATGTAAGGCATATTTACAACTGGATTCGCTATCAACACACAGACGGCGACGGCGAGAGCGCATAACAGCCCATTACGCATTGAATCGGAGCGCTCGTCGTTTTCGGTTGGGATGCGCGTTGTTGTCAGCGCCTCGACAGTGCTCTTCGCTTCACTCATGCATTTCTCCTCTTTAATGATTAGGTGCCTCGGATTGATCGAGCCATTTGACGCCCCAGGCGGACGCTTTCAGCGATGCCACGGTCCTCTGGGTAGTAGAAGCATGTGTTGGCAATTGAAGTCCGCGGATAGGGGTCTGAATCGGTGGGAGTTTGGCGGCGAATCCAGGTTCACAGATAGGTTGAGCATGGCGCAGGCGAGCGACGCGCACGTCGAGCAGGTCATCGCGGGTAAGGGAAGGGTTTAGATGTTGCAGGCAGCCGAATGCATCGTCAATTAGCTGCTCATCGGACCAACTGAATTTTGGATCTGTAAGTGGCAGGTAATAAGGTGCATAAACGATGGAGTGACTGAGAGGGCGCAAGTTAGAAAACTCAATCACACCGGGAATATCATATTCCTCGTTCGAGATGTTGATCCAGAAGTGGGGACTGACGGGACGCTTGAGCTTGAAGATCAGGCAGCAAAGGCCGATGTTTTTGATTGCGTCGTAGCGCTCCTTCCACTCCAGCGGCAGGTCTGGGATCAACTTTGTGATGGAAGGTATAGGGATTGTGGATAGGACCTGATCGGCGGAGAAATGGCTAGCGGAAGTATCCACTCCGGTGACACATCCGTTCTGAACGGTAACCCGGTGGGCTCCCGCGCCGAGGTGTATTTTCCCATGTCCCGCCTCGATTGCTTGTACCAGAGCATCGATGAGGGTTTTCGATCCACCTTCAATGTATCCCATTTCTTCTTGCATGATGCTGCTGCGGGATCGACCGACGCGTCTCATGGAGTCCACATCCATGCGGCGGAAATGGAGTCCGCATATTCGTAAAACTTGAGATCGAAGAGGGGGCGCCAGAAGACATCATAGCCAGTCTTGCCACACCAGCGAGTAATCCATTCGCGGGCGGATGTGTTCTCGAGAGCAACGCCCCAATTTTTCTTTGAACGCAAAGAAAGGCGAAGAGGGCGTAGCGGAACTTGGTGATCGGACTTACGCGGTAACCTGAGCAATGCAACCGGGTTCCCCCAGTCATGCAAGCGGCCATTGAAGAAGTAGCCCATAGAGGTCGGGACCCAATGCATTTTGGATGCGATGCCTAATTCAGTCATCAAATCAAAAGTTGGCTGGTCGCTCCGGCAAACGAAATGATAAAAGCGCTCAAGTGAAATGCCCCCAAAGTCGAAGTGTCCGGCCATACCGCCAGGTTCAGGAGCATTTTCGAGAACATCGACCTCGTGCCCGTGCTGCACGGCCTGATAGGCCGCAGCAAGCCCCATAGGGCCAGCACCAATCACGATGACTCTCGACATGCCTGAATTAGCCTCCAGAATTATTTTGCTGATCGACCAGCGTCCTCATCGTCCCCAGTTGTTAAATAAGTGAAAACTGAGATTTAGCGATTCAAATAAAACGGGAATATTGGGCAGCTTGAATGTACGGACGATAATTAAGGTTGACTATGTTTTGCTTGGGGAGTGCGCAGTCTCTGCCTTCTCTTTACGAAAGACGGCGTACACCTCGCCCAGCCAAACTGGAATGGACCAAAGTCCCAATCCCAAAGCATTTAGTGTTCGCCGCGTAGATCGGCTCCTGGGATACCGTGCTGGCCGGCGCGAAAGAAAACATATCCCAGCGAGAAGGCTGCTGGGCGTTGTCCTGTATGGACCAACTTCAGTCCTGCGGATTTGCCGCAGGCAATGAGGCTGGGAACAGTGAATAACAAAGATGTTCAGCAAGCAGCAGGGGCACCCAGGACCAGCGCTTGGCTGCGCGGCTGTCGATGCAGGGCACATTCAAAATCAGATAGCCGCATTCTTTAAGTGCGAAGCTGCAAGCGCAAGGAACTGCGTGGTTCCGTCACATGTTCCAGAACATCCCATAATGTGATAAGATCGAAGCGTTCCTCTAGATGCGCGCCCTCGAGAACGGACATCTGGATGAGAGTGTCGTCACCCAGCACGCAGGTGGCTGGACGGTATTGTGACTCGGAAGGCTCGATTCCCTTCACCTTCCAGCCATAGTCCCGCATGACGCTCATAAACGCCCCGGAAGCACATCCGATGTCGAGCAGGGATCCTTTGGCCTGAGGCATGTTTTTCTATGATGTGCCGGTGTCGCTTGGCGGTTCGCCAGCGGTTCGGCATCTCTGCTTCATACATGCCGTCGTCCGCCTCACGATACAGTCCGGGCCGGAGCTGTTCTGGCCTGGGGCGGTATGAGCGATACGCCAACCCACATGCAGCGCAGCGCAGTATTCTCCCATGCGAGAGTAACGTCCGCGACGACCCTACCGATTGGATGCTTATCTCATGGTCATCGCCATCGAGATACAAAGTGGAGTCCGATGCACCACATGCTGGACACGAAACTTGCATACGACGGTATTGCCTCCTACCCAGGATGGAAATGCGGTAACTGGGAATGAAGCAGGTATCTGAC
>CAVRDB010000031.1:0-5199 GCA_963719625.1 uncultured Acidobacteriota bacterium
ACTACTTGTCCATCGATGCCAGTGGCAACCTGTACGTTGCGGATGAAGGCAATGACATGATTCACACGTTCTGAAACGGTTGAGGTGGGTGCCGCTGAATCCGCTTGTATCAAAGGGCGCAGCGGCACTCACCATGAACTGACTTCTGTTGCGAATGCAGCCGCAGCAGGAACTGTAATTCCAACCGCGGTTAACAACATATGTTTTGGAAGCATAGGGTTGGGAGGTCGAATTTCTCCGCCTCGACCAACTAAGGACTACCCCAATACCGGCAGGTTAATCGCCTGGCCAACATTCAGGTGGTCGGCATCAATCCCGATTGCCTTTGCTACTTGCGGATACTTGTTTCCATCTCCATAAAAAAGCTGACAAATCTTACTTAACATGTCACCGCTTTTCACTGTGTAACTTTGCTCTGCAGGTCCATTGGTGGCAATCTTTATGGCTAAGATCCGCATATTGCGGATCTACTTTTTTGATCGCATCCCAGACTCGATTTGCGACAACCGTGCTTGGCACACATCCTTTGACATGCAGCTTTTCGCCGTCCAAATCTACAGAATCCAGCTTTGCTCCATAGGCTTCGAATTTCTGAAATAACTCCAATACCGGCGCATACTTTTGCTTTAACTGATCCAGATCCGCCAGATAAATCCTTGATTCAGTCGTTCTTCAGGTTAGATGCGACCGGGCGGCCGCTTTTACGCAGCCGCCCGTCTCATTCATTCAATTTTCACCATTTTCTGAATCTCGGGCCGGATTTCCTTACGTTGCAGAACCGGTGGACGACATCTTTGTCTTGATCACACCGATGATTGCCATGACTACTGCTCCGCCGACACCCGCCCCGCCCACGTTCGACAGAATCGATGACATACCCATACCTCCAGCTGCCGAGGTCGCCGCTGCAGCGCCGCCGCTTAGCATGTGGATTGCTTGGCCGGTAATAAACCCGCCGATGATGCCAGCGATTGAGTTGCCGACCGGTCCTAAGTTGAACTTCTTTAAGATCGCTCCAGGTAATATTTCCACCCACGCCACCACTAATCAGCTGCAATAGGATCGCTGTAATGTTCATTCAGTCTCCTTCTCTATTTGCGGTGTGAAATCTGTGATGTACGGCGTCAGCCCTCCATACTCGCAAAATCAATTCTTGCGAGTAGAAAAGGCAGCTCGAACGGTTCGGGGGATGGAGTTATCAGGCCAATGAATTCGTGAATTATTTGCGTACAAGCTCATTGGGTGAGACAAGAATACGCCGAGCATAGGAATTGTCCAGAGTGAATACAAAGGTGACAGGTCTTGGTACTTAGGGGGTGGCGCACTGAGTTATGAATGAACTAGTTGTCCAGGTGCAGTATCTCCCGCCGGTCCACCACTGCTCGGCGCCATGGGCATGTTGCATATCCGCGTTCCGGTGGCTGCGAAGATCGCATTACCTACAGCAGGCGCTAATCCTACGATGCCGCTTTCCCCTGCACCTGCCGAAGGCAGATCTTTGCGGTCGATGAGGACCAGTTCAATCTGCGGCGTATCGCTGAACCGTGGAAGGCGATATTGCGCGAAATGCGGGTTCAGGATACGGCCGTTTGCGAATTGAATCGACTCGAACATCGCGCCTCCAATTCCTTGAACGATCGCGCCTCCAATCTGGTTGCGCAGTCCATCTGGATTGACAATTGCTCCGGACTCCCAGGCCTGAACGACGCGGCGGATCTTGATTTTCTTGTCGGCGGAATGAATCTCCACCTCGACGCAAGTAGCCACGTAACCGCCCTTGTCCGTTCCGCCGGCGATTCCATATCCGCGTTCGGGCGTGGACTTCGCTCGACCCCAGCCGAACTTTTCCTCAGCCGCCTGAAAAACGGCGCGCAGTCTAGGAGCGGTCAGGTTTTTCAGCCGGAATTCCAACGGGTCCATGCTGACGGCGTGGGCCAACTCATCCATGTGAGACTCACGTGCAAAATGGTTGGCAGTTGCTGCGAGTGCGCGATAGGAACCCTGACGCAAGGGTGAGTTTGCTGGATGAAATTGGACGAGCTGATCGGCGACGTTGTACGGCGTTTCGATTGCCGCAGGACCAGAGTTGTAATTGTGATATTCCCAGGCAACCAGGGTGCCATCGCGCTCCACGCCGCTGCGGATCTCGATCAATCCGGCGGGACGGAAATAGGCCCATGTGAATTCTTCTTCGCGCGTCCACACGACCTTTACAGGTTTCCCGGTTGCCTGAGCGAGACGCGCTGCCTCGACGGCTGCCTCGCCGGTATGTTTGCCGCCGTAGCCGCTGCCCATGTCGGGCTGGATCACTCGGACTTGCTGAACCGGAAGGTGAAACGCAGCCATCAGTTCATCGCGAACGCCAAACGGGCGTTGGTGCCGGTCCAGACCGTTAGTCTGCCGTTCTGCCATTCGGCCACTGCGGCGCGCGGTTCAAGAGGAGCGTGCGCAATGTACTGCACCGTGTATTGCTGTTGTAGTTTGATTGTGGCCGCCGCCATCGCGTGAGGAACGGAGCCGCTGACTTCGGGGCCGTCGTCATCCTGCTGTGTTTTGGAAGTTTGTTTGAAGGATTCGAACAGGCCTTGATTCGAGGGCTGCGCAGGCACATTCCAGGTTGCGTGTAACGCGGAGAGGGCGCGATCGGCGGTCCACGAATCTTCGGCAGCCACTGCGATGAAATCGCCGTCGTGCACGATCTTTGTGCCGGCAATTTCTCCGCCTCACTACTGTTGAGCGAGACAAGCGTGGCATTGAATCCTTGCTGCCGCAGCACTTTTCCAAACATCATTCCTGGTCGAGTGATGTCTGATGGATACTTATGTTTTCCGGTGACAAAGTCGCGGCCATTGACTTTTGGAATGGGGTCCCGCGATCTTCCAGTCGCTGGCCTGGTAAGAGTCATCTCGGTGGATACCGTCTTCATCAGTTTTTCGCCGCATGTCAGTTCGCCGTACGTCAGCGATTGGACGGCCCCTCCTTTCTGAGGGCGGGTCACTTTGGCGTTCGCAGCGGTCAGCGTTGCCGGATCGACTCTCCATCGTGCAGCGGCCATTTCGATCAGCGCTTGCCGCGCTGCCGCTGCCATGGTGCGAAGCTGCGGTCCCATGGTCGGGGTTGTACGGCTGCCAAATGTTCCCATGTCCCAGGGAACCAGATCCGTGTCTCCCATGACCATGGTGATGGTGTCAACGGAACTCGAAGTTCTTCTGCAACCTGTTGTGCCAGCGAGGTGCGATATTCTGCCCGACTTCCACCTTACCGGTGAAGACGGTAACGTGTCCATCGGCTGCAATGTACAGCCATGCCGCTATGTCCTTCGGCAGTTCGTGACTTCCAAAGGTGTGCCCAGACTCCTGCGGCAAGATGGGTAGATCAACGAGGCAAACGAGCAGTCCACCGCCGAAAAGTTTGAGGAAGTCGCGGCGATCGAGCCGAACCAATACGGCTTGTCGTCGATGGTATGCTGCGCGAGTTCGTCCATCAGCACATCGCGGACACTCATCAGGCATCCACCTTTGCCGTCAACTGCGAAACTCGCTTCACTGCGTCGATGATGCGCGGATACGCTCCACAGCGGCAGATGTTTCCGTTCATGTGCTCCACAATTTGTTCTTCGGTGGGATGAGGCATTTCACGAATCAAGGCGGTGGCGCAGAGGACCATGCCGGAGGTGCAGTAGCCGCACTGGAAGGCTCCCTCGTCCAGAAAAGCCTGTTGCACGGGGCTGAGCTTTCCATCCTGCTCTAGCCCTTCAACGGTGGTAATCTTCATTCCCGCGGCAACGGACACCGGAGTGAGACAAGACCGGGCTGGCCTGCCATCCAGCAAAACTGTGCAGGCGCCGCACTGGCCTTCGCCGCAACCGTACTTAGTTCCGGTCAGCTGAAGCCGATCGCGCAAGGTAGAGAGGAGGCTCTCTTCGGCGGGCACGCTTACCGGGTGGTTCGCACTGTTAATTTTAAGAACGAAATCGGCCATCCAGATCCCCTGCGAAAATCAGGCGGGATGTAGGTACACCGTCAAGGATACGCTTCTTGCAATGGCGCGGGCGACACGTTTGGCCTTCGATGCAGCGGGGTTCTGCGGGTAGTTAGGCGAGCACGCTGAGCGTGTGGACATGCAGCGGCACTTGCGATGGCACTGGCTTTTAGAAGGTCTCTGCGATCCATGATGGTCTTGTTTCTGAGGCAAGTACTTACACTCTGGAGATTTATTCAGGGAGGGTTCAAATTGGAGGGGAATTTTACCTGATGACTGGTCGACTTGGTAGGTGATCCCAAGGACGCAAGACTTAAGTAGCCTCTTGATTGTTGAGGTATGGGCGCACTGAGGCTTGGGTCTCGAAAACAAATGTGCTGTTGAGAGGACTAAAAGTTAAAAAACTCTTCGCGCAGGGCGGACTCGTAGACTGTCTTCGCAGCTTTTGCTTTGTGTCTCGCATCTTCCTCGCGAAACCCGGCGGCCTCCCACTCATCGACTTGAGCTACAGTGTGGTTTACCGAAGCGAGGGCCTCTTCTTCCCTGATAGCAGCAATCCATTCGTCCACAGCTGTCTTGTAGTTGCTCTGCATTTGATCCAGTTCAGAAAGTTCAATTGACATATCCGGTTTTCCCTCAGCAATGCATCGACAGTCTAATTCGGCAGTGTGAACGACAGATGTATTTATCGACGATAATCAGAGCGAAGATGGCTTTCACGAGACCGCTTTTCCTACGACAACATCATCGAACGGGGCTGAGGCTAGACGGCGCGATCTCGATAGACTTTTGCTCTCGGCTCAGCTGTTTCGGCAATATGCGGGCGGGGAAGGCGGCCAGTCCAGTTGGCCCAGCCCCAGAAGATTGCTGTGGTGGAGCTGAGCAGCCCCGCAACGGTGCCAATCTGGCGTGGACTGTAATGCGTGGATGCGATGCCGGCACCCATCATGGAGATCATCATCATGGTCCAGGTAAGGGTCTCGATGGTGGCGAAGACGCGGCCGTGATAATTATTAGCGACGGTGCGCAGCAGATAGGAGTAGTTCAGAACAGAGTTGACGGCCATGCCGCCGCGGGACACCAGAATAAAAAGCAGCGCCATGTCAAACCGCTTCGCCTGGCTGAAAGCCACATACGCAGCTCCATGGACGATGTAGTCGATGAAGACCGTCAGCTTGTATGCGTCGAAGGAGAGCCGTCTGCCCAGCCAGTTTGCAA
>CAVRDB010000032.1:0-129795 GCA_963719625.1 uncultured Acidobacteriota bacterium
GATCTCGTACCCGGACAGATGCGTTTTCTTGGGCGCAAAAGCGATGTAATTGTCGCCGCATCGGGAATGAATATCCATCCCGAGGATTTGGAGCAGGGGTGGCGGCAGCCTGGAGTTAGCGACTGCGTGGTAGTGGCGTGGGAGTCGCCCCGCGGGCCCGAGCCTGTCGCCATTGTGATTTTGCAGGATCGTGTAGACGATGCTGGCCTGGCGCAGATTCTTTCCAATGCCAATCGCGGCCTGCAGGAGTTTCAACAGCTTCGTAATATTCTGCGCTGGCCCGCAAATGAGTTTCCTCGCAACACGATGGGAAAATTGTTGCGCCGCGAAGTGGCTGCTTGGGTCGCGCAGCGGCTTCGCGCCGAGAGCGCCCCTTCGTCACTCGCTGCGAGTCAGGACCCATTGTTGCGTTTACTGGAGCAGGTCACTGGGCAGCAAATCGCCAGCCTCGACGATACCGCGGACCTTGCGACCGATCTGCATCTCGACAGTCTGGGTCGCATGCAATTGACCATGGCGATGGAGGAGCAATTCGGCGTTTCCCTCAGTGAAGGTGCTGTAGCCGCCGCGCGCACGCTGGCGGATTTGCGCCGTCTGATTCGCGTTCCCCAGCTAGAACCTTCTCAGCAGACAACGCATGGGCAATCGCCCTCGACGCCTTTAAATCGTGAAAACATTGCGGGTGCCCCATCCTCGCGGCGGCGAGGGTGGGATGAAACAAAGTATCCGCATTGGCCCTGGAGCGCGCCCGTTCAATTCTTGCGAATGCTGTTCATCGAATGGAAACTGCGTCCGCTGGTGTGGCTGCTCGCACATCCCCTTGTGCAGTGCGATCCAAACGCATTACCTGCGCAGCCCTCTATCTATGTTGCCAACCACGTCACCGCTGTCGATGTTGCGCTGGTGCTCTACGCGCTTCCGCGTCGTGTGCGTCAGCACATGACGGTGCCATGTCCGCCGAGCTGCTGGCGGCGTGGCGCAACCGACGAGCCGCCGCCGGAGTGGGAGCAGGACCGCTGCGCTGGCTGGCTCCACTGCAGGCATTCCTGGTCACCGCGCTGTTGAATGTCTTTCCTCTGCCTGCAGGTACGGGCCTGCGCCAGAGCTTTGTGCACGCCGGGGAAGCGCTCGACCGAGGTTACAACGTGCTCGTGTTCCCGGAAGGACAACGCACCCTGACCGGCGAACTGCAACCGTTTCAAACCGGCATCAGTCTGCTGGCCCAGGAATCTCATACTCAAGTGGTTCCCATCGCTCTCGTTGGACTGTGGCAGGCGGCACAGCGGAGAGGGCTCGCTCGCCTGCGGCCGCCGGGTCTTGCGGTGCGGGTAGGTCAGCCGCTCCATCAGGAGCCAAACGAGTCCCACGTGCAATTTTCTACTCGCCTGCACGATGCAGTCGCGCGGCTGTCCAACGATCCAGCCTCCGAATAGTCGAGTGCTCTTTAAGCGTCGTCATAGTCCTGGGTTAGCGACTGAAGAAATGCGACCAACGCCGTCGGATCGTCCTGGCTCAACATCGAAGATCCAACGAGATCATGGCCAGCCAAACCATTACGGTTCCTGGTGCTAAGCTGACCGCGGGGGAGAGAGGAATTTCCCGCGGCGCATGTCTTTTGAAATTCTGTCTAACTCGGGTGAGCGGCGTCTACTGAGTGCCACAGAATCGCTCGAGCAGTCGACGCCCTCGGCTACGGACGAATCCTTCGTGGATTGCGATGGCCATCGCTATTCCGCGTTCTTTGATGGTAGCAATGTCATCTTCAATGACGGCTCCGCGGATTTTATTGGTCGATGGCTGCAAGGCTCTTCTGCCACCGTGATTCGGAATACGCGACGACTGCCGGGCGGCTTTCACTTTACATTTATGGACCATGGCCCGCGTCCGCAACGACTGCATGCAGTGTGGAGGCTCGATGGTTCTGTTCCGCAAGCAATCGCAGCCTGGAAAATGGCGGGATTTTCTGTCTCCATCCCCGATCGCACCTGGAACCGCAATCATCCGACATCCATCCACCTGCGGAACAGGGGAGCATTTTTGACCGGCGCGGATTCCTCGCACGCCACTATTCCCGTGGCACAATCCGGGAGCGAAACGACCGGCGAAATTCACGTGGGAGAATTCAATCCTCTCACCGGCTTTGGCATCGGGTTTGTTCTGCACCATCTGGAAGGCTGGATGTGAAACCACGTCCCGATCAAATCAAACCGCATGCATCCATTCTTCGCATCTGATTGTTCCTGGGAAAGCAAAGAAAAGCGTCTAAAATCAAAGTACCTTTTCATGACTGCGACTCAGGTCCAGGTTTTGCTCGCCGTGTTGGATGCGGCGCATTCCGCATCGTTAGCGCAAGTGCTGATGCAGGCTGGCGCGACGGTATCGCTGGTTCAGGTGCGCTCGGCGGAGCACCTGCTGGAGCAGTTACGGGAGCGTACCCCGAATCTACTGGTGTTGGAATTGGATCGCGACGGCAGTTTGCTGGAGCAGGTGCGGGCGCGGCATCCTTATCTGCCCATCGTGGTGGCGCTGGCCAGGCCCACAGAAAAAATCACCTTCAGTATTTCTCGGCTCGCCGTAGAAGATGCGTGGCAGCTTCCGCTTTCTGTCGGTTCCATGGTGGAGCGGGCACGGGCTGTTCTCGAGCGGTTGCCGCTTCCAGCTTCGTCGCTCAATGTCGCCGGCAATCGCGGCGACGATGTTGACGCCACGCCAGCGTTTACTTCGCCGGTGATTGAAGACGGCGAGGAGATCGATCCTTCCATGCCGCTGCTGCCCCCGCCCGCCATGGTGGGCGCCAATCCGCGCATGGCGGAGATTCGCGACACGGTGGAGAAAGTTGCCGGCACCGATGTCACGGTGCTGATCCGTGGCGAAAGTGGAGTGGGAAAAGAAGTTGTGGCGCGACTGCTGTTTGAATACTCGCGCCGGCGGCAGAAGCCATTTATCAAGGTGAACTGCGCCGCCATTCCTCATGATTTGCTGGAGAGCGAACTGTTCGGGTACGAGGCTGGAGCGTTTACCGGGGCTACGCGCGACAAGCCAGGCAAATTTGAGCTGGCCAACCACGGCACATTGTTTCTGGATGAGATTGCCGAGATGCATCCCATGCTGCAGGCCAAGTTGCTGCATGTGCTGCAGGATGGCACATTTTCCCGGTTGGGCGCCAAGCGCGATGTTGCCGTGGATGTGCGCGTGGTATGCGCTACCAATAAATTGCTGGAGGAACGGGTCCGCGAGGGCCTGTTCCGCGAAGACCTGCTGTACCGCATTAACGTGGTCACCATTTTTTTGCCGCCGCTGCGCGAACGCCGCGACGAGATTCCCATCCTGACCGATTATCTGCTGCGAAAATATGCGATTCAGTATGGCCGCCCGCTTCATCGCTTTGGCCCGGAGGTGACCCGGCGGATGACTCAGTATGACTGGCCCGGCAATATTCGCGAGTTGGAGAATCTTTGCAAGCGCTTCGTGATTGTCGGCAGCGAAACGCAGATTCTTCGCGAACTTTCCAGCCGCAGTCCAGCCCAGGATCAGTCCTTCGAGCTTGCCAACACTTCCATATATCCGCGGAGCGAAACAGCCCTCTCCAGCGGCACACCTGCTACCGCAACTGGTGACCTTTCACTGTTGGAGGTTGGCCGGCGCGCAGCCTGGGAGGCAGAACGGCGCGCCATTCTGGAAACGCTCGAAAATACGCATTGGAATCGGCGCGAGGCATCGCGTCGTCTTCAGGTCAGCTATAAAGCATTGCTGAATAAAATCAAGCAAATGCAGCTGGAAGAAAATACCTCTCCTCAGCGACCAGAGGGTAGTTCCGAAGAGAAGCTTCCTGCCCAATAGTGGTACTGCAATACCACTCAAACCTCTAAATTCGAATGGAACAGGCGAAAATTTGGCGATTCATCCATCGAGAGGAGAAATTCTCGCCTTGCGCGTAACCGTTTTGATTATGAATGAGTTACTTGCATCGGAGGTTCATGAGATAGGTGACTTATCGCATAAAATCGTGATCGGAGCGAGTTTGGCCCCTAATTTGCACTACCTATGGGCAAGATGAGGCATTCCAATCAGCAGTCCTCTTTCAGTTGTCTATCCCGCTGTCTGTGTCGCTCTTCCATAAGAGTGGCTCCCATCCTATAAGTTCCTGCCAATAAATCTTCGCTAGCCTCGATGCAGGGCCCGCCAACGCGGGCCTTTCGCGTCTCTTGATGCTCCAGCCGCAAGTCACAGCATAAAATTTAGATGTGGCAGCAAAAAAACATCCTCAACCCAACCACGTCCGGCTGCGGGAAATTGACGCGTTGTTCGACCTTGGCGGACTGACCCACGGCGCACACAGAAAGTCAGCGACGGTCCACGGCATCCCTACGGCGAACGAGAATGCTGCGGCTGACAAGAAAAAAGCGCGTAGTGCAACCACGAAGCGAAGCAGTCGCGCCGTCCTCAAACCGAAAAATCCTGGTCGAGAGAAAAACAGACCGGAGGTTCTTCGCGTACCGCAATGGGAGCAATATGGCTGGCTGGTCCATGGTTTCAGCACTCGCGGCGGTGGAGTTTCTACGGCGTATCAGCCGGGCCAGCGGAAACAGCACTGCGGCGAGTTGAATCTTGGATTTACTTCGACCGACTCGCGCGAAAACGTGCTCCGCAATCGCGAACTGTTTGTGCAGGCTTTGCTCGACGGCACGAACAACGGCGTACGGCGGAAGAAATCCGAAGCGACGCAGTTGCGCTTGCTGCGGCAGATTCATTCCGGCCTGGTGCATCGCACTGGCAGCCGCACTATCACCACGAATGCCAACAGCACAGAAGTCTTGCGCGGTGACGGAATGATCGCAACGGAGCCGGGCGCGTTCCTCGGAATCCAAACAGCGGATTGCATTCCCGTGCTGGTCGTAGATGTGCGGCAGCGGATTGTCGCGGCGTTTCATGCCGGTTGGCGAGGAACGCTAGCGCGCATAGTGGAGCGGGGCGTCGGACGTCTGCGGGCGGAGTTTGGCAGCCAGCCCGGCGACCTGACGGCTGCAATTGGCCCGGGAATTGGCCGCTGCTGCTACGCAGTCGGCGAAGAAGTGCGGATGGAATTCGGCTCGCAGTTTCACTATGCGGATGCGCTGTTTGAAGAAGTGTTCGACCTGGACCCGATCAAGGAAAAATATCCCATGCTGTTTTTAACCGCGCGCGCGCCCGGCCATAGCAACCTGGGGCCCAGCCTGCATCTGGACCTGGTGGAAGCGAACCGCCGCCAGCTACTCGACGCGGGGATCGCGTCGAAAAAAATCTACGCGCTACATCTATGCACCGCGTGCAATACCAAGCGCTTCTTCTCCTACCGCGCCGAGCAGGGATCTACGGGCCGCATGGTCAGCGCCATCGGCATCCGGCCCGCCTTCGCATAGCTTTACTCCCGCATTTTCAACGCGAAACCAGGGCGCCAAAAAATCTCAAAAATCCTTGTCAGAGCGGAACATCAGAAGGACTAGAATCCGGGTTGAAGGCAGCCCTGGGGTTCAATCCCGTTCGCGGGGGGTCCATGCAAAGCACATTTCGTTCAAGGTTCTTCCTCTCCTTTCTCCTCAGCTTTCTTGGTGTTGTGTGCGCTTCAGTCGCGTATGCACAAGCGCCGCCAGATGAAGCCCACATCTACGCGGCAGGTCCAACTGACATGGCAGTTGAATTCACGGCCTGTCAAACATCGGACGCCTTGAATTGCTACCTCGATTTTTCGATCTACCGAAATCCTCCCGGCTTCACCCAGTCGCCGGTCTGGGCATCCAGTGTCGATGCGGACCTAGCATCCCACACCATCTACGACACAGGCGTGAAGGCTGGACAGACATATACCTACCAGGTATGTGCTGGCGGCTATGCCAACAGCAGTCGAAGCAACTGCATACAGACCAATACTGTGAAAACGCCGACGCCATCCAATCCACCGCCGGGAGGTAGTTCCTCGGGCGGGAGCGGTTCGAATGGAAACAACGGCAACAGCAGCTTTGCGCCACCCACAGACCTGCAGGCCCTGGCTACCACCTCGTCGGTGTATTTGAAGTGGACGAATCCGCCCCACGCGACGTTGGCCACAACGATTTCGGTACTGCGTACAAACGGAGCCACCGCTTTTGAGTTGATCAAACAACTTGATTGGCGTGCGACCAGCTATGCCGACTCTGGCTCCCTGCTGCCGCACACCGGTTACATGTATGCCGTATGCGAAGGCTATCCAGCTCAGGTGATGAATAACTGCGTACAGTCCAAACCACTGGCCACATGGGGGGCCGATCCGATTCTTACCGCGACTCGCGTGAACGCCACTACTGTGCGGCTGAGTGTCGCAGTGGATAATTTCTTTACTCTATTCGCGATGAGCGTGACGCGGGAGGGCAGTGATGATCCCTGCCGTCAGGGAACCACTCTTGCCAATGGTGAACAAGGCTGCCGTACCCAAACCATCGGCCCAAATGGAGTCCCGGTAAACGCTGCGATCATCGTGACTGTCTATCAGCATTCTGGGGATTGGGGATCCAACTCCACTTCCGCACCCTGGGTTATTGACATACCGGATGACACCGTCAAGGCAGGAGTCGAATATTACTATCAGGCGCATGTGACCTGGGTCGGTCCAAAAGAACAGGATTCCGCAGTCGAGACTGCACCTGCTCAATCTCTGCTTACCAAGCCCTATCCGGTGAAGATCCTTACTACAAACGGCATCAAGCCCATCAAGCCGTCGGGCGGCGCAAAGTCAGCTCCAGTGGCAGGAAGATCGACCTCAGAGAAAACCATCCTCGCGTCTCCCACAGTTGTGCAGCTGTCAGCTGTGAACCTAGACTCAGCAATCACCAATGCGAAGAAAGCTCCGGGAGATGCCCAGGCGCTTTATTCGCTGGGCCAGGCATATTGTGCAAAGCGACTCACAAGCACCTGTGTGAGTCTCATGTATATGGGCTTGTTGCAGGCGCAGAAAGCCGGCAATTCGCAGTTAATCACGCAGATCAGCAACAGTCTTGCTCAGCAGGGGGTCAACCTGGCCGTCCAACCCTGAGGGTTCGGATAAGGGATGAGGCCAGCCGCATATTCATTTGCGATGGAGATATTTGATCAGCATGACTTCGTTGCCCTTCTCGTTGTAGATCAAGTCATCGACCAGGCTCTTCGCCAGCAGCACACCGTAGCCGCCGGCCCTCATGCCACGCTCCTCACGGAACTCAAGGTGTTGTAACGGATCGTTCGCAGACTCTGACATCGCAGACTCCCGCAACTGCTCCAGCGAAAATCCCTCGCCCGGATCCTTAATGCGGCAGATGACAGCATCGCGCGCCCGAATATACGAGATGACGACATGTTGCGACGGGTCCAGGTTGCCGCCATGTTCGATCGCGTTCAGCAATATCTCGCGGAAGGCGGTGCCCACGTCGTCGCGATGCGCCTCCGGCAGATCAGAAAATTCGTGAATAAACTGCACCAGCCGGTCCGCCGTGCGCAAATCGCAGCGCGCCGCCAGCCCCAGCCATTCCGTGGTGGCCGAAAGCAACTCGATCCCCTCATCCCACACAGGAGCTTCGGTGGCGTGCCGCAACATGTCGGTCAGCGCCTCGGCTGAGTAGGGTGCGGAAAAATAACTGAACGCGCGTTCCTTCATGCTCTCAATCACGTCGCGTGGCGTGCTGGCATTGGTCAGGATAATCAGCCGCAAATGTGGCCGTGTCCGCCGCACATCTCGCAACAGCTCCACATCTTCCTGGCCTGTAGTCTCGTCGCCTGTCAGCACCAGATGGAAATGTTGGGCTTGCAGCAACGACAGGGCTGTTTCGTTGTCGTCCGCGCGCTCCAGTAGCCAGTCGGGCAGCGCCTCCGTCACAATCTCCGCTACGTGGTGATCGCGGCCGATGACCAGCACACTTTTGCGATGCGGCGCTGGCTTCTGCTTGCTCGTTTCGTTGTCAGGATTCGCCATCTTCAAATCTGTCCCTTGTGCAATCTGTCCTTTGATTGGAAGAGTAGCGCATCGATGCTACGGTTGCTTGAAAACCATTGGGCCAGAGGTCTTTCGATGAGGAGGCAGGCAGCCGGACTTTCGAACGGCACCGGTTTCATGGCCGGCACTCAGACGCGCGCCCGATGTGCCAGATTTATTTGCAATCCATGCGTAATTTTCTGCCCTTTATCCGTATACCCCTCGTATGTTCGAATCTGATATGACATTGGCGGAGACCGTGAACACCGATACGCAGCACATCGCACGCGGCCTTCGCCACAGAGATGTCGCTCTTCTGCACGCATTGGTCGAGCAATATCAGTATCGCCTTGTCCGCTACTTTATCTTCCTGCTCGGCGTTCGCGATCCCGTCAACGACCTGGTACAGGAAACGTGGTTGCGAGTTCTGGAGCGTGGTCATTCCTACGATGGGCATTCTCGTTTCGAGCCATGGCTCTTTGCGATTGCCCGCAATCTCGCCATCGACCATGCGCGCAAACGGCGAGTCTTCAGCCTCGACTCCAACGACTCGGATGAACGCGACCTGGGACCGCTTTCCCCTGTTTCCAGCGCAGCTTCGCCGTTCGAGCAGGCAGCGCGAACTGAGGATGCCCGGCGTCTCGCTCACTCACTGCAAACGTTGCAGCCCATCCATCGAGAAGCGCTCGTCCTTCGCTTTCAAGAGGATTTGTCGCTTCAGGAAATAAGCAATGTTGTCGGGGCGTCCATTTCGACAGTATCGTCAAGAATTTATCGAGGCCTTGCAGCATTGCGAGTGCAGATGGAAGGAGGAGACTATGCAAAATAATCGTCACGAATCGATATGTCGAATGATCGACAAATCTCTCGTGGGCGGAGCTTCCATACAGGAGGAACAATCTCTCCGAGAACATCTTCTCGCTTGTGCCGCATGTCAGGAATATCTGAATGCCTGCAATCGAGCCATCGCCAGCTTGGGCGGGTTTTCCTTCGATACGGATCCAGGCCTTCCGGACAAGGTGTTCACGGCCCTCGCACTCCGCGCGCAGCAGCTCGAAACCAAACAAATCGGTCACCGGCAGCTCTGGTGGAGTTACGTCGCCGCCCTCATCCTCACTGTTGCAGGCTCCTTCGCGGCAATGCGGTTGGGCGATCTGGTTGGCGCTGTCTTTTCCGCGACGTCCGCGCAGGTGCAGTTTGGATTGATCGCTTTCTGGATCGTGCCTTCTGTGTGCTTCTGTCTGTTATTGCCAGCCTTGCCCATGGTATCGGCCGGGTGGATGAAGAAGAAAGGATTGTCGCTATGAAAATTCGTCAGTTTTTGAGTGTTGTGCCCAAGCCCGCCAAGGTGGCCGCTGCCATCGTTTTCGGCTGCGCGGTAATCATTGGTCCGGTCATTGGATTCATGAATGCAGCATCTGGCCCCTGGGAATCTGCGTATGGTGTCCCCTCAGTAGTTTTGGGGTCGGCTGCTGGAATCGGTGTCGGTTTGCTGGGCGGCGCTTTGATCGCTGTCTGGCTCCTCTGCCTGGGATATGTCTACGCAGATGCACAACGGCGCGCCATGCCTGCTGTTCTATGGACATTGATCGTAATTCTGGTCCCCAATCTACTTGGGTTTCTTCTCTACTTTGCCTTGCGTCGGCCCATTGTGTCGGCTTGCGCCCACTGCGGGCAGCCAATTGCCGCGCAGCAACGATTCTGTTCCTGGTGCGGTTCTCAGGGAACTTCGGTGCCGCCTGGTGAAGGTTCTTTCCGGTCATCTGGTTCGGGGCTGGATTCGCCCACCGCAATTTGAGTGGAAAAACCATGTACGCCGACTGCGAGCGGAATGACTTAATCCACGCCAATTTTCTGAGGAACCCTGGTTTTAAGATGAAGGTCGCTGTGGTTCCTCGGCCAACCTGATAGAGCGTCTTGCGCTTTGCGGATGGATTGGGCGATGCTTAGAGAGCCATCCATTGCTATTCTGTCGGAGAAAGAATTTCATGCAATCCTGCACGCGACGCGCGTTCCTCGTAGGCTGCTGTACGGTTGCGCTGCTGGGCGCGGTGGCATGCAAGTCCTCCGCGAAGAAAGAATCGGCTGACACGGCCAGCACTTCTCCGGTAACCAGTCAAGCCAATCAAGCCCAGCTGGCGGCGCAAACGTCCAGCGGGGTCTTGCAGCCGATCAACATTGTGTTCATCACGCTGGACACAGTCCGAGCGGACCATCTCCACTGCTACGGCAACGCGAAAATCAAAACGCCCGCCATCGACGCGCTGGCGAAAAGCGGTGCGCTGTTTGAGAAGGCAGTGGCGCAGGCGCCGCTGACGCTTCCCTCCCACGCCAGCATGTTTACCGGGACCAATCCCAACGTCCACCATGTGCACGACACAGGCGGGTTCGTGCTGGAGCCTTCATCGATCACGATGGCGCACATCCTGCGGAAGCATGGGTGGAACACGGCTGCGTTTGTCAGCTCAACTGTGTTCATGAAAGCGGTTGGTTTCAACCAGGGATTTTCTGTCTACGACGACCAGATGAGAGATCGTCAGGGCCGCGACTCAGCTATGCGCTCCGCGACCGATACAGTCGATCACGCTCTGGCATGGCTGAATTCGCAGCCGAGGCAACCCGCGCATCCTTTTCTTGTGTGGATGCATCTCTATGACGCCCATCAGCCGTATGTTCCTCCGCCGGCTGAATTTCAACGGCAGTATCCGGGCGATCCGTATGACGCGGAGATTGCCTACATGGACCAGCAGGTGGGGCGTTTTCTGGACGCGGTCAAGAAGAAGTCGCCGCCCCAAAGAACCCTGATCGTGTTGCTCTCTGACCATGGCGAAAGTCTGGGAGATCATGGCGAATATGAGCATGGAGTATTTCTGTACGACTCAACCATTCGCATTGCGTGGGTTATGGCCGGTCCCGGTATCCCGGCGGGAGTTCGCGTAGAACAGCAGGCGCGAACCGTCGACCTGCTGCCGACCATACTGGATCTGCTGGGAGGCAAAGCCTCTCCGGCGGTGCAGGGAACCACCCTGGCGCCTGCCTTTTCCGGCAAGCCGGTGACGACTGAGTATTCCTACGAAGAAACGATGTATCCCAAGTTCGTCATGAATTGGTCGTCATTGCGTGGTATTCACACGCCCGATTGGATGTATGTCCGCGCGCCGAAGCCGGAACTCTACGATCTGAAACACGATCCGGGCGAACTGCACAATGTGATCGATACCCATCCCGGGGAATATCGCGATCTCGACAAGCGGTTGAAGCTGCTGATCGGAAACAATGGAAGCGAAAAAGTTGTTTCGCAACAGATGGATCAGCAAACCATGGAGAAGCTGCGGTCGCTTGGATATTTGGGAGGAGCCTCGCAGCAGGTGGTCAATCTGGATAGCACGGGCGCCGATCCCAAGGACCAGGTTGAAATTTTGAAACTACTGCACATGGCAAAAGATCCACCGCAAGCGGCGGAATCTCCCGAGCGCAGGATTGAGTTGTATAAGCAGGCATTGGCACAGGACCCGACCAATCCCGCCATCTACTGGGGTCTTAGCGATGAATACCATCAGACCGGCCAGATTGACGCCAACCTGCAACTATGCCTGGATGCGCTTCATCACGGCGTCCAAGGGGCAATGATTCTATCTCGGCTCGGCCAAATCTACCTGATCAAGGGCAATGCCAGCCAGGCGATCGGATATTACCGGTCGGCGGTGCAGATGGACCCGATCGACGTTGAAGCCATGAATGGCCTTGCATCCGCATACTCTGCCAGTGGCCAGCTGGCGGATGCGACAACGGAATTCCAGCGAGTCCTGGCCATTCGGTCCTACGGGCCTGCCTACAATGGCCTAGGGTTGATAGCGGTGAAGCAGCATGATTTCATCGGCGCACGAAAATATTTTGAGCGCGCGGTTCAGCTGAATGGGAAAGATATGCAATCGCTGCTGAATCTTGGCATCCTCTGCACGCAGACCGGCGATGTTCCTTGTGGACGGAATGCGTTTCATGCGTTTCTGGCGAATGCATCTCCGGTGCAATATAAAGATATAATTCCGCGCGTGCAATATATGCTGAGAACGGTGCTGGCGCAGAAGCCGTAACGGCACTTTGGGAACGTCAGCAAAAAGGTCGCATCCGGTGTTCCTTTGAGAGACTTTACTTATGGTGAGACGGAGCGCCTTGCAATCCGGTGTTTGGCGTGGATTCCTCGTCGGCGTATGTATGCTGGCGCTGCTGGGCGCGGTGGCATGTAAATCGTCCGCAAAAACAGAAAACTCCGGCGCAACGGAAAATAGTCAGGCGACAGCAAACTCTCAAGCTGTGGCGGACGCGTCCAGCGGGGTCTTGCAGCCGGTGAACATTGTGTTCATCACGCTGGACACGGTTCGGGCGGACCATCTCCACTGCTACGGCAACGCGAAAATAAAAACGCCCATTATCGACGCGCTGGCCAAAAGTGGTGCGCTGTTCGAGACGGCGGTGGCGCAGGCACCGTTGACGCTTCCCTCCCACGCCAGCATGTTTACCGGGACCAATCCCAATGTCCACCATGTGCGCGACACGGGCGGGTTCGTGCTGCAGCCTTCGTCGATCACGATGGCCAGCATTTTGCAAAAGCATGGATGGAACACAGCGGCGTTTGTTGGCGCGGTCGTGTTCAAGAAGCTCTTCGGCTTTAATCAAGGATTTTTGACGTATGACGATCAGATGCCTGCCGACGCGAATGGCGAAGGCGTCATGCGCAACGCCGGGGTCACGGTCGATCGCGCAATTTCGTGGCTGAATACACAGTCCACCCAGCCTGCGCAGCCGTTTTTTGTATGGCTGCATTTCTATGACGCGCATCAGCCGTACGTTCCGCCCCCGGCTGAATTCCAACGGCAATATCCGGGCAACGTGTACGACGCAGAGATTGCATACATGGACCAGCAGGTCGGGCGTTTTCTGGATGCAGTGAGGAAAAAGTCTCCAGCGCAGAAAACCCTGATCGTGTTGCTGTCAGACCACGGCGAAAGCCTGGGCGACCATGGCGAATATCAGCATGGAATTTTCCTGTATGACTCGACGGTTCGCATTGCATGGATCATGACCGGGCCGGGAATTCCTGCTAACGTTCGTGTTTTGCAGCAGGCCAGAACGATCGATCTGCTGCCGACGGTTCTCGATCTGCTGGGTGGCAGGGCCTCCGCAGCAGTACAGGGAACCAGTTTGGTGCCGGCCTTCAATGACAAGCCAGTGTCGACAGAGTATTCCTACGAAGAAACGATGTATCCGAAGTTCATTATGAATTGGGCGGCGTTGCGCGGCATCCACACCACCGACTGGATGTATGTGCGCGCGCCGAAGCCGGAACTGTACGACCTGAAGAACGATCCCGGCGAACTGCACAATGTGATCGATGCTCATCCGAAGGAATATCGCGAACTGGACAAACAACTGAAGTTGCTGATGGGGAACAATGGCGCGGACAAAGTTGTTTCGCACAAGATGGACCAGCAGACCATGGAGCGGCTGCGGTCGCTGGGATATCTGGGCGGATCGACGCAGCAGGAAATAAATTTGGACAGCACAGGCATCGATCCCAAAGACCAAATAGACGTGCTGAAGCTGGTGCATATGGCGAAGGATTCTCCTCGCGATGCGATGCCCTCCTCGCGCAGAATTGAATTGTATAAAGAGGCAATACAAAAAGATCCGACGAACCCATCGCTTTACTACGACCTTGGCGACGAATACCAGCAGACCGGCCAGGTCGACGCGAATCTGCAACTCTACCTGGACGCGCTTCACCGCGGCGTCAAGGGAAGCATGATTCTGCCGCGGCTGGGACAGCTCTACCTGGCCAAGGGCGATGCCAGGCAGGCGGTCGCGTATTATCAGGCAGCGGTGCAGATGGATCCGCTCGATGTTACAACCAGGGTTGGCCTTGCGGCCGCATATTCCGCGAACGGTCAGATGGCGGAAGCGGCTGCTGAGTTTCAGCGGGTGATCGCGACGGAGCCTTCCATCCCCGCCTACAACGGTCTGGGATTGATGGCGGTAAAACAGCATGATTTCGTCACTGCCCGGAAAAACTTTGAGC
The DNA here is from genome assembly GCA_963719625.1 of uncultured Acidobacteriota bacterium. Taxonomy (GTDB): domain Bacteria; phylum Acidobacteriota; class Terriglobia; order Terriglobales; family Acidobacteriaceae; genus JAKAAZ01. The sequence continues at coordinate 14,034 of CAVRDB010000032.1, forward strand.
ACGCCGTCCAGCTGGACCCGAAAGATGCGGCATCGCAGCTGAATCTCGGCGTGCTTTGTATGCAGACTCGCGATGTTCCCTGCGGCAGGGCGGCCTTCCACGCGTTTCTAGCCAATGCGTCCCCGGTGCAATATAAAGATATGATTCCGCGAGTGCAATATGCGCTGAGAACGGTGCTGGCGCAGCAGCCATAACGCGGGTGCTTCGAAGTCGTCAGCAAAAGAGAAGACCGCATACGGTGTTCCTCTTGTAAGACTTTGCTTATGGTGAGACTAAACCGCTTGCAATTCGCCGGTTCGCGTCGATTCCTCTTCGGGGTGGGGACGGTAGCGGTTTTTGCACTGCTTTCGTGCAAGCCTGCGGCGAAGAAGGAAGCTTCCGACACTGCTGTCGAATCTCATTCTGTCCAAACTCCGGAACAACCAACGTCCAGCACGCCTTCGCAGATGCAGCCGGTGAATGTGGTACTGGTTACGCTGGATACCGTGCGGGCCGATCATTTGCACTGCTATGGCGACGCGAAAATCAAGACACCTACCATCGATGCGCTCGCCAGCAATGGAGTTCTGTTTGAGAAAGCAGTCGCACAAACTCCGCTGACGGAACCTTCGCACGCCAGCATTTTCACTGGAGAAAATCCGAACGTCCACCATGTCCGCAACACCGGTGGGTTCGCGCTGCAATCTTCTTCGGTGACGATGGCGACCATTTTGCACCGGCGCGGCTGGGATACGGCGGGTTTCATTGGCGCGACGGTTTTGAAAAAGCAGTTGGGCTTCAATCAAGGTTTCGCTACCTATGACGATCGAATGCCGGAGAACCCAGACCATAGTGCTTACCTGCGCGCCGCGTCGCGACCGGCGAACATTACTGTCGATCACGCCATCCGATGGATGAATGCCCAGTCTGGCAAACCATTTTTTGTATGGGTGCATTTTTACGATGCTCACAAGCCTTACAATCCGCCGGCGCAGTTTCGCAAACAATATCCCAACGATCCGTATGACGCTGCGATTGCATTTGAGGACGAGGAGCTAGGCCGTTTTCTGGAAGCGGTAAAGAAAAAATCGCCGGACGGAAAAACGCTTGTCCTGGTGCTCTCCGATCACGGTGAGGGCCTGGGTCAGCATGGAGAAGATGATCACGGAATCTTCTTGTACGACTCGACCGTGCGCATTGCGTGGATCATGACCGGGCCTGGAGTTCCGGCGGGGGTTCGCGTCGGGCAACAGGCGCGCGAGATTGACGCACTGCCAACAGTGCTGGATTTGCTAGGCGCAAAGGGATCTTCTGCGATGCAGGGGACCAGCATGGTTCCGGCGTTCTCCGGCAAGACCGTACCGACAACGTATTCGTACGAAGAAACTTTGTATCCAAAAATCAACATGGGATGGTCGGAACTGCGCGGTGTTCATACGGCGCACTGGATGTACATTCGCGCGCCTCGTCCTGAACTCTATGAACTCGATCAAGACCCCGACGAACTGAACAATGTCATCACGAATCATCCCAAAGAGTTTCGTGAGTTGGAAGCCCAGTTGAAGCAGTTGAGTCAGCTGGGCAACGACAAGACGGAAACTGTGGCGACGAAACCGATGGATCAAGAGACATTGAGTCAGTTGCGTTCGCTGGGATATGTGGGCGGGGACAGTAATGTCGAACTAAACGGCAAAGGCGCGGACCCGAAGGACATGCTGCCCGTGATTCGCATCCTCGACAGCGTCGTCGGGCCGGACTCGGAGAAGCTGTCGCCTGCTCGCAAGATCGAGTTATTGCAGCAGGCGCTCAAGCTTGATCCAACAGACCCGGCTTTGTATTACTCACTCGGTGAGCAATACAAGATCGCCGGACAGCCTGACCAGGCAGCGCAGACCTATGTCGCAGCGCTGCATCACGGCATCCAGAATGGACTGATCCTGACACCATTGGGTGATCTCTACCTGCACAGCGGCCATCTGAAAGAGGCCATCGAATGTTTTGCCCAGGCGATGCGATTGGAGCCCGACAATGTCGAACGCCCAAGCAATCTGGCGAATGCCTATCTCCAGGATGGTCGGCTTGCCGATGCGGAGCGTGAGTTTCGTGCCTCGCTCAAGATTCAACCGTTTGCGCCCGCCTACAATGGCCTTGCGATACTCGCAGAGAAGCGCAACGATCTGGCGACCGCGCGCAAAAATTTCGACCACGCAATTCAACTGGATCCTGATTATCTTGAAGTGCAATACAATCTTGGATTTCTCTGCATGCAAATGCATGATCTGCCCTGCGCACGCGCGGCTTTGAAAAATTTTCTAAAAAAAGCTCCGCCGACATACAACAACGTCATTCCTCAAGTGAAAGTGGCGTTGGCGGGGATGCACTGACAAAAACTAGTTGCCTAGGCAACAATATTCACATATTCGTTGCCTAGGCAACTAGTTTTTGTGGCGCCAATTCCCTCGGATTCGACTCGCGAAATTGGACTGTTCAGCCAGTAAAAGGAAAGGCCGCATACGGTGTGTATGCGGCCTTCGTTCATACGGCGTTATTGTCGATAGATCGACCGTTCAGCGCGCTCGGCCAGTTACGGTGTAACCGTAATCGTAAGCGTGGTGGAACTTCCCGGCTGTGACCCGGGCGCAGTCGGAGTAAAGACGGCATAGGCCTGATAGACGCCTGGAGGCACGTTCGCGAGTATCGAGCCGGAGTAGCTGGAAGTCCCATTTCCGTTGGAGATAACGGCATGGGGACCATCGATCTGCTCCACGGTTCCGCCGGGGGGGATGGCAAATACAGTAACGTTCCCAATCGGGGTGCCGGGTCCGACCGTTCCGACCAGGACGCTATAACTCAGCGTCGCGCCGGAGACGACAGTACTCGGTGCGGTGACAACGACAATGGTGCCAGACACGTCCACCGCAAAACCTGCGCCGGTGCCTGTGTTTGGCTGATAGAGAACATCGCCGGAATAGAGGGCAGCGAGGATATGTCCTCCGCTAGAGAGGTTGGGGATCGTGAGGGTAGCTGCTCCCCCGCTGAGCGCCACCGGGCCGGAGCCAAGCACCGTGCCATCGGAATCTTCAAAGGTGACAGTTCCAGTGGGCGTGGTCGGGCTGGTCGCCAGAGAAGGCGACACGGTAGCGGTGAGAGTAACCGGTGCTCCGGGGACGACCGTCCCGGGTGAATGCGTCAGGGTGATCGTCGTCCCCGAACCGTTGAGCAACACATTCAAGCTGGGACCGCCCAGCGGAGTCGGCGGAAATTCAGTCATATACCTAGTCTGGTTGGCGGGGCTCGTGAGGTTGACCCGGTTCACAGTGTTGGCCGTCACGATATCCAGTTTGCCATCCAGATTGAAGTCTGCCAGAGCGACGGCCCAGGGTTGCTCGCCGGACGCAAACTCCACGCGCTGCAGGAAGGTACCATCCCCTTTGCCGAGCAGGACAGCGACCTGGTTGAAGTTGGGTGCCACTGTGACCAGGTCGGGAATTCCGTCGCCGTTCACGTCGCCGGCGGCGATCGAGTCAGGGAAGTTCAGCGCGAAGCTGTTGACGGCACCCTTGAAGCTGCCGTCGCCATTGCCGCCGAAGAAGGAAACATCGTTCGCAGTAGAGTTGCCGGTGACGATATCGAGATTGCCATCGCGGTCGAAGTCGGCCATGACGAGTGAAGTCGGATTCATATCGGTCGCGTAGATCGCCGGCGACTGGAAGTTGGCCTGCGCCGGTGGCGGCATGTAGGGCAACATGCTGTTGTTGAGGAAGACTTCCATCTGCGCGGTCTGGAAGCAGGTAACGGCAATGTCATTCTGGCCGGTGTGGCGCGTGTCGCCAATGGCGACGCCGTAGGGATTGGTGCAGGTCGCTAGAGTCTGGCCACCGATGAAGCCGCCGCCAGTTTGTCCGTAGAGGATGGAGACAGTGTTATCTCCGTAGTTGGTGACGGCGAGGTCGGGAATTCCATCGCCATTCAAATCGCCGATGGCGACCTGGTAGGGCAGACGGCCGACCGGATAGCTTTGCGCCGCGGCGAAGGTACCGCTGCCGTCGGCCTTGTTCATCAGCACGCTGATCGTTCCGGTCGTTGAGTTCAGGGTCGTGTTGGCGGTGACCAGATCGGCATAGCCATCGTTATTCAGGTCGCCGGAGGCAACCCAGTAGGGCTGCTCGCCCACGGGATAGATGACTGCAGCATTGAACTGGCCATCGCCCAAACCGGTGAGGACACGGACGGAATTGTCTTCCAGATACGTCGCGGCGATATCGGGCTTGCCGTCATGATTGAAGTCGGCGACGGCGACGCCAGCGGCCATGTTGCCATGACCATGGGTCAGGGTATGCGGAACCACGTAATTGAGACTGCCGTGCACTGGAGTGGCCAGAGTGTTGTTGATTAGCACAGAGACGGTAGTGGCTGTGGCCTGAGTGACGGCGATATCCGGCTTGCCGTCGCGGTTAAAGTCTCCTGTGGCGATGAAGGCAGATCCGTTGGGAAGGGCGATCTGCTGCGCTGCGCGGAAATGACCGTTGGCAGTACCCTGGAGGACGGAGTAGTCATTTTGCAGGGTGTGGCCAACGACTAAATCCAAATTGCCGTCGTCGTTGATATCCATAGCGAGCAGGTAGAGCGAGCCGGTTCCGGTGGCTGCGCCTATCGATATTGGAGGGTAGGGCTGGGTGAAGGTGGCAGTACCAGTCCCTTGCAGGTAGCTGACCGTGCCGGACCCGGAATTCACCACGGCCAGATCGATGTTGCCGTCATGATTGAAGTCGCCAACAGCAAGGCCAGTGGGATCCGTCTGCACGGTGGCGGAAGAGAACTGCGTAAAGTTGCCGGTACCGTCACCTTTCAAAATATTGACCTTCCCGGAGGACCCATCGCTGACAGCGAGATCGAAGTTCCCGGAGCTGGTGAATTGGCCGGTGGCAATTCCAGTAGGCATGCCGAGGCCGGTGAGGGTGCTGACCGTGTAGTAGGTGAAGTCGACGGCGGCATTGCTAAGGAACAGGGTCACGGTGCCATCGCCGCTGTCGGCCACGGCCAGGTCAGGGTGTCCATCGTTATTAAAGTCGCCGGAGGTAATTGCCACGGGCGCCAGGCCGGTGCCGAGCACAATGTTCGTGATTCCATCGGGCACGGGATTGAAGGTTCCATTGCCGAGGTTCAGGAAGACCTGAATCACATTCGATGTGGGCGTGTTGCAGGTAATCACGATATCCGGAAGGCCGGTCAGATCCAGGTCCTGTGCCAGCGCCGCGGTGGGTCCGCCGCAGGTGGGGTAGGTGACGGGAGCCTGAAAGCCGCCGGTACCGGTGGATAGATAGACGCTGATGGTGTTCGCCGTTTTATTGCCGACAACCAAATCCGGGTAGCCGTCGTGGTTAAAGTCGGCAACGGCAACGCCCAGGGGCATGGTGCCAGTGGGCAAGGTCTGGCTCTGCGAACCAGGCGCGCCCACAGGCTGAAAGAAAGTCTGCGCGTGAGCGCCTGCGGAGGAGAGGATGATGGCGGCGACACTGCCGACCGAGACTGCAAGGAGAAAATGGCGAACACAACGAGGGATCATGACCTGACCTCAAATCAGATTGATTGACTACAACCTGCAATGCGGGCTAGACCATGGGACGGCGGATCCGCCCGCGACGCGATCCGGGCCCAGGCTACCGCACGAGCATGGATCGTTCGGGCGGCGGAGACGGCTTTATCTACGCCCGCAGCCTATGGAACGGACGGGCGTATGTTTACGTTTACTTAGACTTATATCTGCACAGAGCCGATAGGGGAAGTCAAAAACCATGCCCAATTTTGAGGAGCCGGGCATTGCAGCAGCAACCGTAGTTCCAGCCTCGCGAAAAGGTGCGGGGCAAATTCGGCATTTTGTTGGATGCCAAGGAATATAAGGCGGAAAGGAATATTTTGATGAATTTGCAGGGGTGGGGAGGCGGAATGGGGCGTTTTGGGGCTGCTGGAGGGGAAATTCAGGGGATTGAGGGGGATGCGGGGTGGAAACAAGCCTTGCGGGGAGCAAAAAAAGAGGGCTGCCGCTTGGAAGCGGCAGCCCTTGGGGAGGGGTGGTACCTAAAACAGGGTAAACGGTGTGGATCTGCCGTTTGCTCCTGTGTTGCCGACGCGGTCGTTGAAGTCCGCTCCGGTGAACGAGTTAAAGGTGGTTGGGCTGGAACGATCCAGGCCGCAGATAGATGAAGCAAAGATGTGGTTGTGCTTCCGACTCGACGCGAGATAAGCGCCCTGCGCTGGGAAGGATGCTGTGATGGTAAAGGATCCAAAAACCCCAGTGTAAGTAAGTTTGCCTGCCCAGCAGTTCATTGGTTAGTTCGCGTTCCTGGTGCTCCTCCGTTGACCGCGAAGTTAACGGTATTGCCCGCCGGAACGGGTGTACCGGTGGTATCCGTCACAGTTGCGGTGCAAGTGTCGACAAAGAGCGCAGCGCTGCAAGCTGATGACAGTCGAAGTAGGTATGGTTGTGACCGTCAGTGGTTCGTCTGAGGAAGATCCCTGCGTGTAGGCGCCGCTCGTAGGATTGAAGACAGCAAAGAGTTCATACGAGCCGACATTCAGGTTTGGGGCCGTCGCCGTAATGGTAACCGTACGGCTGCTGGTATTGCCGCCTCCAACCTGCACGAGTGCGGTGGTGGTTCCGATTGCGATGGGTGTTCCACCGTTGTCAATGTAGATGGTCGCAGTCCCGTGTGGATAGCTGCCGGTGACCGCATTTCCGATCGCAGTGACGGTCGCGACGAAAGTGCTGCCGTAGGCACAGAAGACGGACTTAGTGAGAGGGTAACCGGTGTCCCCAACACAGTAAGGGCGGCACCGCTGCCCGAAACGGTGGTGGGTTGGAAGTTGCTATTGCCGGAATAGAGGGACGTAAACAGATACGATCCGCTGCCGAGGTGGCCAAGTGGATAGGAGGCCACTCCTGCCAGACAGGTCGTATGGGCCGGAACCCAGGGGCGTACCTGACGAGTTTTCAAAGATGACCGAACCGGTTGGAGTTCCGCCGCTATAGGCAGGTTGTACGTTGGCTGAAATGACCATGTCCGTGTTGATAGCCGGGAGCGGCGAGGCGGGGAAGAGGTGAGGTGATGCTTGCCGCCGAAGCATTGGTCAGGATATCGATGCTGGGGTTGCCGGCACCGATCGGATATTCCGTCATATAGCGCGCCTGGTAGGCCGGGCTGGCGATGTTGACCTGGTTGTAGGTGTTGGCGGTGACGATATCGAGCTGGCCGTCGTTGTTGAAGTCGCCGACGGCCAGGGCCCAGGGCTGTTTGGTTGCCGGGAATTCACCGGCGGAGCGCTGCGCGAAGGTGCCGAAGGAGCCGTTGCCGACGCCGAGGGTGAGCTCGACCGCGTTGAAGTTGGGGGCCACACCGACGATGTCGAGAATGCCATCGCCGTTGAAGTCGCCGGCGGCGATGGAATCAGGGAAGTTGAGCGATGGACTTTCCACACCGGCTCCAAAGGTATTGTTGCCGGCGCCGGCAAAGAAGTAGACGTCGTTGGCGGTGGTGTTGCCGACGACGATGTCCAGCTTGCCGTCGCGGTTGAAGTCGCCCACGACCAGGGAGGAAGGATTCGTGTCCGTGGCGGTGATGAACGGGGTGCCGAAGGTGCCATTGCCGGCATTCGGGAAGACTTCAAGTTCCGCAGCGCTGTAGCAGGTAACGGCGACCGAGGGAAGCCGTTATGCTCAAAGTCGCCAATGGCAACGCCGTAGGGATCGGCGCAGGTAGCGAGCGCTGTCGGTTGCAGGGTGAAGGTTCCGGCCGCCGAGCCAAACAGGATGGAAACGGTATTGGCGCCATAGTTGGTGACGGCCAGGTCAGGATGACCGTCGCCGTTGAGGTCGCCAATGGCAACCTGGTAGGGCTGCTTGCCGACGGTGTAGGGGACGGCGGCGGCGAAGGTACCGTTCTTGTTGTTGAGAAGGACGCTGACGGTGCCGTCGGTGGTGTTGGCGGTGACCAGGTCAGGATAGCCGTCGCCGTTGAGGTCGCCGGCAGCGATCCAGTAGGGCTGTTTGCCGACGGCGTATGTCGGCCGCGGCATTGAATTGGCCATTGCCCAAACCGGTGAGGACACGGACGGCGTTGTCTTCCAGATAGCTGACCGCAAGGTCGAGGTTGCCATCCTTGTTGAAGTCGGCGACGGCGACGCTATCGGCAAAGTTGCCGTCGCCGTGGGTCAATGTACTGGCGAGCGGCAGAGCTGCGGCCATCGGGATACGCGGTCGGCAGTGTGTTATTGAGCAGGACGGAAGCCAGGTCCGTGTTTTGCTGGGTCAGGGCGAGGTCGGGCTTGCCGTCACGATTGAAGTCTGCAACCGCGGCTACCGTTCCCGGTTTGAAAGCCTCGCTGCTGGCCTGGGCGGCTTGGAGTGTGCCATCCCCGTTGCCGAGAAGAACGTCCACTTCGCCGGTGGTGCCCGTGGGTGAGTCGTACGCAACCACGTCGGGAGTTGCCGTCGCTATCGACGTCGAGGACAGAAATCGCGATGGGATTGGTTCCGGTGGTCGTGGGTTGACTTCAGGGTCAAGGCGCCGGTGGCGCTGCCTGACAGAACGGTTACGGTATTTTTGCCGGCGTTGACGGTGGCAACATCCAGGTTGCCGTCATGGTTGAAGTCGGCGGCTACGATGCCGCTTGGCTTTGTGCCAGTACCCGTTGAATAGCTGCCTTGCAAGGTGAAAGTGCCGGTGCCGTTGCCGGTAAGAACGTGAACGTTGTTGTTGAGGCTGTCGGAAACGGCTACGTCCAAATGCCCGTCGTGGTTGAAGTCGCCGGCGACGATGCCGGTCAGGTGCCGGCCTGGGTGGTGGTCTTGGTCACCACAGTGCCGCCGATATTCAGGAACACCGTGACGCCACCGGTACCACTGGCAACCGCGAGATCTTCGACGCCGTTCCCGAGAAAGTCGCCGGGGACCATGGCGACAGCGTCCGTGACAGTTTCCAACAGAAAGCTGGTAAAGCCGGCCGGCGCCGTTATTCAGGAATAACTGAACCTCACTATCACCATTGCTGGGGCAGGCGACAACGATGTCAGGATAGCCATCGTTGTTAAAATCTTGCGCTACGACTGCGGAGGGGCCTGTTTCGGTGCCGCCCGTACCATGGCCGCAGGTGGGGTAGGTGACCGCTGACGCAAATGTGTTGGGACCGGTCGCGAGGTAGACCTTCATGTTCTTATTCGTGCTGTCCGTGACGACCAGGCTCTGGAATCCGGAACGCGCGAAATCGGCGGCAGCGACACCCTGGGGGACGGTGCCTGTGGTCAAGTTCGGCGAGGGAGACTGGTACAGACCCTGCGCATGGGCGGCGCCGGGAAGAGCCAGGATGCTGACGAACGTGGCCACGGCCACAGTAATGGTGGCGAACCGAAGAGAGAAACCATCGGCGAAAGAACGGGAGAATAGTCGGGGCATGATGTTGACCTCAAAAAAAAACGGTAAATATGCGTCACGTACTCAGGTGGAGCGCGGGCCGGTTCTGCGTGTTGCCGGCCAGATTGAACCACCCAGAATCAATCCGAAACCATGAGCCACACTGGGCGCAGGTTCCGGGTTGGCAGGGCGCGTTAGAACGTTGCGCACTGCCCTTCTTGGACGATGCCGTGTTGCCACCTCCGGTGATCGACGTATTGAGCTGGCAAGTCAGATTGCCGTTGATATTGTTGTCGAACACCTGGTCGACGCTGTGATGCTGTTGTCGGTCACGTTGCCGGAGACCGTGTTGCCGTTCACGGTGGTGGCGGCCGTGTTGTTGCTGTCGGTCAGGTTGCCCAGGACGGTATTGCCGGCGCAGGCGGTTGGATTTCCGATCATCAGCGCCGCTCCGCTGTTCTGGAAAGTCAAATGCCCTGTCACGATGGTCCCGCAAATCTGGTTCTGGCCGGGGCCGGTGGGAAGGCCCTGGATAGAGACATTGCCGTTAATAGTCGAGCCCGGGCCTATGGTGACCGCGCCGCTGGTGACCGTCACATTGCCGTTCACCTGGGACATGGCTATTGTCAGGTTGCCGCTATTGATTCGTAACAGTTCCCAGCTACCGTAGAATTCGTTAACGAAAAGTTGCCGCCATTATTCGGTCACATTCCCGCTCACTCCCCCGCTCATGAAAACGCAGTTCTGGCCGGGCGAGATAGTTATCTTTCCTGCGAAGGTGCCGGTATATGTCCCATCGCATGTGGTTCCTGAAGTGGGCACGCTGGGCGACGTGACAGTCAGTGGCTCGTCTGAGGAAGATCCCTGCGTATAGGCGCCGCTGGTAGGATTGAAGACAGCATAGAGTTCATACGAGCCTGCATTCAGGTTTGGAGCAGTCGCCGTAATGGTGATCGTACGGCTGCTGGTATTGCCACCCCCAACCTGCTGCAATGCGGCGGTGGTTCCAAGATTGCGATGGGTGTTCCACCGTTGTCAATGTAGATCGTCGCAGTCCCGTGTGGGTAGCTGCCGGTGACCGCATTTCCGATCGCAGTGACGGTTGCGACGAAAGTATTGCCATAGACTGACAGTAGACGGACTTAGGGAAAGGGTGACCGGAGTCCCCGCCACAGTAATGGCGGTGCCGCTGCCCGAAACGGTGGTGGGCTGGAAGTTGCTATCGCCGGAATAGAGGGACGTAAACAGATACGACCCGCTGCCGAGGTGACCAACGGGGTAGGAGGCTATTCCGCCAGACAGGGCGTAGGCGCCGGAACCCAGAACAGCACCCGTAGAGTCTTCAAAGATGACCGAGCCGGTTGGAGTTGGGCCGCTAAGGGCAGGCGCTACTTTGGCTGAAATGACCACGCCCGAGTTATTGGCCGGCGAGCGGGGAGGCCGGGGAAGAGGTCACAGTGATGCTTGCCGCCGAAGCATTCGGTCAGGATATCGATGCTGGGGTTACCGGCGACTGATCGGATATTCCGTCAAGATAGCGCGCCTGGTAGGCCGGGCTGGCGATGTTGACCTGGTAGTAGGTGTTGGCGGTGACGATATCGAGCTGACCGTCGTTGTTGAAGTCGCCCACGGCCAAGGCCCAGGGCTGCTTGGTCGCCGGGAATTCACCGGCGGAGCGCTGCGCGAAGGTGCCGAAGGAGCCGTTGCCGACGCCGAGGGTGAGCTCGACCGCGTTGAAGTTGGGGGCCACACCGACGATATCGAGAATGCCATCGCCGTTGAAGTCGCCGGCGGCGATGGAATCAGGGAAGTTGAGCGATGGACTTTCCACACCGGCTGCAAAGGTATTGTTGCCGGCGCCGGCAAAGAAGTAGACGTCGTTGGCGGTGGTGTTGCCGACGACGATGTCCAGCTTGCCGTCGCGGTTGAAGTCGCCCACGACCAGGGAGGAAGGATTCGTGTCCGTGGCAGTGATGAACGGGGTGCCGAAGGTGCCATTGCCGGCATTCGGGAAGACTTCGAGTTCCGCAGCGCTGTAGCAGGTAACAGCGACCGACGGGAAACCGTTATGCTCAAAGTCGCCAATGGCAACGCCGTAGGGATTGGCGCAGGTGGCGAGCGCTGTCGGTTGCAGGGTGAAGGTTCCGGCGCCGAGCCAAACAGGATGGAAACTGTATTGGCGCCATAGTTGGTGACGGCCAGGTCAGGATGACCGTCGCCGTTGAGGTCGCCAATGGCAACCTGGTAGGGCTGCTTGCCGACGGTGTAGGGGACGGCGGCGGCGAAGGTGCCATTCTTGTTGTTCAGAAGGACGCTGACAGTGCCGTCGGTGGTGTTGGCGGTGACCAGGTCAGGATAGCCGTCGCCGTTGAGGTCGCCGGCAGCGATCCAGTAGGGCTGTTTGCCGACTGCGTATTCGGTCGCGGCATTGAATTGGCCATTGCCCAAACCGGTGAGGACACGGACGGCGTTGTCTTCCAGATAGCTGACCGCAATGTCGAGGTTGCCATCCTTGTTGAAGTCGGCGACGGCGACGCTATCGGCAAAGTTGCCGTTGCCGTGGGTCAATGTACTGGCCGAGGCAGAGCTGCGGCCATCGGGATACTGCGGTCGGCAGTGTGTTATTGAGCAGGACCGAAGCCAGGCTCGTGTTTTGCTGGGTGAGGGCGAGATCGGGCTTGCCGTCACGATTGAAGTCTGCAACCGCGGCTACCGTTCCCGGTTTGAAAGCCTGGCTGCTGGCCTGGGCGGCTTGCAGTGTGCCATCCCCGTTGCCGAGAAGAACGTCCACTTCGCCGGTGGTGCCCGTGGGTGAGTCGTACGCAACCACGTCGGCATTGCCGTCGCTATCGACGTCGAGGACAGAAATCGCGATGGGATTGGTTCCGGTGGCGTGGGTTGACTTCAGGGTCAAGGTGCCGGTGGCGCTGCCTGTTAGAATGGTTACGGTATTTTTGCCTGCGTTGACGGTAGCAACATCCAGGTTGCCGTCATGGTTGAAGTCGGCGGCCACGATGCCGCTTGGTTTGGTTCCGGTACCAGTTGAATAGCTGCCTTGCAAGGTGAAAGTGCCGGTGCCGTTGCCGGTAAGAACGTGAACGTTGTTATTGAGGCTGTCGGAAACCGCTACGTCCAAATGTCCATCGTGGTTGAAGTCGCCGGCGACGATGCCTGTCAAGGTGCCGGTCAGGGCGGTGGTCTTGGTCACCACGGTGCCGCCGATATTCAGGAACACCGTGATGCCACCGGTACCGCCATTGCCGTCGATGACCGCGAGATCTTCGACGCCGTTCCCGATAAAGTCGCCGGGGACCATGGCGACAGCGTCAGTGGCAGTCTTCCAACAGAAAGCTGGTAAAGCCGCCGGCGCCGTTATTCAGGAATAACTGGACCTCACTATCCCATTGCTGGGGCAGGCGACAACGATGTCGGGATAGCCATCGTTGTTAAAATCTTGCGCTACGACTGCGGAGGGGCCTGTTTCGATGCCGCCGGTACCGTGGCCGCAGGTGGGGTAGGTGACCGCTGGCGCAAATGTGTTGGGACCGGTCGCGAGGTAGACCGTCATGCTCTTATTCGTGCTGTCCGTGACGACCAGGCTCTGGAATCCGGAACGCGCGAAATCGGCGGCAGCAACGCCCTGGGGGATGGTGCCTGTGGTCAAGTTCGGCGAGGGAGACTGGTACAGACCCTGCGCATGGGCGGCGCCGGGAAGAGCCAGGATGCTGACGAACGTGGCCGCGGCCACAGTAATGGTGGCGAGCCGAAGAGAGAAATCGCTGGCGAAGGAACGGGAGACTACCCGGAACATGATGTTGACCTCAAAAAAAACGGTAAATATGCGTCACGTACTCAGAGTGGAGCGCGGGCCGGTTCCGCGTAGATGCCGGCCAGATTGAACCACCCAGAATCAATCCGAAACCATGAGCCAACACTGGGCGCAGGTTCCGGGTTTCCATGGGGCGGCGGGATTGTGACAGGTGAGCGAGTCGTATCATCCCCAACCTGTGCCGCCGAGTGCAGATTCTAAGAGCTCTTCTTGCCCTAATGGGGTGACCTAGCACCTGGCGGATCCTACAGCCGCAGGCAGAAGAGCCGAAACAGCGTGCAATTTTTGCCTAATCCAAATTGAAGCGTCGCAAAACCAATGATTTTCCGCACACTTTAGTTTCCAGTGCCTAAAGTTACAAACCCTGTATGTGCAGGAAATTCTGATTGAGTCTACCCTATTTCGGGAAACAAGACGATAAAAAAACTTCCGTTATCTGTACAAACGGGATGGTAATCAGGTACAGCACTTGTCTGGTTGCAAACGGTGGCCAGGCGAGGCACCTGAAGGAGAGTTGCCGGTAGAGCTACCGCAGGGCGTGGGTTTGCCAGGAAGTACCACAATATGCAGTCCTGGTGAGGACTTCAAGATTTTGGCTATCGCGAAGGCAGGGATGGGATTTTGAGTCCCGGGTGTTGCTGAATCCGACAATGTGTTGCTGAATCCGACAATTCGGTCTGGTACAAGGCAGGTTCGACGGTCGACGGCCATTCGATTGCGAGGGATCGTTCCGCGGGAAGGTGAGTTCGGAGATGGGAGAAGAGAGGTCGGTGGTTTTGTAGAGCATGTCGGCGGACTGGGACAATACCAGGAAACCATGGGTAAAACCGGGAGAAATCCAGAGCCTTTCGGGAACCTCCGCGCTGAACTCGACGCTGACCATGACCGAAGTGGCGGGTAGGCCAGCCTTCTGGAAGGCAGCTTCGTTTCATGTCTCGGCAAACGGCCGCGGTCATCGGAAAACAGGCGAGGACGGAGCCGGAGGACGCCCGGCAGGCGGCAAGGACTTCCATAGGGGGGGAAGTTTGACGTCATTCGAGGCGCGGACAAGGTTGTTCGAGGCCGGAACCGCAGGTTCAACCGCTACCCTGGAAACCTGAATATAGACCGTGGCTAGGTGCGCTTGCGAGAGCCGCTTTCCTGTTTCGGAAGCTGCTGGTCGGCAGTGGGAAAGACGGGATTGGGCAAATTCGTTGACTCGTACTTAGCGAGGTTTAACGGGGTGATGGTATCGGGCAATACGGGAGATTTTTTTTGCGCATGGCGGAAACGGAAGCCAGAGGTCAAATCGCCAAAGGTGCTTCTACGCCATGGGCTGATGTTCGGTTCGCGAACTCCGGTGAAGCGTTCCAGAAACTGAAGCACGGAGGTGTGGTCGAATTGCTGACTGCATACCCAGCCTCCAGTGGTCCAAGGCGAGATGAGGATGCAGGGGACGCGAAATCCCGCGCCGATGGGAAGGCCTTGGACAAACTCACCGGGGGTGCCGGGTGGCGGAACGGACGGCGCGACGTGATCGAAGATACCGTCGTTTTCGTCGTAGTTGAGGATGAATGCGGTCTTTGCCCAGACATCCGGATTGGCCGCAATGGCGTCGATTTTGCTGGCGATAAAAGCCGCGCCGTCGGCGGGCATATAGTCCGGGTGTTCCGACTGGAAACTGGTGGGAATAATCCAGGAGACAGTTGGCAGTTTGTCGTGGATAGCATCGTACTCAAACTGACCTTCTGGACCGCGGACCATTCCTCTGGAATAGAGTGAAGAGCCCTTTGGGGCTTGTTTGAATGCTCGAAAATACTCCAGCATGTTGCAGCCGAAGTTATCTTGCTGCTGGTAGATCTTCCAGGAAATGCCAGCCTGTTCCAGCCGCTCGGGATAGGTAGTCCAGGTGAATCCATCCTTCGGCTCGGTGTTGTTAATCAACGGTCCGCCATGGAGGCCATCGGCGTCGATCATGCCAGTCATCAGATGCATGCGGTTTGGGTGCGTGGGGCCCATGACGGAACAATGGTAGGCATCACAGAGAGTAAACGTCTCGGCCAGGGCGAAATGAAAAGGAATATCTGTGCGGTTGTAATAGCCCATGACATAGGGGCCATTGATGCCATCGGCTTTGCGATGGGCCGGGAGCCATTCATCCATTCGTCCGCCATTCCACGCTGCGTGTTGCACTGCCCAGGCATGACTGGTGGAGGGAATTTTCTGGGCGCTGGTGGCCTGGGTGTCCAGATGGAAAGGCAGCAGATAGCCCAGCGGATTGAGAGCATCAGGCTGGTAGAACACGGACCGATTCGTGGACAGTGTCAGTGCGGTTGGATCGTCGAATCCGCGAACCCCTGCGAGGGTGCCGAAGTAGTGATCGAAGGAGCGGTTTTCCTGCATCAGGACGACGACGTGTCGGATATCGCGGATCGAGCCGCGGTGACCGAAGAACCATCCCTCCGCCAAGGCACGCTGTACGTTGGGCGGCATGAGCGTCTCGGCGGCTGCAGCAATGGCAACGTTGGCGGCGCCCCGTAGAAGACGGCGGCGCGTGAATTTCGCGGCAGAAGTATTCGGAGTTCCAGGATCAAGCGGTTTCATCAGACGAAGTCATCCTAATTGAAATCGGCGAAATTGCTCAACAAAGAGCGATGAAATTCGCGCGAGTCTTCCCTTGCAGATTACCGGATTGGAAGGCCTCTGTGGCCGAAGTCGTTGGCGCGATGGATTGAAGGGGCAGGTCGCCTGTGCGATGAACTGCTTCGATTCAATCGAGATCGAAGTCGCGCAGGGGACGAGATTCGCTGGGCGATTCTTTGGCGCGACGCAGCGCTTCGGAGAATTTCTTTTCCAGCACGTCGTCCTTATTTTTTTCCGCTTCCACGGATTGGCGAAAGAGCGCTTGTTTGCGCTCTTCCTGATCTTTCAACGCGCGCGTGGCCGCTTCAAAATCTTCAAAGGTCTTTTTCCGAGGAGCGGGAGTGTGAGCGATGACGGCGTGCGTTGCCGCATCGACCTTGACGACGGCGCCGCAATCGGGACAAGTGATATCAAAAATGGTGGAAGTCTTTGCGGTCATGGGCGCATCCCCTCCTGCAATAGCGGGCTTCGCTTCAGGATACAACTTTATGCTTCAGGCGAGTTTCCGTGCGGCTTCGTCGGCGCGGGCCTGGCAATATGTTCCAGCAGATCGCGATTGCGAATGGTGAGGATGTGTCCACGCTGCTCGATGATGTCAGCTTACAAATAAAGAGCGTGGTGACCGCAGTGGCCGGTGCGGGCCCGCTCGACGAGAGTGTCGATGAGGGGCAGGTCATACTGGGCGAGAAAGGAAACGCCAGCGAAGACACGCTCTTGCAAGTTGCCTTGGGGGAAAAGATTCAGGCAGAGCGCGTCGGCATGGCGGCGCAGGGTTTGGTCGCGTTGCAGCTGGAAAGTGGCGGAGAGCCGGCGCAGGCGGTTCATCTGATAGAGCATTTTCGATGCGGCAACTTCGGCAGCGTGGCCGAGGCCTTCATCCTGCGCGCGCATCCATGCGGTGACCGATTCGAGCTCCTGATGCAGCGCGTTGCCGGCGGCTGCGAGTTTGCGCTTGCCTTCGACCGGCATGACGCGTGCGCCTAGACGAAGAGCCAGCACGTCGGGGGTGGTAAACACGTCCGGCAATGTGAGTTGATGCCGGTGCAACAACTGCGCCATCACAGGATCCAACAAAGTTGCCGAGTATCGCGGCAGAACAGGAGTGGTGCGGCCGAGGATGCGCTGATAGACAACCTGCGACTGGGCGAAGTAGGCGACCTCCGACGGGCCGCCAATGTAGGCAGAGGTGGGGAGCAGGGTGTCCTGCATGACCGGGCGCAGCAGAACGTTGGGGCTAAGGCGCTCCGGGGCATTGTCGAGAATGGCGATGAGATCGGCGGTGGTGTATTTCGCAGGGCCGGCAGACCATTGGTCGCGCGCGATTTTTTTGAGAGCGCTGCGCACGCCGGTATTTTCGTCGATCAGGAACAGCGGGCTGGAGAATTCGCCGACCATTACCTGGGCGTGGTAGCTGGCTTGCTCCAATGCGTGCGCGCGTTCGAGGAGGGCGGCGTGAAGCTCGTCGGCATTCTGAATGGCGGCGAGCAGTGTGGAGTGGGCGAGGGCATGAAATGGCCGTGACGAAGCGTCGATGACGATCAAGCCGTGTTGGCTGAAAATGCGCGTGAGCAATGCCGCAAACGAGGATGCGAATGTGGCGGCGGGAGTGTAGACAGAAGCCAGCAGATCGCTGATGTTGTTCTGGCCCAGACATCGGCGCAACTCGGCCAGCAACGGCAGGATGGCATCGCCCAACGGTAAATTACCGACGGGCTTGCCGGGCGCGGGATGATGCGGCAGGCGCAGGGTGGTGATTTCATTGCCGCAAAGGAAGGTGGCCTGATTGACCTCATCGAAGTCGTGATCTTCGCTGGCCAGCCAGAAGATGGGCACATGAGGATGGCCGGCACGACTTGCCTCGGCGGCCAGATGAATGGCGGTGGCGGCCTTCATCAGTGTCATGAGCGGACCGCCGAAAAGCGCTACCTGCTGGCCGGTGACGACGGCTGCAGCTCCGGCAGCGAGGCGATCAAGATTGGATTCTGTGACGGAGCCCGCGCCAAAATTGCGATTCTGCTGACGCAGCAGATCGACGATGGCCTTACGGCGGGCGGGGTCCATCGACGGAGGGTGCTGCATCCAGTGATCCGGACTCGGTGCGTCCAGGTCCGATTCATCCGTATAGAACGGACGCAGTTTCTCCCAGTTGCCGGACACGTAGTCGCGGAACAGAGGGCTGACATGGGGCAGCGCCGTAACGGGATAGCAATCTGCGTTCAACTCCGCGAAGCTCCTGACGATGAGTTGGTTGCGCGGCCGTTGCCGGGTACCCCGGAGCTTCCAGCGCACATGCCAAGTGTCTCATGCAGTGGATGCCGCCGGGAGCGGTGGAGATGCGAGGAATCGATACGGAATCTGTGATACCGGCTACTCGCGACCCTCGCGGGCATCTTTCCACAGATCGATTCCGCTCTCTTGCGCGAAGCCGTCGATCTCTTTCAACTCGGCATCGGTGAACTGAAGTTTTTTCACCGCGTCGAGGGAGTCGTTGAGTTGCTCCACATTACGCGCGCCGATCAGGGCAGAGGAAATGCGGGGATCACGCAGCACCCATGCAATTGCCATCTGCGCAAGAGTTTGCCCGCGGCCTTTTGCAATCTCATTAAGAGAGCGCACGCGTTGAATGTTTTGCTCGCTGAGGAATTCCTTCAGCAGCGTTTCGCCAGCTTTGGCACGGGAATTTTCCGGGACTCCATTGAGATACTTGCTGGTCAGGAGGCCCTGGGCGAGCGGAGAAAATGCAATGCAGCCGACACCGAGTTCATCCAATGTGGCGAGCAGTTCTTTTTCGATCCAGCGATTCAGCATGGAGTAGGAGGGCTGATGGATCAGCAGTGGAACGCCTTGGCTTTTTAAAATTTTCGCCGCTTCGCGGGTGCGGTCGGCGTCGTAGGAAGAGATGCCGACATATAAAGCCTTGCCCTGATGGACGGCGGTGACGAGCGCGCCCATGGTTTCCTCTAGCGGCACGTTCATATCCGGCTTGTGCGAGTAGTAGATGTCGACATACTCGAGGCCCATGCGTTGCAGGCTTTCGTCGAGCGAGGCCAGCATGTATTTGCGCGAGCCGCCAATGCCGTAGGGGCCGGGCCACATATCCCAACCGGCTTTTGAGGAGATCAGGAGTTCATTGCGGTGATCGCGAAAATCCTTGCGCAGAATGTGTCCGAAGTTTTCTTCCGCGGAGCCGTAGGGCGGCCCGTAGTTATTGGCCAGATCGAAGTGGGTGACGCCGCGATCGAAAGCTCGACGGATGACGGCACGACCGGTTTCAAAAACGTCGGCGTCGCCGAAGTTCTGCCATAGGCCCAGCGAGACGGGCGGCAATACGATTCCAGAGCGTCCGCAGCGGCGAAACTCATGCTGCTGATAGCGTTTTTTGTCGGGCACATAACTCATCCGCGCAAATCTCCTTGGATATTGGAAGTGGGAAAGTAAACACTGTTCAGTTGGTTGGATGTAAGGTGCGCAGCCTATCCGCCACGCGCCCTAAAAATCATGTTGACTATTCTTACTTCGCAGCAGCCGCCGCCGCCACCTTCGTAAACGTCGATTCCAGATCCGATGTCCACGTGTTACCGCCATCTGTGGACGATTCATATTTGAGTGTGTATTGCGTTTTGGAGACTTCCTTCTCGGTCAAGCGCGTCTTCATCGGCTTACCTTGCATCATCGTCTCGGTTATCCAAGTCCAAGTATCGCCGCTGACATTTCCTTTGGCTGTGATCAGTTCGCCCCAACTGTCAAATGCGTTGTAGGTGTACATTTTTGTTTCCGGGTCATATCCCAATACGGCCATGATCTTAAAGTTGCCCACGGGCGATTTGTTGTCCGAATGACCCACAATAAAAAATCCTCCGGACACCCATTCCCACTTTTGAGTTGACGACACCGGTCCGGCCATGCCGTGCGCGGTAGATTTACCTTCTTCTTTCCAGCTGCCAACAAAATACGCGAGCCGCTTCACTTCCGGGCCCGGTTTCGGCGGCCCTTGCGGAGCCTGCGCCTGTATTGAAACTCCTAGCAACGAAACACAAATCGCAACCAACCCGATTGTTCGTTTCACGTGAGGTCTCCTTTGCGTTGGAGCCGCTGCTACAGTTTTTCAGTGCAGATACGTTTTAGGCGGACGTGCGCTCCAACAATTCCACGCCGGGGCAGTTGACGGAAATCATATCTCTATCCTCCGAATCCATCGCGCCAAATCATTTCCCACGACGCGCGCGTATTTGAGGTGGTGCGCCCGACAAGATTCGAACTTGTGACCTAACGCTTCGGAGGCGTTCACTCTATCCAGCTGAGCTACGGGCGCATCCCTATTGAGGTTATCACGATGCTGCGGACGAATTCCTGTGAGCAGAACGAGTGTGTGCGGGTAGTGATACGCTGGTGTGGCTTCCCCACATCCGATGTAAAAAAATAAAATCTCTGACCGAGTTCACAGGAGACTTGTTATGCATGCAGGAAATGGCGGCGAAGACGCGTTAACTCCAGGCCTGGTTTTTGAAATGCTGCAGGCGCATCGACGCACGGCGGCGTTACAGGCGGCAATCGAACTGGATGTTTTTGGGGCTGTGGGCGAAGGGCCGGGAGATGTGGCTTCCATTGCGCGTCACTGCTCGGCATCGGAACGAGGCATCCGCATCCTGTGCGACTTTCTGACAATTTACGGTGTGCTGGCAAAAGAAGACGGGCGCTATCGGCATACGCCGACCAGCGCAGCCTTTCTTGACCCGCGCTCGCCATCGTGCCTGGCCTCTATTGCAAAATTTCTTGGCAACCGAGAGATGCGAGGCACGTACGACAACCTGGCGGAAATCGTGCGCACTGGCCGTACCGTTCTGCCGGGGGACGGCAGCGTGGAGCCGGAGAATCCGATCTGGGTTCAGTTCGCGGAAACCATGGCGCCGATGATGGCTCCCATGGCGAGGCCGCTGGGCGCGGTTGTGCTGGAAGGACACGCGGGTCCGATGCGCGTGCTGGATATCGCCGCGGGTCACGGCTTGTTCGGAATTGAAATTGCGAAGCAGAACCTGCAAGCACACGTCACGGGCCTGGATTGGGCACCGGTGTTGCGCGTGGCTCTGGACAATGCTCGCAAGGCCGGTGTTCACGAACGCTATACGATGCTGCCCGGCAGCGCTTTCGATGTGGATTTCGACGGGCCGTACGATGCCGTGCTGCTGACCAATTTTCTGCACCACTTCGACAAGCCGACCTGCGTGGGCCTGCTGAAAAAAATCCACGCCGCGCTGCGTCCGGGTGGGCGCTGTGCGACGCTGGAATTTGTGCCCAACGAAGACCGCGTCTCGCCGCCGATGCCCGCGGCCTTCTCCCTGACGATGTTGACCAGCACCCCATCGGGCGATGCGTATACGCTAAGCGAGCTGACCAGCATGTACAACGAAGCCGGTTTCAAAGGAATGGGTGCGCATCCCATCCCCATGAGCCCGCACACTATTGTCATGGGGCATGCGTGAGTTATTGAACGTCAAAACCTGGGCGAGACGAAGCTCTGCGAAATGGATGCCATGGTTGAAACCCTTGCGGGAATTCTTTCGTGAGGACAACAGGAGTTAACTAAGAGGGGGGATAAATGACCGCTACCGCGCCGCAACCCGATCAGATACTGCAAATCGGTACAGGCTTCTGGGCCTCGAAGACACTCCTAAGTGCGGTCGAAATGGAGGTCTTCACCGAATTGGCCAATGGTCCCGAAGACCTGAATACGCTCACAGGACGGCTCGGCCTGCATCCGCGTTCCTCCCGCGATTTTCTCGACGCGCTGGTGGCCTTGGGTTTTCTCGCGCGCCACGATGGAAAGTATTCCAACACGCCTTCCACCGACTTTTTCCTCGACAAACGCAAGCCATCCTACATTGGCGGAATGCTGGAGATGGCGAGTCGCCGCCTCTATTCCCACTGGAGCAACCTGACGACGGCCCTGCGCACCGGCCAACCGCAGAATGAGGCAGCGCACGGCGAACCGGACGTTTTCGCTGCGCTCTACGCCGATCCGGAGCGGCTGAAGGGATTTCTACGCGCGATGACCGGCATCAGCCGCGGCGCTAACCTTGCCATTGCTTCCAAGTTCCCCTGGGCAAACTATAAGACCGTGGCCGACGCCGGCGCCGCGCAGGGCGATCTGATTGTCCAGGTGGCCCTCAAA
Organism: uncultured Acidobacteriota bacterium; assembly: GCA_963719625.1. Taxonomy (GTDB): domain Bacteria; phylum Acidobacteriota; class Terriglobia; order Terriglobales; family Acidobacteriaceae; genus JAKAAZ01. The sequence continues at coordinate 36,039 of CAVRDB010000032.1, forward strand.
AATCCGCACCTTTCCTGCATCGGATTCGACCTTCCAGAAGTCGCGCCCATCTTCGAGGAGTATGTGGAGGCCAATGGACTGTCGTCCAGGGTGCGCTTCCAGGCCGGCAATTTCTTCCGCGATCCGCTGCCCAAAACAGATGTCATCATGATGGGCCACATCCTTCATGACTGGAATCTTGAAGAGAAGCTTCTGCTGGTCCGCAAAGCCTACGAGGTTCTTCCCGAAGGAGGCGCGCTGATTGTGTACGATTCCATGATCGACGACGACCGGTCAAAGAATGCCTTTGGCCTGCTGGCGAGCTTGAATATGCTGATCGAAACTCAGGGCGGCTTCGACTACACGGGGGCCGACTGCATGGGTTGGATGAAGGAAGCAGGCTTCCGTCAGACGCGCGTCGAACACCTGGTGGGAGCGGATTCCATGGCGGTGGGGATCAAGTAGCGTCCAGCCAATCCGCCGCAGTGACTACATTGACCGATCCTGCAGCAAGAACATCATCACTCCTAGGAGTCAGAGGCGAGTTAAGGCTGCGTCGATTCAATAACCGCTTATTTGGAGTCGGGTTTGCTGGTGAGTTCCTGCATGACGGACTGGATGAGTTCTTTGGCGCCGGTTAGTTGCTGCATGACGGTCTGTAGATCGAGAGCGGGTTGGTTGGGATTGCGGGCGGAAGTGCAATACACGCCGTGCTGGCCGACCAGGATGAGGGCGTCGGTGATCATGTCGAGCGTGACAGCGAGGCGACCGCGCGGGATGCCGAGCATGAACTCATGCTTTTCGAGGGTCTCGCGCTGGTCATCGAAGGCCGAGGCCATCCTAGTACTCCTTGGCGGGAGTGGCGGGAACGAGTGGAGGATTCTCGGAGGATGCAGCTTCGGACGCGGCTGATGGGAGTGCGGCGTCAGGCTTCCAGCGCAGAACAGGCTTGCGCGCGGCGGTGACTTCATCCATCCGTGAGACGCGGGTGGCGTGCGGGGCGTGCAGGATCAGCTCCGGATTTTCTTCGGCCTCGCGGGCAATCTGGCGCATGGCGTCAATGAACTGATCCAGCTCTTCCTTGGACTCGCTTTCGGTGGGCTCAATCATCAGCGCGCCGGGAACAATCATCGGGAACGAAGTGGTGTAGGGATGGAAGCCGTAGTCGATGAGGCGCTTGGCGATGTCGCCGGTTTTGACGCCATTGCGAGCCTGGCGGCGATCGCTGAAGACAACCTCATGCAGCGTGGCGGTTTTGTAGGGCAGCTCGTATACATCTTCGAGCTTGGCGCGGAGATAGTTGGCGTTCAGCACCGCATCTTCCGTTGTCTGGCGCAGGCCGTCGGGACCGTTGGCGAGGATGTAGGCGAGCGCGCGAACGAACATGCCGTAGTTGCCGTAGAACATGCGCACGCGGCCAACGGATTGGGGACGATCGTAGTTGAAGGTGAGCGTGCGGTCGGGTGTTTCCACCAGGACAGGCGTGGGCAGAAATGGTTCCAGATTTTTCTTGCAGGCCACCGGGCCGGAGCCGGGACCGCCGCCGCCGTGCGGAGTGGAGAAGGTCTTATGCAAGATTCAAGTGCATGACGTCGACACCGAAGTCGCCGGGGCGCGTCTTGCCGACCAGGGCGTTCATGTTGGCGCCATCCATGTAGAGCAGCGCGCCCTTGGAGTGCAGGACGTCGGCGATTTTGTGAATCTCGCTTTCAAACACGCCGATGGTGGAAGGATTGGTCAACATGAGCGCAGCCGTCTCTTCATCGACAAGCTGCTCGAGCTCGGCAAGGTCGACCATGCCGTTGCTGTTGGATTTTAGATTCTGCACCTGATAGCCGCAGATGGCAGCGGTGGCGGGATTGGTGCCATGGGCGGAGTCGGGAATCAAAATCTTCTTGCGCGGATTGCCCTTGGACTCGTGATACGCGCGGACAAGAAGAATTCCGGTGAACTCCCCATGTGCGCCTGCGGCGGGCTGCAGCGTGATGGCGTCCATGCCGGTAATTTCTTTCAGGCAGTCCTGCAGCATCCACATGACGCGCATGGCACCCTGAGAAAGCGATTCTGGCTGGTAGGGATGCGCTTCCGCGATGCCCTCCAGACGCGCCACCATTTCGTTGACGCGGGGATTGTATTTCATGGTGCAGCTGCCCAGCGGATACATGCCAAGATCGATGGCGTAGTTCCACGTAGAGAGGCGGGTGAAGTGGCGGATGATTTCGATCTCGCTGACTTCGGGCAGCAGGCCAAGATCTTCACGGGTATGTTTGCCGAGCAGCGCCTGCGGATCGACCGCAGGAACATCCAGCGGCGGAAGGCGATAGGCTTTTTTGCCGGGCGAGGATTTCTCGAAGATCAAACCTTCATTCTGGTTGATGTGGCTGGAAACCTTCGAGCGCTCGCCAACAAAAGGCGAGCCCTTTGTTTCAGAGGCGGTTGCGTTCGAGGGTGTGATTGTTTCCGTCGCCATTTCGTTCTCCACGGTTATACGTACGCCAGTGCGGGGGCTTCCTTGCCCGCGATGACCGCAGCCGCGGCATCGATTTGGGCGCGTGAATTTTGCTCGGTCGCGCACCACAGGGATGCATTCCGCAGTTCGGGATACCAGTGGGACAGCGGCAGTCCGCCAATCATTTTCTGCTGCAGCAGGCGAGCATTGATGATGTCGGGCGCTTCCGCGGTATGCAAAACAAACTCATTGAAGCGCGGAGAGTTCGGCGAAGAGCAATTTGCTGCCCGGCGTCGCAGCCAGTGTTTGCGCGGCATAGTGCGCCTTCGCCAGATTTTGCTCCGCCAGTTCGCGCATGCCGGCTTTGCCGTAAATGGTGAGATAGATGCAGGTCATCAACGCGACCAGGGCCTGGTTGGTGCAGATGTTGGAGGTCGCTTTTTCGCGGCGAATATGTTGTTCGCGGGTGGAAAGAGTCAGGACAAATCCGCGGCGGCCCTGCTGATCGACGGTGGCGCCGGTGAGGCGACCGGGCATCTGGCGGATGAATTTTTCCTTGCAGGCCAATACGCCGCAGTAGGGTCCGCCGTAGCCGACGGCGACTCCGAAGGATTGCGCTTCGAGCGAGACGATGTCGGCTTCGACGGAGGGCGCACGATGCCGAGCGAGAGCGCTTCGGCAACGGAGACGATGAGCAGCGCGCCTTTGGCGTGGGCCAGCTCGGCGATGGCGGCGACATCTTCAATAACGCCGAAGAAATTGGGCGACTGAATGAGCACGCAGGCTGTTTTGTCGGTGATGGCGGCTTCGAGGGCTGCCATGTCGACGCGGCCGTCCGCGCCGTAGCCAACGCGATGCTTGGAGAGTCCCTGATGCTGCGCGTAGGTTTTGAGAACTTCGCGATACTCAGGATGCACGGTGGTTGCGACGACGATGTGGCTGCGGCGAGTGATGCGCGCGGCCATCATGACGGACTCCGCTGCGCCGGTCGAGCCGTCGTACATGGAGGCGTTGGCAATTTCCATGCCGGTGAGCTCGCAGATCATGGTCTGGAATTCGAAGATCGCCTGCAGCGTCCCCTGAGAAATTTCCGCCTGATACGGCGTGTAGGAAGTGAGGAACTCGCCGCGCTGCACCAGCGCATCGATGACCACGGGGCGATAGTGACGATACGCGCCCGCGCCGAGAAAGCTGGCGTAGCCATTGGCGTTGCGGTCGGCGGCGGCGCGAAAAAGATTGACAATTTCCTGCTCGCCCATCTGCGGCGGAATGTTGAGGTCGCCGGTCAGGCGATACTCGGCGGGGATGGAGCGGAACAAATCGCCAATCGAGGACACGCCGATTTCTTTCAGCATGGCGGCGCGGTCGGTTGGAGATTTGGGTAGATAGCGCATGGTTCAGATTCCTGTGTTCGAGCCTGAAGATTGCAACGCCGGCGAAATTTCTTAGGCGTTCGTTTCTTCGGAAATAAATTTTTCGTAGTCGGCAGAATTTAACAGCGCATCGACTTCGGAGGGCTTGGCCAGCTGCACTTTGATGATCCAGGCCTGGTGCGGTTCCGTGTTGATCTTTTCCGGCGCGGTGACGAGTTCCTGATTCACAGCTGTGACCGTGCCGCTGACTGGCGAGTAGAGATCGGAGACAGCCTTTACGGATTCCACACTGCCGAAGACCTTGCCGGCTTCAACGGTGTCGCCGACCTTGGGGGCGTCGACGAAGACGATGTCGCCCAGAGAGTTCTGCGCATAATCGGTAATGCCGACGGTGCCGATTGCGCCTTCGACCTGAATCCATTCATGCTCGCGAGTGTAGTGGTAAGAATTTGGATATGCCATTGGGTTCGTCACCTTCCATTGTATGTTGCCGGAGAATCGCGCGGCGGAAGCCAAGTGTTCCGCAGAGGATTTTTTTACTGGAGACAGGTTCAGGCGCGTTTTTTTGGACGGCGATAAAACGGCTGCGTAACAATGCGGGCACGCACATCCTGGCCGCGAATTTTTACTGCAAGTTCCGTATCTACAGTGCTGTGCGCGGCTGGAACATATCCGAGCGCGATGTTCTTTTTCAGAAATGGAGCGGGAGAGCCGCTGGTGACCGCGCCAATTTGTTCGCCAGCCAGGGTGCAGATGGGATAGCCGTCGCGGCCGATACCACGCTCGATCATTTCCATGCCGACCAGCTTGCGCTGCGGCGCGCCCTTGTCTTGCAGCTTTTTTAGCGCCGTCTGACCGAGAAACTCCGGCTTGTCGAGCTTGCAGAAGCGATCGAGCCCAGCTTCGAAGACGGTGGTTTCTTCCGTGATTTCGTGGCCGTAGAGCGGCATCGATGCTTCCAGACGAAGCGTGTTGCGCGCGCCGAGGCCGCAGGGGACAATCTCGAACTCGTGACCGGCGTCCAGAATTTCCTGCCACACGCGGGTGGTGGTGGCTTCGTCGGAGGGAATGTAGATTTCAAAACCGTCCTCGCCGGTGTAGCCGGTGCGGGAGATGAGGACATTATGGATGCCGCAGACCTGGCCCCAGACGGACCAGTAATTTTTGATCGCGTCGAGGTCGACGCGGGTGAGCTTTTTGAGCGTGGCCAAAGCCTGCGGACCTTGAATGGCGAGCTGCGAATAGTGGTCGCTGTAATCGCTGGCATGGCAGTGGAAGCGCTGGACGTGCTGCTTGATCCAGGCATAATCCTTGGGGCGCGTGCCGGCGTTGACGACCAGCAAATAATCATTGGGGCTGAATTTATAGACAAGAATGTCGTCGACGAAGGTGCCTTCGGGGGTGAGCAGCGCGGAGTACTGCGCCTGACCTTCGGCGAGCCTGGAGGCATCGTTCATGGAAATAAACTGGACGGCATCGAGCGCCTCCGGACCGCGCAGCTGGATTTCGCCCATGTGGCTGACATCAAACAGGCCCACGCGGGTACGCACGGCCATGTGCTCGGCGATCAAGCCGGCATATTCCACCGGCATGTCCCAGCCGCCGAAGTCGACCATTTTCGCGCCACATTGGCGATGCGTGGAGTTGAGAGCGGTCTTTTTTACAGGGGAGGCGGTTGCGGAAACAGACGAGCTGGACATAGGACACCAGTTTAAATGAGAAGGCTATTTGGGCGTCGGCAGGGTATAGGGGGAGCAACACGGAGTGCGGACCGGGCCGAACTCCATCAATTCCACGCGGGTGCCATCGGGATCGAAGAGATTCAGCTGCCATCTTCCATTGCGACCAATCTGCGGGTCCTCGGGCGGCGTGGATGAGTCCCAATGACGATGGTGCAGCATGTCCGCAGCCAGGTGAATATCCGGCACTCCCAGGGCGAAGTGGTTGACGACGCCGCTGTCCGGTGGGACTCGAGCAGCTGGGGTCATGCAGCATGTACTCCAGCCAATCTGTGCCATCCGGCACCCGCATGTCGATCCATTCTGTCTTGCCGTTTCTGCCGCCTTGCCAGCCTTCGCTAAATCCAAGGACGTCGTGGAAAAAGCGGTCTTCCGCAGCGCGATCGTGCACGACAAACCCGGCATGGAGAATGCGCTGGGAGATGGGCTGGGTTGCGTCTTCGGAGGTCGCTGTGGACCGGACAGGAAGCAAGTGGCCGGGGGATGGCAGCTGCACAAACTGGATGCGATGGCCTTCAGGGTCTTTGACCCAGAGAAACTGCGCGCCATCCGGCTGCGTTTGGATTTGCCCTTCGACCGGAACTTTTTGACTGAGCAAATACCGCTGCAGGGATTCGATATCGGAAGTGGCGAAAGCAACATAGGCCAGGTCGTCGGTTTCGCCCTTGGGCAGCGGCACGACTTCAATCGATTGCTTCGAGTTCACACGAAATTCGAGAGGCGCGGTTCCCGGATGTGGCGCCAATCTGTGGGAAGCCGAGGAAATTTCCGTAGAACTGTTTCGATTTGTCCAGGTTCGAGGCATAGACGGAGACCTTGGCAATCCCTGTAATCGGAGGACGCATGGTGGAGTTCTGCGCGCCCAGCGAGATGGACGCGGCAACGACCGCAGCCAAGGCGAAAGGTTTGATTCGCGACACCGATTGGCCCCCTCCCTAGTTATAGGATAGTTCGGCCTATTTTTTACTAGGATAGTTTTGCTAATTTTCTGATTGTTCGATGGAGGTTTCCAGGTGCGTGCGGGTCTGCGCATCTAGAACGGGCATGCCACCGCGCTGAGTTGTGGCCCATGCTCCCCAACGATTCGCGGCCTCGGCAAGGACTGGGAGTGGGCGGTGACGAAGCGCGTACTGCGTGAGCGCCGCGGTGAAGCAATCGCCAGCGCCGATCGAGTCCGACATATGCACAGGAATTCCGGGATGATCGTGGACAGCTTCGCGCGTTACCAGCAGGCTGCCATGCTGACCACGCGTGACCGCAACTAGCTGAATTGGAAATCGGTCGAGCAGAAAACGCGCAACGAGCAGAGGCGTTTGATGGTTCGTCGCAGCGACGGCGTGGGCAACATGCGCGACCTCTTCCTGATTCATTTTCAGAATGGTTGCGTGTGCGCAGCCCCAGGCCACGGCTTCCGCGGTCCAATCGGGATCGCGGAGATTGACATCGAAGACGCGAAGGCAATCTGCGCGCGTGGCTGCAACCAGGCTGCGAAGTGTGGCTCGCGTTACTGGCGAGCGCTGCGCGAGAGTTCCAAAGCAGATTGCATCCAGGGTCGGCGCAAGCGCGGAGAGTTGCGGAATTTCCGGCACAAAATCCCATGCCACGTTTTCGTGGATGCGATAGCGAGGTCCCTGGTCCGCATCGAGCAAGACTTCGACGGTTCCGGTGGGATGGCTGCGATCGACGGAAATATAATCCGGACAAACGCGGTGTTCGATCAACTGTTGGCGCGCTTGCACACCAAGGGGATCGTTTCCGATGCAAGTGACAAGGAAGACTTCGTTCGCGGGGTTGTTCGTTGCGCCAAAGGACATTTGCGCGAGCATGGCGGCAAAGTTCGCAGGCGCGCCTCCGAGCTGGGGGCCGTCAGGAAGCAAATCCCACAGAAGTTCTCCGATTGCCGCAACGCGCAGGGGTTTCCGCATGGCTTCCATTTGAATCGGCAACGTACTCTTTATGGTTGCGCCGCGAACACAACCAGCTGTTCAGCGCCTACATTTACATCGCAATGATCTTGTGTAACAGTCACTGTATCTTTTGTGTTCCACAAAGGAGCAAGCGAGCCGATTCCGTCGAGCGCGGTGCGGGAGAAATCCAGATGAAAGGTTCGGGACGCATCGGACTTATTCAACAGAACAAGAACGATTTCCGACGGCGCGGGAGCGGGCGACGAAGCCTTTGCAGACGGGGAACCTGCGATGCGGGCAAACACGTAGCCGTTATCGTCTGCCAGCAGGTTTTGCTGCGTTCCGGTCTGCAATGCGTCGTGATGAGCGCGCAGGTCGAGCAGACCCTGCACCCACGCATGCATGGCTTCCTGCTGCGGGCTGCGACCGGTCGCGACGAAAGCATTTGCGGAATCGCCGGGAAATCCTCCGGGAAAGTCGGACCGGTTGTCCCCGTTATTTCCAGATGACATGGCAATTTCATCGCCGGAATAAATCTGGGGCATGCCGCGCATGGTGGCCAGCAATCCGAAGGCGATCCGCTCGCGCGCGACAGTCGCACCGGGCACGTGAGAGAAAACGCGCAGTGTCGTGATTGCCAAAAAATGTTGTCAGCTGATCGGGGTGCGGATAGAGCCAGTCCTGTCGCTGGATTTTTTCCAGTGTGGTCATGGACGATCCTGTCGAAGAGCGGGCCGGTCAGCGTTGAGCGCAAGGCAAAGTAGCTGGGGAAATCAAACAGAGTGGTGAGCCCGGTGTCGACGCCCGCGTGTTTCTCTCCACCGGCAAAATACGACGTAACCGTCGGATCGGAACTATAGACTTCTCCCACATCGGTGAGGCCGGGATAGAGTGCGTGCATCGTGGCATGAAAATCCTGCCAGAAAGAACGATCGACATACGGGAATGTATCCAGACGCAGGCCATCCAACGTTCCGGTCTCGACCCACCAAATGACATTCTGCACCAGGTATTGCTTGACCAGTGGATTGGATTGATTCAGGTCGGGCAGCACATTGCGAAACCATCCATCCACCACGGGCTCGTAGGCTGCCGGAGCCGCATGAGGACTGGCAATGGAGGCAAAATTATCTGTTGCTCCCAGATGATTGGCCGGCGTGCCATGGAACCAATCCGGTGTGGGAGGGTCGGCGACCCATTCGCTTTTCGGGCCGACGTGGTTGGCGACGATATCCAACACCAGCTTCATGCCGTGGCTATGCACGGCCGCCGCCAGGTCCTCATAGTCCTGCAGCGTGCCGAAGTGCGGATTGACCTGATACATGTTGACTGGCTCGTACCCGTCATAGTCTTCCGAGAGGCTATCCTGGGCATAGAGCGGAGTGATCCAGAGAGTGGTCGCGCCGAGCTGTTTCAGGTAATCCAAATGATTTTCGATACCGCGCAGGTCGCCGCCGTGATACGCGTGAGGATTGCTGCGATCGACTGTGACTGGAGATTTCGGCAGACGGTCATTCGAGGAATCTCCCTGTGAAAAGCGGTCGGGCATGATGAGATACATTACGTCCGCAGATGTGAAGCCTTGGAAGCCCTGGCTAAGATCGTGCCGCTTGTCCAGTTGATACGGGACACGCGTTTGACCGCCCGAAGTGCGCACAATCAAGTCGAAATGCTGTGGGGGAGTCTCTGAGGTATCCAGCCAGACGAAGGCCCAGTGGCCGTTTTGAGAAAATCTGGTTCGCCGCACGGAAATTCCAGCGACGCTGCTGCTGATGTGCGCATCGGTCAGATTTTTTCCATAGAGGAGGACCATCGGATTGGGCAAATTGCTCCACCAGTTTGGCGGTTCGACCTGCTGCACTGTTGGCTTGCCCTGGGGTACCGCAGCCTGGCTGTGTTTGCCATGCGTGCGCGCTGCCAAGAGAGAGCTTGCACACGAGAACAACAGCAGTGATGAAAGGAGCATGCACAGAAGGCGAGGGGAGAATTTGGGTTTCATCGATGGCATTCCAGAGCCGTTCCAGGTTACTAAGTTTCACGGTTACTATAACCGGCCAAGAATCACAGGGTGCAGCTTTTTCTTCACGAGCCGTGACAACGCCCTCAGTGTACTCCGCGCTGACGGGTGGATGAAATGCTGTTGAGAACAGGAGGGTCATGCTAATGCGCGGCATTGTACGGCGCGATTTCAGCGCGATGTGGCGGACGTTTGGAGAGCTTCCGCCAGCACATTTTGCAGATGATCGAGAAATGCGGGATCGAGCTTTGCATTTTCAGGCTGAGCGCTGGGCGAAGATTTTTCTGACGGGTCCGCACCTTTTGTCAGGTAGAAAACGTCAATTGCCACTTCGCCTTCGGTGTCGATCAGGGCGACGGAAATATCGCATTTCTGCTGGGCCAGGACCAGACTAAGGCGGCGCAATAAACCGGGGGTGTCCTGCGTAATGACCTGCAGGATGGTGCTGTGGGTGGACGATGTGTTGTCGATGGAGAGCCTGGTTTCCACACGTGTTTTATTGTTCTGGGTACGCGCCGAATGAGCGCGGGCAGCCAGCAGGCGCTCGACGGAGACGGTGCCGCTGGCTACATCGGTCAGACTCTTCTCAAATCGCTTGGTTTCAGCGGGATTGAGGGTCAGGGTTTCGTAGCGGTCAAGGAAGCGGAAGTGATCGATGACAATTCCGGCCGCGTTCGAAAATGCATCCGCTTTCAAAATATCCATGCCCCATGCGGTCAACGCGCCAGCCACATCGGCAAACAGGAAGGGGCGGTCATGGGTGATCAAGGTACATTCCCACCACGCATCCACGCGTGTCAGCACCAGCCTGGAGGACGACCCTTCCAACTGCGCGGCCAGCTGCCAGTGGGTCAGAATTTCCTGGGCGGTGCGCGTGCGCAAATACCGTTGCGGCAGACCGGCAAGAAAGCTGTGGATGGCGACAGAGTCGTTGGGCGATAACACGATCACCTGCTGAATTGCGGCGGTGTCGGCGTCGGCTTCAATGCGGTCCTCATCAACATTGCGATCCAGATAATTTGAGGTCGCCATGTAGAGCCGCCATAAATTCTCCGCCTTCCATGGTGTCAGCGCCTCAGGATTGACGGAATGAATGTCGGCGTAGGTGAGCAACGTCAGCAGGCGCAGATTGTAGGGAGTGCCGACGAGCTCGGCAAACATTCGTGCAGTTTCCGCGTCGAAGATATCCTTGCGCATCGCCAGGGACATTTCCAGGTGATGGCGAATCAGCCACAACACGGTTTCGCGCTGGGTGGGGGTCAGATGCCAACGCTCGCAAACCGCATCGGCAATCCACATGCTGTGTTCTGTATGGCTGCCCTCGCTGCGAGCCTTGCCGGTGTCGTGCAGCAGGGCTGCGAGATAGAGCAATTCAGGCTCCTCCACCTCGCGCAGAATTGCCGCAAATCCGCTCTCCCATTCGTCGTTTGGCTGCGACAGAGCGTGTAGATTTTCGAGAATCAGAAAGGTATGTTCGTCGACGGTGTAACGATGATAGGCATCGCGCACCACGAGCGCGTCCACCCCATGGAACTCCGGGAGAATCAATTCAAGAATTCCTAACGCGTGCATGATACGCAGGGAGTGGGCAACTTCAGGTCCCAGAAGAATCTGCCGCACCCGTTCCCACAGCGCAGATCCTTCGGGTAATCGTTCGGCCAGAACCCCCAGCGATTCGCTGAGATGACCCTCGGCCTCGCGGGTGAGTTGGAGGCGCTGCTGAGCGAGCATTTGAAACAGCGTCAATACGCGGTTGGGATCGGCATATTCCGCATCTGTTTTCAGGGAGATTTTTCCGTCGGCGACGGGACAGCCACTCAACACAGTTCGGCTGCGCCACTGGCGGATTTGATCGATCAGGGCAAGACGGCCGCTGGGAATTTCATCCAGCATTTGCCGGGTGAGCCATTCAATGGAGCGGGCATGACGAAAATATTGGCGCATCCATCCGGCGGTGTCTGCAGGACGTTTGTCGGTCAGCCTGGGTTTGACGACGGCCAGGCCGAGATACCGCTCCGCTGCTTCATCCTGCGCCTGCCAGTAGAGCATGTTGTCGTCTCGCTGGCTTCTGTAATGGAGAAACGTGCGGACTGTGACGAGAAATTGATGCGCCAGGGCGGAGTCATCCTGCCGCTCGACCAGCAGATCTTTTTCATAGCGGCTGGCGGAATAGCGCGTCGTCTCCGGCAGCAGCTGACCGAGCCATACGCAGGTATGGAAATCGCGCAAGCCGCCGACGCCGTCTTTTACATTAGGTTCGAGATGGAAAAGCGTTCGCTGAAATTTTGCGTGGCGGGCGCTTGTCAGCTGGGCGATGGCGGTGAACAGTTGAGAACGACGGCGTTCAACCAGAGCGGGAATGCGCTCCAGGTCGAGCTCTTCAAACAGGGCAAAGTCTCCGGCGACATAACGGCGATCGAGCAGCGAGAGAGTAAATTCGGGATTCTCTTCGCTGATCCGCTCGCACTCCGCGAGGGTGCGGGTGGTGGCGCTGGCGCGCAACCCAATGTCCCATAAATCCTGAGACAATTTTCGGATCTCGGCTTTGTGGCTGCCTTCCGCGGTGGCGTCGCTGGCGATGAATAGAAGATCGATATCGGAATAAGGAAAGAGCTGGCGTCTTCCGTATCCGCCGATGGCGGCGAGAGTGAGACCTTGCGGACCGTACTCCTCCGTAGCGATGTGCTCCAGCCACAGACGTTCAATGATATGGTCGACCAGCTCCGCGCGGCGTTGGACTAGAACCGCACCATCCTGTGATTCGGCAAAGAACTCCCGCATCTGGTCCGAAGTACGCTGATACTCCACACGCAGGAGCTGGATCGAAGGTGAATCGGAGATCGGGATGGGAGGCTCCTTTGCGAAGAAACAGATCGGACGAAGGGCCGGTCAATCTGCCAAGCGATCTACAGAGCGGTCTCTCCACGTTCGTCGTTGCGAATGCGAATCGCTTCGTCGATGCGCGACAGAAAAATCTTGCCATCGCCAATTCTGCCGGTGCGGGCAGCGGTGAGGATGGCCTGGACGGCGCGTTCCGCCATGGCATCGGTGACGACGACTTCCAGTTTGATCTTGGGCAGCACGTCTACGGCATATTCGCGGCCGCGGTAGAACTCGGTATGGCCCTTCTGGCGCCCGTGTCCGCGCGCTTCCAGGATAGTGATGCCTTCTACACCAATTTCAATCAGCGCTTCTTTCACCGCGTCCAGCTTCGATGGCTGAATGATCGCCTCAATCTTCTGCATGTCTCGCTTCCTCACTTTCCTTAGAAAAAGAAGGGCTGCTTTCTGATTTGTCTTTCCTCACCGACAAGATACCAGCGTGACGCTAAGAAGCCGCAATTTCCCAATCGTACCCCTCTTCGCCATGCTGGCTCAGGTCCAAGCCTTCGTGTTCGTCGGAGGGAGTGACACGCAGACCGACCAGCATATCCACGATCTTCAACAGCACCAGCGTTCCCACGATGGAAAGGGTCCAGGCAATGGCCACGCCCACCAATTGATGGGGCACCTGCATCCAGTTGCCGTCGAGCCAGCCGACCGGAAGCGCGTTGCCATGCACGTCCTTGAAGATGGGATTGATGGCGCGCGATGCGAACACGCCGGTAAGGATCGCACCGAGAGTTCCACCCGCGCCGTGCACGCCAAACGCATCCAGGGAGTCGTCATAGCCAAACCATTGTTTGACCTTGGCGACCATGAAGTAGCAGACCAGCCCGGCAAGAAATCCAATGGTGAGGGCCGACATGGGTCCAACGAATCCAGCTGCCGGGGTGATCGCCACAAGGCCCGCGACTGCGCCGGAGATCGCTCCCAAGGCGCTGGGCTTGCCGTTGCGGAACCATTCCGCCAGGCACCAACCGATGGCTGCGGCTGCCGCGCCAAAGTGCGTGGCGATAAAGGCGCTGGTGGCGAGCGTGCCCGCCGACAACGCGCTGCCCGCATTGAATCCGAACCAGCCTACCCACAGAAGACCCGCGCCGATGAAGCTGAGAACGACGCTATGCGGCGGCATCGGCTCCTTGGGATAGTGGAGGCGTTTGCCCAGATACAGCGCGCAGACCAGGGCTGAGACTCCGGAAGTGATGTGGACCACGGTGCCGCCGGCAAAGTCCAATGTGGGAACGCCGCCGGTCAGAGATGCATTCAGCAAGCCGTCTTTGCCCCACACCATGTGGGCCATGGGCGCATACACGAACAGAGACCACAGCAAGGTAAACAAGGCCATCGCGCTGAACTTCATCCGTTCGGCAAAGGCTCCGGAGATGAGCGCCGGAGTGATGATGGCAAACATTAACTGATAGATCATGAACGTGGCCAGGGGAATGGTGGCCGCGTAGGCAGGGTCGGGCGCCGAGCCGACTCCGCGCAAAAACAGATGATGAAATCCGCCAATAAACCTGTTCCCTGAGCCAAAACATAAACTGAAGCCGACGAAGGCCCAGACCACCGTGATGATGCCGGTCATGGCGAAGCTGTGCATCATCGTGCTCAAGACATTCTTTTTTCGCACCAGGCCGCCATAGAACAGCGCCAGTCCCGGAATGGTCATCATCAACACCAGCGCTGCGGAAACAAGCATCCATCCGTTGTCCGCGGAGAGCTGGGCGCTTTGCACGGCTTGATCCAGTTGCTGGAGATGTTGCTGGATTTGCTGCTGCGTCTGCGACGCAGGCGCGCTGGTTGTGGCGGCGACCTGTGCATAGGCGCTGATGCCGCACCATCCTGCAAAGAGCAAAAGCAGGAGAACCGCGCGTGCCAGAGCGGTTCTGTGGTGAGGGCGCGGTGCGGAACTGGCTTGTGCGCAGTCTCTCCTGAAGAAAGACGTTCTCCCATGATTCTTGGCCGGGTAGCAGCTACCGTGGGACCGCTCCAAAATACATCGCATATCAATTCACCGCCGTGGTTGAAGAATGGAGTACAGAAAGCTTAATCGCGAAAAAATGTTGAACTTGCGGACGTTCCGAGGAACTTAAACAGGAACGCCTAGAAATAGATTCGCAGCTGCGTCGCTGCCATGTGCGCAGTATTCGGATGTTCCAGAGCAAAACCAGGGATACTGTGTCCTAATCTCGTTTTGTTCCAGGTCGTCGTTCCCTGTCGGTCGCGTCGACTTGAGTGATGTGGCTCCGGGATACATCTTCCCTGGTTTTGCTATATCCAGCGAAGCCAAGAAGATTCAGGGGATTGATGGAATGCGTTCATTCTACTTTGCCTTGAGATAGGCGAAAGGTCGAATGAAATTTTTTTATTGAGGCTATTGGACCTGCTTATGCGGGGTCTTCGAGCAAGCTCCGTCGCGCAGGACAGCGGTTAATCGGTTTGACTGCTGAACGCAGGTTGGCGGGATGCATCGACCTTTCTGCTACCATCAAATTTCACTTTGGGCGCGCACGGTTCAACGGTTCCAGGCGACGTGGCGACTTTTCCAGCCGCTTGTTTGCGATTCAATCCTCGATTTCCAGATTCCCCCTCCGGATTGATTTCTCTGATGCAGGGTATCTTGTTCCTGGCGGCGCGGGCTGTCACGGTCTGGAAGGCTTCAGACAGAGTGGACTTTGCTTGAAACCGCCCTTACGACGCATCATAGATAGAAGGTTGTCCCGGCGGGATCGAACGGTCAGGAAATATCGATAGAATTTTTTTCGACGCGAGACAAGGTTGGAATTCGCCCGCGCTTTGGCGATCCGAGATTTCCCCTGGCGGGCGTATCGCAGCAATTTCTTTGAGGTGCGAGTGAAAAATCGTAGCATTCACACAGTTTTGGCAGGGCTTCTGTGCACGGGGCTGGCGGTTGGATTCGCCGCCCTGCAAGTGGAGCAGGCGGACGCCCAGGTACAAACATCCAACGTAGCACCGAGGCAGGCACTCCCTGGAGCGGGTTCAATCTTTTTGGCGAACGTAGCCTGGCAGCCAATGGATTCCCCGATGGCGTGGGGTCCGCAGCAGGACCAGAGTATGCCGGCGTATCGTCAGCCACCGCCGCCGAAACCGCAGGCGGGTTCGCCCAACTCGTATCCACCTCCGGCTCAAGCCAAGGGTTCCGATGCTTCGGATGAGGCCTTTCCGCCGTATGAAGTTGTGCCCAGGTCGGAGCTGGCGTCGAATCTGGGATCGACCTATATTCCGCTGGACAGCTGGATTTATCCCGCGCTGATGCGGCTCTACTCGCTGGGATACCTGGATCGCGCCTTTGTCGATATGCGCCCATGGACACGCCTGAGTGTGCTGCGCATGCTGTTTGCCGAGCAGGAAAAAATCCACTCGGATATAGACAACGAGCAAGCCCTGGAGATTTATGACGCCGTGCTGGCGGAGCTGGAAGGGGATGTGCACACCACCACCGGCTACTGGACGACGAACGCTACGCTGGAGTCGCTGTATGAGCGAGCCATGCCCATCGGCGGCACACCGCTGAATGACAGTTTCCACCTCGGTCAGACGATCATCAACAACTACGGCCGGCCCTATGAGCAGGGATTCAATAACTACGCCGGTTTCAGCGCGCGGTCGACTTCGGGTCCGTTTGCGCTGTATGTGCGGGGAGAATATCAGCATGTTCCCAGCGCCGACGGCTACTCCGCCGCGCTGGCGCAGACACTGGCGAATGTCGACGCAGTGCCCGACGTTCCGCAGGACACCATTCCCGCCGGGCCGATCGGTAGCCAGGATAATTTCCGCTTGATTGAAGCGAATCTATCGGCCACAGTTTTCAACCATGACATCTCTTTTGGCAAAAGCGATGTGTGGGATGGCCCGGCAACGGGCGGCGCGTTCGACTGGAGCAACAACGCTGAAAATATCTATTCTTTCCGGATCAACCGCATTGAGCCGCTGAAAATCCCGTACCTTTCTTACCTGCTGGGCCCGGTGCGATATGAGTTTCTGGTGGGCAGCCTGAAAGGCCACACGGCCCCGAACGAACCGTGGGTGCACATGGAGAAGTTTGCCTTCAATCCGACGCCTGACTTCGAGTTTGGATTTTCGCGTACGGTGATCTGGGGCGGCAAGGGCCATGTTCCGATTACGTTCGGCAGTTTCTGGAACAGCTTCACCAGTTTCCAGAATGTTTCTGGAGCCACCAAATTTTCGCGCAACGATCCCGGTGCGCGCTTCAGCACCTTTGACTTTACCTTGCGGCTGCCCTACGCAACCCGCCTGCTGACTTTGTACGCCGACTCGGAATCGCATGATGACGTAACCCCGGTGAGCGCGCCACGCCGGGCCGCGATCCGCTCGGGACTGTATCTGGCACGCTTTCCTGGAGCGCCGAAATTCGACCTGCGCGCGGAAGGCGTCTACAGCGACGTGCCCACCTCCAGTAGCCAGGGCGGAGGCTTCATGTACGTCGAGACTATTCAGCGGCAGGGCTACACCAACAAGGGCAACCTGTTTGGAGACTGGATCGGGCGTGAATCCAAGGGTGGGCAGGCGTGGCTGACCTACCATCTTTCTCCCCAGGAAAGCGTCCAGTTGTCCTATAGAAACGCCAAGGCCGCCAAGGACTTTATTCCCGGCGACACGACTGAACCCTACACGCAAGGCGGCACTACGCAGAATGACTTCACGATTTCCGTGGTCAAACGGCTGAAGCCGCAGGTGGAGTTGAACGCGTGGCTGCAGTATGAACGCTGGAAAGCTCCGGTATATAAACCGGGCGCGCAGTCCGACGTGACGACGAATATTCAGATCACGTGGTATCCGAAAATGACGCACACGATTCGCAAGTGGTGAGGGGGGCGAGGGCATAGAGCAGTTCCACGGTTACCATATCCTGCCAAAAATCCGAGGTGCAGCTCGCCACGGCGAGCCGCGCGAAAGTCCAATCTCGCTGGGTACGCCTACCGTGGAACTGCTCCAGCGCGATTTTGAAGTCTGGCTGCGGGGAGCGTTTGTTAGGATGTTCCGATCGTGGTTGATAGAGTTAATTTCGCGCCCAATGGAATGCCTGTGAACCCAGTGAAAACTTTTAAGATCTTCGGCGAGTCTGTTGAAGTGCTCGTCTCGGGCGAAATGACCGGGGTCTGGTTTCAACAGTTACGCCACAGGAGGATAGGTCGATGATTTTCGGGAATTGTGATCTGCGGTTACTGGTTCTTCGGGAGAACCGAGGGACTGTCAAGTGGCATTGATACCGCCGTTTCGTGCTGTACCCACGCGACTACGAGGTCAATGATGCCGGGTGCCGATTTCCACCAGAAGAAAGGCTCGTTGGGCTTCGGATGCACGGTTAGGTTGTGTTGGGCGTTGGGCACAATGATGGCGGTATAGGGCGTGTGGACAATGTCAAGGGAAGCCTCGATTTTCGCCAGACTCTCATCTACAGGCTCAAGTTGGTCACGCTCACCATACACCAGCAACACCGGCGCACGCACTTGTCGCCAGAACACGAGTGTGTCGAGATTACCGATCTTCGGATACCACGTCCACAAATACGAGTCCTCCGGTGGTATAGCGAGCCATTTGTACCATTCTTGATCTCGGAACGGTTGACTTGCTGTTTCAAGCTCGTGGTAAGGTTTGGTGCCGCAAGCGACATCGAGCATTAGTTTGTACAAATTCAAGGCACGTTTTATCTGACTATCCGTAAACCCGGCCTCTCGAATTTCGTGACTAGTCCGGTAGAAATCCTGATCCCGTACAAGACCAGCGACGGTATCTTCGGCAACTACAAAAGCGACTTTGGAAGGTGCGCGAACTGCAACAATCGCCGCGATAATTCCACCTTCGCTATGTCCGTGTAGTCCGATGCGTCTGGGATCAATATCGGGTCGAGAGGCTAGAAGGTCGATTCCTGCCAGAGCATCATTGGCGAGATCATCATAGGAGGATGTTTTCCAGTCGCCCGTGGAAACACCAGATCCCCGTTTGTCATACACGAGTGCCGCGATGCCTGAGCGAGCGAACTGGTCAGCAATAAAGCGGTTGGTACCCCAGCGACTTTCGCCGCCACTTCCCTGAAGAATTATGACAGCGGCGTGTCGCCCCGGTGAACGAGGCATGCAGAGCGTACCTGAAAGAGCGACGGCGCCGTTGCGAAAGATGACATCGACCACATCGTAAGGTAGAACTTCTGGCACACTGCGATGCAGAGTGAACTTGCCGCCAGAACCATCTTCGGTAAACGCGCCGACAATGTGGTCCGACATTAATTTGCCGTCAAAAACAAGTGAGTCGCCCAGTGCAAAATGCACTCGGTCCCCGCTGATCGTAACCACATTGAGTGGATAGTCCATAGCTTGTTGAGTCACAGAGGTGAAGGTGCCCTTGGGTTGCGACCCCGATGTGCTGAAGTCAAAGCTGACTTCAAGGGAAGCGCCCTCACGAACCATCGTGCCTTCCCAGTGTCCAGCAAGCTGCGCTGAGGAGCCGAATGCGACGGCAACCAGATACAAGCTCCCGACAAGACGGAGATAACACGCAGCACGGATAACGCAGTTGGAATGTTGCAGCCCTTGGAAAGGTTAAAACCGCGAAGCTTCGGGGCTTGAACGCAGAATGTCAACGCTACCATTCTAGGCTTCGGAGACGATTCCTACCCAGTCGTTCAAAATGGTTTCGTCGTGCGATCCTCGATTGACGTAAAGTCGCCGAGTCACCCATCGAACGATGTACACGCACGGATAGGAGCCGAGCCGTTGGATTTCAGGGCGGAGCGGTGGTGCTTGTTTATCCGGCGACGATGAGGTCGGCGGGGAGGGCGCGGAAGTAGGCGATGGTTTCGCTGAGGCCCTGGTCGAAGGAAACGACGGGTTCCCAGCCCAGCAGTTGCCGCGCTTTGGTAATGTCTGGGCGGCGGCGCGGTGGATCGTCCTGGGGTAGAAGCTCAAAGCGAATCCTGCTGGAGGAGCCGGTGAGCGCAATCACGCGGCGGGCGCAGTCGAGTACGGTGTTCTCCGCCGGATTGCCGAGATTGACCGGCAGCGCTTCCTCAATCCGCGACAGCCGGATGATTCCTTCGATCAGGTCGGTCACGTAGCAGAAGCTGCGCGTGTGCGAGCCGTCGCCGTAGACGGTGACATCCTCTTCCCGCAGTGCCTGCATGACGAAGTTTGAAATCACGCGGCCATCGTCGGGCTGCATGCGTGGCCCATAGGTGTTGAAGATTCTGACCAGGTGGCCATCGACATTGAAGTGGGCGCGGTAGGCCATGACCGCAGCTTCACCAAAACGCTTGGCCTCGTCATAGACGGAACGCGGCCCCACCGGGTTGACGTGGCCCCAATAATTTTCCGGCTGGGGATGGATCTCCGGGGTCCCGTAGCACTCGGAAGTGGACGCGTGCAGAACTTTTGCCCGGTATTTGCGGGCCAGCTCCAGAATGTTCATGGTGCCTTCGGAACCGACACGCAGCGTCTCAATGCCGAGGCGCATGTACTGGGGCGGGCTGGCAGGACAGGCAAAGTTGAAGATGTAATCGACAGGGCCGGGATCGAAGAACTCGCAAGTGTCGTGTTCGATGAGCTCAAAACGTGGCTCGCGGATCAAATGCGCAAGGTTATGAAAATGCCCGGTGCACAGGTTGTCGACGCCGACGACGGAATGCCCGTCGGCCAGCAGGCGATCTGTGAGGTGCGAGCCGAGAAAGCCGGCCGCGCCAGTCAGCAGGACCCGCATCTTCTTCCTGCCGCGAGGCACGGATGAAACCAGATACGGCACCGCAGTTTTCTTTGGCAGATTGCCGCGATGCTCCAAAGCATGGGCGGCGCGACATCGGACGGCGCGAATTCTGGAACTTCCTCTTGGCCCTCGAACTCTGTTGCGCCGGCTGCTGGACGCCCGATGCTGAGATACATCAATCCCTGGCGGACAACATCTTCCGGAGCGAACAGGTTGCGGCCATCGATGAGCAGAGGCTGCCGCAGGGTTCGCGAAAAAACCTCTAGATCGAGCGCAAGGAACTGCGGCCAGTCGGTGAGGACGAGCAGCGCATCGGCTTCGGTCGCGGTTTCCAGCTCATTGGCCGCGTAGCGCAGAGCGGCGCTGGGTGGCAGCACCTCCTGGGCGCGTGTCATGGCGGCGGGATCGTAAGCCACGATGGTGGCTCCCTCGGCCAGAATCAGTTGCACCAGGCGCATGGCGGGAGATTCGCGAACATCGTCGGTGCCGCCCTTGTAGGCCAACCCGAGAACTGCAAGATGCTTGCCCTCCAGGCTACCGAGGGCATTGCGGACTTTTTCCAGAAACCTTAATGGCTGCAATTCATTGATGCGCTCAATGGCGCCCAGCAGGCTGAAGTCGATTCCGTATTCCGCAGCCATGGAGCGAAAGGCGGTGAGGTCCTTGGGAAAACAGGAGCCTCCATATCCAATGCCGGGATGGAGGAATTGAGTGCCGATGCGCTGGTCCATGCCGATGCCGGGAGCCACCTCGGTAATGTTGGCGCCCACGATCTCGCAAAGGTTCGCAATCGCGTTGATGAAGGAGACTTTCATTGCCAGAAAGGCGTTGGAGGCGTGCTTGATCAGTTCCGCGCTCTGCGGGGAGGTGCGCAGCAGAATGGGCGGGATGGCTGGAACGCACTGGCCGGGGATTCTGTTGGGGCTCTCGTAATAGGCGCCGGAAGTCAGCGGCCGGTAGACCTCGCTGATGAGGGCAGCCGAGCGGTCGTTGTTGCATCCGATGACGATACGGTCGGGGTGGAGAAAATCCGCCGCTGCGCTGCCTTCGCGGAGGAATTCCGGGTTGGACACGACGTCGAATGTGCTGCGGGGAACGCCACAACGTTCAATCAAACCGCCGATCCACTCATTGGTGTAGACCGGAACCGTGCTCTTTTCAACAATTACCGTGTAGTGGTCGATATTTCTTGCGATTTCTTTTACGGCAGACTCTATGTACGACAGGTTTGCCTTGCCGCCGCGGGCCTGCGGTGTGCCGACGGCAATAAAGATGACTTCTGCCTGGCGGGCGGCCTTGCCAAGTTCGGTGGTAAAGATCACATTGCGGTTGCCATGGCGGGCCAGCAACTCCGGCAGAAACTGTTCATGAATGGTGGCGCGGCCAGCCTGTAATGCAGCCATTTTGGCAGGATCGTTATCGACGCACAGCACGTGATATCCCATCTCTGCAAAACATAGCGCCGCTACCAGGCCTACATATCCGGAGCCGACGACGACAATGGGACGATTCATATCCATTTTTGGGTCTTGACCTGGCGACTGGTTTCGACAGACGCCAATACTCGACGATCATACCAGCGCAAGGAAACAGTTTCTGAGGCAGAACGGGGGAGAACCTGACTTGCCCCGAGGCGATAGACCACTGGTTCAATCTTGGAAAAAGCGAATTTTCCCGTTTTCATGGAAGCAGGCAGATGGACCTGACCGGTCGCGCCGGCAACAGACCAACCCGCCACACAGTCTCCCCATCTCAAAGCTATATCGACTGTATTCTCTTTTGGCAGAGTTCCTCTCCAGCAGATTGTTTGGCAATTGACGTGCGCCGCTGCTTGCACCTATTCTCAAGGGTAATCATCGCCAAGACATGTTGCGTCAATCCGCCGTTTATCCAGCGACACCGAGATCGAATCGGTGTCGGATTGTTGTATGTTTGAGAGATATGGCAGAGCGCAGTCCTGATTTTCAGACCAAGCGCGTGGAGGATCGGAAAATCATGGAAGCGGCGAACCTGGCGCTACCGTGGGAAGAAGAGAACTACCTGCGTACATATCCACGAATACTGCCCGAACTCCGAGGTCGCAGAAGTATCTCCATGCATCAACCAAGCACAAGAATGAATGAGCGGTCCTTCCTGGCATGAGTCCAATCGAAACCAACGC
Source organism: uncultured Acidobacteriota bacterium (assembly GCA_963719625.1). Classification (GTDB taxonomy): domain Bacteria; phylum Acidobacteriota; class Terriglobia; order Terriglobales; family Acidobacteriaceae; genus JAKAAZ01. The sequence continues at coordinate 58,283 of CAVRDB010000032.1, forward strand.
AACGCCCCAAGAAGAATTTAAACCTCGATCGTTTCAGACCGGCGGTGGCTGGGTAACGAACGAGGAAGGGAACGCGTTGGCGGAGAACCTTCTAACTCTGCGCAAGCGGAAGTGGATTGTTTTAAGCTGTGTTTTTATTGGCACGGTGTTTGGCGTTGTGCGCGCGATTACCACCCCGAAAACGTATATTGCCGGAGGAACCATCCAGGTGCGTCCGGGTTCCTCGAACGAGTACCGCATTGGAGCTGGTGAATCTGGCCCGCAGGACCTTGGTACTCGTCTGGAAACGGAAGTCGCCATTCTTCAAAGCGACTCTCTGCTGCTGAAAGTGGCGAAAGAACTGAAGCTCGAAGACAATCCAATATTTCTAGGGCCGAAGGCGACGGTGACCCATGTCGATCCCAACGATCCTACAGTCCAGGACTGGATGATCGGGTACCTGCGCGGAGGTCTGTCCATCGGCCGAATTCCAAAGACAGAATTGATTTCGATCGGCTATACCAGCTTGTCGCCGGAGTTGTCCGCACGCGTTGTCAACACGCTGATCAATGACTATATCGAACGCAGTTTCCAGACTCGCTATGCGGCGACGCAGCGCGTGTCGCAGTGGTTGTCGACCCAGCTGGACGACTTGAAGCAATCTGTGGAGACCGAGCAACAAAAGCTGGCTGAACTGCAAAGAAAGTTGGGCGTGCTCGGCTTCGGCGATCAGGCGCACAACTTAAATCTCGACACGCTGGATGACCTGTCGAAAGCTGCGGCGGAGGCGAAGATTGCTCGCATTGTCGCGGAAGCGCGCTATCGCATGCTGACCACCATGAATCCCGATCTGATCGACGGCGGCCCGACAGTGCTGGGCTCAGGGGCCGGATCGTTGCTGGCCACGCTGCGCAACAGTCAAGCCACACTGGAAGCACAGTACGCGCAACTCAATGCTCAATTTGGGCCGAACTATCCTGCCGTCAAACAACTGAAAGCACAAATGCTGCAAAATCAGAAGGCGATCGACAAGGAAGAGGCCCGCGTTCTTGCTCAGACGAACAATGCCTACCGCGCTGCCGCCGTCAATGAGCAAATGACCGTTCAGGTTTTGCAGGACGAAGAAGCCAAGGACTACCAAAAGCGCGATGACATGATCCAGTTTGTACTGTTGCAGCGCGAATTCGATTCCAACCGTACGTTGTATGACGGCCTGCTGCGGCGCCTGCGAGAAGCCGGGATTGAAGCGGGGCTGGAATCGAGCGAAATCGACGTTGTGGATTTTGCGCGCAAACCTCTCTTCCCCAGCGGCATGCGTCGAAGTTCGCGGGTTATGATCGGGTTGATGTTTGGATTGTTCGGCGGCGTCGCACTGGCATTCTTCTTCGACAGTCTGGATACCAGTCTGCGCAGCGTTCACGATATTGAGACTATTTCAGAGCTGCCGTCGCTGGCCGTCATCCCGCGTGCCAGAAAAGTTCTGCCGCGCACCATCACGGACGACACTCGTTCGGCGGCACAGAGGAATGTCGATGTTCTTGGGCAGCCCAACTCGCAGTTCGCGGAAGCATTTCGATCGTTGCGGACATCGCTACTGCTATCCGGTGTTGGTCAACCGCCTCAGACGGTTCTGATTACCAGTTCCACACCTGCCGAAGGAAAGAGCACGGTGGCCAGCAATCTTGCTGCAGTGCTTGCGTTCCGCGAAGCGAAGGTCCTGCTGATCGATGCCGATCTTCGCCGACCAACCATTCACAGTCGTTTCGGAATCACCAGCCGCGTCGGTCTCTCTACTCTGTTATCGGGAACGACTACATTGGACGAATCAATCCAGACTGTTCCGGAAGCGCCGAATCTTTTCCTGCTGCCCAGCGGGCCGGTACCGCCATTTCCGACAGAATTGATCTCTTCGAATCGGATGATCACTTTTCTGGAGGAATGTAAGCATCGATTTACGCACATCATCATCGACTCTCCTCCGGTGCTGACGATTACGGACGGCCTGATTCTCGCGCCCTTCGCCGATGCTGTGCTGCTGGTTGTCCGTTATGGAAGAGCAAGCAAACATTCTGTGCGGCGCTCACGCGATCTGATGTTGCGCGCCGGCACTCGCCTGGGCGGCACGGTCATCAACGCGGTCGATGCTGCTTCGCAACGCTACTACGGGTATTACGGATATCAGCGCTATTCCTACTCCAATGGCCGCCCACCCGCCAACGGATTGGGCAAGCGCAAATGGCCCTTCTTCTGGCGCAGGGAGGATTCCTGATGTTCGTCCTAAGATTGACGACCATGTTCGATCAGCGTTTTCGCTCTGGTGTAACGCGTGTGCTTGCCGGTAGCTTTGTGCCCGTTCTTCTTATCCTGGCAATGGTCTGCTCTTCAGGAATCGGATATGCGCAGTTCTCTGGACCCGCTCCTACGAAGTCCGACAGTCCCAACCCGGAAAATAAGGGTCTGGTAGAGCGGGCACCAACGGAGGTTTTGCCGGGTAATCCGATCGTCCTGCACCCTGGCGACTTGATTAGTGTGAGTGTGTACGGTGTGCCTGACTATAAACTGGACGCGCGCATTGCTGGAGATGGCAATGTGGACCTGCCTTTAATCGGCACCACGCATGTTGCCGGGATGACGGTCCAGCAGGCACAGCAGTTGGTGGCCCAGAAACTCATCGACGGCCAAATGATTCTAAGTCCCAACGTGTTGATTTCCGTCTCCGACTCGATGGTCGATATCATCGGTGTGATGGGAGAGGTGAACGCTCCTAAAGCAATCCCAGCATTCGCTCCGATGAGTCTGTTCGATGCGCTATCGGCCGCCGGCGGCTTAAAACCAGATGCCAGCCATAGCATCTCCATTCTCCGCAAGGGTGTCGATCAGCCGCTGCTGGTGGTTTTGAATTCCAACCCGGCCAACGCGATTGACCAGAATATTCCGCTGTATCCGGGCGACCGTGTCATCGTGCCCCGCACCGGGGTGGTCTACGTGGTTGGGGCCGTCCTTCGTTCTGGCGCATATGCGATCAACCCCGATACTCCGACGACTTTGACCCAGGCCGTGACGTTAGCGGGCAACACAGGTTTTCAGGCGAAAACGACGGAGACTCGAATCATTCGGACAACTGGGGCGACCCGCCGCGAAATCCGTGTGAACCTTGCCAAGGTGATAGCTGGAAAAGCGCCCGACCCGATCCTGCAAAACGATGACATTGTCATGGTTCCTACGAACCTGATCAAAGCCGCTATCAAGGGTGGTGGAGTTGGCATCGCCATCGGCCTGGTCTACGCAATTCCGTTGCTGTGACGCGATGGAATTCATGGAATCCTGAAGCGTCGCGCATCTTGTAGCTCGCGTCTTTTTTGTGGTGGTACAACCTGCTGAAAGCTATGCTGCGAGTCGCCTATCTTCTCAGTCATCCGATCCAGTATCAATCTCCCCTGCTGCGTCTTTTGGCGCAGCAACCTGGATTGGAGTTGACGGTCTTCTACACCTCGGACTTCTCGCTGCGCAGTTATCACGACCAGGGTTTCGGCGTTCCCGTCGAGTGGGATGTGCCGCTACTGGGAGGGTATCGGCACGAGTTTCTGCCGCGCCTGTTGGACAGCAACGACATCTCATTTTTTCGTCCGTTAAATCATGGCATCTTTCGTCGCCTGCGTGAGGGACGATTCGATGTGCTATGGATTCACGGCTATGCGACGCTCAACTCCTGGATTGCAATGGCGGCTGCGAAAGTGCTGGGTATTCCGGTACTGCTGCGCACCGACTCGACCCTGATTGATCATCCACGCGGCCCGATGAAGCTGGCGTTGAAGAACATTTTTTTTCGAGTACTGCGCAGGTTTACCTATGGAGTTCTGAGCGTAGGCCAGCGGAATACGGAGTATTGGCGGCATCATCTTGGCCAAGACATTCCGGTGTTTGCCATTCCGTATGCGGTCGATAATGGATTTTTCCAGCAGCGTTGTCGCGAGGCTTCCGCGACGAGGGAACAGCTGCGTCAGGAGCTTGCGCTCGAAGCGAATCGTCCAGTTCTGCTGTTTGCGTCCAAACTGCTGGCGAGGAAACGCTGCATCGATCTGGTGGAGGCATATCTGGAGGTGATGGCGCGATCGAGGATGGCAAACGCATCAGGTCCGTTGCCGTATTTGCTGATTGTCGGCGAGGGAGAGGAGCGGACACGGATCGAAGTGCGGCTGCGCGAGGCGAATCCAGAGGATCGCGAAGACGTCCGCATACTTGGATTCCGCAATCAGTCAGAGCTGCCCCGTTATTATGACTTGTGCGATGTGTTCGTCCTTCCCTCCATCCATGAACCCTGGGGGCTGGTCATCAATGAGGCGATGAATGCGGAGCGGGCCATCGTTGTGTCGGACCAAGTGGGATGCCAGCCGGATCTGGTAGCGGAGGGAAGTAACGGCATGGTGTTTCCTGCGGAAAATGTAACTGCGCTGGCCGATGCGCTCGAGCGAGTTCTGGCGGATAGGGTTATTTATCGTAAGATGGGCGAGCGCAGTCTGGAGCACATTCAGGCATTTAGTTTCGAAGCCAATGTGCGGGGATTGATGCAGGCATTCAGGACAGCCAGCGAACACAAACATAAATGGAATCGATCCGGTCTCCCTACCCAATGACGATGACGCCAAGTACGGAGGGACCGCTCGAATGCATATCCTGCATGTGATCCGTTCCCTTCATCCGGAATACGGTGGACCCGCGCAACTGGTGCGCTGCATTGTGGCCGCCGGTCCGCGGTTGGGTTGGGAAGGCGAAGTCGCGTGCCTCGATGATGCTGCTGAGCCGTTTCTGCACGAGATCACCTTTCCCGTTCACGCGCTGGGCCAGAACCGGGGTACGTACGGTTACTCCAAGGAATGGGTGCCTTGGCTACGAGCAAATATCGATCGTTTCGATGGTGTTGTGATTCACGGCATCTGGCAGTACCAGAGTTGGGGAACTTGGCGCGCTATTCACGGGCGAAAACCCTACGTGCTGTTTCCGCATGGGATGCTGGACCCATGGTTTAAGCGTCGCTATCCGTTGAAGCACATCAAGAAATGGATCTACTGGAATCTGGCCGAGCGCCGCGTGCTTCGCGATGCCAACTCGATTCTGTTTACCTGCGATACGGAGCAACGTCTGGCACCGCAAAGTTTCGACATGCCACCGTGGAATGCGGCCGTTGTTCCCTATGGCGCAGAGGCACCTCCGGGCGATCCGCAGCAGCAGATCGAAGCCTTCTATGCTGCTTGTCCTGCGGTGCGAGGGAGACGATTTTTTCTCTACCTTGGACGGATTCATCCGAAAAAGGGATGCGATCTGTTGATCGATGCCTTTCTTGCGATTGCCGCAAGCGCGCCCGATGTCGACCTGGTGATGGCCGGTCCGGACGCTGGGATGCGCGCTGGTTTGGAAGCGCGCGTCAACGCCGCGCACTTATCCAGCCGCGTGCACTGGCCGGGTTTGATTATCGGCGATGCCAAGTGGGGAGCTTTCCATGCCAGCGAAACATTTGTGCTGCCGTCGCATCAGGAGAATTTTGGAATCGCTGTCGCGGAGGCATTGGGCTGCAGCCGGCCAGTGTTGATTTCCGACCAGGTCAATATCTGGCCGGAGATCCACGCAGATGGCGCGGGGCTGGTCGCGCCCGATACCCTGGAGGGTACAAAACAGTTGCTGCAGCAATGGCTAGCCCTTTCCGCAGGCGACCGCCATGCGATGGAGGGGCGGGCACATGGCTGCTTTGAAGCTCGCTATAATTTGGATCAAAATGTCAGTGAGCTAGTACGATTCTTTCAATACATGCAGTAGCGACCCTTGCCCATGGATCCCATACCGTCCGTCATTTCGTTCGCAGCTGCTGCTGATGGAGAGATCGCGGGCAACGGCGCGGGCATACGGAAAGATCCCTACACCTCGCCGCAATACACGTTTGGCAATCGTGTGCGACGGCAACTGTGGAGCATTGTTTGGATTGTGCTCTACCGTCCGTCGCCGCGCATTGCCCACGCCTGGCGCGCCTGGCTGCTGCGATGCTTTGGCGCCAAGCTGGGACCGCATTGCCGTTTCTATCCAGCTTCGCGTGTGTGGGCCCCCTGGAACCTGACTTGCGAAGATACGGTGATGGTGGCCGATGCTGCGGAACTCTATAATCCTGCACCAATGGTGTTAGGGTCGCACGCTATCGTATCGCAAGGCGCGTATCTCTGCGGCGCGACGCACGACTACAACGACCCAAAATTTCCGGTGATTTCTTTTCCCATGCGCCTTGGGGGCTATGCCTGGGTGGCGGCGCGTGCGTGCGTCTCGCCGGGAGTTAATCTGGGCGACGGTGCAATTCTTGGGCTGGCGTCGGTGGCGACCAATGATCTGGAGCCTTGGTCAATTTATGCAGGAGTTCCGGCGCGCAAGGTGAAAAAGCGGACGCACATCGAGTAGCGTATGGGCCGCTACAAATTTCCGTGATTTTCGTTGTGGAGAAACTCCGATGAAGATCGAACAGGTGCCATTCACGGTGGTTGAATGGGAGAAGGAACCTGTAATAGAAGTCCCGGGCAAGAGCGGTACAGCGCAAATGCGGACCGTGATGAACGACACGTTATGCATTCGGATGATTGACTTTACAGCGGGCTATAGCGCAGACCACTGGTGTGTCAAGGGCCACATTGCATTCGTCGTTGCGGGAGCGTTGAAGATTGTGCTGGAAGATGGACGGAGCTTCGATCTGCGCGCGGGCTCGAGCTTTCATGTTGGCGATGAAGCTGGAAGGCATCGGGTTTCGTCGGACGCTGGAGCGAAGGTGTTCATTGTCGATTAAAGCTACATTTGGAGGCGAACTGCTCTATCCCGCTGAGCCTTCCGGGAGCACAATGGGTGCGGCGGACGCTGGAAATCCCACTGACTTAAGCTTGCGGCGATAGACGGTGTTGCCGGTTGAGACGTAGAGTGTCTGCATGTCGGAGCCACCAAAACAAATGCCAGCCAGTTGGTTCGCGGCCACCGGCAAAATCGCCCTAACTCGCCCGTTGCGATCGAAGATCTGCACGCCCATGCGCGTGGCTGCATACGCATATCCGTCCCGATCCATGCATACCTGGCCAACTCCGCTGTCGTTCGCGGTGTCGGGAACATGGAACCAGTAGTACGGCTCGCCATACCGCACGGTTCCATCGCGTTCCACCCGATAACTGTACGCATGATGGCCTTTGCTCTCGGCGACGCAGAGCCACAGTCCATCCGGTGTGAGGGCAATTCCCGACGGCCCATCGAGACCCTTGGCTACGACGGACTTAGTGCCATTGGGACGAATCAGCCAGACTTTGCCCGTCTCAGGAGCGGCGTCATTAGGCTCTGTGATGTAGATATTTCCCGCTTGCGTGATCGTCAGGCCAGCGCCGCGCATCCCTTCGGCGATGACAGCTACGTGGCCCTGCTCATTCAAGGCAAGAATTCTTCCCTTGGCAGTTTCGGCTACATACATGCGTTCATCCGCACCAAAGGCAATGCCATTGTTTCCTGGGCTGACGGTGGCAAAGCGTTCGGTCGTGCCATTCGTGTTGATGCGATCGATTCTGCCGCTGGAAGGGTTCTGCACATAGACGCGTCCAGCGGAATCGCAGGCAAGAGCGGCTGCGGTTGCATGTGAATTCAAAACCGACGGATTTCGATAGACCGGACCATTGGAGGCATTGGCCGGCGCGGTCGCAGGAGTGGTCAATGCTGGGGCCCAGTTCTCCTGGGGTTGCAATACTGCGTGGATCATGGAGTTCTTGCTGGACCCTGCCTGAACCGGATTGGGCCAATCCTTCCACAACCAGCGCATCACATCGGGCAGGATCGATTCGCCATGACTGCCCTCATGTCCCAGCACTCCCCAGGAGTGATTCACTTCGTAGCCGGAAAATGTCAGCGCGCGTTCCATCTCCTGATTGGTCATCCACCAGTCGCCGAATTCAAGTCCTCCGGGCCAGCCATCTTTGCTGCCGTCCTGTAGAAAGACGCGCAACGGCTTAGGTTCGGTTTTTCTGACCAGGACTGGGTAGCGATCTCCTCCGCGCATGCCGACATAGGTGCCGATCATGCTGTAGACGCGGCGGAACGCGTCGGGACGCTGCCAGGCGACGGTGAAGGAGCCGATGCCGCCGGTGCTGCCTCCCATCATTCCGCGATCGTTGGGATCGGTCGAAAGGTGAATCGGCAGACCATCCGGCGTTTTCTGTCTGCTCGACCGCAGGCAACACTTCCTGCAGGATGAAATCTGCGAGTACATCTGAAAGGCTGTCGAACTCGAAACTGCGATTGAAGCGGGGATTTTGTGGAGGGTCAGAGGAAGGGACATCTCCCGAATGCAGCCCGATGGCAATGATGACCGGCAGTTCTTTTCGATGAATTAAGTTATCGAAAACAATTGGCAGGGTCGGCATCAGGTGATCCAAGGCCACCAGAACACACGCGGGCCGATCGGCGGTATATTGCGCCGGTATATACACGTCGATGGTTCGATGCGTGCCGGGAAAAAACTTAGACTCATCCATCGAAAAGCTGAAGAGCTTGCCGCTGGGCACGTCCGGCTGGCGTTTGGAGTCCGGTCCGAGCGGATAGTCTTGCGGCGGCTGTTCCGGCTTTGTTCTGAGGAGTTGCCGCAGAAGCTGATCGAGGGGATGCCCATGCGGCGGTGACGCCAGCCGCAGCAGCGGACTTCAAAAATTCTCTTCTCTTCACCGGCTGATACTCCTCGAAAAAAGAATGGCAAAATTCGACTCAGTATAAGCTTTCGGATCTTTGCATGACGAAGCATGCAGCAAAAAGAAAAAGGCGTAGCCAGCGGCCACGCCTTGGTTCAGCGGAGATATTTTTTCTATAACGCGTTCATGTTCTGCAGGAATTCAGAATTGTTGCGCGCCTTGCCGAGCTTGTCGACCAGCAATTCCATGGCTTCGACCGGCGACAGAGGATTCAAGACCTTGCGAACCAGCCAGGTGCGTTGCAATTCATCCTTGGGGATCAGCAGTTCTTCTTTACGCGTGCCGGAGCGTTGAATATCGATGGCCGGGAAGACGCGCTTGTCGACCAGCTTGCGGTCGAGGATGACTTCCATGTTGCCGGTGCCCTTGAACTCTTCAAAGATCACTTCGTCCATGCGTGAGCCGGTATCGACCAGTGCTGTGGCGATAATCGTCAACGATCCGCCTTCTTCAATGTTGCGAGCGGCGCCGAAAAAGCGTTTCGGCCGCTGCAGTGCGTTCGAGTCCACGCCGCCGGAAAGCACTTTGCCCGATGGCGGCACAATCGTGTTGTAGGCGCGCGCCAGACGGGTGATGGAGTCGAGCAGGATGACGACGTCGCGCTTGTGTTCCACCAGGCGCTTGGCCTTCTCGATGACCATCTCAGCCACTTGCACGTGGCGAACCGCAGGCTCGTCAAACGTGGAGCTGATGACTTCGCCCTTGACGGAGCGCTGCATGTCTGTCACTTCTTCCGGGCGCTCATCGATCAGCAGCACGATCAGCACAACTTCCGGATGATTGGTGGTGATGGAATTGGCAATCGACTGCAAGAGCATGGTCTTGCCGGTGCGCGGCGGAGCGACGATCAAGCCGCGCTGGCCCTTGCCTACCGGCGTCAACAGGTCCATGACCCGGCCGCTGATGCTTTCCCGCACCGTCTCCATCTTGATGCGTTCCTGCGCGTAGAGAGGCGTCAGGTTGTCGAACAGAATCTTGTTGCGCGTCTCTTCCGGCGACTCGAAATTGATGGCTTCAATCTTGACCAGCGCGAAATATTTTTCGCCTTCATGCGGCGGACGCACATTGCCGCTGATGGTGTCGCCGGTTTTCAGGTCGAACTTGCGAATCTGCGACGGAGAGACGTAAATGTCATCGGGGCCGGGGAGATAGTTGTAATCCGGAGAGCGGAGAAAGCCGTAGCCGTCGGGCAAAATCTCAAGCACGCCTTCGGCAAAGATGTGGCCTTCCTTTTCGCTCTGGGCCTGCAGGATCTTGAAGATCAGGTCTTGCTTGCGCAGTCCGCTGGCCCCAGGGATTTCAAGGGAACGCGCGATACGGGTCAGCTCAGTTATATTTTTTTCTTTTAGTTCAGCAATCGTCATAAATGTTTTTCAGGTGTATTTTCGGATGGTGTTTTTTTTGAGGGGTGCACTGGGAAGCGCTACGGATAGGATGTTGTATGGTTGTGGTGAAGTTGAATAGGGCAGGCCGTGGGGAACGGCACGCAGCTTACGCTGCGCGACGTTCCTGCTTACGAACCTGCTCAACTGCTACAGTATGTTCGCCTAAAGGATTCGAGTGATGAAAGCGAATCAATACATCATTCATCGTATCCTGCAGGCGGGTGGTTGGCTTGTGCAACTTACGGGCCGCTTTGGAAGCGAGCTGGCACAGCTCGTAGCGATTTCTAACGTAGGTCAAAGCGCCAAATATTAGTTGTGAGCGCATAATTTTCAATACCTCTCTTTATCTAGTAATGGCCGTCAGAACCTTCTACTTTGGGGTACGAGAAGTATTTTGCCGGTCCAGCCAACAGTTGCTACCGGATTAGACGCACAAAGCACACCTATCGGTTGATAGAAATTCTTAAGATCTTCCTCAAAACTCTTTGCGATGAGATCCACAACCGACTTCTTTACAGAGGTTTGCTGTAGGCGTTCGTTCTTGCGGGCACTGGCAACTCTTTAGGTGGTGATGGTGGCCGATTCACTACCGTCGGCGGTCAGGATGAATACGCCTGATGGCGCTTCCTATATTGGAAGTCCTTGACTGGACGGGATTTCCCGTGGGATAAAGCACCTGCCGTAGCAACGGTCGCCCACTGGTGAACCCTGGCAACTATTAAGATTAACTTCCTGAGAATAGCCAGTCAACAGAAATTTATCGCTTCTTTGCACAATCTAGACATTCAAGCATGTATGGAAAATATTGCGGTGGGTGTTCGTGCCTAGACGACTATCTCATTCATGCCCGTAAGTTAAACAATTTTATGACCAATAGCTGCGGTCGAGGGTGCGGTACTGGATGGCCTCCGCAAGATGCTTCACGGCCAGGTCGGCCTCGCCTTCTATGTCGGCAATGGTTCGCGCTACTTTCAGGATGCGATCATGTGCGCGGGCGGTGAGTCCTTGCTGCTGCATGGCCCGCTCCAGCAGGCGCTCCGCGTCGGCAGTCAATGCGCAGTAAGTGCGAACCTGACGGGTGCCCATCTGGGCGTTGCAGAAAATTCGTTCTGCGGCGCTGGAGAAACGGGTGGCTTGGCGCTCGCGGGCAGCCATCACCCGATCGCGGATCTCGGCCGACCCTTCCGCCGCGGAACCGCCGCGCAACTCCTTATATTGCACTGCAGGAACTTCAATATGGATGTCGATGCGATCGAGCAACGGGCCTGAAACCTTGGACACGTAGCGCTGGATCATCGGCGGCGTGCACATGCATTGCCGGGATTTGTCATTGAAATATCCGCATGGACATGGATTCATGGCTGCCGCCAGCATAAACCGGGCCGGAAAGCTGAGCGACATGGAAGCCCGCGCGATGGTGACATGGCCATCTTCCAGAGGCTGGCGCAGAACCTCCAATACATTGCGCGGAAACTCAGGAAGCTCATCCAGAAACAAGAGGCCGTTGTGGGCCAGTGAAACTTCTCCAGGGCGCGGAATGGCGCCACCACCGATCAGACCGGCGTCGGAAACTGTGTGATGCGGCGAGCGAAAGGGTCGCTGGGTTACCAGCCCGGTTTCGGAATTCAACACGCCGGCGACGGAATGGATTTTGGTCGTCTCCAGCGCCTCTTCAAAATTGAGCGGAGCCAGGATTCCAGGCAGCCGCTTGGCCAGCATGGTTTTGCCGGAACCGGGCGGCCCGATCATTAAAATATTGTGGCCGCCGGCAGCGGCAACTTCCAGCGCGCGTTTCGCGGTCTGCTGACCGCGCACATCGCGAAAGTCGAGCGGAAAATGCTGCATCTCGCCGAGGAGTTCGCGAGTGGCCACGCGAATCGGTTGCGCGTGGATGCCGCCGTTAGCAGCAGAGTTGAGAAGCTCTCGAACCTCCAGCAGCGTGTTCACGCCGTAGACGTCGACGCCCTCGACCACCGCCGCTTCGCGGGCATTCGCCGCAGGGATCAGCAGATTCTTGATGCCGCGTTCCCGCGCCGCAATGGCAATGGGCAGCATCCCCTGGACTGGCCGCAAGCTACCGTCGAGGCCCAGTTCTCCTACCAGGAGAAAATTGCTGAGGTCGCGCAACTGCAGGCTGCCATACGCACCCAGAATCCCGATTGCCATGGGCAGATCGAAGCCGGAGCCTTCTTTCTTCAGATCGGCGGGCGCCAGGTTAATGGTGATTTGCGTCGGCGGAACATCGAAGCCGGAATTTTTGATGGCGGCGCGGACACGGTCGCGGCTCTCGCGCACGGCGGCGTCGGGCAAACCGACCGTATGAAAGCGGTCTTCTGTCGTCTTGATGCCGGAAAAATCCACTTCAACATCGATGATGTTGGCGTGGATACCATATACAGCGGCGCTAAAGGATTTGAAAAGCATCGTGGGGGAATTCGCCTGTTGATTGTTGGTAAGGTTACTGTAGCATTGCTGCTGTTGCTGGAGTTGACGAACGATATGGCCAAGAAAAAATTGTCCAGTTCTCTTATGTGTTTCGTCGTAGCAATCTTTTTCAGTCCGATGATTGCACAAGCGCTGAAGGGGATGGCAGCCCCTGCAGGGCAATCGCCATCGCAACAAGCACCGCCGAAACCGCTCTTCAAATTTCAGCAGGCCATGGTTCCCATGCGTGACGGCGTTCACCTCCAAACCGTCATCCTGACACCGATTGATCAAAAGGAACCGCTTCCCATCCTTTTACAGCGAACTCCGTATGGAGTACCCGCCAAAGCGCCCACAGAAATACCTCCCTCCATGAAGGAGCTGGCGAAGGATGGCTACATTTTTGTCATTCAGAATCTGCGCGGAAGATTTCAGTCGGAGGGCGTGTTCAAGCTCTCGTCGTATGTCGACCTCAACGATCCTAAAGCGACAAACGAAACTACGGACGCCTATGACACCATCGGGTGGCTGGTGAAGAATATCCCGAATAACAACGGGCGGGTGGGGATTTTCGGTGTTTCCTATGTCGGATTGACCGCTGGAATGACGCTCCTTCATCCGAACCCCGCGTTGAAGGCGGTCAGTGAGCAGGCCGCTCCTGTCGATCAGTGGATGAACGACGACATGCATCGCTACGGCGCGCTGCGAGAAAGTTACGCGATTGAATATTCCGTGATGGAGCAGGCAAGCAAAACCGAAAACACCCACTTCGACTTCGACACCTATGACACCTACCAGTGGTATCTGGACCTGGGACCGCTTACAAATGAAAATGCAGAGTACATTCATGGCGCCATTCCGTTCTGGAACTCAATCATGGAACATCCGAACTACGACGCTTTCTGGAAGAAAGAAGCCTGGGTGAACCAGTTGCACGCCTCTACCGTTCCCAACCTGAATGTTGCCGGCTTCTGGGACCAGGAAGATCCCTGGGGACCGTGGCAAATCTTCCGCCATGCCAAAGAACACGATCCCGACCAGACGGACTTCATCGTGGCCGGCCCGTGGTTCCATGGACAATGGCAGACGGCGAAGGCCGACAGCGTCGGACTGATTCCCTTCGGTGGCCACGACACGGCCCGTGAGTTTCGCCAGAATATTGAGGCGCCATTCTTTCGCTACTACCTGCACGGCGAAGGTGAAAAGCCAGCGTGGCAAGCAACTACGTTTCAGACGGGGTCGAATAGCTGGCGCACGTATACAAGCTGGCCTCCGGCAGAAGCGAAGCCCACGAACTTGTTTCTGCACGCGGACGGTACGCTTTCGTTTATCGCGCCCGCAGCCGGCAACGACTCCAAAAAATATCGCGAATATGTTTCTGATCCTGCAAACCCAGTCCCTTATCGGAAGCGGCCCATTTCTCCCACCTACCCTGCCGGCGACTGGCCCACCTGGGAGGTGGCCGATCAGCGCTTCGCAGGTAACCGCCCGGATGTTCTCAGCTTTGTCAGTGCGCCCCTCGATCACGACATCACCGTTACCGGACCACTGGCTGCCGATCTGTTCGCTTCCACCTCGGGCACGGATTCCGACTTCATCGTGAAGCTGATCGATGTTTACCCAGAGAACGCACAGAAAAATGCCTGGAAACCAACGGAGGGGCCTAAACCCGGTGAGTATGCACAATCGCTAAATGGATATGAACTTCCTATTGCGATGGAGGTGCGACGCGGGCGTTTCAATAAAAGTTACGAGTATCCACAGCCGCTGACTCCAAACAAGCCGGAGGAATGGCAGATCCCGCTGCGCGATCACGACCATGTTTTTTTAAAGGGACACCGGCTGATGGTGCAGATTCAATCGACGTGGTTCCCGGTCATCGACCGCAACCCGCAGAAGTTCGTGCCAAGTATTTATCAGGCTACCGCTGCCGATTTCACTCCGGCAACTCAGCGCGTCTATTGCTCGCCGAAGCTGCCATCACATCTCGTGTTGCCCATCATTCCCTAACTGTAGTGCATTGTGGAACGGAAGGCTGCCATAACTGCTTGCAAAGTTTTAGAGTAGGGCCTTGCGTTGTCTCTGACGGTTGGCAATGAAGCGCGCGTAGAAAACCTTTCGGAATTTATGACGAGCCTCTTCGATTTATTCAAAATTGGGATTGGACCCTCCAGCTCCCACACAGTGGGGCCGATGCGAGCGGCGCGGCGATTTGCAGTCGAGCTGGAAGCCGCGGAGATGCTGGCAATCACGGCGCGGGTTGTGATCGAGTTGTACGGATCGCTAGCGTTGACGGGTCATGGTCACGGCACCGATCGCGCCATCCAGCTTGGATTGCTTGGTGCGCAACCGGACCAGATCGATCCAGCGGCCATTGAAGGCATTCTTGAAAAAGTTCGCGGTGAGCATGCGCTCGCTCTTCTCGGTAAACACGACGTTCCGTTTCATGAAGCCGAAGACTTGCTATGGCATCGCGCGGAAACGCTGCCCGGCCATCCCAACGGCATGCGCTATACCGCGTTTGCGGCAGATGGCGCAGTGCTGCGGCAACGGATTTTCTATTCCATCGGAGGAGGATTCATTCGTGCCGAGGGTGAAGATGCTTCGACACAGGCATCTACGAAGATTCCGTATCCGTTTCACAGCGCGGCGGAGTTGATGGAGATTGCGCAGAAGTATGACTTGTCGATTTGGCAACTGATCCAGGCAAACGAGTCTGTTGCGCGCAGTGAGGCAGATGTGCACGCCGGCATTTATCGCATCTGGCAGACTATGCAGAGCTGTGCTGAACGTGGCCTGACCACAGGAGGCACGCTGCCCGGCGGTTTGAACGTTCGTCGTCGTGCGCCGGAGATGCGCGCGAAGCTGCTGCGAAAACAAGCCGGCGATCCGCTTGCGCCGATGGATTGGTTGACGCTCTATGCCATCGCGGTGAATGAAGAGAATGCCGCCGGAGGACGCGTGGTGACCGCGCCCACGAATGGAGCAGCCGGTGTGATTCCGGCGGTCGCACACTACTATCGAAACTTTGTTGCCGGTGCCGACGACGACGGTATCCTTCGCTACTTTCTGACAGCAACAGCTATCGGCGCGCTGTACAAAGAGAATGCTTCCATCTCCGGCGCCGAGGTGGGTTGTCAGGGAGAAGTGGGCGTTGCCTGTTCGATGGCGGCGGGGGGATTGGTTGCGGCGATGGGTGGGAACAATGACGAAGTCGAACACGCTGCCGAAATCGCGATGGAACATAACCTCGGTATGACGTGCGACCCTATCGGCGGTCTGGTGCAGATTCCCTGCATCGAACGCAACGCCATGGGCGCGGTGAAGGCGGTGAATGCCTGCCGTATCTCGATGAACGAAATGGGAACGCATAAGATCTCGCTGGACCAGGTGATTGAGACCATGTACCGCACGGGGCTGGACATGCAAAGCCGATACAAGGAAACTTCGCAGGCCGGGCTGGCGCTGAATATTATCGAGTGCTGAGTGCCTCCATGCGCATGTTCCTCGGTATTCCGTTGGCGTCCCACGCCGCAGGAAGACTGACGCGGCTGCAGGAGCGTCTCTCCGGATTGAGTGATGGTCTACGCTGGTCGCGGCCCGAAAGTCGGCATCTTACGCTACAGTTTTTGGGCAATGTGGATGGAATACAGTTCACGTGTCTCTTGGCTAGTCTCATCAGGTCCACTCGCCGTCCGTGCAGATCCACATCGAAGACGCAGGATTCTTTCACCATGCCGATATTTTTCTGGCGCGTGTATCGCTCACACGCGGAATTACTCGCGCTTGAGCAGCGCGTGACAGCGGCAACGCGCCCATGTGGGTTTGAGCCGGAAAATCGACCCTATACGCCGCACATCACACTGGCTCGCGGCAAGGGCCGTCACGGAGGACGCTCTCTCGCACTTGTACGGAATGCAATGAAACGAGCAAAATCGCCTGGCGAAAACGAGATTGCCTGCAGCTTTACAGCGGAAGAATTTCTGCTGTATGAATCCATTCCCAGCCCGCAAGATTCGCGTTACGAAGTACGGGCGCAGTTCCCGCTGTTAGTTCCCTGAATTGCGTCGACCTCATGTCACGGCTGAGAATCTCCAATCCCAATCTAAAGAAGCGGTCGATCTCACCCAATCTGATCGCGCCTAGAAAGGTCGTAACCGAACAAAGACATTGACGCCGATGGGATCCGATCCGTAGATAGGCTTCAGTGGAGCGCCGACGCCATATACGGTGAACTGCGATCCGATTGCCGAGGCCAAATGCGGCACGAGGTTGAATTCGCGATCGTAGCCGAAGGTGTAGGCCTGCACATGGGTCAACGGAGATTCGATAAAACCAGGCGGCAGGGGATTCTCCCCAACCAATAGCTCATTGGAGCGACCGGCGTTTTCCATGCGCGTCCAGATGTAGTTGCGGGCAAGGAAGCGCAAGGTTGATTCCAGAAGATAACTGTTCTCTTTTCCATTGTCTGGGATGGAGCGAGTACGTCCCCAGACGACGGTGCTGGCGAGGTTGCCGTTTTTCAATGGCCGGTTGTACATAACGGAGGCAGTGGTGCGCGCCTGATTTTCATTCGGAAAAATTTGCTCCGGACTGGTCAACCGGCCGTAGGAGTATTGCGCGCTCCAGTTCTGGCCCGGCTGAACGGTCAAGCGCGTCGACCATGAATCCATTTTCCCCTGGTCGATATTCCAGCGGAACTCGTCTGGCTCGCGACCGTGGAATCCGCTGGCCTCAACACGCACAATCCTGTACGTGATGCCGACTGTCGCAACGTCGTCGGCAATGTGCGTTGAATCTTCCTGGTGATGCCCTAGCGAGCCGACAGGATTTTCTAATGCAGAGGCGCGGTGCGGATACGCCGTCGGCCCCAAAGCCGGATCGCCCACTGGAGCTACGTAGAACGACAGCAGTGTTTGCTTGTTGAGCTGCCAATCGTAGAGAGCTGCCAGCTCCATGAAGAAATCGTGGGGATGCTGACCGTCGGCGACGGGCACACCGAAGGCAGTTTCGCCTTGTTGAAACAGCAGCGGGTAGCGCCGATCAGTGATGGTCGCCGGTTCCAGGCTGAACATACTGCGGACCGTGAGTTGCCCGGGACCGAGGCGCCGCTGGGCCATCGGCATAAACCAGTTGGTCGAAAAGAATTTATCGCCGCCGCGCGGACTGGTCTGCTGCTCGTCTGTGATGAAGACGTTGGCATGGAACATCAGCATCCACGGTCTATGCGCGGTCATCATCATCGGCATGGGCGTAGAGTTTGGTTCGGCGCTGGTTCCTGAAGTGGCGTGGTCCAGAATTTCACCGATGAAATTGTGAGGCTGCATAGGCGACATCCCCTGCATGTCACCGTGCGTCATTTCCTGCATTTCGTTTTGCGGAGTTTTACCAGGCTGTGTGGAATCCTGCGCGAAGAAACCCGCCGGATGAAGAAACAAGAGGAGAAAAAAGAAAATGATTCTTTTCATTCAATGAACCACATGCCGATCCCGATCCTTAAACATTGCGCTCTGTCATTGAAGCAAGCCGGTCTTTATCGGCACGAGAAACAATGCATGCCCCGACTCCATCGCTCATCTATCGTTCGATGGCCATGGCGACGGAGTTGCCGCCGCCCAGGCATAACGCGGCCACGCCTTTTTTCAGATCGCTGCGGATCAGTTCGTAAATCAACGTGATCAGCACGCGTGCGCCGCTGGCGCCGATAGGATGGCCGATAGCGACTGCGCCGCCGTTCACATTCACTTTGTTGGGATTGAGTCCTAGTTCACGCGAGACCCCGAGTGCCTGTACTGCAAAAGCCTCGTTCAATTCAAAGAGATCGACTTCATCGCGCTGCCAGCCCGCTTTCTCCAGTACTTTGCGGATACCTGTGACCGGGGCCATCATCACCCACTTGGGCTCGACACCACTGCTGGCCTGGGCGCGGATGTGCACCATTGGTTTCAATCCTAACGACGCAGCTTTTTTTGCCGACATCACCAACATGGCTCCTGCGCCATCGTTGACGCCGGGTGCATTGCCCGCCGTCACGGTGCCATCCTTCTTAAACGCGGGCTTCAATTTGCGCAGCGCTTCCAGGGTCGTGTCCTCGCGCACGGACTCGTCATGACTGAACAGCGTAGGCGTCCCACCTTTCTTCTTGGCGGGAATTTCGATGGGAACAATCTGTGAAGCGAAGCGGCCATCCTTCTGTGCAGCCGCCGACTTGCGGTGGGACTCGAGCGCGTACGCATCCTGTTCCTCGCGAGTGATGGCGTATTTTTCCGCGACGTTCTCGCCGGTCATGCCCATGTGGTAGTCGTTGTAAATATCCCACAAGCCGTCTCTGACCATGCTGTCGACCGCCTTGTTGTCGCCCATGCGAAATCCCTTGCGCGCATCAGGCAGCAGGTAGGGGGCATTGCTCATCGACTCCATGCCGCCGGCGACAACGATTTCCGCATTGCCGGTCTGGATGGCCTGGGCCGCCAACGCAACCGCCTTCAATCCTGACCCGCAAACTTTGTTGACAGTGAAGGCGCTGACCTCGGGCGCGAGACCTCCGTGGATGGCCGCTTGACGCGCAGGATTTTGCCCGAGGCCGGCCGATACCACGTTGCCCATGATGCATTCATCCACCGACGCAGGATCAATCCCAGCACGCTTTACAACTTCGCGCACCACGATCGCACCCAACTGGGTTGCGGAAAAGTCGGCGAGCGAACCGAGAAATTTCCCAACAGGTGTGCGGACCCCGGCAACAATGACAATGTCTTCCATACAGATCCCCCAAACTTTCACTGATACGATTCGGTGCGAACAAAAAAGTATACGGCGCAGTGGCTGCGTCTGGCTGGCGAGCGGGCCGTCTCATCTATTCGATGATTGCCCGATGCAACGGCTTCAAAATTGCGACCGATGAAACAGCTTGTGTCCATGGCATCAATCGGCATGAACTTATCTCATTGACGTGGTCCGCGTCGAGGCGATTCGTGTCGTTGTCCTCGAGAATTTCAGTCGTGCGATTCTTATCTGCGCGGCTAGGAATTCCGTTTGGCTGAAATAATTCGGCTCATGTTTTCGGTCTTCACGTGTGGGTGGTCACACGGAAAAATTCCTCTTTCTAGAAAATCTCAATTGCACGCCTAAAAAAAAGCGACATGAATGCAATTTTTTTCTTGACATTAATTTTGCGCAAAACTATACCTTCGTGTAACTGCGGTACAAGACTGCAGTTCTCGATGTCACATCGAAAGGGAGAATAGTTCATATGGCAACCAAGAAAGCAGCAAAGAAAGCAACGAAGAAGGCAGCTAAGAAGACCAGCAAAAAGAAGTAAGTAACCGAATCAATCAAGGCAAAACAGAAGAGGGAGCGCTTAGCGCTCCCTCTTCTGTTTTGTGAGAGCACATGATTTGCGAGCAGACGGATTGTTCTTTTTTGTACTCGTCCAGTAGGCTCAGCTGAGAACACATGACCCGACGACGCTGGATCGCCGACCGATGGACCGAGAATTCCGCTACCCTGCTGGATGCACAGGCAGAACATCTGGCGCGTGTGCTACGCGCACAAACAGGCCAGGAATTCGATATCGTCACTGGAAATGCGGTTCGGCGCGGGGTCATTGAACAGGTTGCCGCGGATGCTGTCGAGTTTTCGCTGCACGAGGAAGTGGAAGCGGCGGAGTCTCTTCCTCTGATCGTCGCGTTAAGCATTGTTCGTTTTGAGCGGATGGAGTGGGCAATTGAGAAGCTGACGGAGCTGGGTGCCAGGCGAATCATTCCACTGATCGCGCAACGCAGTGAAAAACATTTGGTGCTGGCGTCGGCAAAACGCGTCGAGCGCTGGCGAAAGATTGCTCGTGAGTCGGCGCAGCAATCTCGCCGCCGCGACGTCCCGGAAATCTCCGATCCGATGTCCGTGATTGATTGCATTGCAGAAAACAAAAATGCTCTACGGCTGCTTTTGTCGGAACAGGAACGTGCGCAGTCGTTATGGGAATCTCTAATGACAACAGGGAGAGATGCGACTGCGTTGAGGGAAATTTACGCTGCGATCGGACCGGAAGGCGGATGGACCCCGACGGAACTTTCGAGCTTCGCGGAATCGGGCTGGCAGTCGGTGAGCCTGGGACCGAACATCCTGCGCACCGAAACGACTGCGATTGCGGTGGGCAGTTTGGTGAGCGCATGGTGGAACGGATAGAGACTGCTATCGCTCAGTTTTTTGCGGCTTGAGCCGGAGTCGACAATTGTTCGGAATTCTTTGATGCTGCTTCGGCCAACGCTTTCTGAGCGGCTGCTTGAGCTGCAGCCTTCTTTTTCTTTCCACCCATTGTAAAAACTACTGTTACGGTTGTATCTACCTCGACTGGAACGCCGCGAAATATTGTCGGGTGATACTCCCACCGCAACACAGCATCGATGGCAGCCTGCCGCAGTTCCATGGGACCTTTGACTACCCGAAGATAGCGTACCTTGCCATCGGTGCCAATGGTTGCCTTGATCACCACCTTGCCTTCAATCCCGACGGCCTTTGCAGCGAGCGGATATGCCGGAGGCACTGTGCTCGCTAAACCGCCCTCTGGCCGCGCTTGTCCTTCCAAGGCTGCAGCAAATCCGCTGGTAGTAAGCGCAAGGATCAATAGACACATCCCCGAAACGCAGCAGTAAATCCCGGTGAAGTTTTGGGCAACTACCCGAACTGGACATGGGTGAAGTATACGGCGGATTTATTTGGACACTGCGTTTTCGGCGATTCGACTGTCTAAATGCATCGCCCGGAAAACTCAACCCGAATCAATTCCTGCAATAAAACTTTTCTTAGCTGAAGATGTCTTTCATCTTGCCAAAGAAGCTGCGCGATGAGGGCGTGTTCTCGACCGTTAATGTTTCGGCGAGCTCGCGCATCATTTCCTTCTGTGCCTTAGTCAGCTTTCTTGGCACTTGCGCAACCACCTGGACGATGAGGTCGCCGCGACCATGGTCGTTCAAATAGGGAACGCCTTTATTGCGCAGGCGAAATTCGGTACCACTCTGGGTTCCTTCGGGAACCTTCAACTTCGTCTCGCCTTCCAGCGTGGGAATCATCAACTCCGTACCCAGCGTTGCCTGGGGAAAAGAAATCGGCAGCACGTAGTGCAGATCGTTGCCTTCGCGTTCAAGAAACGGATGCGGCTCGACAGAAACCACCACATACAAATCTCCTGACGGACCGCCGTAACGGCCAGCATCGCCTTCGCCCTGATAACGAATTCGCATGTGATCTTCAATGCCGGCGGGAACGGTGACGTTGATGGTATGTTCGGTTGCCTGGCGGCCTTCGCCTCTGCATTTCTGACAGGGATGGGTGACCAGGCTGCCGGTTCCTCCGCAGACCGGGCAGGTGCGGGCGACAGAGAAAAATCCCTGCTGAAAACGAACCTGACCGCGGCCGGCGCATTGCTGGCAGACGGTGGGTCCGTGTCCTGGCTCCGCGCCGCTACCCTGGCAGACGGTGCAGTTCTCCATACGGCGAATTTCAATTTCGCT
The DNA here is from genome assembly GCA_963719625.1 of uncultured Acidobacteriota bacterium. GTDB lineage: Bacteria > Acidobacteriota > Terriglobia > Terriglobales > Acidobacteriaceae > JAKAAZ01. Next base: position 80,327 of record CAVRDB010000032.1, read on the forward strand.
TTGCTTGCCGAAGACAGCCTCTTCAAATGTCAGGGTCAGCTCATACTGCAGATCGCGACCGCGTTGCGCGCGGGAGGAGCGACGACCGCCGCCCATGTTGAACATTTCTCCAAACAGATCTCCGAAGATGTCGCCGAGGTCGGGCATCCCGGCAAATCCGCTCGCATCCCCAGCTCCATTGCTGACGCCGGCATGTCCGAAGCGGTCGTAGGCGGCGCGTTTGTCTGGATCGGAGAGCACCTGGTAGGCTTCGCTCGCCTGCTTGAACTTTTCTTCCGCACCAGGATCGTCCGGATTTCTGTCCGGGTGATATTGCATGGCGAGTCTGCGGTAGGAGCTTTTCAGCTCCTGGTCAGAGGCAGTGCGCTCTACATTCAGAACTTCGTAATAATCGGCTTTAATCACGCGGGCAGTTGGACTCATGCTGTTTTCTGTTTTGGATTGGTGGCGACTCGCACTAACGCTGGGCGCAGCAACCGGTCGCGCAGAGTGTAGCCGCGGCGGACTTCATCCATCACCTGATGGTCAGGCAGATCTTCACGCTCGACCATTTCAATGGCTTCATGGAGGCGCGGATCAAATTGCGTTTCTAGCGTCGGAATGGGCTGCACTCCCAGCGAGCGCAGCACTTCTCCCATCTGGCGAACGATCAGTTCGACGCCGGAGCGAAGCTGCTCGGCGGAACTCTGGGTGCTGAGAGCCAACTGAAAATTATCGAGCACCGGCAGAAATTGTTCCACGGTATTGATCAGCGCATAGTCACGATAGTCGGCGCGCTCACGCGTTTCGCGTTTCCGGTAATTGTCGAATTCGGCCTGCAAACGCGCCAGCCGATCGAAGAGCTGGTCCCGTTCTGTTTGCAAACGGTCTACGTCGGCCTGTACTGCCGCTACGTCGATGGCCTCAACGGGCACGGCTTCGTTCTCCGTCGGCTCAACTTTCGCGGAAGCCGCGGGCGGTTCTTTCTCGTTCTTCATGTGGCTGGCCGTTCTGGCCGACTTCAACGTTTCGTCGTGTCGCATAATTTCTCTTCTTGCCAATGGAGTGTCGCGTGGGCGAATCGTCTTTCGAAATCCCTGCAGATCTCGCTATCTAAAACAGATGCACTGTACACGTCGGACGCGTCATGTTTGCGCATGGCCGGATCCGTTGTGACGCTTTTTCTGAAACCGGCTACCTCTATTGTAACCAGTCGAAGGGAGGGAGGACGGGATGGCGCTGCCGAAGGATCGAAGCTGGAGATTGATCGCCGAGGTAGAAGCTTTCACTGCAAGCGATTAGAGCAGTTCCACGGTTACTATACCCCGGCCAAAAATCACGAGGTGCGGCTTTTCTTAACGGAAAAGCTGCGCGAAAGTCCAGCCCGCTAGGTACACCTACCGTGGAACTGCTCTAGGGCTGCGTTGCCCACCGGCCAAAAAGATCGGCGACATAGGTGACGGTGCCGATGGCGCTGGCATACTGCATGCGGGTAGGCCCGATGACCGCGACTGTTCCCAGATGCTCCGCACCGCGCCGCGCCGGGGCGGCGATCAGCACCAGGTCACGCATTTCCGGAATGGTTTCCTCCAGACCGACGACCACGCGCACCGACGGTTGCTTGCTATCGACATACGCGTTCAACAGATCGATGATGCGCTGCTTCTCTTCGAGCGCGACAAAAATGTCCCGCAGATGTCTCTGGTCTGCTTCATTCACCATTAGATTGGCGACACCATCCACAAAGATGGACTTTCCCTGCGAGTTGCGGTCATCCATGGGGCTCATTGCGCCTTTCGCCCACAGCTCCAATGAGCAGAGAACCTGGTCATACTCGTTGCGCTCGCGGTCCATGCGGCGCGTCAGTTCCTGGCGAATGCGTTCCAGTCCCCATCCGTGAAAGTTCTGGTTCAGGTAGTTGGCTGCAGTTTCGAGCTCTCCTGCAGTCAGATCGTGTTCGAGCGTCAGCAGCCGGTCACGCACGACGCCTGCCGTTGTTACCAGCACCGTGAGCACACGAGCATGGCCGAGACGGGCAAAATGGACGTGCTCCAGCAGCTCCCAGTCCGCAGTAGCAACCGGGACGCCCAGACCGACCCCTACGCCGCCGGACAGCAGCGCGAGGATGTGCGAGGTCCGCGCGAAAAAATCAGTTGCGTTGGCCACTCCGGTGAAGCTCTCTTCAATTTGCTCCTGGGTCGGCTGTGGCAATGCCTGGCGTGGAGAGGATTTGCGGCGAAGCAGCTGCTCCACGTAATAACGAAATGCCTGCGCGGTGGGGATTCTGCCGGCGGAGGTATGGGGCTGTTCCAGGTAGCCAGCCTCCGACAGGTCCGCCATCACGTTGCGGACCGTAGCGGCACTCATGCCTTCGCGATTCTGCTGACGCGCGATGGATTGCGACGCGACTGGGTCACCGTTGGCAATGTAGTTCTCGACAATCGTGGTCAACACCAGTTCTTTGCGCGGGCCCATGGAAGCGTCCACCGCATGACTTTTCGAGCGATTGTCCGTCGCATGGTTGGGTGGCCGGTTCACTTCCATACTGCGACTGTAGGAACTCGCAGGCATGAAGTCAAGCCGCGAATTGCGCGGTGCGGTGTCTTGTTTGATTGCAGGCTCATTTTCTTCGCGAGGAATAACATAGCCGTTCCAAAATCAAAAGGACCGCGCAGGAATGCGGTCCCTCTGGTTTTCTTGTTCAGCGCGATCGAGCGAAGCGGTCGTGCAGCGTTACATGCCGAAGCGTTCATGCCACGGGGTAGCAGCCTTTAGGGCATGATTGACGTTTTCGATGTTCTTGACGCCTTCATCCTTCAACCAATTCTCAAAGGCCTTGGCACCCTGCTTGGCATAGACGGGGATGCCATCTTTCCAGGTAGCGCGACCGCAGAGTACGCCGTTGAACTTGGCCCCGGATTCCGCCGCCAGCTGCAATGTTTCGATGAAGACTGGGTTGGAAACGCCGGCCGAAAGATAAATGAAGGGTTTGGTCGAAGCTTCCGCGGCCTTGCGGAAAAGCTGCAGCGCTTCTTCCTTCGAATACGCGGCTGTGCCCTTGAAAGCTTTGGTTCCGGAGACAAACTCCATCTGGATCGGCACTTCCATCTTGAGCACATCAACGCCAAACTTGTCATCGGAAAAATCCGCCGTGGCGCGGGTCACGATCTCGGGCTTCTTTTTCGCATACTCAAGCGATTTTTCATCGCCGCCGTCGGCATCGTAGCCAACAATTTCCAGGAAGAATGCAATATCCTGGGCGCGGCATTCGTCGCCGACGCGTTCGATGAATGCATACTTCACATCGTTGATTTCCTTTTTCTCAAACGGCGTGTAGTAGAGCAGGAGCTTCACCGCGTCCGCGCTTTCATGCTGGAGGCGGCGTACCGACCAATGGTCGAGCAGATCGGGCAGGCGGCCCGGTTCCGCGGCGTCATAGCCGGTCTTTTCATAGGCCAGCAACAGGCCCTTGCCATTGCGATGCTTGCTGGCGGGCAGACCGTATTCCGGATCCAGCAGAATCGCCGAGGCGTGGCGGGTGAGAACTTCCGTGACCAGCGTCTTGAACTCAATCAAGGCATGGTCGTCGACAGCGGAGCCTTTTTCCTTGGCCAGAGACTTTTTCAGAGAACCGCGTTGATCCATGGCGGCGGCGGCAATGACACCGCGTTCGTCGGAAAGTGCTTTCATGCCGGCCAGTTTGCCGGGGGTGAGCTTCATCGTCATACACTCCTTAGTTTTTCCCCTGTGGGGTCGGTGGATTGTCGGGCCCCGAGAGGCGAGGCCATCCTGCAAATTTCATCACTTCAGTGCCATCGTCTTCATTTTACGCTGGGAGGAAAAATAGAATCGGTGATGCGCGTCATAGGCGAGCTCGACTGGCGAGGGCCGCCTGCTGTGCCTGGATCAGCTCTCGAGTGCCGTGCGCCGCCAGATCGAGCAGCGCGAAATGCTGATCGCGGGAGAAGGTGTTGTGTTCCGCCGTCGCCTGCACCTCGACAAAATCGCCCGCACTCGTCATTACGACGTTCATATCGACATCGGCGCGTGCGTCTTCTTCATAGGCAAGATCGAGCAGCGGTGTGCCATCGACAACGCCGACGCTGATGGCCGCAATGAGATGCCGGATGGGTGAAGCGGCGAGCGTTTTTGCAGCGACCAGCCGATCGATCGCCAGCGCGAGAGCGACGGCCGCGCCAGTGATGGCGGCGGTGCGAGTGCCTCCGTCGGCCTGCAAGACATCGCAATCCAGAATGATGGTGCGCTCGCCCAGCGCCTTCAGGTCTACGGCAGCACGCAAGCTGCGACCGATCAGCCGCTGAATTTCATGAGTGCGTCCGCCGACCTTGCCGCGTTCGCTTTCCCGTGGGGTACGAGTCAACGTGGCGCGCGGGAGCATGCCGTATTCGGCGGTGACCCAACCCTGACCGCGATTGCGCAGCCAGCCTGGCACGCCATTTTCTACAGTGGCGTTGCAGAGCACGCGAGTGTGACCGAGTTCAATCAGTACGGAGCCTTCGGCAGTGGGGACAAAATCCAAGGTCAGTCGAAGCGGACGAAGGGCATCGGTGGATCGACCTTCTGGCCGAAAGTAGGTGGAAACAGGAGCGGGCATGTGAAATCCATTGTAGCGATTTCGGAAGTTTTGGGGTCCGCTGGCCTGCCAAATTGGCACGGAGAAGGACCGCGGCGGGTTTGTCCCAGAGTGGGAAGTGAGTTCCAAAATGGATCGCCAGGAAACGTGGGATAACCCTTGTATTTGTAGCGATTTACATTTTGGGTCCCGGCAAGGCTCGTTTCAATTTGAAACTGGCGGTTTCTTTGGTAATGGCAGGGCGGAGAAGCCGTTCCTATTAAGTCCCATGAATCCGTACCGTTAGACAAGGAGGACCAGTTTGGCACGCTACGTGATAGAGGAAGAGTGCAGAAAGCGGAATGAAAGTCGGATTTGGCCAGATTGGGAACCCAAATTGGATGGGCCCGTTAACCCAATTGTCCAGTGTCAAAAGCAGGACGACATCGCAGAACCCTGCAAAGGTTCAAAGAAATGGAGATCGAATCATGACCCTGGCGTACCCCCAGCAACCGCAGGACACTTCCATCCACGACTCGCAATTCGTAGACGGGCCGGAAAAACATAGGGAGGCGGACGCACGCCATCTCGCGCACGATGTCCGCAACTGGCTCACAGTCCTGCAAGTGTACTGCGATCTGTTGCGCACGTCAGACACGGTGGCAGGCGACGGACGCAAGTGGATCGAGGAACTCTCGGGCGCGGTCGAGCGCGGGCAAGGGCTGGTCACTTCTTTGCTCGACTCCGCGCAGGTCTCTGAGCCGCCGCGTCGGCTCTCTTCCATAGAGGTTGCTTCGCCGAAGCCGTTGGACCTGGCTGCCGCCATCGAACGCCGCCTGCCGTTGCTTCGCGAAATGGCTGGAAGCCCGATCCAGGTGGAAGTCGGAACCGTAGACCACGCCGGGACGACGGCGCTGCGGGAGCCGGAGTTTGAGCGGATCCTGCTGAATCTGGTGCGCAATGCCATCGACGCGATGCCCCACGGCGGCAGATTGAAGATCGCGCTGGAACATGGCGATTTGTCCCAACGCTCCTCCCTGGTGCTGCGGGTGTCCGACACTGGAAACGGCATTGCCCCAGAATTTCTGTCCCACATTTTCAACTCTGGATTTTCCACGAAACTCACCCCGGTCGATCCTTTGATGGAGCGCGGCTTCGGGTTGGCGATCGTACGCGAATTGGCCCTGGGCGCGGGTGGATCGGTGCGCGTCCATTCTCGCGTGGGACACGGTTCTTCCTTTGCCATCGAGTTACCGCTGCTTTCAGAACTCGCTTCCCCCGGGCGTGCCGAGACCATGTTTCCGCCGAAAGAAAGCTGGCAGTTGTCTCGGAAATGCCGAGGCAGAAGAGGGGCCGCCACGCCCCGCGCAACAATTCTGGCGCCAATCGGAAAGGAACCCGAGTACCATGCTAACTACAACACGAATGTTTACCCCCACGTCTCAAATTCCCCCTTTGGAGCGAGCCAGCATGATGCATGTGCTGGTGGTCGACGACGACACCGCCATCCGTACCGCGGTTTCCGATATCGCGCGTAACCATGGTTTCGCCGTGTCGAGTGTGGAAGATGCCAGTGCCGCGCGGGCCGCGCTGAAGGCCCATATGGCCGACATTGTGCTCCTCGACCTGAAGCTGCCAGGCGGTGGTGGACTGCCGCTGGTCGAAGAAATTCGCACCTTGTATCCGGAAACCGTGGTGGTGGTGATGACCGCCTATGCCACTGTGTCTTCTGCTGTGGAGGCGATGCGCACCGGAGCCAGCGAGTATCTGACCAAGCCGTTCACCATGGACGAATTGTCGGATGTGCTGGAGCGGGCTTCGGAGCGGCGCCATTTCGATACCGAGAGCCGCCGGCTGCGGGAAAAGCTTCGCACCTCGGATGGATTCGGTACTTTGATCGGGCGCAGCCCGGAAATGGAACGGGTTTATCGCATTCTGTCCAAGGTGGCCCATACCACGCATCCGGTGCTGATCCTGGGCGAAAGCGGGACAGGCAAGGAAATTGTTGCCCGCACCATCCACTACAACGGGCCCAACGCGACGCATCCCTTTATTCCGGTCGATTGCGGATCGCTGGTGCCAACGCTGATTGAAAGCGAACTTTTCGGCTACGTGAAGGGTGCTTTCACGGGGGCGAACCGCTCCAAGGACGGCTTGCTGGCGACCGCCGAAGGTGGCACCGTTTTCCTGGACGAGATTGGCGAGCTGCCGCTCGACCTGCAGGCGAAACTGCTGCGCGCGCTGCAGGAAAAAGAGATTCGACCCATTGGTTCCAACCAGAGAATTCCCATCCACGTCCGCATCCTGGCGGCAACCAACCGCGATCTGGCCGGCATGGTGGAACAGGGAAAGTTCCGCAAGGACCTGTATTTCCGTCTCAACGTCGTCAACGTGAAGGTGCCTTCGCTGCGCGAACGCCGTTCGGACATTTCAATGCTGGCGGCACACTTTCTGGAACGGCGACGTCGCGAAACCGGGGTGGTCTACACCTTGAGCGACGATGTGCTGCGGGTCCTCGGCAGCTACGACTGGCCGGGAAATGTCCGCGAACTGGAAAACACCATCGAACGTGCGTGCGCCCTTTCTTCCGGACCGGTGTTGCATCTGGGAGATATGCCCACGCAGTTGCAGGAATACCGGATGCACTGGCAGACCACTGAGGAAACCGCAGCGGAAGAAACCGTCAACATCGATGCGAGCATCCTGACGATTGCGGAGATGGAGAAGCAGGCCATTCTGAACACGCTGCGCCAGTTGAATGGTGACAAGCTGACGGCGGCGCGGTTGCTGGGAATCGGCAAGACGACGCTCTATCGCAAGCTGAAGGAATATGGCATCTCGGACGAGGCCGAAGCTTAGTGGGCGGGGCTTTGCTTCGTCCGTGGCTTGCAAACTGAACCAAAACACAACCGAAAATTTCAAGGGGGAAATCGCATGACGCAGATCGTGCTGCTGGTGACTGCTACATCGGGCGCAGAAAATTGTGCTTCTGCAATTGGACGGCAACTTGGCCTGACCGTCGAAGTGGCGGAGAACCGTCGCACTGCGCTGGCCGCGCTGCGGCGACGGGAGTACTCCGTGATGGTGCTGGATGAAAGTATGGTGGAGGCCGATCCGGCGGGAGCGGAAGTGCTGTGGCAACAGGCCGGCCTGGCTGTCCCAATCCAGGTAAATCTTGGCATCTCCGGATGCAATCGAGTGTTGCGCGAAGTGCGCGCCGCACTGCAACGGCGCGAAAAGGAGCTATCCCTGGCGATGCGCGCCGCGGCCCAGGTTATGGAAGGCGAAATGAATACCACCATCACCGGCCTTCTGCTGCAAACCCAGTTGGCGCTGGACGAACCAACGCTTCCACCGGGCACGGCTGTCAAATTGCGGCAAGTGGTGGAACTGGCCAGTGTGCTCCGCGATCAACTACGAACGCCTCCGGCGGCGCTGAGCTAAAACGGTCTACAAAAAATGTTCCAGCGGGATGCGATGTTCGCGCGGCGTATCGCGGGTTAATGAATCGTCTTCATCTTGCGGGAGGCTGCAAATCTCGCAATCGCGAAGAGCGATGTCGAGCGGGGTGCCGACGAACGCCGACATCGCGATCTTGTCGAAGATCGCTTCGCTTGAAAGGGGCGAAAGTTCCGGCACAATCTGAAATCCAGGCGAATCGCGGAGGAACCAGGGTTTTACCTCTGAAACACTGCTAACTCGTTGCCACGCCATCGCGGTCCGCAATTGCGTGACGCCGGCCAGTTCATTGGGCAGCGACATATGCCGGGTGTAGAAGATCCGGACTCCGGCCGTGCGCGCGCCTTCAATGACCCTACCCACCTGGCGTATAACTCCTGCGCTATCGGGTATCTGGCGGACCACACCGACCTGCATGTCATACACAATGAGTGCGGTACGCTTAGGGGTGCATACTTCTTCGAGCGTGAGGGGGATGTTTAATCCGAAGTCGTGTTCCATTTCACCAAATCTCCATCGCTCTCCAAATCATTGAAACTCGATACGGCTTCCACCCCGGAGCAACTTTGCCTCGATCAGGATGCGAATAGATCGAGGCAGCTTCTTCTAATGAATGGTTTTCATTTTGCGGGAAAGAAAATCCATCAGCAGATATTGGCCCAGATTTTCTGGTGTTGTGAAATAAGCCTTTCCTTTGCACATGGCCGTGACCCGCTGCACAAATTGCACCAGACCCGGATCGGATGCCAGCATGAAGGTATTGATCATGATGCCGGACCGTTTGCAACGCGCGACTTCTTCCAGCGTTTCGTGGACCACCAGCGGGTCCAATCCGAAGGCGCTTTTATAAATTCGTCCATCCGGCAGCGTCAGGGCGGAAGGCTTGCCGTCGGTAATCATCACGATCTGCTTCATGTCTTTGCGCTGGCGAGCCAGAATCCGCTGCGACAGGCGCAGACCCTCGCGGGTGTTGGTGTAGTACGGGCCGACCTGCGCGCGCGCCAGCTGCGACAACGGCAGCTCCTCCGCGGAGTCGTGGAACAGCACCAGCGAAAGCGTGTCTCCGGGATATTGGGTGCGCACCAGGTGTGACAGCGCCATGGCTACACGCTTGGCGGGCGTAAAACGATCTTCGCCATACAGAATCATGGAGTGGGAGCAGTCAAGCATCACGACGGTGGCGCAGGAGCTTTGATACTCCGACTGATGCACATGCAGGTCGGAGTATTCCAGATTCAACGGCAATGAAATACCTTCGCGGGCCATCGCGGAACTCAGGGTCGCGGTGACGTCGAGATTCAACGTGTCGCCGAATTCATACAAGCGCGAACCACCGCTAATCTCCACGCCTGTGGACAGTTCGTGGGTATCGTGGCGTCCGAAAGAAGCTTTGCCGAGCGACCCCAGCAGATCGCGCAGGGTCTTGTAGCCGAGGAAATCCAGTCCCTTGTCGGTCACCTGAAAACGAGTCTCAGGAGCGGCGGCGCTGGTCTCTCCGCCGGTACTGGAAATGCGTCCCGCATCCGGTGCGGATTGCCGGCTGCGATCGAAGCTGACATAGTTCTCCTGCTCCATGCGATCGAGTAACTGTTGGATCAGTTGCTCGATCTCGCCATCTCCGGCCATCTGGTCGATTCGCTCCTGGATCGCGTCATCGAACAAATCTCCATACTCCAGCGCCTGCCGCATGGCTTCCCGTAAATTCTCGAGGGTTTGCTCGCTGGCCATCTCGTGAAAACGGCTGAAGGGCGAGCGGAAGCCAGAGTCCAACAGAAAATCTGACAACGCTTCCAGCAGCGATTCCATCTCCAACTCGTCTGCCAGGTTGCCTGTATATTTGCTGTATCGAATGCGCTTCATGCCCGCTCCGAAAAAGTCGTCGCCGAGAAATTAGTTGTAGACTTTGCGCCCACGCCGCCCAGTCATATCGTCGGAATCGCGTTCTCCACCGGATCGTTCTCCGCTGCGTTCCATCCGTTCGCCGGGATGCGTACGTTTCTCGGGAGCCATAAAGCCTCGCTCTTCATTGCGGCTGATGCGGCGATGGGCCACCATGCCTTCCAGCAAGAATTCCGCCGCCGACACAATACGCTCCGGCGCATCCTTGGCGCGAATGCCGAGCGGCGTCAGCGTCTCCATCAGGCCCTGGATCTGTCCCAGTTCGATCAGCATGTCCGTGGCGGGTTGGTCATCCTGCATTTTGATGCTGCCGCCGAGGTTGAACCATTGCTCGATCTGCTGCGTGTCGGTGCCGGCAAAATAGTGATCGAACACCTGGGCGATGGATTGGCGCACAATTTCGCGCACCACGGTCTCGGGTCCGCGTATCTCGCCCTCGTATTCCAGTTCAATCTTTCCTGTGATGCCTGGCAGGGCGCTGTACAAATCGCCAGCCCGCGGCACTGCCAGCGACTCTCCATGCTGGATGGCGCGACGCTCGGCATTTGAGACCACCAGCTCCATGGTGCTGATGGGCAGCCGTTGACTGACGCCACTGCGTCGGTCGACTTTCTTGTCTTCCCGCGCCGTAAAGGCAATCTGCTCGACAATGGAGCGGATGTAGCCAGGGATCTCCGTTTTCATCAGCCCGCGCTCGGTCCACGCTTCCTGGCCGGTGATGGCGATGCCTTCCACCAGGGTCAGCGGATAGTGAGTGCGGATTTCCGAGCCGATGCGATCTTTCAACGGCGTGACAATCTTGCCGCGCGCCGTGTAGTCCTCTGGATTCGCGCTGAAGATCAAGGCCACGTCGAGAGCCAGTCGCACGGGATGCCCTTTGATCTGGACATCGCCCTCCTGCATGATGTTGAACAACGCCACTTGGATTTTGCCGGCCAGATCGGGCAGCTCGTTCAAGGCAAAGATGCCGCGATTCGCGCGCGGCAGCAGACCGTAATGGATATTCAATTCACTCGACAGTTGCTGGCCGCTGCGCGCCGCTTTAATCGGGTCCAGATCGCCGATCAGGTCGGCGACGGTGACATCGGGTGTGGCCAGCTTTTCGACGTAGCGTTGGTCGCGAGGAAGCCATGCAATGGCGGTCGAATCGCCGTGCTCCGCAATCTGATCTTTGCAGACCCGGCATAATGGCGCAGTAAGGATTGTCGCGGATTTCGCAGCCCGCAATATAGGGAATGGTTTCATCGAGCAATGTTGTCAGGGCCCGCAGAATACGACTCTTCGCCTGGCCGCGCAGGCCCAGCAGGATAAAGTTGTGCCGCGATAAAACGGCATTCACGATCTGCGGAACCACCGTATCGTCGTAGCCAACGATGCCAGGGAACAATATATCTTTCACGCGCAGGCGTTCAATCAGATGCTCTCGCATCTCATCTTTCACGGTGCGCCGGGCAAGGCTTGCTTCAGAGAAGCGAGTACTGCGGCGCAACTCGGCCAGCGTCGCAGGAAGCTGTGATGGATGTCGACATCCTTCGTCCCCCTAGGAGTTAGACGGGCACTTATATGGAACGGTTCTCAATTCTTTCGATGCGCGTTTGCTGGAGCACGGAATCGTGCATGACAAATAGGACGACATTGTTTCAGCAGGCAGAATTGAAGCGCAGATCGTTCAAGAGCAAACCAGTGGACCACTGTTATATATGTGGGTTACATCACGAAGCCGTTGCGCACAGCTACTTTTGAGCCCATGGAGCCGCGTTGCAGTTTGGGCAGGATCAATTGATAAAACTCCATCAACCGGACGGTGCGCTCGCTGTCAGAGTGGAGATGCAACAGCTCCTGTTTAAACTCCAGATCCGCCGGAATGGCGGATGCCAGTAAAAATGCTACTGGCTGGTTCAGGTCCAGCTGCGGAAATCCCATTCCGTCGCTTCCAGACAGCTCCATCATTTCCATGTGCAGCGCGGCACACTGCTCACGATCACGTCGCGTGGAACACGGCTCCTGGTCAGACAAAAAATCCACCTCTGCCTCCAGAAAACTTCGTCCATCGAGCAGCGATTCAATTTCGAAGCGGCGTTCCCCGCGGCACAGGATGTCCAGACGACCGTCGGGATAGCGGTGCATCACCGTTACCACCTTGGCTGTGCATCCGATAATCGCCAGCCCCTCTCGCCGAGCCCGCACCATTCCGAATTCACCCTGACACTGGAGGCATTCCCCGATCATTTCTTTATACCGGTCTTCAAAAATATGCAGCGGTAGCGCCGCACCGGGAAGTAACACCAGATCGAGCGGGAACAACGGGATCTTCATTCTTTCTCCAGCTTGATTGACTTCAAGGCTTAGGTGCCATGGTTCGTCAGCTCCTCCAGCATTCCCTCCATCTCCGCCAATGCATGCTGGTTGTTGGTGCGGCGGGCGGAGTCAATGCCGGCACGGAGCCGTATTTCGGCCTGCTGAACGTTGCCACTCGCCATCAATGTTTGCGCGGCCATCTGATAGCCCGCGGTGTAGTCGGGATGCAGCTTCGCCAACTCGTCGAACTGGTTGAGCGCCAAAGCAGTTTCGCCGCGCTGAGTGTACTCTATGGCCAATCCATAACGAGCAAATGCATTGCCTGGATCCTGCGCCAGAATTTCTGTAAATGCCGCCACTTTGTCTACGCTCATCGTCACCCAAGAGAAACCAACGTTGTTCGGCCCAAGCCGCAGCCGTCCTTCTCCACCTTACGGCGTCATAGGGCGCATCTCAAGCTATCACCCCGCAAAAACTTTCGCAGCGTAAAATAAAGGTTCCCTTTGCAATGGCGTCCTTATACGCCAGCCAGACGCAATTCAAACCAAGGGCCCATACCGTGGCGAATACAGGAGTAGCCCATATGAAAGAGATCACGACATCTTCGCTTCAGCCACGATCAGTCTCCGAGTCCCAGTCGGAGATGACGGAGCTGGTATTGCCGAACGATACCAATCCCTTGAGCCACCTGCTAGGCGGTCGTCTGATGCATTTCATCGATCTGGTTGCGGCCATGGCGGCGTATCGTCACGCCCGCGCTCATGTGGTGACGGCATCGATGGAACACATTGATTTCATTGCACCTGTGCACGTCGGCGATCTTGTCATTCTGAAGGCTTCTGTGAATCGTGCATTTCGGACATCCATGGAAGTTGGAGTCAAGGCCTGGGTGGAAAATGCAATCGCGGGTTCGCGCCATCACATTGCTTCCGCTTATCTCACATTTGTAGCGATCGATGCGAATGGTCGCCGGGTACCGGTTCCGCCACTTGTGACCGAGGGCGCCGAAGAAATACGACGATATGAGGATGCCGGACGGCGACGCGAGCGGCGAGAGCAGGAAAAAGAGAGGAAGCGGCAGAACCGCGCTGCGTTGGAAACGACCGGCACCGCGGCTGTCTAAATCCTTTGTAGACCGCAGGAGAATCGCCGGTCTGCCTCGCACAACATCCGCGGTCATCGGAACCGGTTGCAATACGCCACCGCACAAATTTATCAAGGAGTTGGAACAATATGGGACACATGGGACAAGGCACTGAGGGACCGCAACCGCTGCCGGGAATTCGCCATATTGTCGCCGTAGGCTCGGGAAAAGGTGGGGTCGGCAAAACCACCATTGCCGTGAATCTGGCGATTGCGTTGGCTCGTCTGGGGAACCGTGTGGGACTACTCGACGCGGATGTGTATGGGCCGAATGTGCCGCTGATGATGGGCAGTCGAGCGCAGCCGCGCGTGCTGGAAGGCAATCGCATCGAACCGTTGGAAGCCCATGGAGTGAAGCTGATCTCCGTCGGCTCCATCTCCCCGGGTGACAAGCCGATGGTGATGCGCGGGCCCATGCTGCACCAGATTATCCGCCAGTTTCTGCAGCAGGTGGAGTGGGGTGAACTGGATTACTTGATTGTCGATCTGCCTCCGGGCACGGGCGACGTGGTCATCTCCCTGGTGCAGACGGTTCCGTTGACTGGCGCGGTCATTGTTTCCACACCTTCTGACGTGGCGCTGCAGGATGGCCGCAAGGCAATTGAAATGTTTCGTCAGGTGAATGTGGATGTGCTGGGCATCGTCGAAAATATGAGCTTTTTCACTTGTCCGCATTGCCATCATGAGATCGACATTTTTTCCAAGGGAGGCGTAGAGCGTACGGCTCGGGAGTACCAGATCGCATTCCTCGGTTCCGTTGCGCTCGATCCGGAGATTCGCTATGGAGGCGATCGAGGCCTGCCGATTTCACTGGCCGGAGAGCTATCGGAGCAGGCTGCGCCGTTCTACAAAGTTGCGCGCCAATTGGCCGAACGGGCTCAGGAACATGCATCGAAAGAAACGAACATACTGGAAATTCGCTAAGAGAATTTTCTATAACCGAATCGCGCTCTAGGCATTGCTCATGATCCTTCCCTTCGTCAGGGAATTTTTCGCGGACCTCGAGAAGTCTCCCGGCATCGATCGCGTGCGGCCATCCCTGGCCAGCGGCGTGGGGCGTCGTCGTGTTTCCGGATTGACAGCAACGGCGCGGGCGCTCTATCTGCCGCTGCTGGCTCGCCTGTCCAAGGTGCCTGTGTTCGTAGTCGTCTCTGACAATCGCGCTGCGGAAGCCTTGCAGTTGACGGTGCAGGCCGCCTGCGACCTGACTGGCGAGTTGGATCGAACTGCCGTGGTGCGCCTGCCTGCGCACGATGTGCTGCCGTTTGAAAATCTCTCGCCTCATCCGGATATCCAGGAGCAACGCGCTGTAACCCTATGGAAGATTGCCAGAGGCGCAGCCCGGATCGTCATTCTGCCGGTGGAGTCAGCATGTTATCGCGTCTTTGCGGCGGAGCATTACGCCAACCTGGCATGCACGCTGCGTCGCGGGGAAGAGGCCGATCCTGAAACCCTGGTGACCCACCTGGCCAGTGTCGGCTATCAGTCCGTCGATATGGTGGAGATGCGCGGCCAGTATGCATTGCGCGGTGGCATCTTCGATATCTATCCGCCCGAGATGGACAGTCCTTTGCGCATTGAATTTCTCGGCGATGAGATTGAGTCGATGCGAAAGTTTGATCCGGAAACACAGCGGTCGTCTGCTCCGGTGGATGAAGCGATTCTGTTGCCATTGACGGAAACCCCGATGACGAATGCGTTGCTGTCCCGCGTTCATACACGCCTGAGCGGGCAGCGCCTGGAGGGAGAGAGCGATGCGGTCCACGAAGCGATTGAAGCCGAGGGAACAAATATTTTTCCGGGGTGGGAATTCTTTGCGGTCGCAGCCTCTGGCCAGCAGCAGACGGTATTCGATCTGATTCCTAAATGCCGCATCTTCGTCGAAGAGCCGGGCATGGTCGGGAATCAGCTGGAACGCTGGTGGAACAAGGTTGCGCAACGCCATGAACGTAGTGGGATCGACACCCTATTTCCGCCTGCTGACTTGTATCTGACGCCGTCGGAATGGCAAACCCGCGTCGCGGAAGCTCCTGGCCTCGATCTGGATCAGTTGGGCACTGTGGATGTGCTGGACACGGATAGCACATCGCTGGGCGAGATCGAGATTCCGACGCGGCCTACGCTACGGCTCCATGGGTCGATTCCGGCGCTGGTGGAGCAATTGCGATCGCTGGCCACGCAGGAGACGCGCACCGTGCTGGCTGCTGCCAATCAGGGTGAAGTCGAACGGTTGGCAAGCATTCTGCAAGAGTATGGAATTTCTTATCGCATCGGCAGTCGCAGCGCCCACTCCGGCAGCGAGACCATGTATGACGAGACCAGCTACCTGCGCGGCGACATGCGTGCTCCCGTCATTGTGCGGACTGAGATTTCAAACGGCGTCGTGCTGGAAGAAGCGCGGCTGGTTGTGTTTGGAGCCAACGATCTTTCTGACGAAGCCGATGTTACGGCGCGGCCAGTCGTACGCAAATCCAAATCGAATACCGCCGCATTTATTTCCGATTTTCGCGATCTCACCATTGGCGATTATGTGGTGCACGTCGATCATGGTATTGCCCGCTATCTTGGCTTGAAAGAAGTTTCACAGGATGGCATGCATGTCGAGTTCATGATCCTGGAGTTTGCGGAAGCAGCGCGGCTCTATGTTCCGCTGACGCGTCTCGATCTGATCCAGAAATATCGCTCGACCGATACCGGACCTGCTCCCGTGCTGCACCGTCTGGGCAGCGCGCAGTGGACGCGAACCAAGGCGCGGGTGAAAAAAGCCATGGCGGACATGGCCGACGAGCTCCTCAAGCTGTACGCCATCCGCAAGGCCGCGCAGGGCAATCCATTCTCCGTCGACAACCAGTTCCAGCGCGAATTTGAAGACGCTTTCGACTTCAACGAGACCGACGATCAGATCACTTCCATTGCCGATATCAAGCGCGACATGGAATCGACGATGCCGATGGATCGCCTTCTGGTCGGCGATGTCGGCTACGGCAAAACGGAAGTGGCAATGCGCGCAGCCTTCAAGGCGGTGCAGGATAGTAAGCAAGTTGCCGTGCTGACGCCGACCACAGTGCTCTGCTTTCAACATTTCGAGACCTTCAAACGTCGCTTCGCGGCGTTCCCCGTGCACATCGAAATGATCTCGCGGTTCCGTTCGCCGAAAGAGCAGAAAGCGATTCTGGAAAAGGTGGAGCAGGGCAGGGTCGACATCCTGATCGGGACGCATCGCCTGCTTTCGAAAGATCTGAAATTCCAGGATCTCGGTCTGCTGGTTGTCGATGAAGAACAGCGGTTCGGCGTGCGCCACAAAGAGCGGCTGAAGCAAATGCGGCGGGAGATCGATGTGCTGGCTATGTCAGCTACGCCGATTCCACGCACGCTGCACATGTCCCTGGTTGGGTTGCGCGATATGAGCGTGATCGAGACGCCGCCCAAAGATCGCATGGCGATTCAAACCGTGGTGGCGAAGTATGACGAGAAGCTGATTCGTTCTGCGATCGAAGTGGAGCTGGAGCGCGGAGGTCAGATTTATTTTGTCCATAACCGCGTCGAAAATATCTATGAAATCGCCGCGCGGCTGCAGGAATTGGTGCCACAGGCACGGGTCGGAGTCGGGCATGGACAGATGGGGGAAACGGAACTCGAGCGGGTGATGCTGGCTTTCATGCATCACGAATACGATGTGCTGGTTGCTACGACTATCATCGAAAATGGCCTTGATATTCCGCTTGCGAACACGATACTCATCAACCGCGCCGATCGCCATGGATTGTCGGAACTGTATCAATTGCGCGGTCGAGTGGGGCGCTCCAATCGCCGTGCGTATTCGTATTTGCTGATTCCACCGGACAGGGAGCTAACTGACATTGCACGGCGCAGGCTGGCGGCATTGAAGGAATTTTCCGATCTGGGCGCGGGCTTCAAAATTGCGGCGCTTGATTTGGAATTACGTGGGGCGGGCAACATGCTGGGCGGCGAGCAGAGCGGCCACATTGAGGCCGTTGGATTTGAACTCTACACCACGATGCTCGAGCAGGCAGTCCGCGAACTGAAAGGCGAAGATCAGGCTGAACGGCCATCGGTGCAGCTGAATCTCGGTATCTCGTTGCGCATCGACTCCAGCTACATCGAGGAAGAAAATCAGCGGCTGCGCATGTACAAGCGCATCGCCAGCGCGGAGAACGAGAGCGTCATCGAGGACATCCTGGCGGAGATGCAGGACCGTTATGGCGCTATGCCGGAGCCCGTGCAGCAGCTTGTGACCGCTGGCCGTCTGCGACTGCTATGCGAGCAAACTGGGGTTGCGCAGATGGACCGCAAGGGTCAGATGGTCAGTGTTCGATTCACCGAAACTGCCAACATCGATCCGGAGAAACTGATGCAACTGGTCGCGCGCAACGCCAAGCGCGGGGCGCAGTTTACGCCGCAAGGCGTGCTTCGATTTCCGGTGAAGGCCACGCAACCCACAGAGGTTCTGGATGAACTGCGGCGGCTGATTGAGACCCTCGCAGCTCCGTTGACGGCGAAACCTTCTACGGCGGAAGTGAGCGAGTCCAACTTTCGTTAGTGCGACTCGTTTCAAGGGCGGGTATCATCCTGGCCATCACGTTGCGCGGCCACTGGAACCCACACATCCGTCGTATCCCAGCGGACATGCAGTTGCGTGCGATTGCCGCTTGTCTTCTCGAAGCTGATGCTCATCTTCTCCTGTGGCTGCGGCAGCGTATCCTTGCGCATATCGACTCGCGCCAGGTCTTGTGATTCGGTGTATACCGTTCCCCATTGGCCGGTTTGCTTGTTGATGATCAGCTTCCAGGTCGTCTCAGAGGGCAGCGTGTACAGGGTATAGGTGCCAGCCGGAACCGTAGCCGTTCCAATCTTCAGGTCTGTTTCTGTCTTCAATGTCGTCGCAGGATTTGCGCCCGTGCGCCAGACTTTGTCATACGGCACCAGGCCGCCAAAGATTTTGCGGCCACGCATCAATGGCGTGTTGTAGTCGATGGTGACCTGTTTTCCGTTCAACTGCACGGTTGCTTTTGCGGGAGGGCTTGGCATCGGCTTCTTCGCGAGCAACTCCGTCATTCAATTGACCTCCGGTTTGGGCCTCCGCAGGAGAGTTAAGCGCCAGCTTGGCGTTGCCGCCAGACATCTGCGCCAGGCCTGCGGGCAACAGGGCCACGCTGGCTGCGATCGTCAATACACTTGCTAGAAATTTCATCGGAGTTCCTCCTATGCGAAGCTGCTCGGCTATACGGCAGTTGCTTCGATCAGTCTGCGACCGCGGAGCCCTTCTGTCAAAGTGCTGCTTCTATCTTCGTCGTCGCTGCGCATCCGATATACTGCCGTTTTCGCTCTACCGATTAAGGAAGTAGTCATGAAATTTCATTTACCCTGCTGGTTGACGGCTGCCAGCATGGTTCTTGTCAGCGCAACTTTTTTAGGGGCCCGCTCCACGATGACTCCGACAAACCCGCGAGATAATGCCGAATGGATGCGTCTGGTGGATGGGTATTTTGACACCGTGTATCTGCGGTTCAACCCAACCCACGGCACCAGCGCCGGCCTGCACCAGTACGACAGCAAGCTGGAAAATTATTCACGTGCGAGTCTCGACGAAGAAATCGCGGCGCTGCGCACGTATGAGAAGAAAGTCGCGGCGTTTCCGGCTGCGAACCTGAACCAGTTGGATGAGGGAGACCGCGAATTTCTGCTGGGCACGATTCGCAGCCAATTGCTGACGCTGGAAACTATCCGACCCTGGCAGAAAGATCCCGACTACTATTCCAGCGGTATCACCAACAGCGCTTTCACCATTATCGAGCGCGATTACGCGCCTGCGGAAGTCAGGCTGGCAGCGTTGATTGAGCGCGAGAAACAGATGCCTGCGGCACTGGAAGCTGCACGCGCCAACCTGGTGAATCCGCCAAGAATATTTACTGACGTTGCGCTGGAGCAGCTGCCAGGCATTATTGGATTCTTTCAGAGTGACATCCCGGCAGCGTTTACGAGTGTCAAAGATCCCAAGTTGCTGAAAGAATTTCACGCTTCCAATGGCGCCGTGATTCAGGCGCTGACCAGGTATCAGCAATGGCTCAAGACTGACATGCTGCCAAAGTCGAATGGGGATTTTCGTATTGGCGCAGCCACTTTCCGCGTCAAACTGCGCGACGATGAGATGGTCGACATTCCCCTGGATCATCTACTGGAAATTGCCATCGCCGATCTGCACAAGAACCAGGAGCAGTTTCGTCAGGTCGCAACCGAGCTCGATCCCAGCAAAACGACCGATGCAGGTTCTTGCGGAGCTGCAGACTGATCACCCGGCTCCGGACCAACTTCTTGGAAAATTTCAGGACACGTTCAACAATCTGATCCAATTCATCCGCAAGAAACAGATCGTCTCCATCCCATCCGACGTGCAGCCAACGCTGGAAAATACGCCGCCATTCATGCGTGCGACTACCTTCGCCTCCATGGATTCTCCAGGCGCCTATGAGACCGGTTCTCACAAGGCGTACTTCAATGTCACTGTGCCCGGTGCCAGATGAAACACCGCAGCAGCGCGCCGAAAGCATGGCCGCGTTCAACATCGGCACCATTATCAGCACATCTGTGCATGAGGCGTATCCAGGCCATTATGTGCAGTTTCTGTTTATGCCGCAGATTCATTCGCGAGTGCGGAAAATGCTCTACTCCAACAGCAATGTAGAGGGATGGGCGCACTATTGCGAGCAGATGATGCTGGATGAAGGCTATGGCCAGCCGGGATGGGGAGCGAAAGATGCGCGCGAAGCGAAATTGATTCGCCTGGGCCAGTTAAGCGATGCGCTGCTGCGAGATGCCAGATTTATTGTCGGCATCAAAATGCACACCCAGGGAATGACGATTGATCAAGCCATGGATTTCTTTCAGAAAGAGGGTTATCAGACTCGTGCCACGGGCCTGGTTGAAACCAAGCGCGGCGCCAGCGATCCGACATATCTGTATTACACACTGGGCAAGCTGATGATCCTGAAGCTACGTGCCGATGTGCAGAAAAAAGACGGCGCAGCATTTTCTCTGGAGAAGTTTCACAACGATTTTCTTCTCCAGGGCGGAGTGCCTCTGCCGATTATTCGTCGTGCTATGTTGGGGAACACGTCGCTAGTGCTGTAACTTTGCTGACAGTACAACAATGGAATCGCGAAGCTCATCTCATAGTTGATACAAATAAAACGTGATCGGAAGCCGCAATGCTTATACTGCGATACGGGATGCGTTTGCATGTTTGCAGATGACGTTCGCTCACAATCGCAGGCATTTGGAGAAAGCAATTCAACATGTCAAAAATTAGAATTCGCAAAGCTGTTTTTCCCGCCGCGGGATTGGGCACACGCTTTCTGCCCGCCACCAAAGCCATTCCGAAAGAGATGTTGCCGGTCGTCGATAAGCCCATCATCCAATATGGCGTAGAAGAAGCGATTGCGGCCGGCTGCGACCAGATCATTATTGTCACCGGTCGCGGCAAGACCGTCATTGAAGATCATTTTGATATCAGCGTGGAACTGGAAAGGCAGTTGGAGTCGCGCGGCAAACACGATCTGCTGGCTATGGCGCGGCAGATTTCCAATCTTGGGCGCGTTGCCTATATCCGCCAGAAAGAGGCGATGGGTCTTGGTCATGCTGTGCTGATGGCGCGCGATCTGGTCGGCGATGAGCCATTCGCCGTGATTCTTCCCGACGATGTGATCGATGCCACTCCGCCCTGCCTGCAGCAAATGGTTTCTGTTTTCGATGAGGTGCAGTCCAGTATTCTCGCTACGCAGGTCGTTGAAGGGCCCGGCCATCTCTGCCTATGGCGTCATCGATGCGAAGCCGCTGGCTAAACTTCCGCGCGTCATGGAAGTGAAAGCCTTGGTGGAAAAGCCAAAGTTGAAAGACGCGCCTTCGAAAAATGCGATCATTGGACGGTATATTTTGACGCCGCGCATTTTTGAGCTGCTGGAAACTACTCCGCCGGGCGCGGGCGGGGAGCTGCAACTGACCGACGGCATTCGCGGCCTGCTGGAGTATGAGAAAGTCTACGGCTACAGCTTCGAAGGGACGCGCTACGATGCCGGCGACAAGCTCGGTTTTTTAAAAGCGACAGTGGAGTTTGCGCTGAAGCGGGATGACCTGGGAGAAGAATTTCGTGCGTGGCTACAGGGACTTTCTCCGCTGAAGAGCTGATGCTCCAAAACTTGAAGACAAGGGGTATGCAATGAAAGAGAACGACAAAGTTGCCAATTTTCGCCTGAAGAATCAGGATGATGAAACGGTCCAGTTGACCGATTTTGCCGGCAAGCCTGTGGTTCTATTTTTCTATCCCAGGGCCGACACTCCTGGATGCACCATTGAAGCCTGCGGCTTTCGCGATACATTCACCAAGCTGCAGAAGGCTGGAGCCATCGTGCTCGGCATCTCCCGCGACACGCCGAAGGCGCAGAAAAAATTCCAGGAGAAATACAATCTCCCTTACCCGCTACTGGCGGATGTCGACGAGAAGGTCTGCAATCAATTTGACGTGATGCGCGAAAAGAATATGTATGGCAAGAAGGTGTTTGGCATCGAGCGCACTACATTTCTGA
The DNA here is from genome assembly GCA_963719625.1 of uncultured Acidobacteriota bacterium. GTDB lineage: Bacteria > Acidobacteriota > Terriglobia > Terriglobales > Acidobacteriaceae > JAKAAZ01. The sequence goes on from CAVRDB010000032.1 coordinate 102,278, forward strand.
TCGGCCCGGACCAGCGTCTGCTGAAAATTTTTCCCAAGGTCAAGCCTGAGGGTCATGCGGAAGAAGTCCTGGAAGTTATCCGCGAACATGCCAAATCCGGCGCTTAAGTCCGTAAACTCTGGCTTGCTTGCCAGGCCGGGCGGAGTGGCGACCGTTGGCGCGGAGTTTTTTCGACGCTCCGCCGGAGCAGGTGGCACGCGCGCTGTTGGGGAAAATTCTGGTGCGCCGCGGCACTGGACAACGACTGGCCGCACGCATCGTAGAAACGGAAGCGTATCTCGGCGAACATGACCCCGCTGCCCATGCTGCCAGCGGACGCACTGCGCGCAACGCAGTTCTGTATGGGCCGCCTGGCCACGCCTACGTGTACAGCATTTATGGGCTGCACTATTGCGTCAATGTGAGCTGCCTTCCGGATGGTGTTCCGGGCTGCGTTTTGTTGCGCGCATTGGAACCGCTGGAAGGCATCGACAAGATGCGGCGCAATCGCGGGTTGGAGGCGTCTGCCAGCATCCATCAACTTGCGTCCGGTCCCGGCAAACTGTGCCAGGCCTTCGGCATTACTCGTGCGGCAGACAACGACTGCGACCTGACCCGCGCCGACAGCTCGTTAGGTTTGGTTGACGATGGCTTTCAGTGTGGAGAAATTCGCGTGACACCGCGCATCGGCATTCGCAAGGCGGCCGATCTTCCACTACGATTTTTTCTTGCCGGGCATGCCTGCGTTTCCGCGCGCGGGCGGTAACAGAACGTTATCAATCAGCCGAGTATTGCCGACATACGCGGCGATAGCCAGGAGCGCGCCCGCGGCGACATCCTCTAGTGGCAGCAGCGTATCGGGATCGACGACTGCCAGATAATCGATGCGCACAGCGGGTTCTTGTTCCAGCACCGCGCGCATGGTTTGCAGCAAAGCGGATGCGCGATGTTCTCCGTGATCTGCGAGGATTTGTGCTGTCTGCAGGGCGCGAGAAAGAGACAGCGCCTGCTGCCGTTCTTTTGCTGACAGATAGCGATTGCGTGAACTCATTGCAAGGCCATCCGGCTCGCGGACGGTGGGACAAATCACCATCTCGATGGGGAAATCGAGATCGCGCACCATCTTTCGCAACACTGCGACCTGTGCCGCATCTTTCTGTCCGAAAAAAGCAAAATCCGGCTGCACGATATGGAAGAGTTTGGCGACCACCGTGGCCACGCCGCGAAAATGTCCGGGGCGGGAAGCTCCATCGAGCCGCTCGCTCACTCCTTCGACCTCGACAATCGTCGAAGCGCCTGGCGGGTACATCGCCTCCGCCGTGGGAGTGAAGACTACGTCGACGTCCTCGGCTTCCAGCATCTGGCAATCCTGCTCCAGCGTGCGCGGGTAGCGGCTGAAATCTTCATTGGGCGCGAACTGGGTCGGGTTGACGAAAATCGACGCGACGACGATGTCGCATCGTTGGCGTGCTGCCTTCACCAGAGATCGATGGCCCGCATGCAGTGCCCCCATGGTGGGAACAAAACCCACGCTGCGAAGATCTGCGGGGTCGTTGCTCGCGCGCAAGGTGCGCAACGCAGTCCGAACCTCTGGTATGCCGGAAAGAACTTGCATGAAAGAAAATGCCTATGCCTTGCGAGGTTGCCGAATGTTGGCCGGAGCGACTGCGGCGCGAGCAGGACCGCCTCGTGCGAAACTGCCGCGTGTCTCTGCGGAGAGATGATAGCTTTCCGCATCGCTGGGAAAGCTGCGTGTCTCCACATCCTTGCGGTAGGCTTCGACGGCATTGCGGATCAGCGATGCCGCGTCCGCATATCGCCGCACAAACTTTGCTGCGGGAGCGAAACTCAGGTTCAACAGATCATGCAGCACCAGGATCTGCCCATCGCACTCCGGACCGGCTCCAATGCCAATCGTGGGAATGCTCAACTCTGCCGTGATGCGAGCGGCGACCTCACGCGGAACGCCTTCGAGCACCAGCATCGCCGCGCCTGCAGCTTCCAGCGCCAGCGCGTCTTCCACCAACTGCTCGGCATCGAGCAGGGTCTTGCCTTGCACGCGGTATCCGCCCATGCGATGCAGCGATTGCGGCGTGAGACCAAGGTGGCCGATGACGGGAATCTCCGCGTCCGTCAATCGCGCCACCAACTCCACGCGATTGCGGCCGCCCTCTACCTTCACCGCTTCCGCGCCTGCTTCTTTCACAAATCGCAGCGCGTTGCGAACGCCTTGCTGCACATCCTCGTGATAGGAGGCATACGGCATGTCCGCAGCCAGCAGCGCACGTCGCACGGCACGCCGCACCGCGCGCGTACACAGCAGCATCTCCTCCATGGTGACCGGCAGAGTGCTTTCGTAGCCCAGCATCACCATGCCGAGCGAATCGCCCACCAGCACCAGGTCGACGCTGGCTTCGTCCACCAGTCGCGCCGTGGGGTAGTCATAGGCAGTGAGCGCAGAAATCGGCACGCGATTGTGCTTCTTTTCCTGCAGTGTTGGGAGTGTGATTTTCAGGGAAGTCGAGGAAGGTGCAGCATGCGCAGCCGCATCGGTGCTGCGCGGTTCGGTCAAGCTCATCGCAATCTCCAGTGCAGTTCCCAGGTTGCCGATGTTCCGGTCAGATGCGGGATACCGCCCGTACGAACCCCAGAATACGCCCGTTCCCGCCCGCTTACAAATGGCGGCATTTTGAGAGACTGGGTTGAGATTGGCGCGGCGGCGAATTATTCATGGAACCAATTCGGTCGGTCTATCGTAACTGTCAACAGGATGGCGCGACTTTATAGCTGGCCATGGGTGGAAGCGCAGGTTGCGCAGACCATGGAAATTTGGAACGACGGTGCTGCGCGGTCGGCGCTGGGCGGTCCGCAGTACTGCGCCAAAGAACAGCGGAAGCGGGAAAAGGCGTACGACGAAGCATTGCGATCCGTTGAGCGGGAGGTCAGGCGAACTCCTCGGAGCAAGGCGGAGCGCCTGCAAACACAGGATCGAATTACAGCGGCATTCGCTCGGTTTTCGGCGACCGCACTCGGGCTGGAAAAGGAAGCGATTAAGCTGCTCACCAACGACTTCTTGCCCGCCGGTACCCAACTTGCACGGTGGGCGCGGCGGTTTGATCCAAGCTTGAGCATGGCCGACATTGTTCAGGCGTGCCGCAATGCCTGGACGGCCTGCGGGTTGCAGCCACTGCTGGGTAAGCGCGTGGGCATCACGCCGTCGATTCTGGGATATAGCCTGCTGTATCCCTATACCGACAATTATCTGGATCGCGCGGACATATCGGCGGAGGCGAAACTGCGGTTCAGCCAGCGTTTTCGCGACCGGTTGCGCGGCGGGACGGTTGCCGCGCAAAACGATCACGAGGCTGCGGTATGGACATTGGTTCGATTGATCGAAGATCAATATCCGCGCGCGAACTATCCCCAGGTGTTTGATTGTTTGCTGGCGATCCATCGGGCGCAGGAGGAGAGTATCGCGCAACTGAGTGACGACGACCGCTACGATGATGTCGAGGTGTTGCGGATGAGTTGCGCGAAAGGCGGCAGTTCTGTCATGACGGATGCGTGTCTGGCTCGCGGCTGGATGAGCGAGCAGGAAAGCCGATTCTCGTTCGAGTGGGGCGTGCTGCTGCAGTTGGGAGACGATTTGCAGGACGTGCGTCAGGATATTGGGCGCGGTTCGGTCACGCTGTTCTCGCGCGCGGCGACGCAGGGCAAGCCGCTAGACTCGTTGGTGATGCAGTTGCTGAGTTTCAGCGAGCGAGTCGGAGAGCGGATGGACGACTTACCGAACGGAACTGCAATGCTACGGAATCTGCTTCGAATGAGTTGGCGGTCGTTGATCATTGGCGCCATCGCGGAATCGCACGAATTCTTCTCTCCAGGATTTATTGACGAAGCGGAACGCTGTTCGCCGTTTCGCTTCGGATTTCTGCGGGCACGGAATGAACGATTAGCGGGCCGGCAGGGTCTCTACACGACTCTCTTCGATGTTTTTCTGGAGACGCCGGACGACCACAAAGAGGAAAGACCTCTGCCAGAGTATCGAAAGGTTCCCTGCCTGGTGGCGGGGTGAGCCTTTCTCCAATGGGGATGGGCTGACCGTTTCAGATGCCGCGGGTCTCGCGAAGCTAGTGTGAGGCACGTTTTTTTGTAAGCCTATTGCGCGGCGCGGGTCCAGTGTCCGGTGGCGATTTCGACCAGCGGACCCTCCAGCGCGGCAGGGAAAATGTCTGTCGCAGCCAGCGGCGCATCGCGGTTGCTCTGCATGGTTGGGACAGAGGCCAGCAAACTGCGCGTATACGAGTGCTGCGGGTTGGCGAATAATTGCGCACACGGGGCCATTTCGACGATCTTGCCCTTGCGCATCACGGCGACACGCTGGGCAATCTGAGCGACAACCGAAAGATCATGCGAGATAAACAATAGTGCCGCGTTGGAGCGCTCCTTCAGTTCCCGCAGCAGGTCGAGAATCTGCGCCTGTACGGTCACATCGAGCGCTGTCGTCGGCTCGTCGGCGATCAACAGGCTGGGACGATTGACAAGCGCCATGGCGATCAAAATGCGCTGGCGTTGGCCACCGGAAAACTGGTGCGGATAGTCGTCGAATCGCAGATGAGGCTCTGGAATGGAAACCGACGCAAGGGCGTCGAGTGTGCGCCGGCGCACGTCCGCTCGGGAGAGATCGCATTGATGGACGCGAATGGCTTCGGCGATTTGCTTGCCAATCGACATGACCGGATTTAACGCTGTCATCGGCTCCTGAAAAATCATGGCGGCATCACGGCCACGGCACGCAACCATATCTCGTTCCAGAAGCTGTAACCAATCTTCTTCTTGAAACCAGATGCTGCCGGCGACCTGGGCGCGCGGGTCGAGCAAGCGCAGAATCGCCAGCGCGGTGACAGATTTTCCCGATCCAGATTCGCCAACTAATGCCAGAGATTCACCCGGCGCGATGGAAAAGCTGAGGTCATCGACAGCGATGTGCCGCCCCGCATCGGAGGAAAATGTGACGGACAGATGGTCCACGCGGAGAAGAGACTGCACGCGCTTATCTTAGAGCATTGCGTGATGCAGGCGTGAAAAAGCCAGAGATCGCGCAACCTGATTCGCTCTCTGGCTTTTTGCTATCGGTCTTCTGTCGTAGTCGGCTCTTCCCCAGTTCACATTTCAGGCGGAGTATTGGCAGTGGTAGGCAGCGAAACGGAATGTTGATTCTCAAGGGCAGTTTCCAGTGAATAACCCGGGCCGGTGCTCTCGGTCAAAAATGGAGTCAATGCTACAACCGCAGATTTCGATCCGTTATAGATCGATGTCAACCCGTCGGTCTGCTCATAGCTCAGGTTATTGGCGGGGTTATTGTTGCCAATTACGCGACCCAGGACTCTGTGTTCACACTCAATACCCAGGATTGAGCCAGCCACTTTGGCGTACAACTCATATTCTTCTGCCGAATATCTGGCGTCAGCGCCTCTTAAAGCTCCAGCGCGTGCAAGCGCCGCTTTATACGAAAACTCCTGAATGACGACCAGGTATGCGCCAATGAATGCATTTTCTAACGCGTTTAGTATGCCGAGAAAAGCCGGCAAAGTATTGAAGGTGCCACTGGGAAAATAGAAGGTCTGGTACGGGTCTTTGCGCGATCCTGAAATGGAACCAGTCAATGCGGTGCGGATCAGGTTGGCATGGTTGATTTCCTCCGTGAGCGCGGCACGGAGATACTCGACATTGCCAAGGTTCCCGGCGGAAGTGACATCGGTGGCTGTACCTCCGGGACCAGCGAGGTTAGGGTCTTGAATGACGGTGCCGATGAGCCCGTTGTAGTAAAAGGTCGAGGCAAGATCTTCTGCGATCAGAAAGGCGGTGAAAATCTCCGTTGTTGTGTCCTGGGATTGCGCCGGGTTTGCTTGTGCGTGGGCTGGGGTGCTTGTGAGCATGGCGCCGGAAACGGCGGCGCCGAGTCCCAGCAATCCTGCCTGGCGGACGAATTTGCGCCGATCGAATTGCGCTTTGGTGATGGCTTCGATTTGAGTATTGAGTTCAGACGTTTTCATGATGAATCCTCTATCAACAGGTTGATAAGCGGTTATCGAGAAACTCGTCGCGGACGGGGGATGGGTGCGGCGGGTCAGCTGCAAGGAAAATGAACCCCTCGATTATGTACGCACCGAGCTGGACAATTGGATTTCCCGAGGGGAGGATTTTCTACATCGGCTGCCCGCATGCAATTACATGAAGAAGCGTGCTTTCAGCCAAGTCGCAGACACCGCGACCGCGAAGGTGCTGCAGGAGATTTACAATCAATCCAACTGCTATTACGGTGTGTGATGCAGTACTCCCTGCGTAAAGCCAATGCCGCTGATATTCCTGCGCTAGGGAAGTTGATCGAGGTTTCTGTGCGCGGATTGCAGGCCGAAGATTACACACCGGCACAAATCGAAGCAGCACTGCGGACAGCCTTTACCGTGGACAGCCAACTCATTGAGGATGGGACATATTTCATCGTTGAGCAGGGCGGCGAGATAATAGGTTGCGGGGGCTGGAGCCAGCGTGCAACGCTGTGCGGTGGTGACCATCATGCTGTGCGGGAAGATGCGGTGCTCGATCCATTGGTGGATGCCGCAAAAATTAGAGCCATCTTTGTGCATCCCCAGTGGGCCCGTCAAGGAATCGGGAGCTTTCTTCTGCAAGTGGCCGAGGACGCTGCCATTGCGGCTGGATTTACGCGATTGGAAATGGGAGCAACGCTGACCGGAATTCCACTGTATCTGCGGCAGGGGTATCGAGTGGTAGAGGAGATAGCGGTGCCGCTTGAAGCGGGCTTGACTCTGCCGGTGGTTCATATGGCGAAGATGGTTTCCTAGCGCTTCTGCACTACACTCTTCTTGCAGCGCCTCATTCCTTGTCATGGCCGATGGTTTCGCACAATCCGTCAAGCAGCAGGCCGATATCGTTCGCATCATCGGCGAGTACGTGCGCCTGACCAAAGGCGGCGCGCAAAGCTTCAAGGGTTTATGCCCGTTTCACAAGGAAAAGACGCCATCGTTCAATGTGCAGGCGGCGCAGCAATTCTTCCATTGCTTCGGCTGCGGCCAGTCTGGTGATGTTTTTACCTTTGTGCAGAAGATGGAGAACATCAGCTTTCCGGAGGCAGTGCGCACCGTTGCCCAGAAGTGCGGCATTCCGCTACCAAAGCGCGAATTTTCCTCTCCGGAAGAAGCACAGGCGTCGCGATTGCGATCGAAGCTGCTGGAAATTCACGATCAAGCCTGCCGTTATTTTGAGGAGCAGCTGCAGAGCCCGGAAGCAGCCCGCGCCCGCGAATATCTCACCGGCCGTGGCCTCACGGCGGATGCAATCACGGCGTTCCGCATTGGCTATGCGCCAGATTCCTATTCCACAATGCGCGATCGTTTTCAGTCTACGTTCGATGCCGAAGTTTTGCGTGGCAGCGGTCTTTTTTCCTCCAAGGAGCAAGGGGATGGCGGGACCGGGCCGATGTATGCGCGCTTTCGCAAGCGGATTACTTTCCCTATCCGCAATGAAGCTGGCCGTGTGATTGCCTTTACGGCTCGCGCCCTGGACAATGACGAGAAGACAGGGCCGAAATATTTGAACTCCCCGGAGACGCCGCTTTATACGAAGGGCCAGGTTCTGTTTAATCTGGACAAGGCCAAGCAGGCGGTTCGGCAATTTGAGTTTGCCTTGCTGGTGGAAGGGCAGATGGACTGCATCTCCGTGTATATGGCGGGGATAACAAACGTGCTGGCTACCAGCGGTACCGCGTTCACGGAGGCGCAGGTACGGCTCCTTGCCCGTCATACGCGGCAGGTGGTGGTGAATTTTGACCCGGACACAGCCGGGGCAAACGCAGCAGAAAAATCCATTGCCTTGCTGATCGAGGAAGGATTCAGCGTCAAGGTGGTGACGCTGGAGGGTGGTCTGGACCCGGACCGTTACGTACGCGAACGCGGTACGCAAGCGTATATCGCAGCCCTGCGCGGAGCACGCCGCCATAGCGACTACTTGATTGAGCGGGCGCGCACGTTGTTTCCACCGGTCACGCCGGACGCCAAAGTGAAGGCGCTGAATTTTCTGCTGCCGCACATGCAGCATATTCCCAGTCGCATCGCACGCGATGAGTTTGCTGCCGATGCCGCACAAAAACTGGCCATCGATTCGGCCCTGCTACGGCAGGAGCTGAAGCAGGCGGCGTTTGCACGGCGCACGGATGTACGCTCCAAATCATCGGGGACGCCGGGATGGAGTGAAGCGGAAAAATTGCTGTTGCGCGTCCTGACTTTGCCGCCCGGTCAGCCAGCACGAGAACGTGCACGGCAGCGCTTGACAGAGGAGCCTGCTCTGTCTGAAGGTTTGGCAGTCTCCGCTTTGCTGGCCGCATTTTTGACGGCAGAGGCGATTTCCAATCCGTTGGAACTGGCGCCGGATGAAACCAGCCGCCATCTGCTGGCAGCGGTATTGATGAACGGCTCGCAGGAGATTCAACCGGAGCAGGTGGAGGATGCATGCCATTCCTTGCGGCATAGCCGATTGGAACGACGTCAGCGCGAATTGCGCCGCTCCCTGGCGGAAGCCGAATTGCGCAACGATAGCGCCGCAGTGCAGGAGCTGATGATGGAAAAAATGGCGCTCGATCGAGTGCTGAGAGAAAACTGACTCCGTTACATCAGCTTTGTCATAGGGCGGCGTCGCGGAATATTTCGAACGAACCATTGTGCCCATTTGGTATAGTGAGGGCGGCTAATTTCCCCTGGAGTGGCCCGTGAACGCATTGTTCTTTTTGTCGTCGAATGTGTTTGCCGCTTTCACTCGCCGTTTCGGTTACATCTCCTCTCGAACCGCACTCTTGGTCTTATTGGCAATGATTTTGCTGGGGTCCCGCGCGGTGTATGCAACTACGTACACTGTTACCGACACCGCCGACAATCCTACCGACACCGGCTCGCTGCGCTATGCGGTGAACAATGCGGCGAACGGCGACACCATCAATTTTGCGTCGAGCGTGACAGGGACGATCTATCTGAGTGGCAGCACGTTGGAGATATCTAACAACGTGACGATCAACGGCCCAGGCGCCAATTTTCTGGCCATCTCCGGTGCGAACGGTTGGACCGTGTTTACCATCGACCAAAATGCGACGGTGAACATTTCCGGGCTAACGATCTCTGAGGGCGGGGCCCTTTATGGCGCTATCCCAGGAGCAGGAATTGTCAATGCCGGTGGCACATTGACATTGAACAACGTAACCTTTTCCGACAACTGGAGCGGGCTTTACAACGGAACCAACTCAGCCAATACGGGTGGCGTGCTTATCGTGAACAACTGTACCTTCTCCGGCAATAACGCGAATGTGCGCGTTGGCGTCGGTGGAATCGGAGCCGGCATGAACATCAATGGCGGAACAGTTACGGTAACCAACAGCACGTTTTCGGGCAACACCGCCGACCAGGGAGCCGGCATGTCTATCGATGGCGGCACGGTTACGATATACGACAGCACAATATCGGGAAACAGTGCCAGCAGCTTCGGTGCCCCCTGTGCGGACTGCACCATCTCGGATGGCGGCATCTCAGTTGCATCTCCCAACATGGTGACCCTGATCAACAGTATTGTCGCGGGCAACACGACCAACGGCGTTCCAGGCGGAGACTGCGACGGCTGCGGTACGCAAAGTTCCTATAACCTGATCGGTGGCAATCCTGAACTTGCCCCAATGCTCATGCTTCCAGGAAACGTGATGCCGACGATGCTACCGCTACCTGGAAGCCCGGCTATCCAGGCTGGGAATCCCGCGCAGTTGCCTGCGGGACTGACTACGGATGAGCGCGGATTCCCAAGACTGACCGGCGGGAAGCTGGATCTGGGAGCGGCACAGACCAACTACACCAGTATTCAATTTGTACAGCAGCCGACCAATACCGTTTTCAATGCAACCATCGCTCCGCCAGTGACGGTAGAGGTGCTGGAAACCAATACCAATCTGTCCGCACCCAACAACACCGATCCGGTGTACGGAATTCCCATCACGCTGACCTTCAACGGCGACGGCACACTGGGAGGAACGCTTACGCAGATAACAACCGGAGGAGGCGCGAGCTTCGGCGACCTAAGCGTAAATACTCCCGGAACCGGCGACACCCTGGCGACAACGTTGACAGTGACGCCTGAGGGAGCTTCAACACCGCTCACGTTGACCGCAACCAGCGACCCGTTCAACATCGTTTCAGGTGTCCTCCAGCCGCAGACGATCACGTTTACACCTCCTACAAGTGTGACCTATGGCACTGCGCCAATTGTTCTGTCAGCGACAGCCACTTCCGGGTTGCCCGTGACTTTCCAGGTGGATTCCGGCCCGGGCACACTCAGCGGCGACACGCTCACCTTTACCGGCGTGGGAACTGTTGTGGTGGAGGCTGACCAAGCGGGGAACAGCAGCTATCAACCAGCAACGCCTGTCGTAGCGAACATTACAGTGCAGCAGGCCAACGCTGGGAGCTTTTCGCTGAGTGCGAATCCATCCTCCCTGGTGTTGGGACAAGACCAGACCGGCACCTCCACCTTTACCGTGACACCGCAGAACAACTACAGCGGAACAGTCAGTCTAAGCTGCAGCGGCCTGCCAGCCAATACTACCTGTACATTTACACCCTCGACAGTGACGCTGACGGGCAACGGCAAAGCCATGACATCGCAGCTAAGCGTTATGACCCATAGCAGCACGGCCAACTTGATAAAGAGCGGTCCCGTGGGAATGGCGGCAGCAGCAATCTTTTGGCTGCCGGGAATGCTATTGGGTGGCTTTTTAGGACTGGCGCGGAAGAAGTTGCGGAGCAAGATGCGCCATGTCCTACTGCTGTCGTTGATGGTGGCGGGGATGCTGAGTACGATGAGCGGTCTGACGGGCTGCGGCGGCGGGTCAGGATCGTCGCACACACCCAGCGTACCTGTTGGCAGCTATACCGTGACGATCACAGCGGCAGCCGGTTCCTTGATGCAATCGACCCCGTTCACTTTAACAATCACGGATTGAGCCGGAGAGAGGTGGGTGCATGGATCAAATGAAACGCACTCACAAAAATGCTCTGCGGTTTGACCCTGCCTCCGGCGGATGCATAGACTAAAATTGGTTTTGCCCGAGAAAGCATCCTGAAAAGTGGCCATGCAGTCAATACGCGCAGTACGTTTCAGCATTCGGACCCTCTTCCGGATACTAGGGCTTCCGCTGGCTCTGTCGGCGTTGACAGTCACGATGTGGGCACAGGCCTCCTCGTCTTCCCCACCGCAAGATTTGTCCACGCCTACCGCGCCACACCAGCCTGCGGTATCGTCGTCTTCCCGCACCGAGTCGGGCGAACCAGCCCCACTTCCCGAAGGCGATCTCTCACCGCGCCCGAGCACGGCAGCACTTGCGGCAACCCCGGCCGCCATTGACCCGACCGGGCCTGCTATCTCGCTGGAGACGTCTGAGTCGCTATTTGATGTGATGGCGGGGCTGAATACCTGCGGCTACAACGAAGGTCTGTCGACTTCCGATCCTGTGCGCCAGAAAGTGCGCGACGATATCGACGAGGCATTGCAGCAATCGGCGGCTGCACGCGACAGTCGTGATCGCCTCTGCACCTTTATCCATAGCCATACCATGAACGGCGTCGGAGTCAACCTCGCCGCGTATATCTCGCTGGCATTGTTTCTGACACCGCCGCCAGAGCTGACGACGAATGCCTCGGCCTCCGACTTGCCCCCCGATGCTGCAACTTTGGTCGGTTTAGCCTCTCCGTTGCGGAACTTTGCCGAGGCCGTGGGCCTGCACGTGATCTGGGTGTTGAACCATCCCGCCTACGAAGCGCTGGCGAACAAGGTCCGCGCTGCAATGAATCAAATGCTGGTACAGACGGATTTGTATCTGAAACAACCTCCTGTGACGAGTGGCGATCGCCGATTTCTTGTGATTGTGGATCCACTGATTGCACCTGGAGAGGAAAATGCCCGGGTATATGGCGGCGCCTACATCGTTGTGTCTTCACCAGTGAACGGCAAGATCGATTTGAAGCCGGTGAAACACACGTATCTTCGCTTTATGCTGGAGCCTCTGATCTACGCGCGTTCTGAATCCATCAATCAACTCAGACCGATTCTGGATCTGGTGCAGCCGTCTCCGCTGCCCTACATCTATAAGAGCGATGTACTCACCTTAGTGACGGAATGCATGATCCGCGCGATGGAAGCGCACACAATGGACACCGGCATCCCGGTGTATAAAATTCCAGCGCACATCGATCGCAACCAACTGGCTGCTGTCGACAAAGCCGAAAATGAGTATGAGCATGAAGTTTCTGAAGTGCGCCGCCAGGCGGTCCAGAACGATATGGTCCAGGGTTTCATTCTGACGCAATATTTTTACGAGCAACTCAGAAGTTTTGACCAGAGTCCGACATCGTTGGCGGAAATGGTAGGCATCATGATCTACGGAATGAACGTGGACATTGAAAAGCATCGGGTGCAGGACATTGTGTTTGCCTCGCACACCGATCAGAATGTGGAGACGCCGGTGGCTCCACAGGCAGCCATGCTGGATGAGGCGGAAAACAAGCTGATAGCCGGAGACACGGCCGCAGCCGCGCAACTGGCACAGCAGGCGCTCGACCAGCACACCAGCAATCCCGGGCGGGCACAATTCATTTTGGCGCGTGCAAGCATTATGAGCGGAAAAATGGACGCTGCGGTGCAGGCATTCACCCAGGCAGCCAAGATTTCTCATGATCTGCGTACTGTGGCGTGGTCGCATATCTATCTGGGACGGCTGGATGATCTGCAGGGCGACCGCAGCGCAGCAATCGCGGAATATCAGGCTGCAATGCAGTCGCGCGATGGAAGACCAGACACCAGCCGGGCCGCGGAAGCCGGATTGAAAGCGCCCTTTGCTCCTCCGCAGGCGGCGCAGCAGGGATCGCACGAACAAGACGACGGCTCGGATAACGGAGCGGCCAGCCCGCACTAGACACAGAGTGCATGCGCACCAACGCTCTACACTGATCACAGGAGACGAAACGGCTTGTCCAACCACCGATCCGACTCTCCGAATAATCGATCAGCCCCTTCCGCGCTCCCATTGGACGCTGAAGATCTCGCCGTTCTCCCCGCGGAGCGCGCCGCATTGCTGGAGCGACTGCAGCATTCGCTGGGCTATCAGTTTCGCAATCCTGCTGGGCTCGACCTGGCACTTACGCACAGTTCCGTTGCCTATGAAGAGCAAACGGAACACGAAGCCAGGGATGACAATGAGCAGCTGGAGTTCCTCGGCGATGCGGTGCTGGGCCTGGTGGTGACGGAGCATCTTTTTCGCGCGTATCCGGAATTCACTGAAGGGGCATGGACGCGCCTGCGGGCACAGTTTGTGAGCCGCCCGCACCTGGCGCGTGTCGCCCAGGCCGTGGGCTTGGGAGAATTTCTGCGGCTCGGCAAAGGGGAAGAAAAGAGCGGCGGGCGAAAAAAGCCCGCGATTCTGGCCAACGCCGTCGAATCGGTAATTGCGGCTGTCTATCTGGATGGCGGCATGGAGTCGGCTGTCCAACTGGTTCGCACATGGCTGCTGGATGAAACGTTGGAAGCCGTAGTGGCGGCAGCGCGAGCAGGAGAGGTGGGCGACTATAAATCCATGCTGCAGGAATATTCTCAGTCGCATGGATTGGGTCAACCAAGCTACCAACTCACATCGGAAACCGGCCCGGACCATCGCAAGAGCTTTGTGGTTGCGGTGAAGTTTCTGGAACCTTCCGCGGCACAGCCGGTGGAGCAGACGTTGGCCTCCGCCACTGGTACTCGCAAGAAACATGCCGAGCAGGAAGCTGCGCGATTGGCGTTACAGCATCTGCGGTCGTCCGATGCGACACAGCAGTTGCCACTGGCTGAGAGACCGGCATCCGCGGGAAACACTTCGGGAAAAACCACGGTAGGGAAGAGGAAATGACCAGCGAAAGCGATTCATTCCTCGGCGCATCTTCCCCTTCGGTGTCGCAGGTTTCCGCCCCTCCTGCGGCGGTGAAGATCAAACATCATCACGAAGTCCTGATCCTGATTCAAACTACGCTGACCTTCCTGGTGGGCGCGCTTTTTGTGGTGACGTTTATCGCTCAGCCATATCGCATTCCGTCCGGATCGATGGAAGACACCTTATTGATTGGCGATTTCCTGCTGGTCAATAAAGTTGTTTTTGCGACGCCTGGGCCCTGGAAGCCGCTGCTGGCGTATGAACCGGTGAAGCACGATGACATTGTCGTGTTTCACTATCCGATCGATGCCTCCATGTATCTGGTCAAGCGAGTCGTTGGCGTGCCGGCGGATGAACTCCACCTGCATCATGGGCTGGTGTATCTCGATGGGCGACTGCAGCGTGAGCCCTATGCGTTGTACATTCCCAGTTATGCGAACGCTTTTCGCGATGAATTTCCCACTTCTACCTATACCGATCCCGGAGTCAGCAGCCGATGGTGGATGCAGATGCAGCGAAACATCCACCAGGGGCAACTGGAGATCCCAGCGGGACAATATTTTGTCCTGGGCGATAATAGAAATGACAGCCTGGACAGTCGTTACTGGGGATTGGTTCCGCATCAGAACATTGTTGGAGAACCGTTTCTGGTTTATTTTTCAGTTGTCACCGCAAGCAGATCGGAAATCACGGGTCTTACCAGTGATAGACTGGCCCACGAACACGGTTGGTGGAACGGATTGGCTGGGGCAGCTCGCTGGGGCCGTATTTTTCACGTAATTCGTTAGTCACTCGAAATCGGAGAAAACTTTGGCCGGCCAGCAACTCGCGCAAGACCCTCCCAACGCTCAGCACTCAGAAACTCCGTTTGAGTTTTTCGCCTCCATCTGCACCGTTCTGGTAGTAGGGCTATTCATCATCACGTTTGTCTTCCAGAATTTCGAAATTCCATCTTCTTCGATGGAGAAGACGCTGCTGATTGGCGATCATGTGCTGGTCGACCGGGTAACCTTTGCACCGCCGACACGCTGGGCCCCCTTCGTTTATTACCGGAACATCCGTCGTGGCGACATCATCGTGTTCTTCAAGCCCGGCGAACCCAAACTGTTTCTGGTCAAACGCGTCGTTGGGATTCCCGGAGATCATCTTCACCTGGAGCACGGCATTGTGTATTTGAATGGCAAGCCGCAAAATATGCCATTTGCAACGGTGCCCTCCGACGATGGCAATCCCAATGACGAGTACTATCCGTATCGGGATGATTTTCCCGCCGTCGCACCGCCGCCGGACTCCGACGTAACGGCGACGTGGTCGGTCGATCTGCCCACTCATATACAAGATGGCAATCTCGTGGTTCCACCCGGCGAGTACTTCGCCATGGGCGACAATCGTCTGGTGTCGCTCGACAGCCGATATTGGGGATTTGTGCCACGGCAGAACATCCTTGGCCGACCGCTATTCGCCTATTGGTCTTTCATCACGTCAGAAGACCAGGTGAACAAGACGTCGTTTGCCGATCGGATTGGTTTTATGGGGCATATTCTGGTCCACTTCTTCGATCAGACACGGTGGCGTCGAACCTTCCATCGTGTCGAATGATTCCCCCGAACTGTTCATGGAAAGCCCAGACGCGCCAAAGACGAACATGAGTCGCGTACGAATCCTTGTCCTCGCTGCGTTTGTATTGCTGGTGCTTGCGATCGTGGTGCCTCCGTTTGTCAATATCAATCGCTTCCGGCACATCATCGTGCAGTCGATCAGCGCTGGGCTGGATCGGCCTGTGTACGCCAATGCGGTGGAGCTTACGCTGTTTCCTCGTCCGGCTTTTGTGCTGCATCACCTCACCGTGGCGGAATGGCCGGCCTACGGCGCGGAGCCGGTGATCATGGCAGAAACAGTGACTGCCAGTCTGCGAGCCAGTACCTTGTGGCACCGCCGGGTGGAAATCGCCAGCCTGCATTTCGACGCGCCAAGTGTGAACCTTGTCCGCGATAGCAATGGTCAATGGAACTTCGAATCCCTGATGAGTAACTCACCAGTCTTGCGGCTGCCTGGGACCTCTTCCACAGCGCCTTCTTCCGCAAACCCACCGCCGTTTCCCTATGTAGAAGCGACGGACGCTCGCATCAACTTCAAGCGAGCAGCGGAAAAGCTGCCGTTTTCGCTGGAGGCAGCGGACCTTGCATTCTGGAAGGCGGGGAACGAATGGCATGTCCGAATCAAGGCGCGTCCCGTGCGCACGGACCTGCCCAACGTAGATACGGGCCAGATACTGGGCGAAGCCACCGTCAAGACATCGGGAGCGTTGATGGATGCGCCGATCCAAGTCAGTCTGGAATGGCGGCGAGGCCAGTTCGGAGAAATCAGCCGCCTGCTGCACGGAGAAGACAGGGGTTGGCGAGGCAGTGTGGACTGGACCGCGAAAGTACAGGGAACGCTGGCGAAAGCCCTGGTAACGACGGACATCCAGGTAGAGGAATTTCGTCGCGCCGAGTTTATTCCACCGTCTGAGATGGATTTGGCCGCGCATTGTCAGGCTGTGTATGTACACGCGGATCGACGCCTGGATGCAATCGATTGCGACGCACCAGTGGGCGGCGGGCATCTATTCGTGAAGTCCAATGTTCGCGACTCTTCGCCTACTGGCAACGCGGGACATTTTGTTCGCTCAGAACGCCCACCAATCGAAAATCTTCCGTCTGTACAGGTCACGCTGCAACACATTTCGGCAGGATTTTTTCTGGAACTGCTGCGCCATGTCCATCCCGGCGTTGCCGCAGATGCATCGGTATCCGGAGAAGTGAATGGCGACGCCAACTGCGAATGGCGTGGTTTCCAAACGCTAAATGCATGCTCCGGAGAATTACGATCCACTCCGTTGGCGCTGAGCCTGCCCCATGTTGAACAACCGCTTCATCTGTCTCCGATGCGGGTATCTTCCGTGGCGGTGACGAGAGGTTCAGACAAAATCTCAGGCTCGCGGCGGCCAGTCAAGAAGACGAAACGAAGTCATGAGACGGGCTCTGCGGTATCTGCAGAGGGAGTATGGACTCTGGCTCCGTCGCACGTTTCTCTCGCAGGTGCAACACCGGCATCTGTGTCCGGCACGTTTACTTCGTCGGGCATTGCACTCAACATTGATGGGCCCGTGGATCTAACGGAACTGAATCGATTTGCCCGTGCTCTCAATTCGCCCGTCATCTCCAGTGGAATTCATTCCATTCGCGGGACTGGCCAAATGGCGCTGACCCTCCAATCCAATTGGCTGCCGGAAACGAATCCGGCTGTGCTGGTGGAAGCTGTCAATCAGGCGAACCTGGCTACAGCGACGGTTTCCTGGTTTGTTCCATCGCAGTGGAGTGGCACGCTTCAGATCCACAATGCGATCTTGCAGCTTGGGTCGTTTCCGGGGACGTTTCAAATTGCCGCGGCTCAAGTGGATCTGACTCCAACTGGCGTGGAATGGACTGGCCTGACAGGAACTTATGCCCATATGCCGTTTGACGGAAGCATCGGCTGGCAAACATCCTGCCCTACCTCTCGATCGCCGTGCGCTCGCATCTTCACATTGCATACTTCCAATTTGAATGTCGATCGTCTTCAGGCTGCCCTGCGCCACACCAGTGCTGATTCCGGCCTGCTGGGGGAATTGAACCCTTGGGCTGCCGGAGTTCCGGAGCTGCCAGCAATTTCCGGCACCTTAAACGCCGACTTGCTGTCGGTAGGAAAGCTTGCGCTGAAGAATGCTTCGTTACAGCTCCTCCTTCAAGGACATCATGCGGAACTGGTCGCGATCTCGGGTGTGCTGTTCGGCGGAACGCTGACCGGAAATCCTGACAATGCGCCGGTCAATGTATCCGGTGGGGGCGCGGCGGTTCAACCAGGACAAGCAGCGGTTATCAGCCAGAAAAGCGCGATGGAGTCAGGAGCAGGTTGGGCGCAGTGGGGCGATGGAGCCCCCATCTACTCACTGCGGGCAACACTCCAAAATATTCAGCCGGACTTAGTCGCTGCAATCTGGCATGAGAAATGGGGCCCAGGCACTGCCACTGCGGAGATTCGCCTGAAAACACGCGGGTGGTCCACTGGGGAATTGGCGCAGAATGCGTCGGGAAATTTTGCGGTCGATTGGCGGCAGGGTACCCTGGCAGCTTCATTGCCTGCGACGGAAAATTCCGCTGCGCCAGCAGAGTCGTTGGGATCGATTGCCAGCGGCGACAACGTCACGCGGTTCCAGCGGCTGCATGCAGTGGGAAGCATTCGCAATCAGATGCTGATGCTTAATTCCGGCCAACTGGAGCTTGCCAACCCGCGTCCACGCCGCCGAATGCCATCGTTCGCGACGCAATCTTTGTTTGGAACCGTGACATTTTCGCGACTGCTGGATCTGCGATTACAACCTTCGGGAATTTCGATTACCGGACCAATCGACACGCCAGTCATGAAGGCAAGGTCAGAGAAAATGCCCATCCGGGCGGGTGGCCTCGTACCTTAGTTGGCCGCGCTTTCTCTGCGACGCTTGCGTCTTCGGCGGAACACCTCATACAGCACGAACGCCACCATCAACGCCGCTACAGCGATCATGATCAATCGAGAATGTCCACGGGCGCCATACAAGATCAAGCTGACAATTTCCGGACCAAAGTAGACAACCAGGATGGCTGTCACCAGGTAATGCAAGGCGCGTCCTAAAAAGACAGCGCCCATATACGGCAGCACGCGCATCTCAAAAACGCCCGCGCCAAAGGCGAACAGCTTGAAAGGAAACGGCGGAGGCATGGCGGCGGGCACCAGTACGGCGAGCCAGTGATGACGGTCGAAGCGCGTTCGCATCTGGTCATATTTTGATTGTGGAATGCGCTTGAGCAGCACCCACTCGCCGCCTGCCTTACCAATATAGAACGGCACCAGCGCGCCGATCGCAGACCCGACCGCGCCCATGATGGCGTAGACCCAGAAGTATCGACGATTGCTCCACACATACCCGGCGATGATCAGGTCCATGGGGATGGCGAGAGAGCTGGCATCGATAGCGGCAAGAACGCCCACGCCCAAGAAACCCAGGGGCTTCAACAGCAGCAGCAGAGCCAGTTTCCAGTGGAGAAAATGGGACCAGAGTTTACGTATCATGGGCTATTTCAAGGATTGTTTTCAAAAGGCGTCAACTTAATCGTACAGGGCGTTTTCCCAGCGCCGCGGGAGATTGTCCAACTACGTCCTATTTCTTACGGGATGCATGGCCTGGTTCGGAGTGTTCCGTGTCACCGGACAATAGAGCCAGCGCATGCGAGATGAGAGGGAGCACGGCTTCCAGCGATGTGACCGCAGCCCGTGGATTACCGGGAACATTCACAATCAAGCTGGTGCCGAGGGTGCCGGAAACGGCACGGCTCATGGGGGCAAATGCGGTGTCCTTCAGGCCCTCACGGCGCATGTGCTCGCCAAATCCGTCGAGGATACGGTCACAGACCTGCCGAGTCGCTTCGGGAGTCACATCGCGCGGCGCAATGCCGGTGCCGCCCGTCGTCACTACCAGGCGCGCCTTGCCTGCCTGCTCGCGAATTTCGGCAGCAATCTGCTCCATGTCATCGGGGACGATCAGGTCGCCGTCCACAGTGAAACCTGCTTGTCGCAGGCGAACTGCGACTTCGGGCCCGGAACGATCGACGCGAAGACCCTGAAAACAGGAATCGCTGACAGTGATGACGATAGCGTTCACAACTGCGATTTTACCTTCCTCGGGAGCCGTTCAAGCGCAGGAACAGCCCCGCAACCGGCTCAGGCTCAGTAAAAATGAGACAATGGAGCAGGACGCAATGTCGATGCTGGCCCGATGCAATGAAACTACGATAGGATCAGTGTCGTCCAATTTTGATGGCCGCAATCGAAACACCCCCGAGTCCGCCAGAGAAGCCAATCGAGCCGAAGTTCGATCGTCCGCGCGCTCGTTACGATTCTCACTCGCCCCATGAGCTGCTCGATGTAATCGACACTCTGGAAGGCGAGCGGCTTTCTGCCCGCGTGCGCGAAGCCATCTGGGTATCTCTAATCTTCCATCTGTTTGTTTTTTGGTGGATTTTTTACGGTCCTCGGTTGAAAATGTTCCGTCCCGCTACCGTCGTGAATACCATGCCGGCGGTTCCCCAGAAGGCACCAGAGAATGTCTATCTGGACATGCCGCCTGACCTGGTAAAGAAGCCGCCGAAGCCGACTAACATCATTTCGGACCAGAATCATACGGCGCAAACCAAGAACCCCACTCCTGATCAAAAAACGATTGAGGAACTGCAGGCGATGCGCCGCGCGGGCAGGCCTTCTCCACCACCGCAGCCGCAGCAAAAGGCACAACAGGCAGAACAGCCAGCTGCCCGGCCACAGCAACCTGCGCCGCGGCAGCAAGCTCGCGCTGCAGAGCCTTCGCAGTCGCAGCAGCAGCCGCTTCCTTCCGCACCCAGCGCCAACCGGACAGAGATGGCGCAGAGGCAGGCCGAGCAGAAGCAATCGAAGCCGCAACAGAATCAGGCCACCAGCCAGCCCAACATGTCTGTCGGTGACATGATTCGCGAGGCGGAACGCAATGCCGCGCAGTCCAATGGTGAGGGCGGCGACAATGGAGAAAATGCTCCGATGGCGCATCCTGGAATGCAGTCGGGAGCAGAAGTCCTGAGCGACACGATGGGGGTGGACTTCGGACCCTATCTTCACCACATCGTTCAGGCTACGCAGTCCAGCTGGGACCTGCTAATTCCCGAAGCCGCTCGTCCGCCGCTGTTGAAGCAGGGTACGGTTGCCATCCAATTCATCATCCTGCCGGATGGCAGCATCAAGCAGATGCAGTTGGTGCGCCCTTCGGGGGATGTCTCGCTCGATCGCGCCGCATGGGGCGGCATCACGGGAGCCGGGCCGTTTCCACCGTTGCCCAAACAGTTCAAAGGGCCATTCCTGGCCTTGCGCTTCTACTTCCTCTATAACGAACAAACCGGACAATATACTCGCGAATGATCGCTTTGGAAGAAGTCACGCTGCGCCGCCGCCAAGCCATGGGTCTGATATGGATCGCGCTGGCAATTGTCCTCTTTTGCGCGATTCGCGCTGGCTGGCACGCCGTCTTCCTGACCCGCTGGTGGAACCTTTGGTAGCAGTAGGGTCATTTCTGCGGGAAGTCGAAGCAGTATGGGAAGCTTCGTAGAGAAAGTCTGCATCGAACCATGGACGTGAATCAACAAAGTCAGCGGGAACCCTGCAACCAGCCCTTAGTCGTACTGCATGGCGCCACTGCGAGCGGGAAAACCTCTCTTGCCGTGCACCTGGCGGAACGATTTTCAGGGGAGATTGTCAGTTGTGATTCGGTTGCTGTCTATCGGGAATTGGAAATCGGAACCGCGAAACCTTCTCCGGAAGAACGCGCGCGGGTTCCTCATCACATGCTCGACGTGGTTTCGCCGGATCAGCCTTACACGGCTGGGGATTATGCTCGGGATGCGCGCACCAGTCTTTCTGCCATTGTCGCGCGCGGCAACCTGCCTATTGTGGCGGGTGGAACGGGTCTCTATCTGCGCGCGTTGATCGACGGCCTATTTCCAGGACCAGCGCGATTTGAGTCGTTGCGAGTACGGCTGCGCGAAATGGAAAAAGAACGCGGCAGCGGCTATCTGGCGCGGATATTGCAGCGGCTTGATCCCGTCTCCGCCACCCGCATTCATCCGAACGATGCGCCGAAATTGGTTCGCGCGATTGAGGTGACCCTGGCGGCGCGACAACCCATGTCGACGCTATGGGAGGCTGGGCGTGATCCGCTGCAAGGCTTTCGTATTCTGCGCCTGGGGCTCGATCCCCCACGCCCCGCGCTGTACGCGCGCATCAACCAGCGCGCAGCGGCCATGTTTTCCAATGGGCTGGTAGAGGAGACGGAACGATTGCTGGCTCGTTATGGCGCGGATTGCCGGCCGCTGGCATCGCTGGGATATAAGCAAACTGCGATGCTGTTACGCGGAGATCTCTCGTTAGAAGACGCGATCGCATCGACGCAACAGGGGCATCGCAACTATGCCAAGCGACAAACCACCTGGTTTCGCCGTGAACCGAATGTTGCGTGGCTGGATGGTTTCGGCGACGACGCTGCAATCCTGCGCGAAGCCGGTTTACAGGTCGAGAAACACTTGCGTGAAGACGGGGAAGCGCGCGCGGAATAAACAAAAGCCGCTCCGAGGAGCGGCTTTTCTGATTGCTGCCAAATCATTTGAACTATGCTTCGCGCACGCCGTCGAGAAACGCCCGGAGTTTGCGTGAACGCGAGGGATGCCGCAGTTTGCGCAGCGCCTTGGCTTCAATCTGGCGGATGCGTTCGCGGGTCACCTGAAAGCTTTGGCCCACTTCTTCCAGCGTGTGCTCGGAACCATCTTCCAGGCCGAAGCGCATCTTGATGACGCGCTCCTCACGCGGCGTCAACGTACGCAGCACCTGCGCAGTGTAATCCTTCAGATTGACGCTGATGACGGCATCGGAAGGCGAAACTGCCTGGTGATCTTCAATGAAATCTCCCAGGTGCGAATCTTCTTCTTCGCCGATTGGAGTTTCCAGCGAGATGGGCTCCTGCGCGATCTTCAGGACCTTGCGGACCTTGGCGACAGGGATATCCATGCGCTTGGCAATCTCTTCCGAGGTTGGCTCGCGCCCCAGTTCCTGTACCAGCTGACGCGACGTGCGGATCAGCTTGTTGATGGTTTCGATCATGTGTACAGGGATGCGGATGGTGCGTGCCTGGTCCGCAATTGCACGTGTAATCGCCTGACGAATCCACCAGGTTGCGTAGGTGGAGAATTTGTAACCGCGACGGTACTCGAATTTGTCGACTGCCTTCATCAGGCCAATGTTGCCTTCCTGAATCAGATCGA
Organism: uncultured Acidobacteriota bacterium; assembly: GCA_963719625.1. Classification (GTDB taxonomy): domain Bacteria; phylum Acidobacteriota; class Terriglobia; order Terriglobales; family Acidobacteriaceae; genus JAKAAZ01. The sequence continues at coordinate 125,162 of CAVRDB010000032.1, forward strand.
GGAATTGCAATCCACGGTTGGTATATTTCTTGGCAATCGATACCACTAGGCGCAGGTTGGCCTCAATCAGCTCGCGCTTGGCCTGCTCGGCATCCATGTCGCCCTGGATCATCTCGCGCTGGGTGCGCTTGAGTTCCGCGACCGACACACCTGCATCGACTTCCAGCTTTTCCAGATCGCCCTTGCAGTTGCGCTGCTGTCGGCGATACTCTTTCCGCATTTCTTCGCTTTTGGACTGTTCGTGTTTCTGGTCCAGCGTCTTGATCTGGCGATCGAGCGCGCGCATGGCGTCGACAGTCTTGTTGACCTTGTCGAGCAGACGTTTGCGTTCCGCATTGGTGTATTTCAGTTCGCGAATGACGCGGGAAACCCGTACCAGTTCCCGTCCAATTGCCCAGCGAGTGCGGCGATGTTCCCGCGCTTTACCCTTGTCCTTGGCGGAAATGCCTTCCAGTTTCTCGCGTAGCTGCTGCGCCTTCTTGTAATGCTTGACTAAAGTGTCAATGCTGGTGGTCGTCAGTTTCGTGCGCGCCTGCAGAATCTCTTCGGTCAATTCTTCTTCGTCGAACGTGACTACTTCCTTGATGCTGCGCACACCGCGCTTAAGGTCTTCACCCAGTGCAATAATTTCGCGGGTCACGATGGAGGAACGCGAGATGGCTTTCATCACTCGCATCTGACCGCGTTCAATCCGCTTGGCGATTTCCACTTCGCCTTCACGGGTGAGCAGCGGCACGGTTCCCATTTCGCGCAGATACATGCGAACCGGATCGTTGGTCTTCTCCATTGCGCCAGGAGTAAGATCCAGTTCGACATCTTCGCTGTCTTCGCTGTCCAGTTCGTCGTGCTCGGCGGCAAGCTTGGGCTGATCTTCCAGCAGATCAATGCCCTGCGTCCCGATGGTGGTCATCAGGTCGTCCAGATCGTCGGCGGAATTTACTTCGCCGGGGATCAGGTCATTCACTTCACCAAAGGTCAGATAGCCCTTCTCTTTACCTGTTTCAATTAGTTTCTGAAGATCGTCTTCGTATTTGTCGTTAATAGCCAAAGGTGCCCCTCTTTTTCGAGATGCTGATTTAGGAGTTCGTTGTCCGTGGGCAAGACAATTTTGGATGCGGTTCGAAGCCGCGACGGCAGGCCAGTTTGTCGGCGTAGCTATGACGCCAGGGCGCACGTCCCCATTCTTTGTAAGAATATCACATGTGAGCATTGGTGTCGCGTGTCGGCTTGGCTAAAGTTTTCTAGGGTGCGGTCGGTTACGGCGTGAATCTGGCGCGACATCGGGCGAGGGTTTGGCTCGGTTTCCAATTCAAGAACAGCGCAACGGTCGCCAGAAAGAACACCAGCGCCAAGAATAATTCCGCCCACCAAACCGTATAAGAATATCTGGGAATCAGCATCTTGAATGGGTTGATCACGATCGGGGCGATCCAACAGGCCACCCATATCCGCTCCGCTCCATTCCTTCCCCAGCGGACCATTGACACAAAAAACGAGGCGAACAATAGGTACAGGCACACGTCGAGAACAGAGCCAAATCGTCCGAACACTTCAAACGTAGTGACAAAATGGCGGGGAACCTCGAATCTTGCCGACATATGCCGGAGCATCGAATATAGTGACCAAGCCGACACGAGGATCATGAAGATCAAAAAGCCTCGAGACATCGTGAATGGATTCTCCACGATACGCCGCTCTGGCTCTTCGCTTGATTTCATGGAAGTGCGTCAAGTATCGTGTTCGTCAATTTTTATCCGCGGACCGAAGCGCCGGAGAAGGAAAGAATGGCGCGGCCCGGCACGGTGATGCCGTAGAACTGGGCCGGAGTGAAACGACTCATCAGCAGCATGTTGTCCAGCGCATCGCGAACGTCCTTGGAGGTTGGTCCGGACACGATGCGATAGTCGTATACGCGGCCGGTTTTGCTGATGTCCACTTCCACCAGGACTGGAGGGACAAACCTGTTGCGAGAGTCAGTTCCGCCCACCGTATACAGAAATTGCGGTGTTGTGGTGGTGTCCGCCGTGGCCTCCGTTGCTGCCACTGGAGGAGGCGCTGCGACGGTACCGACCATCAGCGCGAGAAAGCCCAGCAGAACCATGGCTGTGGCCAGGCCGGCCGCTCCGCGTACCAGCACTGGAGATAAGGAATTTTCCCAATAGAGTTGCCACGCGTCCAGACGTCTGCGTGTCGTCCGCGCCTTCTCTTGCGAAATGGCAACACGAAGCCGCAATCCCAGATCCACAGGAGGCTTTGCCGGGCCGATGCTGGTCATAACTCGCTGCAAGGTCCGCCATTCGGCGAACTCTGTGGTGCATTCCTGGCAGTGTTCCAGATGGCTGGCGATCGAATGCATCGCGGATCCTGAGATGGCTCCATCCAGATATTCAGAAAACTGAGATCGTATTGACGGGCAATCACTCATACTGCCTCCCCGAAAAAGCGACCCTCTGCAGGCCGGGTCGACTCAGACGCGCCGCTATTCGATGCGCTGCTTGCAACTGGGCGATTGGGTGCCGTGCCCTTTTGTTGGTGGACTTGAGCAATCAATGGCTGCAACCGCAGCCGTAACATGGCGCGCCCACGCACCAGGCGCGATTTTATTGTTCCTAAATGTGCGCCTAGAATCTCTGCAATTTCTTCGTACGGTAACCCTTCCAGGTCGCGCAGGATAACAACTGCCCGAAAAGGCTCTGGCAGTCGTCGCAGCTCCAGCTCAACTCTGGCGCGAATTTCTTCGTGTGCGGTTAGTTCGTAGGGAGAGGCATGTTCGTCGACCAACATATCTTTCAGATAGGTCGATTTGCCTTCGTCTGATCCACTGGTTTCCGTCTCGATTGTCACTTCGCGGCCTCTGTGTCTAGACCACCAGCGGCGCTGGTTCGAGGCTTCCCGCAGCGCGATGCGATAGATCCAGGTGCGCAGGCTGGAATCGCCGTGAAAACTGCCGATGCTGCGAAAGACCTTAATGAAAACGTCCTGAGTAATGTCGGCGGCGTCGGAGGGATCGTTCAGAACGCGCGAGATCAAACTGTAGACTGAAGCCTGATATTGTCCGATTAAGACAGCAAACGCCTCTTCCGAGCCAGCCTGCAGCTCAGTGGTGAGGACGGAATCCTCCGTCCGTATTGCGATTCCAGCAGCCAGATCTCCCAATGCAGAAGCCGCGGACATGCGGTCACCTCAACCCTATCAGGCAAGCGGCCAGTTCTCAAGTGCGCCGTCAAAACCCAATCTCTTGTAATGGCAGAACTCGCCACTTATTTAGTTAGACAAGCGGCAGCATGGAAAGGTTCCACATTCTTTTGCGAATGCCGAACCAATGGTTGCAACAGGGGCGGCGGGCAGGTCCAGAATCTGCACAGAGTGTGTTCAATATTGCAGCGTCCGCTATACTGAATAGGCGCGGAGAGATGGCCGAGAGGCTGAAGGCGGCGGTTTGCTAAACCGTTATAGGGCCAAAAGCTCTATCGAGGGTTCGAATCCCTCTCTCTCCGCCATAGAGTCTTCCTCCCCGAGTCGCGCAGCCCAAAGCAATCCAAATGCCGCGATTTACACGGGCAATTGCCGACACTCACTATCTCAGGAATCTCCAATAGAACTTTCAGCCAATCGTCGGCCTTGTCTTCGCATGTTGCGTTCTCTCGAGAGACTACTCGACATAGGAGCAATTGAATCGCCGAAGCGCCAATCGTGCTGGCGGCACGGGCATACTCGGCGTGGGCGGGGCTGCTCCAGTGACGAGGAGGAGGGGCGGGAGGGGAACCAGGAACCGTGCTCGCTTGGGTGGATGCGTGGAAAGCGAGCTATAGAGAGGATAGAGCAAAGGAGGTTGGGTGTTGGTTCGATCGGAATCGTTGATTAACTTGCAGAAGGTGGGTTCCTTAGCTAGTGGGCCTCGATGAGTGATATGGCGCTAGTGCGTCTAGTCCCCATCTCGATTGGTCGGAAGTGGCTTATTCATCTCAGCAATGCTTGACAGTAGACGAAGCAGCTTTAGGCCGCTATCCACAGCACTGGTATCCGTTCACCTTTGCGCTGGGACCCTAATGATATCTTCTGCTGAGTATCGAGCCTGTTCCATCGATTGATGCTCGTCTCGATAATCTTGTAGAAGCAAAGGAATCTATAGATGGGGGTGTTACTGTTCAACGCTTCACGATAAAGTGCCACGGTGTGGCGCAGTTCTCGGTCATTGGGATTTTCTTTGACATTAACGGCCAAACCGGTAGCCGGAAATGGTGCTGTGAAAGTGATGCCTTTTGTGCCGGTCACCAGTTCTGTAACTTCCACAAGTTCAATTATTAGAGGGATGTCGAGCTGCGCTGACAGATTACTCAGCAGGCTTCGCATGGCCGTCGACGCGACTTTTCAGCTTCACTTCTGTTTGATACGTGGAAAGGATCAGTTTTCAGCTTGGCTAAGTAACCGGCATCGTTAGGGAATCCATGAAACACAAGTGCTGGACTTGAGAGGCTCTGGAAGTGAAGTAACACTTCGGTTGGATCTATGTCGATGATCACCGCGGGCTTTGCGATCGCCAGATGGGAATGGCCTCGACGCTGGTCAGCAAAGCGGAACTCGTTTTCCGGGGCGTTCCTCGCGTCCGGCTTTGCCAGTACGAACTCCACCGT
>CAVRDB010000033.1:0-28628 GCA_963719625.1 uncultured Acidobacteriota bacterium
CGCCACAGAGCGCTTGGAACGAAACTATTTACTGACAACGATCAATGTGAAGCTGCCGGGAACCATGGGCGGCCGCGAATGCGGTTGTCCCGTTGCGGCTCCGAATTTCGCGGTCACCAGGTAGACCTTGTCCCCATCGGGAGCCAGTGTCAAGGTACGCGCCCCTTTCATAGTCGGCAGATTCGCATTGCCGAGAAATGTTCTGGAGAATCTTCATGGATCACGGTCAGCGTCCCGCTGCCGCCGTTGGAGCTGAACGCGTATCCACCGTTCTCGGAAAAGCGAGCCGCATCAGGATCGTCTCCGATGGTCGGTGTTGCAATCACTTTGCCCGTTGCCGTAGCCACAACAGCCATTTTCTGGTTGTCGCATACGCTGAAGATCTCCCGTGAACACGATCGATCGCCAGGCCTGAAGGGCTTTCGCATGGCGCCAGCGGCCACGTAGCCAGCAGTTTGCGAGATTTCGCGTCGAAATGGACGATCTCGCTCTTGTCCTCAATATTGTCGTAGACATTGCCCTTGCCATCGGCTACAGGAAACTCCGGTTTGCCAGGAAGCGCGAGCGTCGTCAACACCGTGTCGCTATTTGTATCAATCACGGTGACATTTCCGCTGCGCCCATTGAATGCCCACACCGTCCGGGTTATCGGCTCATAAACAATTCCATCGGGATTGCTGCCTGCCGGAATCGTGCGGATGATTTTGTATGTCTTGCGGTTGAATACCGCGACCTGGTTGCCGCCGCCATCGCTGATGTATCCATTTCCGTCCGTGGCAAATACCACGCCATGCGTACGATGCAGGCCGGTGATGTCCGACACCTGCTTGCCATTCTCCCGATCGATCACCTGTACATGATCGCCACGGGTGATATAGAGCAGCCCGCTCTGCGGATCGACAGCGATATAGTCCCACCCGCCTTCGCCGCCGATCTGCCACGTATGTTCGATGTGGAATGGGCCCTCTGCCGCGAAGGTGGAACTAACCGTCGTCATCGCCAGTAAGGCACCCGCAGCCAGAACAGGCCCCGGCAAATCCATCCAATGTTCGCATGTTCGTTTTCCTTTTTGTTCCCGCCCGCAGAGTTGCTTCGCCAGGCCGCCAACAACACCTTAGCGGCGCTAGCTTAAGAGTTCCTGAAGAGGACGTGCAAGCTGCTCCGCATCGGCCATCGGAAGAGTGACCCTGGCAAGCGTTCCGCGGCCCACCTCGCTGCTGATCCCGATGCCACCGCCGGCGGTTTCGGCAATCGCCCTGCAGATCGCGAGCCCCAATCCCGCTCCGCCTGTATGCCTCGATCGCGATGGATCGCCGCGATAAAATCGGTCGAAGACGTGGGGCAGGTCCTCCGCGCGAATTCCCTCGCCGTTGTCTTCCACCTCAAAAACCGTCGCGGTCTTCTGCGTTCGCACGCGCAGAATCACACTCCCTCCCGAGGGTGTATGCTGCAGTGCATTGACCACCAGGTTCGTCGCCAGCGTCGCGCACTCATCGGACGCGATACACGCGAGCGTACCCTCCTTTGGCTCCAAGACCAGGCTGACTCCACGCATTGATGCCAGAGGCTCCATCTGTTCTGCAACCTCGCGCAGGCATTCGCTCAGGTCGGTCTTCGCCGGAACGACCGCCTCCTGGCGGGGTTGTTCCAGGCGTGCCAGGGTCAACAATTTCTGGACCAGATCTTCCATTCGCGCGCAGTCAGAGAGACACAGTTCCAACCCGTGTTCATACTCCGTTGCAGTTCGTTTCCGCGAGGTCAGCAACTGCAGCGAGGACTTAATAATGGTCACCGCCGTCTTCAACTCGTGCGCTGCGTCGTGCACAAATATCTGCTGCTGCAGGAAAGCCCGCTCCAGCCGAGTCATCGCTGATTCCAGCGCCTGTGCCAGCACTGCCAGTTCTTCCACCGCAAAAGCATCGGGAGGAGCACGAAACTTCAGCGAGTTCGAGGAGATCGCTGCCGCAGCACCCGCCAGCTCCTTCAGCGGAGCCATGCCCCGCCGCAAAAGTATCAACAAGGTTCCGGCGGTAAATAGCAAAATCAGCGAGTTGGAAATGAGCAGAAACTTTGCCGCATGGTTCATGGCCCGCCAGAACGGCTTCAACGAGGCCGCATACAAGATGACGACGGGACGGGCAATTCCCGGACTATTATCGGTCTGATCGATTTGCCGAACTCCGTGCAGCGCGAACCCCCGGTACCGCTTTCCGTTCCAGCGAAAATTGCGCGCACTCCCCTCTTCACCTATCTCCTGCTCAATCTGGCGGTTCCATTTCGCAGAACTACCAACGACACGCCCCGATATATCCCGCACTTCATAGAGATCGCCTCGTGGCAGGTCGAGCGCCTTCGGGTCCAGCATCACATTGTCGTTCGCGTCTTCGGCATCCTGGACCGCGCCCAGCAACGAATCCGCCCGTCCGCGCAACATCAAATCGAAGGAATGGAGGTTCTGCTGACGTTCATACAGAAGAGCCAGCCCGGTCGCGGCCGCGGCCAGCAACAGCTCCACCAGCAGCACCGTCACCACCAGCCGACGAGTCAGCGAGTATGGCTTCATGGCTGTGTCTCCCGGAACGCCGTCAAACGATATCCCCGCCCGCGCAGCGTCTCAATCCACTTTTCTTCTCCACCGCGATTCAGCTTGCGGCGCAGATTCGAAACATGGGCTTCGATCACGTTGGAATGCCGCTCCCAGTTGAAGTCATACAGATGCTCCAGCAGAGATTCTTTGGATACGATGGAGCTAGGCCGATGACTTAGATATTCCACGATTCGATACTCCGTCGGCGAAAGCTCCACTTCCACGCCTCCACATCGCACCGAGCGCTCTACTGTATCCACTTCCAGATCGCCCACCCGGATCAGCGGATGACTTACGCCCTTACCTCGACGAATCAGCGCTTTGATCCGCGCTATCAGTTCGCCCAGGTCGAACGGCTTGCCGACGTAGTCATCGGCTCCGGAATTCAGCAGTTCCACGATGGACGCTTTGGATGTGATTGCGGTCAGCACCAGCACCGGCGCTTTCTGTCCGCGTTTGCGCAACCGCTGCAACACCTGGGAGCCAGCCATTTTTGGCAACATCAGATCCAGCACGATCAAGTCGTACTCACCCATTTCTGCCAGGTAGGCACCGGTCTCGCCATCGCCGGCAGTGTCCACGGCATAGCCCGGTCCCTCTCGCAGCGCCGCCGCGATATTCTCCGCCAATCGTTCTTCATCCTCCACGATCAGGACTCGCATACGCTCCCAGATACACCCCAGATAAACCTTAGACCTTAATTTGTCGAAAGCCTTATAGTTGCAGAGCCTTCTCCGTCGCCTGCAACCGTTTTTCTAGCCCTTTCCGGTCATGGAATAGTGCACGACTGGAGTGATCACCAGCGAAAGCACCATCGAGATGAGAATGCCGCCGATGACTGCGATCGCCAGCGGCTGCAGCATCTGCGATCCGGCGCCCAGGGCCAGCGCCAACGGGAACATCCCAGCCATGGCGGCAACTGCAGTCATCACGATGGGACGCAGTCGCCTGCGGCCCGCCTGAATCATGGAATCTCGCGGAGAAAGTCCTAGCGCGCGGAACTTCACATCTGCGTCCAGCAGCAGAATGCCGTTCTTCGCAACAATACCCACCACCATGATGAGCCCCATGAAGGAGGAAATATTGAAATCTGTTCCCGTAATCATCAGCGCGAGAAAAACTCCAGAGGTAGACAGGACCGCCGACGCCAGAATCGACACAGGGGCGGAAAATGTTCTGAACTCGAACAACAGCACCAGAAAAACCAACAGCAAACCCACAAACAGTACCAGCAGTAAATCGCGGAAGGATTGTTGCTGCGTCGCATAGGTCCCGCCATATTCCACCCTGATTTGCGGTGGCAGGTTAGCCTCGGCCACAGCTTTCTTCACACCCACGATGGCCTGACCGAGACTTGTACCTTCCAGACGCGCCGAAACTTCCACCAGGCGTTGCAGGTTCTCGCGCAATATCTCTGTCTGCCCAGGAAGGTTCTGGACTGTAGCCGAGCGAGCCGAGGGTCGCTGTCGTTCCCGCGGAGCTGACCAGCATAGTGTCGTTCATCGCCTCCGGAGAAGCACGGTTCTGGTCCGGGAAGCGAACACGAATGTTATATGGGCGGTTGTTGACGACAAGAGGCGTCGGCGCCGTTTGACCCTGTAGCAAAGCACCCGCATCCGTCGCCACTTCTTCCGGCGTAAACCCGCTGGTCGCAGTCACCGAGGGTTGGACATGATAGATCGTCTCCGGGCTGCTGATTGTATCGTCGATTCCGTTCAGTACGCCCACCACACCGGGTACGTTTGAAATCTTATCGGCAACGATGGGCGCCCAGTGACGGAGTAGATCGGGATCCTCGCTGAACAGCTTGATGTCGACTGGTTGCGGCGCATTCGTCAGGTCGCCGATCATGTCTTCTAGTGTCTGGTGCAGGTCGATGTCCAGCGCCGGCTCCTGTTGATTCACTTTGGCCTGCACCTCATCCATGATTGCGTAAATATCACGGCTGCGGTGGCTGCTAAGGTTGACGGAAATGTCTCCCGTGTTCGCTTCGGTCACCGCCGCCAGCCCCAGTTGCAGTCCAGTGCGCCGCGATGTCGCCTTCACCTCCGGGATGGAACGAATGATCTCGACGACATGGCCCACCACACGGTCGGTCTCCGCCAGGGAACTTCCCGGGGGCATGATGTAGTCCACGGTGAAGTTGCCTTCATCCATTTTCGGCAGCAGATTGGAGCCAAGCGAGGCGTAGCACAAGTAGGAAACGGCAATCAGAACCGCGGCAAAGCCGATCAGCCACCACGGACGAGCCAGAACAAATATCAGCAGCCGCTCATAGGTCCCGATAACGCGTTTCATGAAACCGCCGATGCTGGCTTCTTCAGCCTCCATCATTCGCCGGGTCTCCTCCTCATGCGAGGCAAACACGCCGATTTGATTCTGCGGCTTCACCGTGTCCTTGCGCCGAACAAAGTACTGACTCAGCGTAGGCGTCCAGGTCAGCGCCAGCAGCAGAGAGGCAATCAGAGCCGAGGCCATCGTCACAGCCAGTGCGCGAAAAAAGGTTCCGGTAACGCCGGAGATAAGAATGAGCGGCAGGAAGATGACGACTGGCGTGAGCGTGGAGCCAACCAGCGGTACCTTCAGTTCGCTCAGTGCGCTCTGAACCGCCTGCATTCTGCCTTGGCCAGCGTCCCTGTGAAGGACAATATTCTCGACCACGACAATGGCATCGTCGATCACCAGTCCAACCGCGGCGGCCAGGCCACCCAGCGTCATCAGATTGAAGGTCTGACCTAACAGCTTCAGCACCACGAAAGTCAGCGCAATTGTCACTGGGATGACCAGCCCTGCCACTAGCGAGCTACCCCAATCCTGCAGAAAAATGATCAGGACAATGCAAGAGAGAACAATGCCGATCAGAATGGCATCGCGCACGCTGCTGATGGCTTCTTTCACCAGTTGCGCCTGATCGTAGAAAACCGAGAAATGGATTCCAGGCGGAAGGTTTTTTTTGATCTGCGCCAGCTCCGCGTACACTCCATCCGCAACCGCTACGGTGTTGGTGCCCGGTTGCCGGTTAATGCTGATCAGCACTCCAGGCTTGCCGTCAGCCGTGACCACCGTATAGACGGGCTGTACTCCAGCCGCCACAGTGGCCACGTCGCCAATGTGTACTGGAACACCGGCAGGCGTGCTCTTGATAACGATATTGGCGATCTCGCTGGGATCGTGGACCTGTCCGTCCACCAGATCGAGTACGAGGTCGTGATGCTCTGCAATCAAACCCGGCGATTGGATGAGGTTCGTCCTGCGCACCGCTTCCAGAATTTCCGTGACCGTCACCGATGTCCGCAACAGTTTTGCCGGATCGGGAACGATGTCGAACTCCGGCACCTGTCCACCCTGTACGTTCACGGTGGCCACGCCGTTCACCCGGTTGAGCCGCGGCTTTATGTCGTAGGTGGCCATCTCCCATAACTTCGTCGCGGGCATGGTGTCGGAAGTGAGGCCGAACCCGAGAATGGGAAAACTGGAAAAGCGGAGCCGGGTCGCTTCAATCTTCGCCGTGGGAGGTAACGAAGTCTGGACTTGCGACATAGCGGCGTAAACCCGCTGCAGCGTCTGGAACATGTCCACATTCCAGTCGAAGAACAGATCCACCTCCGCCGTACCCCGGCTGGTAATGGAGCGTACCGTTGTCAATCCCTGCACACTGTTGACGGCTTCTTCGATCGGTCGGGTGATGGTGACCAGCATCTGATCGATCGGCATCACGCCGTTGTCGATGGCAATCAAGACGCGGGGGAAATTCGTCGTTGGAAAGACGGCAATGGGAATACTCAACGCCATGAACACGCCCGCCAGCGTCAGCACAACAATCACCGCGATCACGGCTTTGGAATAGGTGACGAACCAGGCAGGTTTCTCCTCGATGCCGGTCATGCGCTCTTCGGTCTTCGGGTCTGCCGGAGCGCCTTTCTTCGGATCGGCCTCAAACCGGAGGTCTTCTTCTGGCCCGCTGGAGGGGATATTCGCCATAGGGGATCTATGCCTTAGCTTTCGAGCCAGGGTTCTGGCTAGCGGGTGTGGCCTTCACTTTCGTCTTGTCCGGAAGCCCATACTGTCCGCTGACAATTACCTGTTGCCCTGACTGAATACCGCTGACGATCTGTATCGTTGCGCCCTGTTGAATCCCCGTTTTCACCTTTTGCGAATACGCGCGGCTGTCCGCCTTCACCACCATCACCGATGTTTGCCCGTCCGATTCTGTCAGTACTGCCGAGGCTGGGATTGCCAGTGCATTGGGAATCGTTCTGGCGATGATGGAAACGTCCACCGTTGTGCCCGGTTTCAATTCACCCCCCGGATTGTCTGCTTCCACCCACACCTCTTCCGTCGTGCTGTTCGGATCCAGCGCCGGACTCAGTACGGTCACCTTGGCGGGGATGGAAGTCTGCAGGCCTGGGACCTGAAGACTTGCTGCCTGACCGAGCTTCAACTGCTCCGCCTGCTGTTGCGGGACATGCAGCCGGACGACCACCTTCGATGTGTCCATCACGATCAACAGCGGCGTCCCCGCCGGCGCAATGTCGCCCGGATACACCGCGCGGTCGGCAACCACACCATCCATCGGGCTGCGGATTTCTGTATACCCCATTTGCGCGGTCGCACCCAGATATTGCCCATGGGCCGATTCAAGCTGTCCCTGCGCTGCTTTCTTTTGCTGGGACACTCCCAGGGCTTGCAGGTTTTGCAAATGTTTCTCGGCCGTTTCATACGCGCTGCGCGCCGCAGTCAAGGCGACCTCTGTCGAATCCAGTTGCTTGCGCGCAATGGCGCCCTGCTGATACAGCTTCTTTTCGCTGTCGTAGAGCTTCTGCGCTGAGGCCAGGGCGGTGCGTGTGTCCACCACATTCAGATTCGCGGTTTGCACCTCTTCCGGCAGCGCGGAAGAGGTCGTCGAAGCATACGTGGCCTGGGCCTGATCGTAGCCGCCCTGCGCCGACACCACCGCTGCGGCAAGGTCCTTGTTTTCCAGCACCGCCAGCAGCTCTCCGCGATGCACCTTGTCGCCTCGTTGAACATAAAATTTGCGCACCGGCGCCGTGATCTTCGTCGAAATCGAAGCCTGTTGGATTGGAAATAACACGCCTTCCGCAGTGACAAAATCGGTAACGGTCTGCACTTTCGCCACAGCGGTCTCAACACTCACCACCGGCTCCGGAGGCGTCGCCGTGTCGCCGCTGCAGCCCGTCGCGGCCACAATTAGGACAGGCGCCATAATCGTCAACAAACACAAGGAGAAACCCGGTAGGCGCAAGCGACGCATCATCTATAAGCTCCCCGTCAACGTCGCCAGATTGGCAAGCGCAGTCGCATACCGTGCTTCTGCGTCCGCAAACGCGTTGCGCTCTACAGTCAGAAGGTCTTGTGCGTTGACTACTTCAAGCGCCGTTGCGTCGCCAGCCTTATATTGCAGCAAGGTCAGCTTCTGGCTCTCCTCCGCATTTACGACAGATGACTGGCGAATCTCCAATTCCGATTTTGCCACCTTCGCCTCCCCATAGAATTGCTCTAGATCGGCGATAAGTTTGCGCTGGGCGAACTCGCGATCCTGCACGGCCTGCTGCTTCAGCTCTTCCGCGGTCTTTACCTTACTGTGGGTCGCGCCCCAGTTCCAGATGGGCAATGTCAACGATGCCAATGCGGAATATCCAAGGTTTTGGATTGGCCTGCCATCAAGCTCGGGATCCAACCGAAGAGAGGATGGCGTTTCCATCGCGAAATGGTTGGCGTCTATCCCGTAAAAGTAGTCAAAAGTCATGGTCGGCAGGTATTCCGCCCGCGCAGCCGTCACATCCGAGGAAGCCATTCGTACCGCTCTGAATGCTGCATCCAATGCCGGATTGTGATGGCGGGCCACCGCCTCAGCCTCATCTAATGATGGAAGCAACAGGCTCTGTGCCGGGTCGTCAACTGCTTCAAATTTCTGGTTCACATCGGGAAACACCATCAACGCCAGCGCAACGCGGGCATTTTCAAGCCCCAGCTGCCCATCCTGCAAGGCCACCCGGCTGTCGTCGAACTGGATCTGCGCCTTCACCACGTCGGCATGGGCAATCTCTCCGCCGCTTTCAAGCTGCTTGGTTGTGTTCAAAAAATCCTGTGCAACTTGAAGCGCCTGCTGTAAGGCCTGGAACTTCCGCTGAGCCGCAACCAGCGTGGCATAGCTCTGCACGACTGCGACCGTGAGACCTCGCTGCGCGATCTCCGTCTGGTCACGCGCCAACGCGGAAGCCATAATGCTCTGTCGATAGAGCGCGACATTCGCCAGCGAGAGCGACTGATGCACGTTGACTTGCGCAATGTATTCATGGACGCCGTTGTTCGCAACATAACGGGCGGAGGGCGTTCCGTTGCCCTGGGTATACAGGTATTGAGAATTTGAGGAGACCGTGGGCAGATTCGCTGCGCGGGTTTGGGTCGGCTTCTCCGCGGCGATCTTCTCGTTTGTCATCGCTTGCCGCAACGCTGGACTCATGGCGCTGGCGCGTTGGATCGCATCCGTCAATGTAAGTTGAATGGGCGCACTCTGGTTAGAGGCCACCAACTGTGCCGACGCAGCAGTGCCCGCATCGTCAGCGATCGTTTGCGCCGAAGAAACCGCGCACAAAAGAACGGTCGCCACTCCAATGCATGCGAAATTCGCCGCGGCTGAAAAGTTCAACGTCGCTCCTGACTGCGTGCAGTTGCTTTGTAAATTGCCCTGGCAATGCTGAGATCGATGCGCGTTTCACGCATAAGCTTTGTCCAGCTCTGCGTGTGTGCCGATGCGTGAGGGCGCATGTCTCTTTTTACAACTCACACCCTGAAGATAACCTTAAGACAGCGAAAGAAAGAACACCGGGTACCTCCGACAGAATCGCAAAGCAATAACAAATTCTGCAGAGGGGAACACTGGAGGGTCGCTGCGAAAAGAGGGTATAGTGGCTGGCATGATGAAGCGCTGCTTTTGTGCTACTTGGCTCATCGTAGCCACATTCGCTGCCGCGTCTGTGATCTTCGCTCAGACGACGGCGGAGACTGCTCCGATGAGAGATTCCAGCTATATTGACGCGCAGGGTATGGCGCATGTAACGCGAGTCGTGCCGATACCGCAAACAGTGAGTCCCCAGGCGCAGCAATTTCTTGCGAGGCCGATTTCGGATGCTCAACCGCACGGGACGGTGCAGCAGCATAGAGCAAGTACGAATGCTTGGCAGGCGCGGGCAGGCGCCGCGTACGAGAAGGCATACCCGGTGCACGAAGCACGCAGCACGATAGCAGGCGTGCCGGTGCGAGTTATCACGCCGCTAAGTGTGCCTGCTGAGAAGCAGGACCGGGTATTGATCAATATTCATGGCGGTGGATTCGTCGTGGACTCAGGCTCGCTGACCGAGGCGGTCCCGATTGCCAACCTGACGCAGACGAAGGTGATCGCGGTGCTATACCGCCTGGCGCCGGAGCATCCGTTTCCGGCCGGACTCGACGATGTCATCGCGGTGTACAAGGAAGAGCTGAAAACGCATCAGCCAAAAAATATGGCGATCTATGGAACTTCGGCGGGTGCGATCCTGACGGGCGAAGTCGCGGTCAAGCTCAAGCAGATGGGACTACCGGAGCCGGCAGCGCTGGGGATTTTTTCTGGCATGGGCGACTTCGCCCGCCCTGGTGACTCGCAGTTCATCTACGCGCTTGACGGCCTATCGGGATATCTGGAACGGCCGTCGGGTCCGCATAAGCCCGAGTACATCGGTTCGACCAACCCGAAAGATCCGGTGGTGTCGCCAGTCTACGCAAATCTCAGCGGCCTGCCACCGACGCTATTCATTACCAGCGAACGGGACATGCTGTTGAGCGGAACAACAATTCTGCATCGCGCGTTTCTGAACGCCGGGGTAGATGCCCACCTTGTGGTGTTTGAGGGGCTGCCGCATGCCTTCTGGAACGAAGTTTCGCTGCCGGAGTCGCGCGAGGCAGATCAGGACATGGCGAAATTCTTCGACAGATATGTGGGAAAATAATTGTTTGAATTGGCTGCCTTCCTCGCCTGCTGTGATGCGCGATGTCTGGCAGCCGGCAGATCTTATTTCGGAGTCGATTGATGTCTTTCCCCATTAAAGTTTGTGTCGTTTGCTCAGAAGAATTTGAATTGAAGCCGGACAAACCCGGTTTCGCCAACCACTGTCCTGCATGTAGCACCCCAGAATCGACCAGTCCCGCCAAACGTCCCCTGACTGCCGATGAACGCAAGGCTGAAAGTGAAGTGAATGAGGCCAGGCGGGGAGCAATCCGCGAGCTTCTCTATCGCAAGGATAGATGAAGGTTCGCCGACAACTTTTCAACCAACAAATTAGACTCTCCAGCGCGCTCGAAACAGGCCCACTGCGATTTGGTAAGATACGGCGATGGAAATCTCTCGTCGTGATCTTTGCGCTCTTTTTCCGACAGCCGCATTATTGCTGAGCGCGTTGCCGCTGGAAAGCCAAACTGCGGAGATACTGTCCAACTCCAAGGTATTTCCATTCGACAAGCTTGCTGTGGATCGGTCCGCCAACGGTGCCGAGACGCGTCCCGTGCTGCGCGGTAAGTTGCCTACGGGAGAGATGCTGGAAGTGCATGAGACCCTGTTGCCTGCCGGGGCGATGCCGCACCCGCCACACCACCACCTTCATAGCGAGTTATGGCTGGTGCGCGAAGGCACGGTTGAATTAACGGTTGAAGGCCGCGGTCAAACGGTCGGGCCCGGCGGCGTAGGGTTTGCCGCTTCCAACCAGGAGCATGGCATCAAGAACGTTGGCAACAGCCAAGCGCAGTATTTTGTGGTTGCGATCGGCCCCGGAGCATGATCGCCAAGCCCGCGCGGGCCAGCCGCCGTCCGAACTGGCTGCGGCTCTCGCATGAACACACGGCCTTCTCGGCCATGCTGCTCCTGATGGTTTCGACTCTGCTATCGCGCGTCATTGGATTGGTGCGCATCAAGGTCATCGCATATTTATTCGGCGCGGGCTCGATGGTCGACGCCTACACTGGGGCGTTTCAACTGCCCGATATGCTGACGTATCTGCTCGCAGGCGGCACCGCATCCATCACTTTCATCACCATCCTGAGCCGTTATCGGGAGCAAGGTCGGGAGCACGAGGGCGAAGAAGCGCTCTCCGTAATCCTGAGCGTGATGTTGCTGGTGTTGGGCACAGCAGTAATTCTGGGTGAAATATTTGCGCCCCTTTACATTCGAATTTTTCTAAACAAGTTCGACGCGAATACCGCAGCGCTCTGCGTGCACATGACCCGGATTATGCTGCCCGCGCAACTATGCTTCTTTGCCGGTGGCGTTCTCAGCGCCGTCCTGCTGGTGCGGAAACAATTTGCGTGGCAAGCGGTGGCGCCGCTGATCTATAGCGTTGGCATCGTTCTTGGTGGCATCCTGTTGCACGAAGCTCTTGGCGTGTCTTCGCTGGCGGTCGGCGCGCTCGCTGGTGCCATCTGCGGACCGTTGCTATTGAACTATTTTGCGGCGCATCGCACCGGGCTGCGTCTTCACTTTTCCTTGAACTGGTCGAATCCCGGCCTGCGCGATTGGGTGCGAATGTCCATCCCTTTGATGATCGGCGTTTCGCTGGTCTCGGCAGACAACTGGATTCTGAACTATTTTGCCTCGGGCGGCCAAGGCGATATCGCCAAACTAAATTACGCAAAAACGCTGTTTACCACGCCGATGGCCATCCTGGGACAGGCCGCAGGCGCCGCCTCCCTGCCTTTTTTCGCCGCTCTCATCGGCAAGGGCAAACATCGTGAATTTGCGTCCTCGGTCAACCGCATCGTGACCCGCATTTTTGCCTTCGCCTTTTTGCTTTCAGGATGGATGATCGGCCTGGCCTACCCGGCGGTCGATCTGGTGTTGCGCGGAGGTGCATTTCATCACTCCGCCGTGGGACAAACTTCCCTGTACTTCGCATTGTTCGCGGGATCACTTTGTTTCTGGTCGGCGCAGGCCATCTATGCGCGGGCGTTCTACGCCGCTGGCAATACCTTCACCCCCATGGCCGCGGGCACCCTGATTACAGCCGTATCCATCCCCGTCTACTGGTTTTTGTTCCATCACATGGGCGTCATGGGCCTGGCGATTGCTTCCGACTGCGGCATCCTGGTGCAAACCCTGGCACTGGCATGGCTGTTGCACCATAAAGGTCTTGTGCCGTGGAGCGGGCTTGAATATGTGGAGCTGGGCAAATCACTGGCGGCGGCGATCGTCTCCTTCGTCGCTTTGTTTGGCGTCGTGCATTTTTTGCCGCCTGCCGGGTCATTCCCTCGCGATCTGTTGCAGCTGGCCTGCGGCACCGCCGTATGGCTGGCGCTGGCGTGGCTGGTGCTTCACCTCACCGGATCGAGCCTGCCGCATCAGCTAATCAGCCGTTTTCGCCGCGGCGACGCAGGAGTCGGCCCCACCCCTTTGGAACCGGCAACACAGCCTATCTCAAAGATTTAGAAGATTCCCAGAAGAATTTTCTGGACTGGGCCGAAAACGAGAACCCGTTACAATCCAGGTATGCCGGAGCCGCCAGACCCGTCAGACCCGCCCGAAATCGAAGAGGACGACTATTATTTCGATGGGCCGTATCTGGTTTTCACCGAAGCATACCATCGAAAACGCGGTTTTTGTTGCCAGTCCGGCTGTCGCCATTGCCCGTATGGTTTTGCGAAAAAAGATGCAGGCGAGCCGTCCGAAGTATCCGAAAATTGAACCGAAATAGCGGGATCGTCAATCCAACATAGTTCAGCCTGTTTCACCTGTACGCTTCAATCGCAAAACTTTCACTTGAATGAGGTAAACTGCGCCGAATGCATTACGTAGCGAATTCCGACCACGTAGAAGACCATTTTGAATCCACCGAACTGGTGCGTGACGTTGTCATTGGCATGTCCGATGGCCTGACGGTTCCCTTTGCGCTGGCTGCCGGGCTTTCCGGCGCGGTTGGCTCCTCCCACATCGTGGTACTGGCTGGCCTCGCGGAGATTGCAGCCGGTTCAATCGCCATGGGGCTGGGAGGATATTTGGCTGCTCGCAGTGACGTAGAACATTACGCCAGCGAGCGCCGACGTGAAGAAAAAGAGATTGTCGAGCGAACTAGAGACGAGGAAGAAGAGATTTATCAGATTTTCGAAGAATACGGCGTGACCCGCACAGAGAGCGATTCGGTCCTGCTGGCATTGAAACGCAATCCCAAGGCGTGGGTGGACTTCATGATGCGTTTCGAGCTTGGCCTGGAAAAACCGGCTAGCTTTCGGGCCCGGCAAAGCGCCGCGGTCATTGCTTTTTCTTATATTGCCGGTGGATTTATCCCCTTAATCCCCTATATGCTGCTGCAAGTCTCGTCAGCGCTGCGTGCGTCGGTCGTCATCACATTGATTGCGCTCTTCTTTTTTGGCGCCGTCAAGGGCCGCCTGACCGGTGGCGGCACCTGGAAGTCTGCATTGCAAACGGTTTTGATCGGTGGTCTGGCTGCGGGTGCCGCATATATCCTTGCCAGGCTGCTCAGCGTGCATCCTAGCTTCTAGCACATTTACCTTTTAGGAGTTGTCGCGTGGGCGTTTTGGAAATCGCATCTCTCGAAGCGGGACAAACCTCACTGGCACACCGGTTTCAAGCGGTGCGCGCGATGACGGACACGCTGACCCAACCGTTGACGCCCGAAGACATGATGGTCCAATCCTGTCCGGAAGCAAGCCCCGTGAAATGGCATCTGGCGCATACCACCTGGTTTTTTGAAACGTTTGTTCTCCGCAACTATCTTTCCGGTTATCAGCCGTATAACGCAGATTTTCTGTGGCTGTTTAATAGCTACTACAAGTCCCTTGGTGGTCATCCAGAAAAACAGCTGCGCGCATCCTTCTCTCGCCCATCTCTGGAGCAAATTCGTGCCTATCGCCAGCATGTGGAAGAAGGTATCGAGCAATTGTTGGCAAGAGGTGCATCTGCAGAGATACGCGATTGCATCGAATTGGGAATGCATCATGAACAGCAGCATCAGGAACTGATCGCGACGGACATCAAGCATGCTTTCTGGTCCAACCCTTTGCAGCCGGTCTATGCTGAGCCACGTCCCACACCCATTGGCGGCGGAGAGCCGCATCGCTGGCTGGAGTATGCCGGCGGGCTGGTTGAGATTGGACACAGCGGAAGCGGTTTCGGCTTTGATAATGAATTCTCGCGTCACAAGGTCTTCTTGGAGCCGTTCCAACTCGCGTCCAGACCAGTTACGTGTGCGGAATATCTTAGCTTCATCGAAGATGGCGGCTATCGTCGGCCGGAACTCTGGCTGTCCGATGGCTGGGACGCGGTGCAGTCGCTCGATTGGCAGGCACCTCTCTATTGGCGCCGCAACCCGTCCGATAGTTGGGATGTATTTACCTTGCACGGTTTGATGCCGCTCGATGACCTTCTACTGACACCGGTCTGTCATCTCAGCTACTACGAAGCAGATGCCTACGCGCACTGGGCAGGATTCAGGCTTCCTACTGAATTTGAATGGGAGCACGCAGCCGGCCTCTCCACCGTTACCGGAAACCTGCTGGAGAGTGGAGCACTGCATCCACAACCCCAATCGAGCGATGCTGGCCCGCACCAACCCGCACAACTCTTCGGGGATGTGTGGGAGTGGACGCGTAGCCCCTATGTCGCCTATCCGCGATATCGGCCAGCACCCGGCGCGCTCGGCGAATACAACGGGAAATTCATGTGCAATCAGTTCGTGTTGCGTGGAGGTTCGGTGGCCACTCCCGCCTCCCACATTCGCGCCAGTTATCGAAACTTCTTCGCCCCCGGCACGCGCTGGCAATTTTCCGGCATCCGTCTGGCTGCGGATGGAGGAACTGCGTGAACGTTCCTTCTCTGCTCGATGGCGTCCTTGCTCCGTCGATTCCCTTGCCGCCCAAAGAAAGTCTGGCAGTCGCGCAAGCAGTCGCGCAAGGTCTGTCTGCAAAGCAGAAATATCTGCCATCCTGGCTGTTTTACGACGCAGCAGGATCGCGGCTTTTTGAGGAAATTACGCAGTTGCCGGAGTACTACCTGACCTCGCTGGAGCAATCGATCTTTTCCTCTCACGGGGCCGAAATGGTTGCCGTCGCCGCGGGACTTGAGGAGCAGCCTCTGTCCGTAGTGGAATTAGGAGCGGGCAGCGCCAGCAAGACGTTGATCCTGTTACGCGCATTGATGGCGCGTCAGAATCACACTCTTTATCTTCCCGTCGATGTCTCGGAAGTTGCATTGGAATTGGCGTCGAACAACGTTCATGCTGCTCTGCCTGAGGATCGAAGTTCAACCGGTCTGTTCGAATTTCACCCACGAAAAATCGCTGGATCTTCCCACGGATGGACGGCGGTTGGCTCTCTACATCGGGTCCAGCATTGGAAATTTCGATCCCGAGGATGCGGTGGATCTGCTGCGCTGGCTGCGCACCCAACTGCAACCTGGAGACGCTCTGCTGTTGGGCACCGACATGGTGAAAGACGTCCCGCCGTTGCTGGCAGCCTACAACGACCGCGCCGGCGTTACCGCCGACTTCAACAAAAATATGCTGGCTCGCTTGAACCGCGAGCTGGGAGCAAATTTTGCGCTGGATGCATTTGAACATCGTGCGATTTGGAATGCGGCGAAAAGTCGCATCGAAATGCACCTGGACAGCAAGCGAAGTCAGATCGTTCATGTGAAACTGCTTCATCGCGACTTTGGATTCAAGCGCGGAGAGTCCATCCATACCGAGAACAGCTACAAGTTCAGCTCTGCGGATGTTGAAGACATGCTGTTAAAGAGCGGCTATGTCCTGGAGCAAAGCTGGTACGACGAGAAGCGCTGGTTCGGCGTGCATCTGGCTCGCATCGTGGACAGCGAAATCATGCCCAGCGATGAGGAAGAGGCAGCCGCGTAAATCTACGATGATGGGAATCGCGCTATGCAGCTCCGCTCACTCTCCGGCGATCGTCATTCCTTCAATGCATATCGTGGGGCACGCCACGGCGCTGCGAAAAATCAAATCGTTGCCGATGCTCGAAATATTGTGGAGCATCTCTTTCAAATTGCCGGCCACAGTAATCTCTTCCACGGGATACGCCAGTTCTCCGTTTTCAATCCATAACCCGGATGCACCGTGGGAATAATCTCCGGTGACGATGTTGACACCATGTCCGATCAGGTCGGTCACGTAGAGACCGCTGGGAATCTCCGCCAAAATTTCTTCCGGCGTCTTCGCTCCCGGCTCCAGATAAAAATTCCCACAGCCAATTCCCGGACTGCCCCCAAGTCCACGCGTGGCATTGCCGGTGGACCGCAAGCCCAGCTTACGAGCAGTGTAGGTATTCAGCAGATAACTCGTCAGCACGCCCTGATCGAGCACAATTTTACGGCGCGTCGGCAGACCTTCTCCATCGAAGGGCGAACTGCCAAAACCGCCCGGCGTTGTGCCGTCGTCGATGACCGTCAAGTTGCTTCCGGCCACCTTTTCTCCAAGTTTTCCGGCCAGGAATGAGGAACTTCGGTAGACCGCATTTCCATTGATCGAGCCCATGATTGCACCCAGGATCGAGGTGGCAACCTCCGGCGCAAACACCAGCGGAACCCGTTGCGTGGGAACTTTGCGCGCACCCAGTTTCCGCACGGTACGACGCGCGGCTTCCAGTCCCACAGATTCCGGCGAATCCAGCAGCGCAAGCGATCGTTGGCTGGAGTACCAATAATCGCGCTGCATCCCGCCATCGGACGATTGTGCAATCGGCTGCGCGCTGATGGAGCAGGAAGAACGGCGCAATTCCCCGACAAACCCGCGCGAGTTGGCCAATATTTTTCGCCCGGTTGCGGCATCGAAACTTCCCCCACCGGAGTTTTGAATGCGAACATCGGCGGCCATGGCCGCGGCCTCGGTGCGCCGCGCATATTCAATGCGTTCAACGGCGGGAAGCGAGTAGACATCGTCGTAATAGAGATCCAGATCGCCGGAGAGCATACCGAATTCCTGCTGCTCCGGCAGCCCCGCAAAAGGATCTTCCGATGTCACCTGGACCAACGCCATGGCTCCAGAAACCATCTGCTCGATACCTGCATCGGAAAGATCGCTGGTGGATGTAGATGCGGTTCGCTGGCCTTGAAACACTCGCAAACCCACTGCGCGCGAGCCGGCTTCTTTCAACTGCTCCACCTGGCCTAGCCGCACCAGAGTTTCAAACTCATCGCCCTCGGCAAAGACGGCTTCCACATCGCTGGCGCCGGCGCGCAACGCTTTCGCAACAATGTCAGTTACAAATTCCTGCGTGATGATGTTTTCCGCTGCAATCGTTGCATTCTTCACAAACAAATTTCCTCAAAGATCATTGCTGTCTGATTAATTGCCCGTTCCGCCGACCGTCATCTTGTCCAACTTGACAGTTGGCATGCCCACGCCGACAGGAACGCTTTGCCCCGCCTTGCCGCAGGTGCCCACGCCCTCATCCAGCTGCAGGTCATTGCCAACCATGGAGACATATTTCAGCGACTCCGGACCGTTGCCGATCAGGGTTGCATTTTTCACCGGCGCGGTAATTTTTCCGTCTTCGATCAAATATGCTTCCGATGCCGAGAAGACAAATTTTCCGTTGGTGATGTCGACCTGGCCGCCGCCAAAATTCACTGCATACAACCCGCGTTGAACACTGCGAATAATGTCTGCCGGATCGTCCTCGCCCGCCAACATATACGTGTTCGTCATGCGCGGCATCGGAATGTGCTGATAGCTTTCGCGGCGGCCATTACCGGTGTCGGCAATCCCCATCAGTCGCGCAGAAAGCTTGTCGCTCATGTAACCCTTCAGCACGCCGTTTTCAATCAAGACTGTCTCCTGCGTGGGAGAGCCTTCATCATCTACATTTAAAGAACCCCTGCGATTGGGCATGGTCCCGTTATCCACCACAGTCACCTTGGGACTGGCGACCATTTGGCCAATCAATCCTGCGAAGGCCGATGTTTTCTTGCGGTTGAAATCTGCTTCCAGGCCGTGACCCACAGCTTCATGCAGCAAAACTCCAGGCCATCCCGGACCGAGAACCACAGGCATTTCTCCAGCGGGAGCGGGAACCGCGCCGAGTTGCAACACCGCTTGCCGCGCTGCTTCACTCGCAAAATATTCGGGCGTCTTATCGGTCAGGAAGAAGTCCAGCAAAACTCGGCCGCCGCCTCCGGAACTGCCGCGGGCAATATTTTCGCCTTCTTTGGCAATCACCGATACATTCAACCTCGCCAACGGCTGCGTATCCGTCGCAAAGCTTCCGTCGGAACCGGCAACAAGGATGCGCCGCAATTCGTCAGCAAAACTTGCCTGCACCTGCACAATGCGTGCATCGTAGGCTCGCGCGGCGCGATCGGCGCGTTGGATCAGCGCCAGCTTCGCGGCAGTTTCTGCATCGGTACCCGGACCAGCCACGCTATACAGTGCAGATGTAGGCGACTCTCGAAAACCCTGGACCTGCTGCTTCGAAGGACCGCTTGCGATCAGCGCAGCAGTATGCGCGGCGCGAAGCAGCCGTTCTGGAGAAAGATCGTCGGTGTAGGCATATCCAGTGCGCTCGCCTGAAACCACACGCAGGCCACAACCCGAACTGATTCCCTGACTCGCGGATTTGACCAGAGACTCATCGACCATCAGCGAACTAGCGGTGATGTACTCGAAATAGAGATCCGCGTAATCGCCGCCGGCCGAGAGTGCCGCAGCCAGACACTGCTCCAGCAGTTGCTCGTTCAAGCCAAGATGTTCATAGAAAAATTTGCGAGTGTCGGGAGATGCGGGCTGCATGATAGCTCCTCTGGAATGACGCGGTGACCTTGCACGGTCGCCGACCTGTTTCAATTCTATCTTTTAGATTCAGAGCAACGCCGAACGACGCACTTCAGTGTCACATTCGCTGCTCTTCGGACGGGGTCGTCTTGACGTGGTCGTCGATGAACATTCCGTGGTAGCGTGGAGGGCATGAACAACGATCTTCGTCTCCCCATCGGTAAATTTGTGCGACCCGCCAGCCTGACCAAGCAGGAACGTGAAGAAGCCCTGCAAAGAATTGCGGAACTGCCGGAGAACTTGCGCACTGCCGTGCGCGGTCTCTCTCAATCTCAGCTTGATACTCCGTATCGCGAAGGCGGTTGGAGCGTGCGGCAAACCGTCCATCATCTGGCAGACAGCCACATGCAGGCCAGCGCCCGGGTGCGTCTGGCGCTCACGGAGGATTGGCCGGCGATTACCCCCTACAAAGAAAATTTATGGGCGGAACTGGTGGATGCACGCACGCAGCCCGTTGAAATCTCACTCCAACTACTGGATGCTCTCCATGCTCGCTGGGTCGCGGTCCTGCGTTCGCTGGATGAAACCGGCTGGTCGAAGCGAGGCTACAAACACCCTGAATCCGGTGACCAAACCGTGGAACAGGTCGCCGCACTGTATGCGTGGCACGGGCGCCATCACACTGCCCACATCACTTCTCTGCGCGAGCGGATGGGATGGTAGACGGAACCACTCCCGAACAACTCGCGCTTCAGCTGCAAACATTTTTTGACGACCAGCCCGCTGCTGTGCTGATGGAAAATGGCCGCATCCTGTTCGATTTGCGACTTGCCACCACGACTGTGGCAACGGAACATGGCCATTGCGTACTGCACGTATGGTCGGAAGAACGCAATTGTATTCGCCAGGTTATCGACATCACCGTCCGCAAAACCGGTTTGCGTCTGCATGTGCTGCGCATGGGTCAAACCAAGCCGCAGACAATGGAATTGCAACCGCAGCAGCGACGTTTGCCTTCGCAGCGCGACAGTACCCGTACCCGCTTCATTCCGCTGCTGGAGCGCCTTTTGCCGCGCTATTTCCCAGACTTCAAAGTGGAAGGATTGCGCACCGCGATGGATCTGGAGCGCAGCTTCGGCCCTTCCTACGCGCGAGGAATGCTTGTCTGCGGCAATTCTGCCTGGGCCGTAATTGCCATCAATGGAGAAGAAAGCCAGGCGCTCGTCGATGGCATTCTGACCCTCGGCGTTCTATGGCTGCATCATTGCCGCGAGCAAAGTGGCGGACGATGCCTGGTGGAAGGTCTGCGTCTGATTCTTCCGCGCGGGAAGTCTGCGGTAACAGCAGCCCGGTTGGCATGGATGAACTTGCGCGCAGCCAAGTGGGAATTGTATGAGCTCGACGAAAAAACGGAGGAATTGTATCAACGCGAGTACAGCGATCAGGGAAATTTAGATTCTCGCCTGGTCCATGCGCCCAACACAATCGCCGCTGAGGAACGCTTTCATTCCGCCATCAAGCGCGTGCAGGCATTGCTTCCAGCCCATGCTGTGGCACATATGGAAGTCGTCTTTCGCAGCGGCAGCGAGGTTGGCCTGTTGTGGAATGGCCTGGAGTTTGCGCGAGTTCGGACCAGCGCGGCAGAAAACAGCTTCGCGCGTTCAGAAGAAATTCTGTTCGGCAGCGGGGCCAACGCGACTCTGTTGACGGAGGAATCGGCTCCGAAACTGCGCGAAATGGTCGGCGAACTGGTTGCCCGCAGGCAACCCCACGGAGACAAACGCGATGCACTCTATCGTCAGCAACCGGAGCGCTGGCTGGAGTCGATGTTGCGTCGCTCCCTGGATTCGATCGATGCCATGGTGGAACCGCAACCCGTGTACGCCCAGGTGCCGGCATTCTCCGCAGCCGACCGTGCTGTGCTTGACCTGTTGGCCGTGCGGCGGGATGGCCGTCTGGTCG
This sequence comes from uncultured Acidobacteriota bacterium, assembly GCA_963719625.1. Taxonomy (GTDB): domain Bacteria; phylum Acidobacteriota; class Terriglobia; order Terriglobales; family Acidobacteriaceae; genus JAKAAZ01. The sequence goes on from CAVRDB010000033.1 coordinate 21,331, forward strand.
TTGTCGAAATCAAAGCGGATGAGGATTTGCATCTCGCACTGCAGGCCCTGGATTATTGGGTGCGCGTGCGGCAGCATCATCGCGCAGCTATCGGCAAAGCCGGAAGCGCCGCTTCCAAGAGTGATCTTGAGCGCTTTGGATATTTTCCTGGCAAGCACCTTCGTGCCGAGGCGCCGCTGCTATATCTCATCGCGCCCGCATTGCGTATCCATCCAGCCACGGAGGTCGTGTTGCGTTACATTTCGCCGGAAGTGGATTGGACTTTGATTGCGCTCGATGAGCGCTGGCGAGAAAAACTTCGCGTGGTCTTCCGCAAGCGCCGCGAGAAATAAACCGGATCTGCGCGTTATTGCAAGGAAAGCGATTCTTCGATCTCTAGCGGCGCTGGTAACGGAGAAGCGTGCAGCCGGGAGGCAAAGAATCGTTCGACTGCTTCGATGATTGCTGGGCCTGTCTTTGCTTCATAGATGGCCTTCCGCAATCCCGCACCACCCGGAACTCCATGGGTAAACCAGGAAGCAAACTGCTTCATCTTGCCGGTTGCGTCAGGAAATTCCTGATCCAGCAGCATCGAAAAATAAGTCCGTATCAGGTTATAGCGATCGAACTCCGTAGGCTGACTATAGATTCCGCTGGCGGTATATTCCGCGATCTGACGAAAGATCCATGGATTGGCCGGTGCCGCGCGGCCAATCATCACCGCATCGCAACCGGTCTCGGCAATCAGTGCGCAAGCATCCTCCGGCGTGCGAATATCGCCATTGCCAATCACCGGGATCGCCACCGCTTGCTTGATTGCGCCAATCCACTCCCATCGCGCCTGGCCGGAGTAACCCTGCTCGCGCGTGCGAGCATGAAGCGCCACCGCATTCAATCCGCTCGCTTCCGCCAGCCGCGCCAGCTCCACGCAGACAATGTTGTCGTCGCTCCAGCCCAGGCGAAATTTCACGGTAAACGGAATTTTGACGGCGGCTCGAACGCGCTCAAAAATGCGCGCGATTAAAGGCAGGTCCCGCAGCAGTCCACTGCCTCCATTGCAGCTGACAACGCGCTTGGCCGGGCATCCCAGGTTCAAATCCACGATGTCGAAGCCTGCATCCTCCACAATGCGCGCCGCCTCGGACAGCGTCTCCAGATCGGAACCGAAGAGTTGCGCAGCGATTGGATGTTCGTCTTCGTAATAGGTCAGGTATCGCTTGCGCTTCGATTCGCGCATCCGCGACAGCCCGTCGGCGGAGGTGAACTCCGTCATAATCAATCCGCAGCCAGATTGTTGATTGCTGACGCTGGCTTCAATTCCATTGGCAAATTCCGCGGTCGTGCTTTCCGGCGCCGCACCTTGGCTGAATAGGCTTGCATTGCGAATGAATCGGCGAAAGACGGTGTCAGTGACACCAGCCATCGGCGCCAGTACCGTCGCCGGCGCAATGCGAACGGAGCCAATGAGCAGCGACGCGGGAACACGGGCCCTCTCAGGCATCGCGTGTTCCGTCGGATTGTCCCAATGCTTTTTCATTGGACCAGGTATTTATCTGCCGTCAACCAAAAGGCCCCCGCCGCGGCGGAGGCCTGTATGCATTTCAAAACCGCGCCGTTACTTCGTCGTGCCAGTTGCAGCGGTCTCGGCTTTGGCGGAGTCCGACTGCGCATACTTGCGACGGAAGCGCTCCACGCGACCGGCGGTGTCGATCATCTTCTGCTTGCCGGTAAAGAACGGGTGGCAGTTGGAGCAGATTTCCATGTGAATATCGCCCTTATGGGTGGAGCGGGTCTCAAAGCTATGACCACAGGCGCATACCACCCGGATTGTTTCGTAGTTGGGATGAATTCCTTGCTTCGGCATCGGGACTAAAACCTTTCTCTAAACGCTAATCTCTAGTTTATTCGAGATTCCCACAGCCTGCAATGCAGGAAATATCCAGCTGCGTCGCCGTGGACTGCGATACTAAAAAACAAGGGAGTATCGCAATCAATCCATCATGGTGAAATTGACTGACAATCCCACAGCTGCCTGCCCCCATTGCGGCGGCATTGGCGTGACCATGGTCCGCCGTGGCGACGAACAGTTCGCCGCCGAATGTTCCTGCCGCATCGAGAAAAAAGCCGAATTAAGACTCCAGCGCGCCAGAATTCCGCAACGTTACACCCATTGTTCATTGGCAAGTTTCGATGTCGGTTTTCGCGGCGCAGATCCCTCCCTGGGCATAGCTCTAATGGCCACGCGCCAGTTTGCCGAAAGATATCCCGTCGAAACTGGCGGACGCGGACTCTTGCTGACCGGCAGTATCGGATGCGGAAAAACACACCTGGCCGTAGGGCTGTTACGAGAAATGATTGAGCAGCGTGGCGCCACGGGAATTTTCTGCGATTATCGCGACCTGATTAAAGCAAATTCAAAATTCCTACAATCCCCAAGTGGCCACCGTGGAACTGAAATCTTGCGTCCGGTATTTAACGCGGAAGTTCTGCTGTTGGATGAATTAGGGGCGGAGAAACCGACTGATTGGGTCTGGGATACAGTGGCGCATATCCTGAACACGCGCTATAACGACAAACGAACGACGCTGATCACCACCAACTATCCGAACCGCCTCGGCTCTGGTACAGCCACAATCAACCTCATTCACCGACAGGGATGTTTCTCGAAGCGGCCAAGAAGGCCGCGACACGCGCCATGCGCGAAGAAACCCTGGGAGATCGAATCGGAGAACAAATGCGATCGCGCCTGCAGGAAATGTGTATCACTATTTCCATGCAAGGGGAGGATTTTCGCCGCACGGTGCGTCGCGCGAGTTTTCAGTATTTTGCGGGAAAACAGCCAAAGAAATTTCTTCGTTTGCAACGAAGGATCGAGCAGTCGGATCAAATCCAGCTCAGAAAAATGGCGCGGCAGCCAGCACCATCAAAGCAGCCGCCAACGCAGCTGCGCGATACATCGTGTCGCCTTGGGGATGGATGGGGCGCTTACGAGTTTGTTTCTTAAGGCCTGCCATAAATTGAATGCTCCTGCGGCTCAGCGGCCTGTTCGACGCGGTTGCATAAAAAGCCGCATATCGCGAACCCGCTACCCTTATGACGTATGTTTCGGCGAAACGGATTCGGTCCTTTAAGCATTTTTCTGATTTTTTATCCTGCACCACGTTTGCAGCTTATTTCGATGACTAGCGGGGCGAGTTACAATCGGCCCATGAACGACCCAGGATCGACACCCTCCCACGACCCAAACCCGCGCCGCGAGCCAGTGCTTTTCGCCATCAACGACACTTCATCGGTGGATGGCATCGCGGAAGTGCCCGGGCGCAATTGGCTTCCATGGATTGTTGCGCTGGTTGCGATCGGTGGCGCCTTAGGGCTGGCGTTCTGGTTTGGGAGACCTCCAGCGAGTTCCACGGGTACCGGCGTCGATCCGTATGCGAGATACGTGGTTTTGGGCAACGTCCAAGTAAGCCAGGCAAGCAATTTTGCCGGAGATCAGCTCACCTATGTCGACGGAACGATTGAGAATCAGGGCCAGCGCACCATTACTTCCGTTACCTTGCAGACTCTGTTCGCCAATGATTCCGGAGACGCTCCACAAATGCTGCAGGCACCAGTCAGTCTTATCCGCTCGCGCGATCCATATGTGGATACCGAACCCATCAGCACCGCTCCGCTAATACCGGGCAAAAGTCAGGACTTCCGGGTAGTTTTCGACAATGTGTCGCCGATGTGGAACCAGCAGCCGCCACAACTCCGCGTCTTGCACGTGGGAAGCCGCCCATAGGCCTTCAAAAAGCCAAAAAAACAGCCCTTTCGTAACCCCGGCAACCCCCGATAAATCGACACATTTTTGCCGTTAGACCCGGTAGTTTTTGCCGCTAGACCGGCAGGTTTTACGCGATTCAACCCACCCCGAAATCCCCATGCCTTCTTGCGGTCCCGCAACTCCCCTATTCAGTCTTTAGAATCAATATCTTAATAGATTTTCCATGAACGTGTTCTCCGCTGGGATCTTTGGCACCGCGCTTGCATTTAAGTATGCCGTTACCAAGTGCCAGAAGCGCGGCACGGTTATGGATAAAGTGATGAAAACGTCCAATTCAAGAAATTTGTTCAGGATTGCAACGATAGTACTCGCGGCCAGCACCGCCCTTCCGCTTATGGCCCAAACTGCGGACCAAAGTTCAGCGTCCACAGCCCAGGTGCAAACCGGAACTTCAACAGGCGGATCGACTTCCGTCTACACAGCCGGCCAGCCCTTGCAAACTCAGTCACATGAAGGTTTCTGGGGACATTTGAACCCCATGGCCCGCAAAAAGTGGGTAAACCGCCAACTTAATCCGGTAAAAGATCGGCTGAATGAGTTGGATGAGATTTCCGCCCAGAATGCCCGCGACATCAAAGATGTGGACGCACGGGCCCAAGCAGGGATTACAAAAGCTCAGGGCACAGCAGATATGGCCGATCAGCATGCGACAATCGCTGGCAATACGGCGAATGAAGCACAGCAGACAGCCCAGCAGGCGAGCAACCAGACGGCTGCAATTGGAACTGCGGTCAGCAATCTGGATCAGTACCAGACCGTCACTAGCGTGGAGATTCGATTCCGCAATGGGCACACCGTTCTCGGGCAGGGCTCCAAGGATGCGCTGGATCAGCTAGCCGGACAACTGCAGGGTCAGCGCGGATATCTGATTGACGTGCAAGGTTATTCAACTCTTCGTGGACAGGCTGGAATCGCCGCCTCCCACAATATGGCCTCTGCGGTGACGCGTTATCTGGTCACGCAGCACCAAGTCCCGCTCTATAAGATTCGCCAGATCGGCTTAGGGAATGCTCCTCTCACCATGAGTGATTCGAGCACAGCCCGCCGCGGCAGCGTCGTGGAAGTCACACTGATGCATAACAGTTTGTCAACCTTGAGTGCGTCGAACGTCGGTGCCTCAACAACAGGCGCGACGCAGTCCGGTACTGCGCAGTCCTCCTCGAATGGGACTGCGTCGCAGCCAGCTTCGACTGAATAAGGTTGACACAAAAGCTCTCACACAAGAGAGAACCAAGGCAGATCGGCCCCTCACACGAGGGGCCCTTTTTTTGCCGCGCCGCAATGACAGCCTCGCTCGAACTCCATAACTACATCATCTAAAGCCAAAGGTGAGCTATAGTGATTTACGGATACTCAGTCTGGGCCAGACTCGAATTTATTCGCCACGGAACTGTGATATTGTGCCTGTGTGATCTCTCGCTTATACGACGCGCTCAACGGATTATGCCTGCGCTTTTATGAGCTACCACCTTCCGCTCAAGTCAAACTTGCACTCATTTTTGCGGTGGTGCTTTTTACATTAGTGATCGTGGGCATTATTTGGGGATCATTCCGATTGCCACAGGCAGTCATTTCGTTCACTAACACCTGAATGACTTCGTTCGAGATCGTATTTTTGACAGCTGCAAGATGTGAGATTGATCGGCTTTGATCAGACCCAGCTACGTCCACAATTGAGCCGATCTAGAAAAGCGTGGGCTCGCTCGAAATTTGCAGGCTTTTTCTCTTGCGCCTGATGGACGACGCTACAGGGGGAACACTCTGGCGTTCTTGAGAACCCAGCATGCTCAGCAACGCCCTCATTTCTTTTCGCAGCTCATTGAATTTTGGGCCTTGCGGTGAACGCTTCGACCCGACCGCCGCAATCCCTGCAGCTCTGCCCGCCTTGGGCGGCGGCGCTTGATTCACCATGTCCGTCTTGCGCCGCATTGGGTGCGACTCAGCCTGGCTGTGCGGATCCACAACCGACAAGGCTGCACGCTTTTCAACCAGGGATCGACGCGCGCCGGCAATGGTAAATCCCTCGTCGTATAACAAATGTTTGATTGCGAGAACAATCTCTACATCCCGCTTCCGATAGAGCCGCTGCCCGCTTCCACCCTTATGGGGCTTCAACTGCGGGAATTCCGTTTCCCAGAATCGCAGAACATACGCGGGCAAACTGCAGAGGCTTGCGACATCCCCAATACGAAAATAGAGTTTGTCTGGAATGGAGACAGGTGTCTTCGCGGATTGCATCTTGCGTCGGGCGGGCTGCTGTTGTGCCATCAGACTCCCCTCTTCCCCAGGCAGAGATGCATAAAACAATTCATCTTGAAACGAGAACAGGGTTTGTTATTTTGTGCTGGCTGCGCCGCACGTCTTCTCGAGTCGCTTTAATCTCCGGCGAATACCGATAGCCGCGACAGTCTACCTTTTTCAAAGTATAAGTTGTCACGGGTATATTGCACAGCACCTATTTTCTTCAAAAAAATCATTCGACTGAAAACCGAAGACTACGGAGTTAGCGCAATCAAGCGGTGGCCATCATCCGGCTCCAGGCGTGACAATCCTTCTGGCGTGGCTTTCGATTCGATGTCGCGTCTGGCTGCTGCTGGAAAGCGATAAGCGTGGTCCGCGTTCTGTGGGAGGGCGGGAACCGAGACAACTGATCCAGACATGAGAACCTGTACCACACCACTGCGAAAGTTTATTGCGCTGGCTATTGCACATAACAGCGGCGAGCAATTGTCGATCGCCAAACAAATAAGTAAATGCTGCGACGAACAAAAAAAGGCCTTGCCAAAATGGCAAGGCCGTTGCCTGGATTTGTGTTGCCGAAAATCGTCACTCGTTGCACAACTCGGAGCGTTTGCCTCCGGCAGCTTCTTCTCCCGAAAAGCTGTTTGTACTACTGGCACCAATAATTGCGCTTCTAAATGACGTGGCACTATATATAGTGGTGTGGATGGAACAATGTCAACAAAAAAAACACAACTTTGCAGCTTCACCGCCTGAACTTCCGAGGATTCCAAAGCGTATCTTGATCACATGGTGCACCGTTTCGATGCAAGGAGGGCTGTTGTTGTGCGCGTTCAGAGCTCCCAGGATTTCAACCCAACTCGCCATTCGGAGAAGCCACGTTTCGCCCGGAATTGTACGTACATACGGCTCCTGTCGACAACAGCCTTGTTGTTTAGCGCCCTTTTCTTTACGACCTTGGGCTGCTCCGTGCAGGAGCACAAGAATGGCGACGCGGAGAACGTGCATGTACACACGCCGGTCGGAGGGCTGGATGTTCGCACCAACTCCACAGCGAGCATCGATGTAGGCCTTCCTGTCTATCCCGGCGCAGTCGAAAGCGGCAAAGATAGCGATGATTCCGGGTCTGCGGATGTCCACATGAGCTTTGGCAAATGGCAATTGCACGTAAAAGCGATTGAATACCAAAGCAGCGATACAGAAGATAAAGTGATCGCTTTTTATAAAAAGGCCATGGCATCCTACGGAGAAG
>CAVRDB010000034.1:0-55517 GCA_963719625.1 uncultured Acidobacteriota bacterium
TCGCCACCGCCACCGGTGACACCAACAGCGCCGTCGCCTCCGCCGCCTACGTTATTAATCTGCCAGCGGCGGCCACGCCGACGTTTAGCCCGGCAGCGGGAACCTATACTTCGGCACAAACAGTGACCATCAGCGACGCCACTTCGGGGGCGACCATCTACTACACCACCAACGGCAGCACCCCGACCACATCCTCAACCGTCTACACCAGCCCCATTACCGTCTCCACCAGCGAAACAGTCAAGGCGATTGCCAGTTCTGCACAAATTTCGACAAATAGCGATTTCGCTACAACCCCGCCGATGACGCCCGGCAGTGGAATCTATACATACGATCCCACGAACGTTTCCGGCTGGACTTTCAGCGGACCGACGCAGAATGCATCGAGCGGCTCCTACGGTTCCGGAGTTGCTGAAAATGGCTCTGCGTGGAACTTCGACGCGGCGCCCGATGGTGCCAATCAGGTCGCGTTCCTTCAAGTACTTCCACACTTACCCAAACGATCAGCGGCCTAACAACAGGCCAACCGTACACAGTGTCGTTTTATCTGGAAGATCGTCCTGGTTTCTCATCGAATCCGATCACGGTTTCCATAGGAGGAACGACCCTGCTTTCGACCACGCCTGGAAGCGGTTGGACCCTCTATACCGAGACATTCACTGCTACGTCTACCAGTGAAGTGCTCAGCTTCTCGACAAATGCATCTGGCGGCGACTATGACACCGGTCTTTCCGATGTTGCGGTAAAAGCACAAATTTCGACAAATAGCGATTTCGCTACAACCCCGCCGATGACGCCCGGCAGTGGAATCTATACATACGATCCCACGAACGTTTCCGGCTGGACTTTCAGCGGACCGACGCAGAATGCATCGAGCGGCTCCTACGGTTCCGGAGTTGCTGAAAATGGCTCTGCGTGGAACTTCGACGCGGCGCCCGATGGTGCCAATCAGGTCGCGTTCCTTCAAGATACTTCCACACTTACCCAAACGATCAGCGGCCTAACAACAGGCCAACCGTACACAGTGTCGTTTTATCTGGAAGATCGTCCTGGTTTCTCATCGAATCCGATCACGGTTTCCATAGGAGGAACGACCCTGCTTTCGACCACGCCTGGAAGCGGTTGGACCCTCTATACCGAGACATTCACTGCTACGTCTACCAGTGAAGTGCTCAGCTTCTCGACAAATGCATCTGGCGGCGACTATGACACCGGTCTTTCCGATGTTGCGGTGGCAAGTACCAGCGCTGTCGGCTCGGCCGTCTACACCATCAATTGATGGTGTAGACGCGCCGACCTTCAGCGCGGAGCGGCCACCTACACCATCGGCGGCATCAGTGGTCACCTGGTGAGGGACAACTTCACCGGATCGGGACCTTCACAGCCGAGACCTGCGTTGTGGCAACGCAGGTCAGCGGCACGGCAGTGCCCTCAGTTTCCGGACAACATAAGTCTGGCAACCTATACAGGAACAACATTCAAGCTGTGTTGGTGACCCATTCGGGCGAAGCCGGCTCCACTGATCCTTGCGTACACATGAGTACGACAGGGAACGGATACTGCTATCTGGGCGACGAGGGACTTGTCTATCTATTGACTAATAGAGCTGGCGTCAATGGCGTAGTTTCAGGATGCCCCGTTCCTGCAAGCGGCGACACGATACAACCACCTGCACCGATCTAGCTACAGACATCTCTGCATCTGCGCCGGACTCAACGTATTTCACGGGAAACCGAGGCATGCCGTTGAATCAAAGAAATTCCACGGTCTATGCCCTGCCTCATTTTCAAGCCGACTGATCTCCGTCTTGTGCAGGCCAGTGAAAGAAGTTTGGACGACGCGCTTTTCTAACGCAAAACCAATGGGGCTTTGTCACCTACTCCTAGGGTTTAAGCGACGATATGAACAAATTCATATGGACGGCACTCAACTGGTCACCGGATGAGAATCCCATGGAAATTTCGTGCGACTACAGCGGGTACTTTATCAAAAAGAAATATACCGGCAACTTCGCACATGGACTGATGGCCTTGGGGCAGAACGGGAATGGGCCGCTACGCGGGAACAAAGTATCCAAAACACTCTGCGGTAATTCCAGACAATGCAACAGCGGGCGACACAGAAGCAGTGGAACAATTGGCGCTTCCGAATGGCCCTCGAACGCACAACCTGCGATGAGTGATTTCTGTCAGGGTTGGCAGATGAACTGATAAGTAAGGTGTAAGGCCGCGTAAAGTTTAGAAACATTTGGCAAAATTGTAAGTCATGAGAAATTCCCTACATGTGTTCTTTGAGCTACGAATAGATCTGGTAGTAGTAGCGTTTGACACTAGCTTCTTCGTGAGTGTCCGATACATGAACGATTACTGCTGTTCCAATTCAAGCCGTCTCTTAGTCACTTTAGTAACTCAGCGAGGGCGATTATTGTTTTAAAAACTGTAGTTACTACTTAAGATCGGCTCATACATTCTTGGCGCTGCGATTCAGGGTTTCTGGATTTCCCAGTGCCGAGAGGGCATACAGGCTTAGCTTCCAGTTAGCATGCTAAGTCACCATAGCGAAGCTATGGGAAAAATTGCCGCAGACGATCAATAAAGTCTCAAAACCTGCAATCTAGAACGGTGACACCGCACTGTGCGGAAGCAGCTAACTGAGTTCACCGGGAGAGCCGAGATGGAAAGTACCCATTCGAACACGTCCGATAGGATATTCGCGCAGCACAGGCCGGTCGCACCCAGGTGTAAGAGCGCGGATGGTGAGCGCATGTGGTATGCCGTATATACGCTGCCAAACAATGAGAAGTCGCTGGTAAAGCACCTGAACATCCGTCAGATCGAATCCTTTCTTCCCACTTGGGAAAGCGCGCGTACCTGGAAGAACAGACAGCGTGTGAAAATCGTTCAGCCTTTGTTTCCTTCCTACCTGTTCGTACGAATCCGAGATATGGAACGATCGAAGGTTCTTCAGTCGCCTGGGGCTCTCAGGATCATTGGAAATTGTCAGGGGCCGCTTTCTATCTCCGAGCCAGAGATCGAATTTCTCCGTTCGGACTTCTGTCGGCGGAGGGTTGAGCCGTACAGGGAGCTTGTTGTCGGCAAAAAGGTCCGTATTAAAAGCGGTCCGATGCAGGGAATTCAAGGGACGCTAGTGCAGAAGAGAAATAGCATGCGATTTGTTGTATCAATCGAAATGATCAACCAAAATGCGGCGATGGAAGTGGCTGCAGACGAAATTGAGACGGTTTTAAATTAGGGAGTGTTCATCACATAGGTAGATCCCGGACTGAAGTCCGGGGTCTACCCAGTACCCACCAGTGAGCATCTAGACAAAATGTTCGAACCTAGACGCGTAATGTGAATAGGCCCTAGCTTCTGGCTTTCTGTCCGAAATTTCCCCAAAGACTATCTTGAGTGGGGACTTAACTGTTACCTGGCGAAATTATCGAGCTGTCCATGAATAAAAAGTCCGAAGTTCCGAACAGAATCGTTCATGCAGCCGTGGCCCTGTTTTCCCGCCAGGGATATCACGGCACCAGCACCCGCGAAATTGCTCGACTTGCGGATGTAAGCGAAGTCACCGTCTTCCGTTATTTCGAGCACAAGGAAGACATATTCTGGGCGGCGCTCAGGTCAAGCTTCCGAACTATCAAGCCGCGGTTGGACCTACTCGATAAAATTTCGCAGCGGGACGCCCCCGAGGTGGTCCTTCCGAAAATTCTTAGCCTGTTTGGGGACACGGCCACTTACTCGCCGGAATTGGTGCGGCTGATCGGAGTTGCGTTTCTGGAGGTTCGCGGCAAGGTTGAAGGTGTCTGCCGTGAACACTTGTCTCCGCTGTTCAGCTCGATCGCCGAGTATCTGGAAGCGAATATCAAATCCGGCAGGATTCGGAACTTAAACCCGGCAATTTTGACTACGGCAATTGCCTTGACGATCATTGCGCAACCGGAGCTTTCCATGTTTGTCGAGGGACACCGCAACTCGCGACGGGACAGCCGCCGGACCATTGACGAATACACAGCTTTTTGGCTAAGCGTGCTGGTGCCGCGGGCAGAGGAAAGTCAGCCGACCGCTTCCGAGGCGCAAGCGCTCACAATTTGAACTATCGGCCAGGTTGAACCACGCTCGTTATAACCCGAGCGAGAACGCTCACGCCGCGGCTGGACCCTCGCGCTGTTTGATTTTTATCTGAGTCCCCCCATTATGATGAAAAAAGCTAATTCTGTTACTTCTGATTCCCTCCGCAATGTGCGCTGGACAGTCCGTGCTGACAACCCCAGCACAGTTCGGCCAGTCGGATTCGGGAATCTCATCGGCGCAGGTGCCGGCGCAGCCGCAGATGTGGCCTGCAAGAATACCGGCGGCTGGTCCTGCCGTCCAGGAGTTCGACAATCCTTCTACGGAGGGTCCCACGGAATCTCGCAGCCCGTCGAGAATTGCCGGACCGTTGAAAACAAGGTCCGAGTTTGAGCAGTTTGCTGAAGATGCAACTGGGCGTCCTTTGCCGGTCTACGGCCGCCGATTGTTCGACGAAGTTCCAACTACCTTCTCGCCCGTGGAGCATGTGCCAGTCCCAGCCAATTATGTGGTTGGCCCGGGAGATCAACTGCTGATACGGGCTTGGGGCAAGATCGAGCTCGATTCGCGTGTAACCGTGGACCGAAATGGGCAGATATATTTGCCAAAAATAGGGACCTTGAATGTGGCCGGTTTGCGCTATGACCAGGTCGAGGGGTATCTGCATTCCGCCATTGGCGCTATCTTCAAAGATTTTGAGTTGAATGTCGCATTGGGCCAGCTTCGCTCTATCCAGATTTTTGTGCTGGGCGATGCCCGCCAGCCAGGCGCTTATACGGTCAGTTCTTTAAGTACCCTGGTCGATGCTTTATTCGACTCGGGAGGTCCTTCGGCAATCGGGACAATGCGGCGAATTCAGTTGCGCCGCCAAGGCCGCACGGTATCTGAATTCGATCTCTACGATCTGGTCCGAAGGGGCGACAAGTCTCATGATGTTCGGCTGCTTCCCGGCGATGTAATTTACATTCCTCCGGTGGGAGCGCAGATCGCGATCAGCGGCGACATCAATCAGCCCGGTATCTACGAATTGAAAGGCGAAACCACGGTTGGCGCAGCGCTTCAGGATGCTGGAGGGATGACAAACCTGGCTGACACCGAACGTGTCGTGCTGGAGCGGGTTGACAACCACAGCAGCCGCCGGGTGGACGAATTCGCTCTGGATGCATCGGGGCTTCAAAGGCCGCTTAAAGACGGCGATCTGCTTCGCATTTTTCCTGTTTCGCCGAAGTTTGAAAACGCAGTTACGCTGCGCGGCAATGTTGCCCAGCCCGGCCTTTATCCCTGGAAGCCAGGAATGCGGATTTCCGACCTGATCCCATCACGCGATTTTCTGATCACGCGCTCGTATTGGAATCGCCAGAATCACTTGGTCCCGCGCGCTCCCGACCATGAATTTGGAAACCCTCGCTTGAGCCGGTATGGCAACTCGCCTGCCGATCAGTATGGTGATTCGCGCGCTGATCAACCCGGCAATCTATCCGCAGATCAGTATGGGGAGTCGCGCCGCGATCCGTACGGAAATTCATCCACCGATGAGTACGGGAATTCTCGAAGCGATCAGCCCGGCAATTCATCTACCGGTCAGTATGGGGTTCCGCGCCGCGATGAATATGGCAACTCGCCAACTCGTCAGGCTGGCGGCCAGCGCATGGCGCTGATTGACACCGTCGGCCAGAACAGTGCCGAGATCAACTGGGATTATGCGCTGATCGAACGTCTCGACCAGCACGACTTAAGTACCCGCCTCATTCCATTTCGCCTCGCCGACGCAATCGACAATCCCGCGTCCCTTGACAATCAGTTATTGAAGGCTGGAGATGTTGTCACTATCTTCTCTCGCGCCGACCTTGAATTGCCGATGGCAAAGCACGCGTCCTTTGTCCGGGTAAGCGGCGAGGTCAACGCACCGGGCGTGTACCGCGTCGAGCCAGGGGACACCTTGCGGGATGTTGTGGAAAAAGCAGGGGGACTCACGCAGCACTCTTACCTTTACGCATCTGTACTTACCCGCGTTTCGACCCGTCGCGCACAAGAAAGAGAACTTAGGGAATCTGCCGACAAGATGCAGAGGGAACTCATCACCAGGTTTGCCAATGCCACTCCGCAAGCCGGCCAGACCGGGGCGGACCAGCAGGCGCAGCTTGCGATGCAGCAAGCCGCATTGGCCAAGCTCACTTCCATCCAGCCGATCGGTCGCGTTGTTCTGGAGATGAAGCCGGATGCTTCCACAACAGCGGCCATCCCGGATTTCCCGCTTGAGGATGGAGACACCTTTTATGTTCCGCCAAGGCCAAGCACGGTTCAGGTAAGCGGAGAGGTATACAACGCTAGTGCTTTCCGGTTTCAGCCCGGGAAGCGCCTCATCGCCTATCTCGCCGCCGCCGGCGGTCCCACCAGGGAGGCGGACAAGAAGCGCATATTCGTAATTCGCGCGGACGGAGACGTGATCAGCCGGCAAAGCCGGAGCGACCACACACACGGCAAGTTCGAGAACTTAAGGTTGCTGCCGGGAGATGCGATTATCGTCCCGGAGAAAATCACCGTCTCGTCCAAGATGAACAATATTCTGCAGGCAACCCAGCTTACTTCCCAGACCGCCCTGACCGCCGCCGCGCTCAGCGTAGTCCACTAAAGGGCCCTTCCGATGAGCGAACAGACTTCTTATATGACCGAATTGGGAGTTGCACTGGAAGGCCCGCCCCCACCCGAGGCATCCAGGGATGAGCGCGAAGCAACCCTGATCGATGTGCTGACACAGCTTGCATATCGTAAGTGGCTCGTCGCCAAGGTCACCGGCATTTCCATGCTGGCCGGCGTGGTCCTCTGTTTTGTATTGCCGGTGCGGTATACGGCAAGCACCAAAATCATGCCGCCGCAACAGACCCAATCGGCGGCGGCTATGTTGATGATGAACCAACTGACAAGTGTCGGTGGAGGCTCGCTGGCCGCACTTGCCGGCGGCGGACTGGGCCTGAAGAATCCGAATGACATTTACATTGGTCATGTTGACCTCGCGTCCTGTAGCCGATGCAATCATCCAGAAGTTTGGGCTGGTAAAGACATATAACGCCAAAGACATGACGGCGGCCCGCAAGAAGCTGGCGGAATTTACGGAGGTCGCCTCCGAGAAAAACGGATTTATTTCTATCTCTGTCACGGACAAGAACAAGCAGCGCGTCGCCGCGATGGCGAACGCATACACCGATCAACTCCGCGTCCTTACTCAGAAACTTGCGGTGACAGAAGCCTCGCAACGCCGGCTGTTTTATGAAAACCAACTGAAGCAAGCCAAAGATGCGTTGGTTTCAGCGGAGTTCGCCTTTCAGCAGGTGCAACAGAAGAAGGGGCTCGTTGCGTTGGACGCGCAGGCCAAGTCGATGATTGAAGGCCTTGCCGCCCTTCGCGCGCAAGTCGCGGCCAAACAGGTCGAGGTGCAGGCGCTGCGCTCGTATTCAACCGAGCAAAACCCCGACGTGCAGTTGGCGGAGCGGGAACTCGCTTCTCTGCAGACTGAGGAAACCCGCCTGGAGCAGCGTAGTTCCTCGCCGGGAATTGCCGGTCTGGGGCTGGATAATGTTCCTGCCGCCGGCCTCGAATATCTCCGCGCCGCGCACGAGCTGGCGTATCGGCAGGCCCTGTTCGACATGCTGATGAAGCAATACGACGCTGCCAAGCTGGATGAGGCCAAGGAAGCCGCAATCATCCAGGTTGTGGAGCTCGCGATCGAACCGGACCGCAAGTCGTCTCCGAAACGCGCGCTGCTTTTCACGCTATTCACGATTGTCGGCTTTTTCGCCGGATGCATTGTCGCGCTCATCTTGTGGTGGAGGCAACTGGTGCAATACGATCCCATTGCCTCCAGGCGGCTTGAAGAACTCAGATCCGCTCTCACAGGCGCCAAAACGTCAAAGGCGTGACTATGGAACCTGCATTGATTGCAACCCGCGAACCGCTGCGCCTGGGCAAGCCGAGAGAGACTCCAGTGAATGAAGCAGAACCGCCGCTGGCTTTAACCCAAAGCGCAATCCCGACCCTGCGCAACAATTTCGTCTGGACGTTTGCGGGCAGTGTCCTTTATACGGGATGCCAATGGGGCATGTTGTCGGCGATTGCCAAGCTGGGCAGCCCGTCGATCGTCGGCCAGTTCACGCTGGGCCTGGCCATTGCAGCGCCGGTGTTCATGTTTACCAACCTGCAGCTTCGTGCTGTACAGGCAACCGATGTGAACGTGGAGTGCGCATTCGCGGATTACTTCACGCTGCGGTTGACGGCGACGCTGCTCGGCCTCATGGCGATCGCCGCCCTGTTGCCATTTATCGTTTCCTCGTCCGCTGTGCGCCTGGTCGTTCTGCTGGTTGCGGTTTCAAAATGCATTGAGTGTATGAGCGATGTGACGGCGGGCCTGTTGCAGCGGGAAGAGCGCTTGAAACGTGTCGCCATCAGCCAGATCATACGAGGCATCGGTTCCGTCCTGGTCTTTTCGCTCGCGTTTGCCTGGTTTCGCAATCTGGCGCTGTCGGTCGTCGCAATGAGTGGCGTCTGGTTCGCCGTGCTTCTGTTCTATGACGTTCCAAATGTCAAAGCATTGATTGGCCGCCGCGAGGCATTTTTCCGCTTCGATCGTCGCGCGCTCTGGCGGTTGGCGATGCTGGGCCTGCCCCTGGGCTGGGTCGCCACGTTCGCTTCATTGAACGTGAATGTCCCCCGCTATTTTCTTGAGCATTACCGGGGATTGGCGGACCAGGGCATCTATGCATCGCTCGCATACCTTGTGATTGGAGTCGGCCTGATCGTATACGCGCTGACGCAGTCGGTCACCACGCGGCTCGCTTTCCTGTTCTCGTCCGGCGATCTCAAGCAGTTCGCGCGCCTGCTGACCAAGCTGTCCATGCTGGGCGTGTTGATCGCGGCAGTTGGCGTGCCGCTGACGTTCCTTGTGGGGAGGCCGCTGCTCACATTGCTCTACCGCCGCGAGTACGCCGATCATGTCGGCCTGCTGGCTCTCCTCGTTGGCATCGCCGGCATCAGCACCATCGGGTCGTTTCTCTTCTGCGGATTGACGGCCGCGCGCGCCTTTCGCGCCCAGGTCCCGGTGTACCTGGCGGCAGTGCTGGTTGTCACGGTGGCGTCCACTCTGCTGATTCCCCGTTATGGCCTGATGGGCGCCGGCATAGCTGTTCTGCTCTCTACGGTGACCATCGTCCTGGGTGGTTTGTGGACGATGTACAGGGTTCTTGAGACGGTCCAGCGATAGCGTGGATTATTCGCTTGTGCCCATAAATCCGATCTTAATATGTCATCGCTTTGGCTTTTAAGCCGAGGCGTATCGAAGGGAATCCTCCAGTGATTTATTACATTCTCCCATTCTCGATATGGTTAATCTTCTGTATGTGGAAAGCCTTGCATGGCCCCCAGAAACTCAGATTTTTAGATTATGTTTTTGCATTGCCTTTAATCCTTTTACCAGTACTACGCGGTGAAGTCGGGACTGATACACCTAACTATATTGCAAATGCGCAGGGTATCATTTGGTGGAACGGCCAACGCACAATTGACGTTGAATTCGGATACGTGCTCCTTGTGCGGTTGATAGCTATGTTTACCAGCAATCCCGGCGTTGTTGTAGCCGTTGTAAGTCTGCTGGCTACAATTCTGTTTTTCACGATGCTGCATATGTGGGGACATGGCGAGTGTGTTATATCACTCGTGTTTATTCCTCTTTGCTACTTCTCTTTTACAATGAATATTCTTCGTGTCGGGATTGCGTTTCCGCTGGCTGTCATTGCGATCTTGCAATTAGAAAAGAGGCGCTTCTTCCTATTTTATATCCTAGTACTTTTGTCGATAAGCATTCAAATAACGGTAGCTATATTGTTACCCATGTTGTTCCTGGCCACGCCCAGAACAAAGGTATCACTTAAATGGAAGCTTTACAGCGTGTTTATCGGAGCCTCAATTATGTATTTATGGTATTACATTTACGGGGAAAGGATAGCTTACAAGCTAGTGGAATATTCTCTACCTACATCGCTCGAAAGCAACAGTGGATTAGGACCCCTGGTCCTCTCATTCGTTTGCAGCATTATAGCGATATGGTTTTCTGAAAAGCGACATCGGTATCTAGGTTTCATGTTTCTCTTGATACAAGTCTCATTCTATGCGCTCACAGCATTTACCTACGCCGGACTTCGGCTTCAGGCCATGGCGTTATTTGCTCAAGTGTTGGCACTATTCTATTGTGCAAAGCGGCCAATCAAAGGAGGTCAGCTCGCCATAGTTATTCTACTTTGCTGCTTGGCATTGTCCGCGACCGCTCGAAACTTCTTCGTATCTGCTGGTGAGCCATCCGCATTCATACCATATCATTTCGCTTGGGAGAGTCAATGAGTTGTGCCTATAAAGAGTTATAAGCTTGGCCTGTAACTCATCCAACGATAAATTGGCACTCGTTGTCGGCGTTGAGTAGTGGACAACTGAGAATCATAAACTATGAACAATCATTACTTGGTCTCCATCGGCATGCCCGTGTACAACTGTGCGGCAACGGTGGCACAGGCAATCCGATCGATTCTCAACCAGACGTTTGAGGATTGGGAGCTACTTATCGTTGACGACGGGTCAACGGACGACACTCTGAAAGTGATCGCTTCTTTCAAGGATCCCCGGATAATCGTCTCCAAGGGCGAACGGAATGAGGGTCTTCCAGCTCGCTTAAACGACTGTGTCAGGAGAGCGCGAGGCAAGTACTTTGCGCGCATGGATGGAGACGATATCGCCTACCCCGAGCGGCTTCGAAAACAGCTTGAATATCTAGAGAGTCATCCGGATGTTGACTTGCTTGGGGCGGGGATGATCATGTTCAGGGGCAATGGCGAGGCTTATGGCGAGCGCTGCGCGGTCACTTCGCACGCAGCGATCTGCGGAAATGTTCTTTCCGGGTTGAACCTGGCGCACCCCACCTGGATAGGAAGGTCAGAATGGTTCCGTCAGAACCCGTACCGATGCGGCTTTCGTCTGACTGAGGATCGAGAATTGTTGATGCGAACCCGGAACAATTCGAACTTCGCCGCGCTTCTCGAACCGCTTCTGGGATATCGCGAGGACTCCGTGCGCTTGCGAAAGACCGTTCCAGCACGCTTTCATCTGTGTCGCGCCTACCTGGAAGATGCTTTTCTGCGCGGTCATTTGCTCTATGGCCTGGGAGGCATTGTCTTTTCGACCTTTAAGTCCGTGCTGGACATAATCGCTGTCAGCACCGGACTCAAGTACAAGCTATTGTCACATCGCGCTCGCCCGCTGCCCGACGAGTTAAAACTTGAATGGCTCAACGTGTGGGAACTGACATTGGCAGCGACAACCAATCATGGAAATTGACGGAATCATGCTTGCGAATTCCGTGCACCTTGGTCGACGTCCGCGGCTGGTATTCGGGTTCACTGCATCTATCAGCGTTGCCTTCTATTTTGGGTTGTATGCACATCTGCGAGACCAAGGATTCGATGTTAGCGTGATCTCGTCTGAAGGTCGTGAGTTGGATCGGGCCAGCGAGGAAGGCGCGTCGCCATTCGTTGTGCCGATGGAACGTGAAATATCGCTATGGTGCGATCTGGTTTCGCTCTGGCGATTGTGGCGATTGATTCGGAAGATTCGCCCGGACATTACGAACGTGGGCACTCCAAAGGCTGGACTGCTGGGTGGATTGGCGGCACTAATGGCTGGAGTCCCGCACCGGATTTACACTTTGCATGGCTTGCGGCTGGAGACTACGGATGGATGGAAACGCAAGTTTCTGGTATTTGCGGAGTGGCTCGCTTGCGCCTGTGCCCATCGTGTTCATTGTGTCAGTCCGAGTTTACGGAAGCAAGCCATAGAACTAGGTGTGGTTGGGCCCACTAAAGCTGTGGTCGTAGGGCCGGGCACGTGCGCAGGCGTCGATATCGCGCGCTTTCGTACTATGCGCGAAGCACGACAGGAGGGCATGATCTTGCGCCGCCAACTCGGAGTCCACGAAAATGCGCCGGTAATCGGCTTCGTCGGCAGATTCACACGGGACAAAGGGATTTCTGAGCTCTACCGGGCATTTGTGGCTGCTCGTGAGCGACATTCCACGCTGCGGCTGCTGCTGGTGGGGGATTTTGAGACGGGAGACCCGCTTCCAGAACATATTCGACACGATATCGAAGATGATGATGCGGTGATTCGCACAGGTTTCGTTCGCGATGTAGCTCCGCTTTATCGCCTGATGGACATATGTGTGTTGCCGACCTACCGCGAAGGTTTTCCTGGAGTTCCACTTGAGGCGCAAGCGGCAGGAGTTCCGGTTATCACAACCGACGCCACCGGGGCGGTGGAGTCGGTTGTGAATGGGGAGACCGGGTACATCGTGCCTGTCGGCGATATTGACGCGCTGAGTGCAGCCATCGATACCCTACTAAGCGACCCACCGCTACGGAAGCGTATGGGTGAAGCCGGCTGCGGTTGGGTGAATGCCGTATTTCGACGCGAGATCGTCTGGGCGGCGCAGATGGAAGTCTATAAACAGCTAATTTCCTGCGCTAGCGTACGTTAGGGTGCCAGTTTGGAAAAATTGAGTTTTGGATTATGGCTGAAGTTTTGTCGATAAAAACTCGTCAAACTGGGTGGCGGCTGTGGATCAAAAAACTCTTTGATCGTAGCGCGGCACTCTGTGGACTGGTTGTTCTCTCGCCCCTCCTGATAGTTTCGAGTCTTCTTGTTTGGCTGTCCATGGGACGTCCGCTCCTGTTCCGCCAGCAGCGGCCTGGATGGTTTGGACGGCCTTTCACCTTATTCAAATTTCGAACCATGTCGGAGAGACGCGATTCGAGCGGGAAGCTTCTTGCCGACGCAGATCGATTGACTCGCCTTGGACGCTTCCTTCGAACCACAAGCCTTGACGAGTTACCGCAATTGTGGAACGTGCTTCGCGGGGACATCAGCCTCGTCGGTCCCAGGCCGCTGTTGATGGATTATTTGCCGCGTTATTCGCCCGAGCAGGCGCGGCGTCATGAAGTCTTGCCGGGAATCACCGGCTGGGCTCAAATCAATGGTCGCAACGCGTTGAGTTGGGAAGAAAAGTTTTCTCTGGATGTATGGTACGTGGAGAATTGGAGCCTCATGTTGGACCTGAGAATCATCACGGCAACGTTTGGGAGTGTTTTAAGACGCCAAGGAATACATGGTACAAATCACGCGACGATGCCGGAGTTTCCGGGTAACGGTAATAGCATTTCCCGGAAGGAATTCATCTCCGTTTCATTGCAGTCACAAAAGGAGCACACATGAGACGCATTGCAATTATCGGCGCTGGGGGATTTGCACGAGAACTCCGCTGGTTGTTATCGGAGATTGCTACCGACTCCAAGCGGCAGTGCGATGCTTTTGAAGTTGCCGGATTTCTGGCGAGCGATTGCGGGAAGCTTGGACCTCGCGACAGTGAGATCCTGGGCGACTACGACTGGCTGGATAGCAATCACGTCGATGCGCTTGCGATTGGGATCGGTACTCCCGTAGCTCGCCTAAAAGTTGCCGAAGAACTGAAAAGCCGCTTTCCTAAGTTAGAATGGCCGGCTATCGTGCATCCCTCGGTTCGATTCGATGCAGAGTCATGTGAGTTGGGAGAAGGGGTCGTCCTTTGTGCTGGCGTGATTGCCACTGTAAATGTGGTTTTCGAGGCGTTCTCGATGGTTAATCTGTCTTGCACTATTGGCCACGAGGCCAGAATCGGTGCCGGAAGTGTCCTGAATCCGACCGTTAATATCTCAGGAGGCGTCCACATTGGCAGAGGTGTGTTAGTTGGAACAGGTGCCCAGATCCTACAGAATCTTATGATCGGGGAGAACGCGACTATAGGTGCCGGAGCGGTAGTCAGTAAGGACGTGGAGCCGGCGACAACGGTGGTCGGCATTCCTGCAAAACCGCTTATAAGGACCGGGGCAAGGTGAAAGCTGGAGTAATTACAGAACCTTCAGCGGATCTTGCTGCTGCTGCGGCAGCAGGTGGCTTTGCGCCGTGGCCTTGCTTCTCGGATGACGAAATCGAGGCTGCCGTAGAAGTCCTGCGCTCCGGGAAAGTGAATTACTGGACCGGCCTGCAAGGACGTCTGTTCGAATCGGAGTTTGCGGAGTTCGCCGGATGCAAACATGCCATAGCCCTCGCAAATGGCACAGTCGCGCTCGAATGTGCGCTGAAGGCGTTGGGCATTGGCCCCGGCGACGAGGTGGTCACCACCAGCAGGACGTTCATCGCTTCGGCTAGCTGCGCTGTCATGCTCGGTGCGCGTCCCGTTATTGCCGATGTTGACCTTTGCAGCCAGAACATCACTGCGGAAAGCATTCGTAATGTGCTGACGTCGCGTACCAAGGCAATTGTCGCGGTCCATCTTGCCGGGTGGCCGTGCGAAATGGATGACATTGTTGCTCTGGCTCGCGAACGAGGGATCCACGTTGTTGAAGACTGCGCCCAAGCGACTGGCGCCACCTACAACGGCCGGCCTGTCGGGTCTCTCGGCGACGTGGCTGCCTTCTCCTTCTGTCAGGACAAGATCATGACAACGGCCGGCGAGGGAGGAATGGTCACAACGAACTCGACCGAACTGTGGAATACCATGTGGTCTTTAAAAGATCATGGGAAGAGTTACGACGCGGTTTACCATGGCGAGCATGGTCCAGGGTTTCGTTGGCTGCATGAATCGTTTGGGACAAACTGGAGGCTCACAGAGGTGCAGTCCGCGGTCGGTCGGATCGCTCTTAGAAAGCTTCCTGGGGGGCTTTCCATTCGTCGCAAGTACGCTCAGATGCTTACAGATGAGTTCACCGCGTTACCGGGTTTGCGTGTGACGATCCCGCCAAAGCACATTGAGCATGCATATTACAAATATTATGTCTTCCTGCGTCCAGAGGCGCTTCGGTCCGAGTGGACACGCGATCGGATTGTCGAGGCGATCAAGGCCAAAGGCGTTCCCTGCTTCAGCGGCAGCTGCAGCGAAATCTATTTGGAAAAAGCGTTTGCGCCCGAGTGGCGCCCACTGGAGCGTCTTGCCGTTGCGCGCGAATTAGGAGAGACAAGCCTGATGTTTCTTGTCCATCCGACATTGAACGAGGAAGATATCCGGGCCACCTGCGAGGCAGTTCGAGAAGTCACGCAAGCAGTGTCGCTTGTCCGTCATCAGGTTTGATCGCAATCTGCAACAAATAAAGCTCGACGCTATTCTTGTCGTTCATATCCACATACCCATGGCTTGAAGATGAAACGCGCGAAACAGCGCGTGCCGCCCATTGGCGGAGATGTTCATCTCGGTATTCGGCCCAGCGGTAGCCGACCCACAGATCTACATAGATTCAATCGATGCGCAAAGAAACGCCCCGATGCTGGTCCTGAGAACAGTCCGGGGGATCTCCCGGCTGCAATAGTCGGGGTCTTCCAACCTAACGAAAACTAACTTTCACATTCAAGAGAGAGGGCAGGCCGTGTTACTGAAACGCCGACCAATTTTGGTTTTTTTGCTGCAACTTGCACTGATCGTCATGTCAGTGACGTTGGCGTGGCTTTTACGATTTAACTTTGCATTTCCGCACATACACGTATTCCTGTTGGCGCTCCCAGTCCTGTTGCTGGTCCGCACTGCGGCCATGGTGCGATTCAACTTGTTCCACGGCTACTGGAGCTACACGGGAATCAGCGATGCCATCGACGTTAGCAAGGCCGTTTTTACAGGCTCTTTGATGTTCCTTATCGCGGAGCGCTGGATCATTGGCGGGAGATCCTTTCCGCTCTCCGTCTACGTCATAGAGGCGATTCTGACCGCGTGTGCGCTTGGCGGAGTGCGAATGTTGCCGCGCGTATTCAGGCAGAAGGCGCAGGAGCATTCCAATCAGATCGACAGCAAGTCGG
This sequence comes from uncultured Acidobacteriota bacterium, assembly GCA_963719625.1. Lineage (GTDB taxonomy): Bacteria > Acidobacteriota > Terriglobia > Terriglobales > Acidobacteriaceae > JAKAAZ01. The sequence continues at coordinate 15,987 of CAVRDB010000034.1, forward strand.
TGGTTGTGATCGGAGCCGGTTGCGGCGCTGCGATGCTGCTGTTGGAACTTCCGCGCAGAGGCTATACCGCTCGCGCTCTGGTGGACGATGATCCGGCGAAGGCGGGGGTAAAACTCCACGGCATCCCAGTCGCGGGCAGGCTCGACGACTTGCCTGAGATCGTGCGCCGCTACAATCCCGACGAACTGATGATTGCGATTCCATCCGCAACCCGCGAGCAAATGCAGCGGATTACCGAGTGCTGTCAGAGAACGGGATTGCTGTTCCGCACCATCCCCGGTTTGGCCGATCTACTCGACGGCAAGGTGACCGTCGATCAATTGCGTAACGTCAATCTGGAAGATCTCCTGGGACGAGAACCGGTGAAGTTGAATCTGGATGCGGTTCGGCGAAAAGTTCGATCCCGAGTGGTCATGGTGACGGGAGCCGCCGGTTCGATCGGCTCCGAGTTATGCCGGCAGTTGCTGCGATATTCTCCGTCCAAGCTCATCTGTGTCGACCAGTCCGAGACCCCGCTATTCAATCTGCAACAGGCAAATGGGCACTCGGAGGTGGAGACGGCCTATTGTGTCGCGGATATCGCCGATCGCTCGCGGATGAGCGACCTGATGCGAGAACACGACGTAAAAGTCATATTTCACGCGGCGGCATACAAGCACGTACCGCTGATGGAGGAGAATCTGCAAGAGGCGGTGAAGAACAATGTGTTCGGCTTGCTCTCATTGATCGAGGCCGCCGACCAGTTGGGTTGCGAGGACTTCCTGCTTATCTCCTCCGACAAGGCCGTCAGCCCGACGAGTTTCATGGGTTGCACCAAGAGAATCGGAGAGCTGATTGTGGCCGCCCGCCCCTCAGCCCACATGCGCTGCCTTTCCGTGCGCTTCGGGAATGTGCTTGGTTCACAAGGAAGCGTAGTCCCATTGTTCCAGGAGCAACTCAAGACCAGCCGCCAGATCACCATCACCCATCCGGATATCACGCGTTACTTTATGACCATCCCGGAGGCGGTCTCGCTGGTCCTGGAGGCGTTCGCGATCGGCGAAAAGGGAGACATTCTGGTGCTCGACATGGGCGAGCCGGTCCGTATTGTGGATATGGCGCAGACACTAATCCGTCTTTCCGGAATTGCGCGGGACCAGGTAAAGATCGTCTATACCGGGCTTCGTCCGGGGGAAAAGCTCTTCGAGGAACTCTTTTACGATTTCGAGGGACTGGCGAGCACCAGCGCCAGGAAGGTGCTCCGCACGCAAAGCCGCGTCATAAGCTGGCGGAACTTGCAGACTCAATTGAACGCCTTGCGCTCGGAGTGCGCCACGTGCGTACCCGCCCGCATTCGCACCCAGGTCAAGGAAATCGTTCCACAGTACCAGTGGTTTCGGTCCGTGGACGATCGCAAGAGCCCGATGAAGATCGCCATGGATCCGGCGATCGGACTTGCGGAAGTCGCCCTCACGGCTGCAAGCGATTCAAGCATGGCAGCTGAGTAGCCCTGGTGTCGTTCAACGGATATGCCGTCTTCCAACCTTCCTCGAGCATTTCGGGGAGTACGTCAATGAAAAATTAAAGGATATGAATCTGAGCAAACGTGGGGCCATGGCTGCTGTTGTCCGAGGTGCGATTGCATTTGTGCTGGCAGGCCTCGTCCATGCGTGCGTCGTTCCTCTGATGGCGGAACAGCCGCCGCCGCAGGAGAGCCGACAAACGGGACGCAACCTCAGCGGCACAGCCTCTCGCTGCGAGTCCTCGGCCACGGATTCGCCCTATATCCCGGTCGACAGTTGGGTTTACCCGGCGGTGATGCGCCTGTATGCCATGGGATATGCGGACAACGTGTTCATGGGCATGCGTCCGTGGACTCGCGCCAGCGTGAGCCGCATGCTTGAAGAGACCAGCGCGGAAATCAGCGACGCGGATATGTACGGAGATCCAACTGCCGGCGAGGCACAGAAAATCTACGAGGCACTCCGTCGGGAACTGCACGCGGATCCTGAAAGCCAATGCCTATTGCCGATGGGTGGCGTGCGCGTCGAATCGGCCTACTCAGCGGTTCGCGCCATCAGTGGAACGCCGCTGCGCGACAGTTATCATCTCGGCTCGACAATCGTCAACGACTATGGTCGCCCGTACGAGAATGGGTTCAACAACTACTCCGGCGCAAGCGGCTACGCGTCGAAGGGACGATTCCTGCTGTATGTGCGCGGCGAATTTCAAGGCGCACCCGGGGCAATCGGCTATTCGACTGCACTAGCCCAGACGCTCTCAAATGCGGATAACATTCCATTCATCAACCCAGTCACGGGACTTCCGTACAATCAGGCGACTATCCCGTTGGGGCCGGTCGCGGCAACGGCCAACGGCAGTTTCATTGAGGCCTACGCCTCTGTCCATCTGCTCCAACATGAAATTTCCTTTGGCAAGCAGGATGATTGGCTGGGACCTGGGCTGGGCGGCGCCATGGCTTACTCCAACAACGCCGAGAATATCTACTCGTTCCGCATCAACCGCATCGAACCGCTTTACATACCCTGGCTGTCCCGGATCACTGGTCCTTTCCGCTACGATTTCATGGTGGGATCTCTCAAGGGTCACACATACCCAAACGACCCTTGGGTGCATCTCGAAAAAATCAGCTTTCGTCCAACTCAGAATCTGGAATTGGGCTTCGAGCGCACCGTAATCTGGGGCGGCAAGGGCCACGAGCCAATCACCCTCCACACTTTTCTCAGAAGTTTCTTCAGTCTGTCGGCTCCTAATGATGCGATCAAATTCAGTCCTCAAGACCCTGGCGCCCGCTTCGGGGCTTTCGACTTCTCCTATCGGCTTCCATTTGTCCGCAATTGGCTCACTCTTTACTCGGACTCCGAAGTGCATGACGACGTTTCCCCCATCGACGCTCCCCGCCGCGCTGCCATCAGGCCTGGCTTATACCTTTCCCATGTGCCTGGCATTGCAAAGCTGGACATGCGTGTCGAAGCCGTTTCCACCGATCCCTCCATCTCGACCAGCCAAGGTGGTCACTTCATGTACTACGAGGGAGTCCAGAGACAGGGCTATACGAACCAGGGCCAACTGTTTGGCGACTGGATAGGTCGCGAGGACAAAGGCGGTCAGGCGTGGGTGACCTATCACCTGAGCGGGAATGAGTGGGTTCAGCTTGGGCTTCGCAACCAGAAAGCTGCAAAAGACTTCATTCTTGGCGGGACAACGATCAACGATCTCAATGTCCAGGTGGTCAAACGCATCGGCCGCGACTTTGAGATCAACGGCAACTTCACCTACGAAAAATGGAAAGCCCCCATCTACTTGCCAGGCCCGCAGTCCGTCACCGCGACAACGATTCGGCTCACGTGGTTTCCACGCCGCAAGGTCTCTTTCTAGAAGTCTGTCGCACATGGCAGGTTCACTTCCACGATCGGGTACTGCCTGTCCAGTCTCGCAGCCCATCCACTGGAAATTTGACCTTGCTCGCGAAAAAACGTATCCCGTAGCCCTGGCGGGGACAGCGATCACTGAATGAAATTCCGTCTGGGATTGGTTAAGGAGACAATGCTTGGTCAATGCTGACCAAAGCCAATGCCGCGAGCCCCAGACCCCGGCCACAATCCGTGGAATATCCAATCGTCAGAGGATCGAACCAACTGGGGCTGTAAGCGTTGCAATCTCCAAAAGTAAGCATTTTTTCCTCGTGGGAGGCTGCATTCATGTAGCCCAACTGCCACCGCCCATGTACCAGCTTTGTAAAGGCAATGAACTTCTCGTTGGGAGAAACTGCAAAAGACTCTATATTTTCGTTGGGATCAGAAAATCTGCTCGGCGGATTTCCAGGAATCACGTTGAAGAGATTTAGCCGGTCGTCCAACTTTGCGGTGAACATAAGCTCCCCAGAGCGTAAGTAAATTGCATTCCGAACGTCATAGGCATCGCCGACAATTTCAGTTGGTGATACGTTTCCTGCCGCACTCATTGCACCCTGCAAGGGAGCAATCCAAAGCGTTCCCTTGCCTCGCTTCTCTCGGATGAATGCCACGGACCTTCCATCGACGGAGACTGCGGGCGATTCTGCGTCTTGAATGAACACCGGTGTGCGATCCATCTCTTGTGAGCCTGGGACTTCACTAGGAACTCGTATGATTCGTGAACCCGTGGCGTCTGCAACTTCCAGCAATACCGAGTGATTTCCTGAAACAGAAAAGGATAGTTGATCCAAAGTACAGTGCCCGCCGCACGTTTGCCATATCTCACTTCCCCGTTGGTTGAGCACGCGATATCCATCTGGCAGCATCGCCGTAAACAGGTAGCCGCCGGTATTTGGACGGAGGCTACTTGCGAGGAAAGCTGTCGTGGGCACTCGTATCCGTCGGCCGATTTCCTTCTCTATCCCTGCAAAGTGCCAATAATAACTAGCCGCGCTGGTGACCCAGAGAAGAGGAACTACGACACAGAGGAACGCGGTACGCCGCACGTCGGCTTTCGAGGAGGGCTGTGAAGATCCATACCATCTGAGACAGACGATGAAAAGTGCCAAGAGTAATATCAAAACCCACAGGCGAGCAAATGCGAAGAATGTAACTAGTGAGAAGTCCTGACCATTGGAAAAAGGCAAGAACTGCACCAATGAAATCAGCGTGTACAAAGCAATCCCAATCGACAAAGCGCAATAGTTCTTGCGGCGTAGAAGTACATCGACGAGCAGCACGATTGAGAAGATCAGGACAACAAAGTGATAGCTGGAGGGGACGGGCGATAAGACAAGAAGCGCCACGAGGAAAGCCGCCCACTCAAGCTGTTCCCGGTCGGGTTGAGTCGGTGGTGGACGTAAGAATACGAGAAGAGGCACGAATATCGCCAGCTGCCACAACGGATATCCAATTGCATACATCAAAGGCGAGTTGAATGACGGGGCGGGATTGAGTATAGGTTCGAAGATGAATAGTCTGTGAAATAGCGAAGCACCAGATGCCGCAAGTATATGGTAAGGATCCAGCACTTCCCCCTGAATGCTGCGTGGGAGTATCTGAGTTGCGTAGGAGTGAAGCACATTCATGCCCATCCACACCCAACCTATGCCCACGAAAATGAATATTGAACAGAGCATCACGAAAGCCGCACGCCATTGTTTTTTCCATAGGAAATAAATGCCGAACAAAAATGGGTAAATTTTTAGCGCACCCGCGACAGCGATGCAGATTCCACAGGCCGTCTGTTGGCCTCGGCGATGGAAGAAGTAGGCCAATACAATAAACAACAAGACAGGAAGATGCATTTGTCCAAATAGAAAGCTCGTCCACAGCGGAAATATTGCGAACAGACTAAGCAACCATATGCGTCGTCTGCCGAGGCAGGTCACTTGATTCAGCAGTTCAACGCTCACCCCCAGGAAAAAAACATTTGTCAATATCCAAAGCCGCTTGGCAATAAGGGCCGAATAGATAGAAAAAGGTATAACCGGAAGGGCTGAAAATGGGGTGAGGCCGGCGAAGCCCACAAGGCTTTGACCTATTCCCCAATGATCTTTTATGCGTTGGAGCCATATCCAATCATAGATCCTATCCAAACTGTATCCTTCACGAATCAGCCGGGCCACAAGATAGTAGTTAGCAAAATCGGTGTTGAGTGCACGCCACCCTGGGATAATCCCCTTCCACAAAAGGAGGCTTGCCAGCATTACGCAACATGCTCTTTCTATCCAAGGCAAAGCTTTCTCTGCATAGTTCTTTGTTCCAGAGTCGCTCCTGCGAAAAGGAATCATGTCAAACGACAATAGCTGGGTTCATGGCGGCAGTTGTCATGGCGAGGTAATGTATATGTCTTTTCTTTGTCTGCCGCCCTTTACCTCGTGAAGTCGTGCATGCGTTTCGGTCCGGACCGCCGGATATACCCGTAGGGCATAGGAATTGACGGGACGAAACCATTGGCTTCGTCTCGGGTTCCAAACCAGTGCAGCGGGCTTAGTCTGGGCAGTTCTTTCTTCTGACAGATTGGATTGGGTCCTTTATGTTGTGCCCATGATGTTCAGACCTCCATCATGCTCTCTTACGTGTCGTTACGTTCTATCAATCGCTGTCAGGATTCTTTGCGTTGACGCATTCATCAAGAATTGATCTCACTCGGAATAATCTATCGAGAGAAAAATCGATTGCAGATGCCTGAGATCATCGATGAAATGCCGGGCGCGAAAATAAGGAAGGTTTTGGGGTTGAAGAAGTTTTTTCCGATTGCGTTGGCGGTCTTGTGTTGTGCTCAGTCTCACATCTATCTCAGCGCCAAGGAGACACCCAAGAACCTTTGCACTCGTCCGCAGGCGGGAAGTGTAGTTTCGCAGCCGGCAGATTTGCGGAGCAAGAATGGTGTCCTAAAGGTAAATTTAGCGATCCACGATTTTACAGAGGCGGACGGATCAACTCGCTACTGTTATATCGACGAGAACGGTGATGAATCACCCACGCTGCGGGCAAATCCAGGTGATCTCGTCATCATCCATTTGAAGAACGATCTGACAAATCTGCACCCGGGAGCGGACACAACCTACCATCCTCCCATGCACATGGGCATCCAACAGGATACGAAGCGGTGCACGGACGGAGGGATGACGCCAACGTCCACGAATCTTCATTTTCACGGCTTAACAATCCCTCCAACCTGTCATCAAGATGAGGTTCTCACTACATCGATTCAGCCGGGTGATCCGCCGTTTGAATACCGGTTTCGCATTCCGACAAATGAACCTCCTGGCATGTATTGGTATCACCCGCATATTCATGGGTTCAGTGAAACCGAGGTATTAGGTGGAGCTTCGGGCGCGCTGATTGTTCAAGGCATTGAGCGTGCGGACAGTGCCACAGCGGGGTTGCCGGAACAAGTGCTGATCATTCGCGATCGAGATCTTCTGAATCCGAATGCGCCGCCCGATAAATCGGAGCCCGTTGTACCCAAAATGTTTTTTGATCGCGACGGAGATGCTGCCAATACTGGCACTGGCTTCGGTAAACCGGCCAAGGATCTGTCCATCAATTTTGTCCCTGTTCCGTATCCGGGCTATCAGCCAGCAGTCATCGAGATGAAACCGGGGGAGCGACAACTGTGGCGTGTGTTGAATGCTTCAGCCATCACCTATCTCAATCTGCAGGTTCTGTTTCGTCGTGTACCACAGCCACTTGGCTTGGTGGCTATCGATGGAGTGCCATTGAACCTGAACGTGGGGCCGAAGGACTTTGTCGATTGGCAGACCCACTTGGGAGTACCGCCCGGAGCGCGTGTGGAATTCATCGTGAAAGGGCCGCCATCGGGCGATGCTGGACTTTTGGTGACGAGGACAGTGGACACCGGACCGGGTGGTGAGAACGATCCCAATCGTGCGCTTGCGGCGATTGAAGTTTCACCGAGTGCGCCTGACACGCGTTCGAAACTGAGCGCCTCACCGCAGCCGCTGCCTCCACCAAGCGAACCATGGTTGGGAAAGGTAAAGCCAGTACGCACCCGTAGGTTGTATTTCTCAGAGAAACTAGACGATCCAAATAATCCGGCCAGCGCGACGGAATTTTATATCACTGTCGACGGCCAAACGCCAAAGCCGTTCGATCCCAGCTCGGATGTCCCGAACATCATCGCGAAGCAGGGTACGGTGGAAGATTGGATTATCGAGAACCGGTCGAATGAATTGCACGCATTTCACATTCATCAACTCCATTTCCTGCTGCTCGACTATCTGGGAAGACCCGTCAACGAGCCGTTTCTCCGTGACACCGTCAATGTCCCCTACTACGACGGGAAATCTTTCGAGTATCCCAGCGTTCGACTGCGCATGGATTTTCGCGATCCGAATATCGTCGGCACCTTTGTGTATCATTGCCATCTTTTAGAGCATGAAGACAAGGGAATGATGGGGACGATTCGCGTAGAACCAGCCGATCGAGCGCAGGTTTCAAAATCAAATTCTCGTTGATATAGCTGCTGGACAACTATTCCGCGCTTTCTGGCATCTGCATCGAACCGGATGCAATACGTCGCGATTCCAAGATTTATTCTTCGTTCATCGAAACGACATGCCGTTGAAATATCGCGCAGATACAACCATCGCGATGGGGCAAAAAACCGCTCCATATCCCGGAGGATGTATGACGCTGAAGTCGATTGCATCAGAAACGTTGCAAAGCGCACGCACGGTATTGGTAGGCCTGATGGTCTGCCAGATGGCTGTCGGCGCTTCGTGGGCCAGTGGGCCTCCCTCACAACCATCCCGCGATGGTGATACAAGTTCACCTATTAAACACGTCATCGTTATTGTTGGCGAAAACCGCAGCTTCGACCACGTTTTTGCTACCTATGTGCCAAAGGGACACCAGGTTGTCTGGAATCTCCTTTCGGAAAGAATTGTCAATGCCGATGGCACTCCGGGTCCTAACTTCAAAACGGTCGAACAACAGGCTGCCAGCGATCAGGCTCCCGACGCATTTCTACTCAGTCCTTCAAAGGCTTCGTTTTCCAACAATGTCCTGCCAGCCCCACTCGTAGGTGGACCAACCGATTCTTACGTGAAAAACGACAACCTGACGCTTGCGAAAGAATCGGAAAATGGACTGCCCTCGGATTATTATCAGTACCTCGTTTCCGGCGGCACAGGCTTAACCTCGCAAACTCCGGACACTCGCATCATCGATGTCAATGCGCTGCCACCCGGCCCATTTCAGCTGACGAACGGAAAGAGTTTTACATATAACTCCTACTCGCAAAGTCCGGTTCATCGTTTTTACCAGATGTGGCAACAGCTGGATTGCAGTATGGATCACGCGACGCAGTACAACCCGTCCGGCTGCGATGCCAGGTTATTTCCATGGGTTGAAGTTACTGTCGGCGCAGGCACGAATGGCGTGACGCAGCCGACCGACTTCAGCACCGAATACTCTGCGAGTGCGACGACAACTGGAGAAGGTGCAACCGCTATGGGCTTCTACAATGTCCAGAAAGGCGACGTGCCGTATTTCAAGAGCCTCGCGGACGATTATGCGATGAGCGATAACTTCCATCAATCTGTCCTTGGCGGTACCGGCGCCAACCACATCATGCTTGGCCATGGCGACATGATCTGGTTCAGCGATGGCAACGGCCACCCTGCAGTTCCTCCTCATAATGTAGAAGTGGCGGCCGGAACCGCCAACGCAGGCATCGTGGATGAAGTTGAAAACCCGAATCCAGCTGCCAACACCAATAACTGGTACTCGGAAGATGGCTACGGCGGCGGCTCCTTCGGTTCTGCTTCCTATGGCGGCGGCTCCTACACTGATTGTTCGGACCATACACAGCCTGGCGTGGAGTCAATCGTCAAGTACTTGAAATCTCTGCCGAAGCCGGTGAAAACCAACTGCCAAGCCGATCGTTACTATCTGCTGAACAATTACAACCCCGGCTACTTCGGCAATGGAAATAATGCGTTCATTGACAAGAATGCGAACAATACCGTATTTACAGTTCCGCCTTCTTCAGTGCGCAGCATTGGCGATGAGCTGATTGCCAACAATATCTCGTGGAAGTACTACGGCGACCAGTGGAATAACTATGTCAACGACCCATATCAGCTGAACTATGGCGCCATCGGCGCGAACTCCGACGAATACTGCAATATTTGCAATCCATTCCAATACGACACTTCCATCATGGCCAATGCCGCTGTCCGCACCGCGCACATTCAGGACACGGCAAATCTCTACGCTGATATCCAAAACGGAACCTTGCCGGCTGTCTCGATCGTCAAGCCCAGCGGACTTGTCGATGGTCACCCTTCCTCCTCAAAACTCGACCTGTTCGAAGGTTTCACCAAGAAAATCGTGGATGCGGTACAAGCCAATCCGTCCTTGTGGAGGGACACGGCGATCATCATCACCTTCGACGAAGGCGGCGGCTATTACGATTCAGGTTATGTTCAGCCGCTGGACTACTTTGGCGATGGCACCCGCATCCCGATGATCATTGTCTCGCCTTACACACAGGGCGGACATATCTCTCACTCCTATACAGACCACGTCTCCATCCTTAAGTTCATCGAGAGAAATTGGGGTCTGAGTCCGGTCACCAAACGCAGCCGCGACAACGATCCTAATCCAATTGCTACGCCCAGCAACCCCTGGGTACCGGTGAACGGTCCTGCGATCGGCGACCTATTCGATCTATTCAACTTCAATCAGAATGGGTCGGGTGGGAATGGCAATGGAAATCAGTGGAGCAATGGCAACGGCAATGGCAGTGGAAATGGATGGGGCGGACGCTAGGGCGGATGCTTCATTCTGAAAACTAGAAATATCCTAGACGGAACGATAACTGAAAGTATCGCAAGGAAACGGGCCGAAGCTGGTTATCCAGTTTCGGCCCTCCGTCAATATTTGCTCAGCCCAGCATGTTCCAGCACAGCGTTTACATACGAAAGTCTCATCGAAACTGATCTGCGAGTAGATCGGATCAATACCGGGAAACGCGGCTGTGATTCAGAATGGTGCAAACCCCGAATACCCCAGCGGGGAGAAAAAGTCGGCGCCAGCTTCAATGAGTGAAAAATCCTTGGGGATCGAATCGAAGGTAGTTCCGGAGTTTGGGTTCAAGTCATGCTCCCTTTTAGAGCGGCAAAGCGATAACACCGAAGTCGATATGAAGATCGGTGAATTGTTGGTCGAAGCCAAGCTTATGGAGTCGGACTTCCATCCGCAGGCCTTGACTCGATCTCGCATTATCGTGACCTGGAAACAGTTTTGACTTTTCGGAACTTCCCCCTTGCAATGGAAAGCAAAGCGGCCATTAGTTGATTCGAGACGCGCTCGCGGCCTATGCTGCCGAATGTTCTTTTTATGTCTTTTGCGACTCTCGCCGCCCAGATCTAGTCGACAGTTGGTACAGAATTATGGGTCTGTTCGACCGTTCGAGCTTCGGTGTCGACTCAAGCTGCTTACATGGCGGGAATTAGCCTCGGTTCTTCTAGAAGATATTCAGCAGTTCTTATCTGCCAAATACGGTATCTTCCCTGCAGTAGGGGGTCGCATAGTTTCAGAATGAACTGACCGTTTTGCACGTTCCTTCGGACGGCAACTATTTGACATATTGACTGTCAACTGCTCCCCTACCCACTCAGGAGACATCGACCCAGAAGGCACGATACAGCTATTCTTCAAAGTAAAGCCCACAATTTCATGACCGATATATCTGTCAACACACCACGTCAAGTCCTGTTTGCCAGCATGATCGGCACAACAATTGAGTTTTTCGATTTCTACATTTACGCGACGGCAGCGGTCCTCGTCTTTCCCCGCCTGTTCTTTCCGGCAACCGATCCGGCAGCCGCCACGCTCGCCTCGCTGGCAACCTTCGGAATCGCGTTCCTTGCGCGACCGGTTGGCTCCGCACTTTTTGGCCACTTTGGCGACCGAATTGGCCGCAAAAAGACATTGGTCATTGCACTGTCGACCATGGGACTATCCACCGTCGCCATTGGCGCGTTGCCGACTTACCGCATGATTGGCTTCGTCGCTCCGGTGCTTCTAGCGTTATGCCGCTTTGGCCAAGGGCTTGGTCTCGGTGGTGAGTGGGGTGGTGCTGTGCTGCTGGCAATCGAGAATGCGCCGCAAGGGAAGCGCGCCTGGTATGGCATGTTTCCGCAGCTCGGCGCACCGATCGGATTCTTCCTCTCCGGTGGTGTCTTCCTGGCGCTCTCCCGTTGGCTTCCCGACAAGGAGTTCTTCGCTTTTGGATGGCGACTTCCATTTCTGGCAAGCGCCGCGTTAGTCTTTCTCGGTCTCTATGTGCGCCTGACTATTACAGAGACCCCGGTGTTCCAAGAAGCGCTCAATCGGGGTGAGAAAGTAAAGTTACCGATGCTGGTGGTTTTTCGCGACAACATCAAGACACTTATCGCGGGCATCTTGGTGTGCCTGGTGGCGTTTGTCCTCTTCTATCTGATGACGGTCTTCACGCTGTCGTGGGGCACCAGCGCACTCGGCTACAGCCGTGGGAAATTTCTGCTAATGCAGATGTTCGACATCTTTTTCTTCGCACTCACCATTCCCCTCTCTGCGGTTCTGGCAGAGCGCGGACGTCGCCGCGTGATGCTCTGGGTAACCGTAGCGATTGCCATCTTTGGCCTCATCATGGCACCGATGTTTGCTGCTGGCACCCTAGGAGCGGTAGTGATGATGGCATTGGGACTAACCTTGACGGGTCTCATTTACGGTCCGCTCGGCACCGTGATTTCTGAACTATTTCCAACGCCAGTACGTTACACGGGCAGCTCGCTTGCTTTCAGCTTGGCCGGTATTTTGGGCGCCTCGCTGGCGCCTTACATCGCCATCTGGCTGGCGAAAACATATGGACTTCAGTACGTCGGCTATTACCTTTCCTCAGCGGCGGTCCTGACGTTTCTGGGGTTGCTTTGGATACGGGAAACAAAGGACGACGATCTCGCCACGTCGAACATTTGATTGCGGCTAATCGAGACACAGTTAATGCCCTGTTTATCGAACCGCCTATGATCTTAGGCAAAGTCTGCCAAAGATCGCGTCAGCCGGTCTACCTTTAATACGACATCAGCTCTTTGCAGAACTTTGGCGGAGGTGCTTTGCTGAAATTCTCACCCTAGAGAACGAGCAATTGGGCCTTATTGCCCAAGATTATTCAGGTCGAATTGGCCTGCAAATCATAATTGGCCCTGGACCGGAGAACCTTAACGACTACAGAAATCCGTTCAGATGATTGTCCTGAGTGCGCTGGCCACGCTCTTACCCGCTGCTCGGAGTGCAACAGCCGCTGTCTCTCCAGCCGCTCGCGTGTGCATGAGCGCCGATTTGCGCTGCGTTCCCCTATGTTCGACAGCGACTGTCTCAATTCCACCGCCGAAAAGCGTGTGAATTTCTTCCATCCGATCGAGTGCCGCGTTCAACTCCGTGACCACTGCCTCAGCTTCATCGGCGGCGACGATCAGTTCCAGATCGATCTTCTTGTAAACCATTTCGGTACCTCTCCTGCAATTCTATGCCTGCATTGTGTCGGATCAATTCACGCTCGGCTGCTTCCGTGCGCAACGGGTGCTGCGGTACATCCGACACAATGGTTATAGTTAAAGCGAGCTCTATGAAATGTTTGCGAAATCATAGTCTTTGCCTTTGTTGTCTTTTCCTGCTGCTGCAGCCTTGCTTCGCACAACAGGTAAGCTTCCATATCACGCCTCTGCGTCCGGTGCAGGAGTTGCGGTCAGAGGCGCTCCAAGCGCAGCCGCCACACGAACAGGGTAGCTTCCGTAGGCCTGAGCTCGTGGAATTAATCAAACTCGATCCCACGATCAAGCTCGACATCCGTTACGCCACCACGAATAATTTTCTGGGAACTCCCGTATATACCCAGGCGCGGGCCTTCCTGCAACGGCCGCCAGCAGAAGCGCTGCTTCGCGCCCATCGAGAGCTCAAGGCCCACGGATATGGCCTTATCATTCACGATGGTTACCGTCCTTGGTACGTCACGAAAATTTTCTGGGATGCCACGCCTGATGACAAAAAGCTCTTTGTCGCCAATCCGGCCACGGGATCCAATCATAACCGCGGATGTGCCGTGGACCTGTCCTTATACGATCTGAAAACAGGCAAAGAAGTGAAGATGCCCAGCGGATACGATGAGATGACCGATCGCGCCTATGCTGACTACCCTGGAGGCATGGCCAGCGAGCGTGCTCGCCGCAGCCTGTTACGTGAAGCCATGGAAAGGAACGGTTTCAAGGTCAATCCGACCGAATGGTGGCACTTCGACTATAAGGAATGGAAAAAGTATCCAATCCTGAATGTGAAGTTTGAAGATCTCGGATACTAGAGATTTCGAAATTGCAAGAGGTACGTAATCTGCTTGCTTGTCTGTAGTAGATGGTACGGGCATCAGACCATTGGCACTGTCGTTGCTAGCCGGAAGAGAAAGAAGATGAGCGCGGTTGCCAGTGCCAGGATTAGTGCGGCTACTATGAACTCCGTGATTTCTTGCGACGAATCTGTGCCAATATTGTCCTTTCGCACCCGAGGCGAACAGACGGCGTGTGAAACTACACTTTCTATTGTGTAACACACATTATGTGCGCTACATCGCCTTCCTACTGTCAAGTCATGAGTGTGGCCAAATAGTGTGTTTTCGGGTTGCGAAGGCGTCGTGACTATTGCGACCTCCATCACCCTCTCCTATGTGTCGTTATGTTCTATCAATCTCTGCCAGGATTCTTTGGGTTGATACTTTTCGCCGGGATTTACGTGGCTTCGAGCAGAGCGATCCGTCGGATCCGAATGCGGAAAACATCGGGTCCCCGCTGGATATATTCCCACAGGGCCTGACCTGGTCGGAAACTGTCGATTTGTCGGCTCAATGGAACGGGATCGTGATCGTTGATCAACCGCAGGGAATCTCCAAGGGCAAGAGCATCGAATTTCTGGAATATGAGCGGATGACGCTGAGGTGGAGGAATCCCACGCAGATCGAGTTCTTCCGAACTGTCCTGATCAGGATCGGCCTTTCCAGTAGCGAGGACAAGAAGAATAGAATCCTCATGGGCTTCTAGTCGATGCTGGGCACCGCTTTCAATGGATACCGCTTCTCCGGTGCGTAACTCGCACGGTATAGAACCCTCATAGAAAGTAATATGGCCCCGCATCGCATAGACGGTGACCACTCCTTGAGTTGCATGTTGTGGAAGAGATTGTCCTGCCCGCGCACTCAAGAGAACCATGCGATAGCCTGGTTCATTGATCAAAACTTTCGGGCGAAGCTTCTCATTGTTGAATTCAATGAGCTCGTTCAGATTTTGCTTTTGCATTGTGGACCTCATTTTCAACCTGTAATAGTCTTGGGATTCTGACAACAATGTATGCCGTGGTTCCGCGAGATGCTATGACTTAGGTCATAATGGCGATATTGTGAAGAACGTGATGGAAACGGAAAGAATCAGAATCTTGCAACACACGGTTTTGTTCGGGGGCACGACTGCGGAGGAACTCTCAGAGCTTGTCCCGCAAGCGACGGATCTACGCTTCTCCAAAGGAGAGATGCTGTTTCTTTCAGGAGAACCGGTCAAAGGGCTGTTTGTAGTGATCAGCGGTAAGATATGCGTCTTTCAACACAATGCAGAAGGCAGAGAACAGGTAATGCACGTGGATACGGCCGGCTCTGTAATTGCTGACGTGGCAGTATTCGATGGCGGACCCTATCCAGCATCGGCCATCGCTGCATCCGATGCTGACGTGCTCTTTATTGACAAGAAAAATATAGATCAGTACTGCATTCGCCATCCATCCTTCGTACTCAAGGCTCTGAAGTTTATGGCGCAGCGTGTTAGGCGGCATGCACAATTAGCGGAAGCCTTATCCCTGCATGATGTCGGACAAAGATTAGCCTTGTTTCTTCTCGCGGAAACACAATCTGCGAATGCGTCTCTTCAGGATGGGGTTTCTCTGCATCTATCGTTGTCGAACCATGAAATTGCCATTCGTATCGGTTCTGTCAGGGATGTAGTCTCGCGCGCTTTTGCCAAGTTGAAGCATGATGGGTTGATCGCCATCAAGGGCCATACATTGACGATCCTGAACATTCAATCTTTGAAACGCTATGCCTCCAATGCAGGATCTTCCAGTCTCTCGAAAACCCGTGCGAGAAATCAATGACTCAAGATGCCAACGCTGAAATCCTTGTTTTGCAGCATGCGGAGTGTGAAACGCTCGGGACGATTGAGTGGGCGTTGAAGAGCAAAGGTCTTCGGGCGCGATATATCCGCCCGTTTGCTAAGGAACCAATACCAGCCAAAATCAATAATGCAAAAGGTCTCATTGTGATGGGCGGTCCAATGGGAGTCTATGAGCAGGAACAATATCCTTATCTTCGGGACGAACTTCGGCTCATCGAGCGCACCGTTGCTGCAAAGAAACCTGTGTTGGGAGTTTGCCTCGGGAGTCAACTGCTTGCCCATGCGCTCGGCGGGAAGATCAGCAAACGAAGTCAGAAGGAGATTGGCTGGTATCTTGTGCGACTCACCGAGGAAGCAGTCAAAGATCCGCTGTGGAGCGATGTACCATTAGAGTTCACTGCGTTCCACTGGCATGGAGATGTGTTTTCCCTTCCGGCAGGAGCCACGCCGCTCGCTTCTTCTGCACTCACCGATCAGCAGGCTTTCCGCTACGGAGCGAAAGCGTATGGGCTACTGTTCCATCTCGAGGTGACCAAGCCGCTCATTGACGGCATGGTAAAGACTTTTCGTGAAGAACTTGAGGAGGCTGGCATAGACTCCGAGACGATCCTGCAGCAGTCACGCGAGCATTTGCCCACACTCAAGGCCGTCGGGGCGAAGGTGTTCGAGCATTGGATGAGGATGGTTGAAAATGATTGAGTGCGCAAGTCTCCGCTCGTGAGCGTTCGTTTTATCGACATGCGCATTTTTCTATGACTGCTCAAGCTGATAGAACCCTGCCGTCAAAGCTATCTCTTTTCCTCGCTAATTATGTTAGCGGCTGTGTGAACCCAGCGATGTTCCCGATGTCGCAGTGATGAATTTAGAAGTGGTTTCGCAAGGGTTAGGCAAGCTACCTCTCTCAGAAGCGAAGGAACAACAGGTCTCTTGAATAAACTTTCGAGTCAATCCACGAGAGTAAATCCGAGCCACACGGTTATTAGCATGACAATCAGGGCCACAAGCGTAATCAGGATTGCGGGGTAGATCTCATCCTTTGTCCAATGTATGCGTATCAGCCGCGGTCTGCTTCGCTTCGTATCAAAGATACTCCACGGCCGATAACGCATAAGTCCGGACATCTTAACTCCATAGTCCTCGAACGGTTTCGACTTAGAAATTAAATCCAATCTGACCTGTTAGCGCTCGCGGAGTCACATAGTGGGTCCCGCTGAAGGTTGATAGGAAGTTATAGAGCGCATATTTGTTGGTCACGTTGATGGCCGTCAGCGTGGCGCTCCATTTGTATTTCTTACCGTTGAAGAGATTGTCATCACCAAACTCCATATCGAATAAGCTGCGCGACGCGATGCGGGGTGGATTATGGTCATTGTCGCCAGTGCCTGGCGCGGGGATGCTGATTAATGTTGATTTGAATTGTGAAGCGGAACATACATAAGGCATGCCCGGTCCCGGTACCGGCTGCACGCCGATCTGGTTGAACCCCGTGGCCTTCACCCCATCACAACTGAATCCCCCCTCAAATAGTTGGTCCGGAGTCAAGGGAAGGTATACATTCGCCCCCGTTACAGGATTTGTAGTAGCGGGTATGTTGTTGTCCACCAGCGCCACCGCTGGCTGACCGTTCAGCGTGGCTGAACTGTTTGGACAGGCGGTGTTTGGGTCGTTGGACGACGGGTTGTAGCAAGGCGTTGATCCGGCCACAAGGCCGCTGTCAAAGCGCCAGTTGAAGCCGAACCAAGGGCCCCGACGGCGCGGTTGATATTGTAGATGCGTTGTCTGGTTGTATTTTTCGTCGTGATCGATCCGGAAGGGATAATAGGTGTTTCCTTGCGCGACTCCACCGGTAGCTCCGGCTCCGGCGACTTGCGGCCCATAGAAGCGGGCGGCCACGGAGGACATAACAACAAAGGCCGACAGGCCATGGTAGGTCGGCACATCCGCGCGCAAGGTGTAGCCGGGAATCTTGGAGTTATGCCAGTCGATGGGGAACGTGATGGGGGTGTTACCCAAGACGCTGAAGTCGAAGGCGTTGTGGGTGTATTTCCAGATGTACTCGCCGGAGACAACCAGATATTTGCCGGCGGCCTGCTGGAATCCGACATGAAACTCGTTGCGGAAGCCGGGTTGAAGTGTCCCGGATACTCCGGCGGTGCAGGCAAGGAGCGGAGCCAGAACTGGATTCGAGCATCCCTGGCTGGAAAGCACGAGATTCTCGTTGAAGGGTGTTTCCAAAGTGCGTGCGTACGAGGCGCGTAACACGGTATTGGTTCGCTTCACCTGATAAGCAAGTCCAACGCGGGGTTCAGCCTGGCGGGTAACAGCCAGGCCGTTGTACAGGTCGCCGCGCATCCCCAGATTGAACAGCCAGTTGCCGGTTTTAATCTGATCTTCGATATAAAGGGCCAGTTCTTTCACGTCGGTGTGCCCGATGAAGTCGTAAAGACCTCCACCGCGGGTGAGGTCGTAAGGCGCAAGGACCGAGAGGTAGTTGGGATTCTGGCCCACTGCGCCGCCGGGGCATGTCGAGATCGTGTAGCCCAGCAGAGGATTGCCAGTTGTTGGATCTATACATGGGGAGTTGTAAGTATTGTTGACGATTCCCAGGGAATCGTTTTCGCGCAGGAAGGTCTGCTCATACACAGCACCGGCCTTCACGTTATTGACTCCTTTTACGTAGGAGATGTCGCTGTGGATCCCCGCGTTGGTAAGCGAGCGTACCTGAGAGATGGTCTGGTTCTGAAGAGTGACCGGACCGAGATCGGCGAGGGGATGGTCGCTGGGGTAATAATTGTAGGCGTCGCGACGCACATAGGCGCCAAAGTTCCATACGGAATACTGATTTAACAGTTTGGTGTAGGAAGGCGCGATATCGAATGTGTCGATCTTCGACCTCTGATCAGTATTGCCGACGTTGCCAAAGACGGGGTTAGGACTGCTGCCGCCGCTGATGACATTCTGAACGTTCAGGTTGTCGTACGTGTTGGGCGTCTGGAACCAGGAGCGGCTGAGGTTCAGGTTCAGGTGGACGGAGTCGCCTGGCGTCAATTGATAATCCGCCCGGTCGAAGAGGTTCTCTTCGTTTCCCTTGTCGTGGAACACCTTGAACTCCGGTCCATCCAGGAACCGACCCGTATTCAATCCATCGGCGGAAAGAAAGTTGCCCCAGTTCTTTCCTCCATAGGCTACGTTCAGGCTTCCGGTCGACGATCCAAAGGACCCATACGAACTGCTGACACCGCCGGTGGGCTTGCTAACGCCTAGACCGGAGCGGGTGGTCACCGCAATCACCAGGCTTGTCTTGTCGCCGTACTCGGCGGGCGGAGCGCCGCTGATGACCTGAATGGATTGGATGGAGTTGACCGGGATTTGATTGGAAAATACCTTGCTCTGCTGATCGGTGATGGGCTGCCCATCGACGGAAAATGAGTTCGATGCGTGATCGCCCAAGCCATGGAAAAGTCCATTGGAGTCCGCGGCCACTCCAGGGGACATGAGTGTCACCATTGAACTGACCGATGACGATTGGCTTTCGATGGGAAGCTTGGAAAAGGATTTACGATCCAGGCTTCGTGTGCATGGTCGTATCGTTTTCTAAAAGGTCCCCTGCATCCACGGTTATGGTGCTGGCGGAGCCTTGAATCTTCAGGGTAATTTTCATGTTCATCGGTACGGAAGATTCCACGTTGGCGTCTTCCGCGACAGAGCCGAATCCAGTCGCAACGGCTGTCAGGTGGTAATGATTGAAGGGCAAATTGGCAAAGTGAAATGCGCCCAAACTATTGGTTTGGGCGGTTTGCATGTATCCGCTTACTGGATTTTGAATGGTGACGGTGGCGCCTGGAACCACAGCGCCCGTTGGGTCGGTAACAGTTCCGCTTACGGTTCCCGAGTTGGTTTGCGCGAAGACAACTGGAAGACTGGTTGAAAGGAAACATACGAAGAGAAATAGAAAAACGGCACGTCGCAAGGACGAGTGCATACACGAACCCCTTTGTAGTTGTTATTGCCCCAATTTTTGAAAAACAGTTTTTAGGCGCAGACAACGTTAAGGGGTGGGGGTCGAATGTAAAGGGATAGGACGACGAAATGTCGAGGGCAAGAGGATCGTAAATCGGCAATGATCGCAGTTACGAACTGCACCCGAACCGGAATTACAATCGGCGATGCAGGGGAAATTGCGATGTGCGCAGTGACGCACAGAGCGCAACCAGGATCGGGGGCGCTTCCAGGAGGATGAAAGTGAGCTACTTGGATTGTTCCGCCAAGGATGATCAGGGCGATGCAGCAAATTCCAAGGAGGATTCTCCACGAAGCTTGCGCATTGGATCTCGAACGGAACATCGGTATAGAAAATATAGCTTATCTCCCGCAGCATTTGGGAAGGAATTTTCTGCGCTAGAAAATGCAAAGCCAGAGAGAATTAACCGGAATTAGCCGTGTCATCCTTCAAACTTGCCCGGAAAGCGATCATCCGGGGTGAGCTGTCGCTGCCGAGTTTTATACCGAAGATGTGCCAAGTGGTATATCGGCTGGTAGGTGTTCGGCGGGAGTTCGTTCACCCCCATATTCCAAAAATGTGGTTCATCCCGCAACAGACGGGGTTGTTTTTCAGCGGAAAGAGGTTTGTCAGTGTGAAAGTACTTTTTGTAGGCTGCAATCCAGTTTGTGGCAATGTCGCGCTGTGCCGTCGGCAAATCGAGCTTGCCCGAGCAGACCATTTGATGAAGATGCTCTTCTAAAGCATCCTTGACATGGGCATTCCATCTCGGAGCCTTGTACGGTTCTGGCCACAAATTGTGAATATCTTCTGCGCCGCCCAGTCCCGGGGTGATCAGATAATCGATTTCATAGTCAGATGCACGAGCATTCACGATCCCATATTCTTGAAACACCTGTTGACGCAATGAATGTGGAACAGATGCGACGACTTCCTCATGCGGCATCGAGCAGACGTCGCTAATTGCCACTTGTCGCGTGGCGCCTGGGGTAAGGCTGCGGTTGGGAATCACTACGTCGGAGGATGCGATAAGCGCCGGATTCAACCCCCGCAATATCTGACGTTCAAAGATATGTTTGCCGCCTACGATGGCGACGAAAACCGCCATGCAAATATAGGCCGCCATTCGCGTCGCCGGGTTGAACTGGAAAAGCCGTCTCCACCAGGCTACAGGCTGGGTCGCTAGTTCAGACAGTTCAGCCCTCAATTGTGCGCGTGGACCCTCGATTGGCGGCAATTTGGCATCGAAGGTCTGCCGATGAATTCGTGCGAAGTCGGCAATGTTTTCTTCTATTCTTATGATCCGTTCACGACAGTCATCGCAATGGTCAAGGTGGGCTCTAACTTGAGCGGATCGACGGACTGAAAGTTCGTCATCTATGGCCAAGAGAAGTTCTTGATCTGTTAAGTGAACGTTTTCGCTCGGCATGGGTTTACCTCCGATCTGCACGCGCTAACCGTGCGAGTGATCGCGTTAGCGATATTGATACGGCTCCCAGAGATATCCCAAGCGTTGTCGCAATTGCCCGATAGCGGAGTCCTTCCGCGCGCAAGTGTAGGCAATACTGATCCTCGTCCGAGAGCGCATGGAAAACGGCGAGCAAACGACGGTGTTTTTGGGTAAACAATACTTCCTCTTCCGGGCTCGGTGAGGGATCCGATTGTCTTTCCGCAATTAACGAAACGTCTGTTGTCGTATCACGCGATCTCTGGTTAGCATAACGTTGTTTCAAAGCGAGATTATGTGCGACACGAAACATCCAGGCAGGAAGGTTTCGCCGAGATCTACGCAATTGTAGATGCCGGAAAAGGGCAAGAAATACTTCTTGCGTAACCTCCTCCGCATCATGCAGAGGTATCCCGAACGAGAGGATATAACGGAGAAGAGGATTTCGAAATTGCTCAAAAAGGTTCATGACTTCACCTTCGAGCTCAGATGTCGCTTGCGAAAACGTGGCAGCGGAGATGAGCGGAAAGGGAAATTCGCCAATCGAATCTATCGGGGAGGTTGTCATGAGTGCCTGTACGATTCGTTTCCTTTCCTGTCATTCAGGTTTTTTCAGTTCATTCTAAAAATTTCATAGAGAGATAAAAATAGACTGAACAAAACGGCAGGAAGTCGAATATTCAAATTGAGGACAGAGAACCCAATCGATCCCTCGCATCCATTGGTGCGAGAGATCGGCTGAAGCTTGTCTGAAAACCAATAGCTTAACAAACGAGGCTCGTTTGATAAAGAAGTTTGCAGTGGTATTTTTTCTGTGCTCGTTCCCGCTACTGTCTCAAAGCAACAGCGGAGAATTGCACCTGAAAGTGACAGATCCATCGGGTTTAGGGATGAAAGCTACCGTTCTGATCATAAGTGAGGCAAATCAATATCGAAATACGCTGGTGACCAACGATCTGGGGAACCTGGACGTACAGCGATTGCCATATGGAATCTATCAGCTGGAAATTGAACAGCCTGGTTTTGCAGCAATCTCCAAATCTGTGGTGATTCATTCCGCGCTTCCAACCGAAGATACAGTGCAGCTGAAGCTGCCGACGGTAAATCAATCCGTCACGGTGAGTGTTGTCAATACATTGATCGATCCGGATCAAGCGGGCTCTGTGAACCATATTGGCGCAACCTTCATTCAGGATCGGGTCAGTTCCATTCCGGGCCGTTCCTTGCAGGATCTGGTAAATTCGCAACCCGGATGGCTCTACGAAGGCAATGCCGTTCTGCATCCACGGGGCTCGGAATATCAGACGCAATTTGTAGTCGATGGCATTCCTCTCACAGATAACCGCTCACCCAGCTTCGGGCCTGAGATTGAAGCCGATGATGTGCAATCGATGAACATTTATACCGCGGGTATTCCCGCGGAATATGGCCGCAAAATGGGCGGCGTCATCGAGGTCAATACGCTTCAAGATTCCCAGCACGGTTTCCACGGAAAAGTCGTGCTGTCTGGCGGCAGCTTCGATTCAGCCGGCGGATTCGCAGAAGGACAGTACGCATGGCGGAAGAATACTCTCGGCGGCAGCGCCGCTGGTAGTATGACGGACCATTATCTAAATCCCGTTGTTCCACAAAACTATTCCAACACGGGCACACTCAGCGATTTTTCGGTCCACGATCAACTCAGTCTGACGCCGAACGATCGCTTGAACGTGAGCGTTCGTCACGAGACAGCACGTTACGATATCCCAAATGAATATGTGCAGCAAGCCGCCGGGCAGCGCCAAACGGCGGACAACATCGAGACGATGGGAATTGCGTCGTATCATCACATTGTTTCGCCACAGATCCTGGTGGATTTCCACGGTATGGTTCGCGACAACTCGAATGATTTCTATTCCAATCCGAGTTCAACTCCCATTGAGGTGTTTCAGCACAACTGGTTTCGCGAGGGATATTTCAATGGCATCGGTACCATCGATCATGGGCGGCA
The DNA here is from genome assembly GCA_963719625.1 of uncultured Acidobacteriota bacterium. Classification (GTDB taxonomy): domain Bacteria; phylum Acidobacteriota; class Terriglobia; order Terriglobales; family Acidobacteriaceae; genus JAKAAZ01. Next base: position 39,106 of record CAVRDB010000034.1, read on the forward strand.
CGAATGGAAGTTCGGAGTCGAGTCCGACAATATATTTCTGAACGAAAATTTCAACTACATTATTACCGATCCAACCCAGTTTGATCCCGGTACGCCGCTCACGTTTGCTTTCCAGGCAAATGATCCAGACCTCGAGCAATCCGTATTTGTGCAGGATTTGATCCATCTTACAAAATGGACTGTGAGTGCCGGGCTTCGCTGGGACCACTATCAGCTTTTGTTGAATCGCCAGGCAGTAGAGCCGCGTTTCTCGATTTCACGTTATTTCCCATCGGCCGACCTTGTATTGCATTTCTCATATGACCGTGTTTTCCAAACCCCCTCTTTTGAAAACATCCTGCTTTCAAGTTCCACCGCAGTTGAGTCCATCGATCCAACCAGTTTTCTTCGGCTGCCGGTGGAACCTTCCGTAGGAGACTACTACGAAGGCGGCTTGGCAAAGGTCTTTTTTAGAAGACTCAAGCTGGATGCCAACTATTTCCGTCGGTTCGTAGACAACTATGCGGACGACGACCAGATCGACAACACGACGATCAGCTTTCCAATTGCATTTCGAAAAGCCATCATCTACGGCATGGAAGGGAAGCTTGAGGTCCCCGATTGGCATCGCTTTTCCGGCTTCGCTAGCTATTCGTATACCGTCGGCAATGCCTGGTTTCCTGTGACGGGCGGCTTGTTCCTAGGCGATGACGCTGCCTCCGCAAGAACACAGCTCACAGGCCATTTCCCGGATTCTCAGGATCAGCGCAACACGGTTCGCGGGCGCCTTCGCTACCAGGTGAAACCGCGTCTTTGGATCGCGGGCGGCATTCAATACGATACTGGGCTTCCATTTGACTTCGATGGCGATCCCGACACGGTGCTTGCCGAATATGGCCAGCAGGTACTGGATCGCATCAACTTTGCCAGAGGCCGTATCTATCCTTCCTTCCAGGTCAACGCTTCTGCTGGTGCAGATATTTACAGATCTGATCGCATAAATATGCGCTTGCAGGCCGACGGACAAAACCTGACCAACGTACTTGACGTCATTGATTTCGGGGGGCTGTTTTCCGGAAATGCTATCGGGCCTCCACGCAGCTACGCTCTCCGCCTCACTACCAATTTCTAGAATCTTCATTCCTGAGGATCAGAGGGAAAGATGGGAAGACGAATATAGAAGACGTAGCCATTGGCTCGAGCAGAGTAAAAACCAATTTGGCCTTCGTTGGCATGACTGCCCATCTTGCAATTGACAACCCCCAGCTCAGCTCCTCCGGCGTCACGTGTGCGGGCTTCATCAATGCGATAGAACACTTTCTAAAGTGGCGAGACAGCGCTGATTTTTTACCTAGATTTCCCAGCTAGGCGTGTGCGGGCAGACCTGAGGTATCTCCAGTCGTATCACGATACGTGTCACTGATCTCATGCGCCTCAGTCTAAACATTCGTCAGTATCGCTATAATGAAAGAAGGCGCGCTACGGTGCCGCATGCGGCAGATTTAAAGCGAAAGCGCGCAGATGAACTCAATGAGTCAGTTTCGGCCAGGTGCCTTTGGCTTAGGCGTACGGTGCCGACATAGCCATGGTTAAGGCCATCAAAGAGACATGACGAAAGTCCATCAACATCCTCTTGAAAAAATCCTCGAGAGTCGAATTGCCATCATCGATGGAGCGATGGGCACGACGATCCGCACCTACGGCATGGCGGAAGCCGACATCCGTGGGGAGCGCTTCAAGGATTCGAAGAAGGACCTGCTCAACAACGGTGACCTCTTCTCCCTGACGCAGCCGGATATGATCTGCGACATCCATCGCAGGTTTTTGGAAGCCGGGGCAGACATCATCGAGACGAATACCTTCGGCGCGACTAGCATCACACAGAGCGAATTCTTCGTGGACGATCCGCGGGAGCACGGCGGCCGGAAAGATCCAGCATTCTATCAAAAGATCATCGACGATCCGTTCCTCAACAGTCTGGCTTGGGAGATCAATGAGAAATCGGCGCGACAGTGCCGTGAATGGGCCGATCGTTTCGGGAATGCAACAGGGCGGCAGCGGTTCGTGGCGGGGTCGATTGGACCGCTGACCGTATCTCTTTCGAACTCGCCTGATGCCGACGATGCCGGCTTCCGGGTGGTCACATTCGATCAGGTTAAAGACGCCTACATCCAGCAGGTACGTGCGCTGATCGCCGGAGGCACAGACCTGCTTCTGGTGGAGACGATCTTCGACTCGTTGAATGCGAAAGCGGCACTCGTCGCCATACGTGAAGTGTTCGATCAGGACGGCAAGGAGTTGCCAGTGATGATCTCGGCGGCGGTGGGACGTGGCGGTGAGACGTTGATTTCTGCGCAGACTACTGAAGCGTTTTGGAACGCGGTACAGCACGTGAAACCACTGTCGGTGGGGCTCAATTGTTCTCTCGGTCCCGATCTGATGTATCCGTTTCTGGAGGAGCTCTCGGAGAAGGCGGACGTGGCGATCTCGTGCTATCCGAATGCCGGTTTGCCGAATCCGCTCTCGGAAACCGGGTTCGATCTGGGGCCGGAGGACATGGCCCGTTATCTAGGCGACTTTGCACGAGGAGGGCTGATCAATATTGCCGGCGGCTGCTGCGGCAACACGCCCGAGCACATCGCGGCTATCGCTAAAGCGCTCGATGGCCAGCCTCCACGGAAGATCGAGAGCAGAACATGAGCGCGGTCACGGAGACAAAGCCGCTTCGCCTGTCAGGATCACAGCCATTTACCCAGCAGCCCGGCGTCTACATCATGATCGGTGAGCGGACCAATGTTGCCGGTTCACCCAAGTTCGCGAAGCTGATTAAGGGAGGCAAATACGAAGAAGCAGTAAGCGTGGCCCGGCAGCAAGTCGAGAATGGGGCGAATGTCCTCGACATCTGTATGGATGAGGGCATGATCGACGGTGTCGTAGCGATGACACGCTACCTGCAGTTGCTGGGGAGCGAGCCCGAGGTTGCCAAAGTGCCGTTTATGGTGGACTCCTCGAAATGGGAGGTCATCGAAGCAGGACTCAAGTGCCTGCAGGGCAAGGGCATCGTGAACTCGATTTCGCTGAAAGAAGGCGAAGAGAAGTTTCGCCAGAACGCCGCTGCGGTGCTGAAATATGGCGCAGCGGTGGTGGTGATGGCCTTCGACGAAGAGGGCCAGGCCGCAACTTATGAGGAAAAGATCCGCATTTGCGAGCGTGCTTACCGAATCCTAGTCGACGAGGTTGGTTTCCCGCCCGAAGACATCATCTTCGATCCGAACATCCTCACCGTTGCCACCGGTATGGAGGAGCACAACAACTACGCTGTTGACTACATCAAGGCCACGCGGTGGATCAAGGCCAACCTGCCGCACGCGAAGGTAAGTGGCGGCGTCTCAAACATCTCGTTCAGCTTTCGAGGCAACAACAAGGTGCGCGAGGCCATGCACTCCGCGTTTCTTTATCATGCCATTGCTGCGGGCATGGACATGGGTATCGTGAATGCCGGGATGCTCGAGGTGTATGAGGAGATTGAGCCCGAGCTGAAAGTACTGGTCGAGGATGTGCTGCTAAACCGACGTCCCGATGCGACAGAGCGACTGGTGGACCACGGCGAAACCTTGAAGGACGCTGGCGCGGTAGTGAATGAAAAGAAGGCCGAAGAGTGGCGCAACGGCACAGTCGAGGAGCGCCTTTCTCATGCACTGGTCAAGGGGATAGACACGTACATCGAGTTTGACGCCGAGGAAGCCCGTGTCAAACTGGGCCGTCCTCTATTGGTTATCGAAGGCCCACTGATGGCCGGCATGAGCGTGGTGGGTGATTTGTTCGGAGCCGGCAAGATGTTCTTGCCGCAAGTGGTCAAGTCTGCGCGAGTGATGAAGAAGGCCGTGGCGCACCTTACGCCGTTTATGGAGGCCGAGAAGGCGGCGATGGTTGCGGCTGGCGAGGTGGTCAAGGCACAGGGAAAGATCCTGCTCGCGACGGTCAAGGGAGACGTTCACGACATTGGCAAGAACATCGTCGGCGTCGTGCTGGCCTGCAATAACTACGACGTCATAGACCTTGGAGTGATGGTCTCGTGCGAGAGGATTCTTGAACGCGCCAAGGCGGAGAAGGCCGATATGATCGGCTTGAGTGGCCTGATCACGCCGTCTCTTGACGAGATGGTGCATGTGGCTCGCGAGATGGAGCGCCAGGGTTTCAAGGTGCCGCTGCTGATTGGTGGGGCAACTACGAGCCGGAGGCATACAGCTGTCAAGATTGCGCCGCATTACAGCGAGCCGGTGGTTCATGTGCTGGATGCCAGCAGGGCAGTGCCTGTGACATCGAGCCTTTTGAGTGACGATGGCAAAGCGGAGTTTGTGGCGCAGCATCGCGCCGACTACGAGGCGCTCCGCAAAGCCCACTCTGCGCCGCGCCAGACAGTCGTTTCCCTTGAGGTTGCTCGCGCAAGGCGGACTCCGATCGAGTGGCGTGTCGAAGACATACCCGTACCCGCGTTTACCGGTGTGCGTGTGCTGGACAATTTTCCTTTGGCAACGTTGCGTGAATTTATTGACTGGACACCGCTCTTCCACGCATGGGGACTGAAAGGCGTCTACCCCCGCATTCTTGAACACGAGGGGCAGGGCGAACAAGCGCGCCAGATTTTCTCCGAAGCCAATATTCTCCTGGATCGCATCATTGAGAAGAACCTGATCACCGCGCGTGGCGTATACGGTTTCTTTCCTGCCAGTGCCGTGGGCGACGATATTGAGTTGTACACAGACGGCACACGTGGAAAGGTGCTTGAGCGATTTCACTTCCTCCGCCAGCAAGCAAACAGGGAAGGCCGCGAGCCGTGCCGGTCGCTCGCCGACTTCATCGCACCGAAGGGAAACCGGACTGCCCGATCACATCGGTGCTTTTGCGGTAACCAGTGGAATCGGACTGAAAGAACTGTGCGACAGGTTCAGGGCCGATAATGACGACTACAACGCGATCATGGCGGAGGCGGTCGCCGATCGTCTGGCTGAAGCTTTCGCCGAATGCCTGCACAAACGGGTGCGGGATGAATGGGGTTACGGTTGTGAGGAAGGCATGAGCAGTGCGGATCTCATCCAGGAGAAGTACCGGGGGATCAGACCGGCCGCGGGTTACCCGGCGTGCCCGGATCACACGGAGAAAGGCCCGCTCTGGCGTTTGCTCGATGTGCAGGCGAACACTGGAATGTTGATTACTGAGTCGTTCGCGATGTGGCCCGGCTCGAGTGTGAGTGGGCTCTACTTCGCCCACCCGCAATCACGATATTTCGACCTCGGCAAGATCGACCGCGATCAGGTCGCTGACTATCACGAACGTAAGAATATGAGCGTGGCAGAGGTTGAGCGATGGCTTGGGCAAAACCTGAACTACGACCCTGCGGAATAGCTGCAGCACCTGTGGTCGTCAGTGGCCATCTGAACTCTTGGGAATTCGCTCTGGAACCTTCCGACCTCACGATTGAAATTTCATGTGTCAGTTCAACCCACTCACCAATGACGGCATTGGCTGCTTCTCGCGGCAAGACATGCTTCGACAGCGCCTATCCGGTGACCTACACGTACGATACATTCAAGAGAAATTTCCTGGCCGCGCCCCATGGACGCAGGAGACACGGATAAATCAAGGTCAATGCATATTACACGTAGTTTGCATGCGAAAATTGTTGGGCTAAAGAATCGCTCTGTGATACGCTGCAAAATACATACTTAGTTGGAATCCGGCGCATGCGCGCGTTCTCTTGGCACCCAGTCCGTGCCACTCATTTCCCTTAAATGTCTCAAGGAAACCCTGCCGTTTCCTGATCTGCTTTCCGGTCTGCGTCATCGCAGGCGGCAGCATGATTTCCTTTGCCCCTGACGGCATTTGTGCGAAAACACTCGCCTCTGTTTTGGATTGGGGAAACCATCGTGTCTTTGCCATTGCTAGATCTAGCTAGGGCGGGTGAAACCGCATTTGTACTCTTGTCCAACAGAAACGGTTCCTTCGGTGTTCAGGCGGAAGCAACATCGCACGAAATTCCAGTGAGAGCCTCCGCCCTGATCCCGGCCCAAGCACCAGCGGAAGGCGAGCAGTATCGCTTCCACTTCGACATGACTAAGTGCATTGGTTGCCAGTGTTGCGTGGTGGCCTGCAATGAACAGAACGGCAATCCATCAGATATCCATTGGCGGCGGGTGGGAGAAATTGAGGGCGGTTCCTACCCTGAAACTTGGCGATCCTACCTTTCGATGGGCTGTAATCACTGCCTGGAACCAACTTGTATGGAAGGTTGTCCCGTCGAAGCTTATACAAAGGATCGCGCAACGGGTCTGGTGCTGCACAGTGCGGACGCCTGTATTGGTTGCCAGTACTGCACGTGGAATTGTTCCTACGGTGTTCCCCAATTCAATGCTGAGCGCGGAGTAGTTGGCAAGTGCGATATGTGTCACGGCAGGCTTGCCGAGGGGCGCGAGCCGGCGTGTGTGCATGCTTGTCCGGAGGGCGCCATCGCAATTGAGATTGTAAATATCGCCCAGTGGCGACAGGAGTATACGCAGGGTGCCAACGCACCGGGGATGCCTTCTGCCGACGATAGTCTCTCCACTACGCGACTTACGTTGCCTGCGACACTGCCGCTGAATACAAAAAAAGTGAATGTCTACCGCGTGCGACCTGAGGAGCCGCACTGGCCGTTGATTGCCATGACAGTGCTGACGCAGCTCTCCGTCGGAGCGCTTTCGGCAATCTGGTTAATGAGCTTGACCTACGGAGCCAATGCTCTGCGTTTCCCGGCTTTGCTGTCCTTGGTTGTGGGCATGGTTGCTTTGGGTGCATCGACACTCCATCTCGGGCGACCGATTTATGCTTATCGCGCGCTTAAAATGTGGCGTCGATCCTGGCTTAGCCGAGAAGTATTGTTGTTCTCCATCTTCTCCGGCATCTCGTGTCTCTACGCAGGCAACATGTGGATGCATCTACCCGGATCGGCGCTGTTAGGCGCGTGTACTGCGATCTCAGGTTTCAGCGGAGTTTTTGCCAGTGCTCAACTCTATCGTGTTCCGGCGCGTCCGGCATGGAACAGCTTACACACCACGGCAGAGTTTTTCTTTACCACTCTGCTGCTAGGGCCGCTTTTCGTGCAGGCGATGCCCGGCAACAAAAACGAATGGCTGCTTCGCATCTTCATTGTCACGATCAGCAGTACGGCACTGTTTAGCCTCATTTGGCGCATTTTACGGCTTACTCGATCAGCGGAGTTTGAGTTGAAAGCCACTGGGCGTCTTCTCTGTACAACCTTAGCGCCTCTCTTGCTTATGCGTATTGGTCTGCTTATGGCCGCCGGCGTTGCCATGCCTCTTGTGGCGCAGCAGTGGCCTTTTCGTTTGGCGGCATTGCTTCTAGCCATGGCGGCAGAGATAACAGGCCGGTATCTGTTCTTTGTCAGCGTCGTTCCGAAAAACATCGCCGCGGCCTATCTCGCGGAGCATGAGGCGGCATGAAGAGTCTGACGCGTGCTCTGGGCCTGGACATTTTGAAGGATAGCTATGCCTACAGTTCCGACCCTGCCTTTGGTCACATCTCTGCACAAAAAGTGGCTGATCGTTGGGTGCGTACTACTTGCGGATACTGCTCAGTAGGATGCGGAATGCTGATCGGAGTGAAAGATGGCATTGCAGTAACGGTGCGTGGAGATGAGCAACACCCGGTGAACCATGGCAAGCTATGTCCCAAGGGGCTGGCCGAACACTACACGCTGATTGCTGAGAACCGCGCCCAATACCCGCTGTTGCGGAAGAATGGACAGCTTCAGCGCGTGGGATGGAAAGAAGCCATGCAGACGATGGCCGCACGTTTGCGTGCAGTGCAGCAAAAATATGGACCAAACTCCGTTGGCGTGATCAGCACGGGGCAATTGGTGACCGAAGAGTTTTACACGCTCGGCAAGCTAGTACAGCTCGGCCTTGGCACCAAGAATTTCGACGGCAACACGACACTGTGTATGTCTACGGCTGTCTCCGGATACAAACGCTCGTTCGGTAGCGATGGTCCACCAGGCTGTTATGAAGATTTAGAAAAAGCTGATGTTCTGTTTCTGATTGGCGCGAATATTGCCGAGAACCATCCCATCTTGTGCCAGCGACTAGACGCGAACCGCAACGGAAAACTCATCGTTGTTGATCCGCGTGTGACCAAGACAGCAATGATGGCAGATTTATACCTGCCACTGAAGCCACGCTCAGATCTGGCACTGCTGAATGGTCTGGCTCATATTTTGATCAAGAATGACCTGATTGACCACTCTTACATTCAACAACACACGGAAGGCTTCGAGGCGTTATGCCTACATGTAGAAAAATATACGCCCGAGTATGTTGCCGAAATCACCGGACTTTCCACGGAGTTGCTTTACAAGACTGCGTTGATGTACGCGCAGGCCAAAGCAGCATGTATTGCTTGGACAATGGGTGTTAACCATAGCTCCAAGGGCACCGAGACAGTAAATGCGATCAACAATCTGGCGCTACTTACCGGCAATATCGGACGCGCGGGTGCGTCGCCGTTCTCGATTACAGGACAGTGCAATGCGATGGGCACGAGGGAGTCAGGCTTCACCTCCAGCCTGCCGGGCTATCGCAAATTTGAAAGCGTCGAAGACCGCGAGGAACTGGCAAACCTGTGGGGCGTGGACGCAGAACGAATTCCAACGTCGCGTGGGCTTGCGTATCCCGACATTATCGAAGCTGCTGTTCGCAAGGAGATTCGAGCGCTCTGGATTATCGCAACGAATCCGATCGTCTCTTTTCCCAACCTGGACGTATTGTTGCAGGGATTTCGCAACCTTGAATTTCTTGTAGTGCAAGATGGATTTCATCCAACGCCCACAACGGAACTCGCGCATTTGATTTTACCTGCTGCGATCTGGGGAGAAAAAGATGGCACATATACAAACTCCGAACGACGTATCAGCAAGGTGAACCGTGCAGTCGCTCCATCTGGCGAGGCGCGTAGCGACTTTGACATTTTTCTCGATCTGGCGAGAGAGCTGGGTTGCTCTCAGGAACTGTTCAACGGCTGGTCGAAGGTGCAAGATGCATTCGATGAGTGGAAGCGTGTCTCAGCGGGAAGGTTGTGCGATTACTCCGGGATCACGTATGAAGCCATCGAGCAACACAGGGGAATTCAGTGGCCATTTCCTGACAATGGCTATTCACTCGATCCAACGGTGACGAGCCGTTTGTACGCCGATGGAAATTTTCCAACGGAGAATGGGAAGGCCCGACTTCTCTGTGTCGACTGGGAGCCGTTCCCCGAGCAGCCCACGCAGGAATTTCCACTCGTGCTCAACACGGGCCGTACCGTAGAGCATTGGCACACGCGGACGAAGACGGGAGTGGTGCCAATACTCCACAATCTCTCTCCGCGCGCTTGGCTGGAAATGAATCCGCAAGACTCTGAAAAGCTGCGATTGAATCCGCATGACCGCGTCGATGTTGTATCAGCAAGAGGACGCGTGCGTGCCGTGGAACTACGTGTCACAGAAATTATTGCCCCAGGTCAGGTCTTTATGCCGTTTCACTTTGTGCAGACAAATGTAAACCAAGTGACACAGAGCGCATTCGATCCGATATCGAGAGAACCGAACTACAAGCAATGCGCCGTCAGGGTGGAAAAAAGCGTGCCCATGAAAGAAAAACAATCACGACGCCGTTGAGATGGCAGCGATTATTTTCGGCAGGATGTTTCCAAGGAGAAAACCATCATGCATCTGAAAGCATTTATAAAGAGTGGTCATTGGCCGACATTGCTGGCCGCCTTTCTCTATTTTGATGTCAGCTTTATGGCCTGGGTCCTGCTAGGTCCACTTGCTCCCGCCATAACGCAACACGTGCATATGACTGCAACGCAGAAAGGACTTTTGGTCGCGATTCCATTATTGGGGGGTGCATTCTTCCGGCCAATAATGGGCGCATTGTGCGACAGGCTTGGCGGGCGCAGAGTTGGGCTGCTGGGAATGACCGTGACTCTGGTGCCGCTGCTCTGGGGGTGGCGCTTCGCTACACTTCCATGGCATTTTTACGCACTCGGATTTCTGTTAGGCATCGCAGGTGCCAGCTTTGCCGTGGCGTTGCCTCTTGCCAGCAAATGGTATCCCAGGGAACACCAGGGGTTGGTGATGGGAATCGCAGGCGCAGGAAACTCCGGCACATTACTGGCAACATTGTTTGCACCGCGGATAGCGCAGCACCTTGGATGGACAAGAGCCTTTGCTTTTGCAGCGTTGCCAGTGGTACTTGTTCTTGTGCTGTTTTTTGTTTTGGCGAAGGACAGTCCTCGGCAAGGTAAACCTCTGGCTTGGAAAGACTATCGCAGCGTATTGAAAGAACCCGATGCCTTATGGCTGTGCGTGCTGTACAGCATGACATTCGGAGGCTTTGTTGGATTGATGAGTTTTCTCACGTTCTTTTTTCACGAGCAATACCATGTATCTCCAGTGCAAGCTGGTGACTTTACAACACTAGTCGTTTTCTCCGGAAGCTATCTCCGTCCAATCGGTGGTTGGCTTGCCGATAAATTTGGGGGCTTTCGCCTGCTGCTCGCAATCTTCGCCTCAATCGGAGTTTGTCTGATTGGCGTGGGTCTGTTACCTGCGCTACCGGTTGCCGTTGCTTTATTATTTGCGGTGATGGGTCTGCTTGGCATGGGCAATGGCGCAGTGTTTCAGCTTGTTCCGCTACGGTTCCCGAACAGTATCGGCATTATCACTGGACTTGTCGGTGCAGCCGGTGGTGTAGGCGGTTTTTGTTTGCCAAGCGCGCTAGGCATGTCGAAGGATCATTTGGGTGGTTATGGAGTAGGGCTCTTTGCTTTTGCGGGTATCTTCCTATTAGCCGGTCCAATGCTGCTGGAGCTTGGCTATCGCTGGAGTGGGCGATGGGATGTCTCGCTTCTCCAACAGGCAGGCGTCTTTGCCTACCGGAACACCGGGAGGTTGTTACATCCGCTTGCTGAGCCAATAGTCGAAGGAATTCCCGAATAACTCCCAACTCAACAAGACTTATAGGATTCACAGGAAAACAATGCCGTTACGATCAATAATGTAATTGGTTGCTCTCAAGCCAAGAATTGCGTATGTCCTTGGCTTTTTCGGCGCGAGCCCTTGTGGAGAAGAAGCTAGAGTGGCAGTTTTTGTATCAGAGAATAAACGAGTCGGCAGAGTCGCTAATAGACGCGAATCAGGCCATGATTAAACGTATCCAGGAAAACGCACAGTCATAATATCAGCGTTTTGCATGGCTCTGCAGGATGCTATCGCTTCCGGGAAGATTGATCGCGGCGGAGTTCCTCGCTCAGGATAACTGCCTCCGCAATATCGCGCATCGTCTTTCGTCGCTGGCGACTTTCTTTCTGCATGGTGCGATAAGCCTCTTCTTCATTCAGCCCAAACTCGCGCTGTAGAATCCCTTTGGCTCGTTCGACATGCTTGCGCGTCTCCAGTTGATCCGACAGACTCGACTTCTCACTTTCCAGTCGCGCCATTTCGATCTCTCCGCCAACCAGGAATCCGATGGTCGAGATCATCTGCACTTCATAGGGCGTGTGGTAATACGGCTGCCGGTGCTGCACATTGATTACACCCACCAGCTTTCCCCTGCAGAGAATCGGCACTGAGAGAAAACCCTCAAATAAATCTTCCGGCAAATCCTTAAAAACTTTGAAGCGCGGATCCTTCAATGCATTCGAGGGGATAGCAACCGGCTCCCGATGTTGCCCAACCCAGCCCGTAATGCCTTGCCCAAGGCGAAGCCCGAGATGATCCACAACATCTGCGTGGGGGTTTTTTGATGCACGCAGTACAAGCCGATCCTGTTCCAGCACATAGATGAAGCAGGAATCGCACCGGACAAGTGTCGAGACGAAGTCAACGATGTGGGCCAGCACAGCGTGAAAAGGATCGGCTGCAGCCATGCGGCTACCAATGGCATGCAGGGATTCGATGTCTGTGGGTTCCTTTTTTTGCTGGTGTAACTGGTATGCAGACTTTTCTATTGTCTTCTCGGGAGCTTTTTTACTGAGAGACACAGCTGGAGGCGGTGATACATTTGCGATTTTATGTTCAGCCCGTTTGCCTTCCAGCAGTCGCCCTGCGCATTGTGCAGCCTCATTCACCAGGAAACCCATCTTTGGATGTGAAGGCTCAAAATCCGGCAATATGCCGTGACGCCGCAATTCCTCCGATGTGCTCGGGCCAATCGAAAGCACAAGTGTTGCTTTCAACCCGTCGTATAACTCATCAATGTAGTTCATCTGTTCGGCCACTTTCCACAAGTGGATCACCTGGACAGCCGTCATGAACACAACCACGTCAACACCGCGCTCTGCAATCGCATGGATGGATTCTCGTAATTGGGTTAAATCCTCCGGCAGCGCCCATTGGTAGACGGGTACACGTGTAACTGTGCAACCTCGCTCTTCCAATGCAGCTAATAGCTCAGGATTCGGAGCTCCATATTCTTGCACGGCAATGCGCAGATCAAAGAGCTTTCTCCCAATTACGCTTTCCATCTCGCTGATCAGTTCACGCCAGGTGCAGGGTTCTGGTGCAGTCAAAGTTATCGGTATTTGCAGTTCGCGCAGAACCGCGGAGGGCTTGGGCCCACGAGCAGCAATTTTGACGCCGCGAAGCGCTGCTAAAAATGCGTCGCGATCATATTCAGCCTGGATGATATTCAACAGGCAGCGAATACCCGCACCTGTTAGAAATACGACTAGATCAAATTCGCCCCGCATCAGCGATCCAGCAAATTCAAGAGCTTCATGATTGGACGTGAGCGGAATTTCCCGCATGGCTGGGGCCACCGTGGGCTCACCTCCATACGTTCGAATCAGCTTGGCGATTTCGTCGGCGCGTCGGCTTTCGAGTGCAAGGACACGCAATCCATGAAAGCTCGCTTGTGGCATCCTTTATCCTCGCCTGTTTGGATAGAAATAAACAGGAATTCTTACTGGAGCAATTGCGTGCGGGCGAGATCGCCGTCAGCGGAAGGCTAACCTGCTGTTTCTAGTTTGGATTATGTCAAACCAAGCTCACTGCATCCAGAGAAAAATTGGCTGGCAACGGTGCAATTTCTTCTACCATGGGCGCTAAAAGTCTGAGATCGACACAGCCGTCTACGATACGCGTCGGATATGTTTGCGCGCACAGTGGTTGCTCAGATGTTCCTTCTACGTGGCCTGTTTCGAGGCACACCTTTCGTGCATGGAGCGGACAGACAACTTTCTGTCCCGAAATGATGCCGTCCGCGAGTGGTCCCCCGCGATGCGGGCATCGGTTCTCAACCGCCAGAAATCGGCCACCCAAGTTAAAAACCGCAACTTCATGGCCATCTATTTGAACTGTACGGCCCTCATGTAAAGGAATATTGATGCACTGTGTCAATCGTATCCATCGATCTGTCTTCATTGTAAATTCCTCCCTAGAGCTTCGATCTGTACAAATTGAGTTGGCGTGAAAGGGACGTCGCGTTCCGTCCACGCATCTTTTGACAATGCCTTGGATTTCCGCAGCCGCTCCAGCAAATGCTGCTTTTCCGCATCCGGTGCATAAATGGTTTCTCTTCTCACTTTTTCGATTCCGACCCGTTCCACAAAGTCATACGTCCGCTCCATGTAATTCGCATTTTCGCGGTAATACTGCAGAAAAATGGAGGCAGACTGCAGGGCTTCTTCGCTGGTTTCCACCGTAATCAGAAGGTCGGCCTTGCGTACACGTTTGCCCGCTGCGCCACCGACGACTACCTGCCAGCTTCCGTCCTGGCCAACGAGACCGATGTCTTTCACTGTGGCCTCGGCGCAATTGCGCGGACAACCCACGACGCCCATTTTCAATTTGTGCGGTGTGAAAAGATTTTCGAAGCGCCGCTCCAGTTCGATTCCCGTGGATGTCGAGTCCTGCACACCGAAACGGCAGAACTCCGTTCCCACGCAGGTCTTCACCATGCGTACCCCTTTGGTGTACGCCTGTCCGGAAGGCATGCCCAAATCAGCCCATACCGCAGGCAGGTCAGACTTCTTGATTCCCAGCAGGTCGATGCGTTGACTGCCAGTGATCTTCACCATCGGCACGTTGTATTTGTCCGCAACATCGGCAATCCGCCGCAGTTCTGCCGCGGAGGTAACACCGCCCCGCATGCGCGGAACCACAGAAAATGTGCCATCCTTTTGGATGTTCGCATGCACGCGATCATTGATGAATCGTGCCGAGCGATCTTCCTTGTAGTCTCCACACCAGACCACGTCCAGCAGATAACTCAGCGCCGGCTTGCAGACTTCGCAACCCATGCCATTGCCGTAGAGTTCAAGCACTTCACTGACAGAGCGAAGCTGCTGGCTGCGTATGATCTCCCGAAGGGCATGCTCTGGAAATGGAATGCATTTGCAGAGTACGGTTTTGGCTTCTTCCTCGAACTCCGGGACAACGCTTTTCAGCAGCTGTTGACACAGCGCGGTGCAGCTTCCGCATCCCGTGGAGGCGCGTGTCGTTTCTTTTAGCTGGGCAAGCGTGCAGACGCCTTGCGTATGAATCGCGTGAATTGCATTGCCTTTGCTAACGCCCATGCAGCCACAGATCGTTTCGCTGTCGGGCATTTTCGCAACGTCAATCCCTGAATCCTCTGTTGGAGGCGGAAAGAGGAGGTGCCGCCGCAATTTGGACAAATCCTTTCCGGAACGCAACCAGTCCAGATAACGTGGGCTGTCAGATGTATCTCCAACCAGGATGAAGCCCACAAGACGCCCATCGCAAAGCGTCAGCTTTTTGTACAAACCGAGCGCCGGATCTTCAAAACGAACAGCCTCTGCACCAGAGGTTTTTTCATCCCAGTTGCCGGCGGAGAAAACCTCGACGCCCATGATCTTGAGTTTGGTCGCGGGCACGCTCGACTCAAATCCGATGCCGCGATTTCCCGTGAGTGCGGCAGCCAGAACCTTTCCCTGTTCGAGCAGCGGCGCCACCAGGCCATAGCAGACGCCGCGATGCTCCACGCATTCACCCACGGCAAAGATATCTGGATGAGAGGTCTCCAGGTGGTCATTGACCACAATGCCGCGATTCACCTGTAGCCCAGCCATCTTCGCCAATTCCACGTTAGGGCGAATGCCTGCTGCGATTACAACCAGCTCGGCATCGAGCGTGCTGTTGTCTTTGAATGCAAGGCCTTCCACCTTGCCGTTGCCAAGAATGGCAGTTGTACTGCGGCCCAGCAAAACCTTGGTGCCAAGCGCCTCAATCTGGGTTTTGAGAAATGCTCCGCCAGTAGAGTCGAGCTGGCGTTCCATCAGTGTTTCCATCAGGTGGATGACGGTGACGTCGCAACCCTGCACCTGCAGTCCACGTGCCGCTTCCAGTCCAAGAAGTCCTCCACCGATGACCGCTGTCTTTAATCCTGGACGTGCCCGCTGTAGCAGTGCATGCGTGTCCTGCAGCGTGCGAAAAACAAAAACTCCATCGCGCTTAATTCCCTCCATCGGCGGGATCAGCGGAGAGCTTCCAGTAGCAAGAATCAGCTTGTCAAAAAATGTAACGCTGCCGTCATCTCCGGTGACAGTTTTCAGGACGGGATCAATGCCAGTGATGCGTACGCCAAGATGCAGCGTAATTCCGTGCTTTCGATACCATTCCAGATCGTTCAGAATAATTTCGTCCGCGGATTTTTCCCCAGCCAAAACTGAAGAAAGTAGGATGCGGTTGTAATTCGCGTGCGTCTCGTCGCCAAAGATGGTGATGTCAAATCGAGTAGCGTGCTTCAGAATCTGCTCCACGCAGCCAGTACCGGCCATCCCATTGCCAATCACGACTAGGCGTTCCATATTGCTACTCCTTTGGAGTACGCAGCTCGGAGGCGCAATAGAGTGCTCGCGGGAAAGATCGCGTGAAATGCATCGCAACGCAGAAGAGTAGATCTCATGACAGCACTCCTAAAAACGATCGCAATGTCTGCTGATCTGCAGCCTGCTGTCACCGACGTGATCGGCGTACGGCATATTTGCAGAAACACGCAGACAACATACTGCACAACACAGCAGCGTTTATGCGCTCATCATGGAGCAATGTCGATGGAAACGAATCCGGGAACACGACTAGGTGTTCTAGAAACCTGGATACTTGGTTTGAAGAAGCGAATTGCAGACCGCACGAGCGTTTCGGGGCCCATACGCACGGCAGTTTTCATTGCCGATACTGGCAATATATGTCGAAAAGTCCGTCGAATCAAGAAAAACCGTATCGCCGCCCAAAGCTTCCTGCATTTTCCGGTTTCGCATATATATGAAGAGTGGCAAATTTGCCGCACTTCTGATGCAGAAATACCCTAGCTATGGCGTAGCCAGTCCAGAGAGGTCTCTGGATTCTGTTCAGATGTGTCGAAAATTCGCAG